>JAJZVM010000007.1 GCA_021845645.1 Bacillota bacterium
TGCTCAGCTCGTCAAGAGTCTTCCCGACGCATGCGGGCAAGGTGCAAAACGGCGGGCAGGGCGCTCTGCCCTGCCCGCCGACTCCCCCTGGCGATTCAGCGCTTGCGCGCGGGGCACGTCCTGATGCCGAAGAGGGTGTAGAGCGCGCAAAAACCGGTTGCGCCGGTGATGAGCGCGACGGCGGCCACGATCCAGAGCACCCAGGCGAGCGCGCCGTGGGCACCCAGGGCCAGGATGCCCAGGACAACGGCGACGACGACGCGGAGCAGGCGATCGGCGGTTCCCTCGTTGATGGTCATCATGGAGCACCTCCCGCTGCCTGCAGTATGACGTCGCTGCGCCCCGATGTCTGTATGTTTTCGTACAATTGCAGGGCGAGGCGCTCGTCGCATGGTCCCGGAGAGGCTGAAGGCCGTGGACAAGGTTCCAAAGTCCATCAGGTCTCTTCCTGGCCCGGCGTGCGTGGCGCTGCGCCCATCCCGCCTTCAGGCGGTGTGCTGATAGGCGCGGAACGACAGGCTGCAGAGGCTTGCAAGGGCGGCTTCGCGTCGCCCGTTTCCCGTCGGCGGCTTCCCAAGGCGGCTGTGGAGCGCCTTCGCCGCAGCGTGCCCACTGTCCAGTGTCGCCCGCCGACCAGGGCTGACAAAGCCGGGTCGTGCGGCCGTCCCTCAGCGCATCAAGCGTTCGTGGCCGGCGCGGCTTTCGGCCGCGACGTCCGTCCCGGCGTCTTCCGCCTGCACCGCGGCGCCCGGCCCCGCCTCCAGCGTGTAGCGCACGAGAGAGGCGTAGCGATAGACGAGGTGGACGAACTTGCCGTAGGGCGCGGTGAGGAAGAGTGCGGCCACCGTGGCGAGGTGGACGATCAGGAGCGGGCCCATCAAGGCGGTCGAGCGCAGGGCGAGGAGCAGGAAGCCTGTGGCGGCCACCAGCAGGAGCGCAATGAGGAAGGCTACGTCGAGCCGCCTGAGCGAAGGGGCTTCGAGTGCCTCGCCCAAGCGGGCCTTCAGCCACAGGAGCCCCGCGGCGCCTGCAAGGATGCCGAGGCCGCCGACGGATCCCAGGAGCACCACCGGACTCCAGAGGGGGTAGGGGGCGGGAATGCCGAGCAGATGGTCGTAGACGGCCGCGAGCATCGTCGCCGCCAGGTCCAGGAGAAAACCGTAGAAGACCAGGTGGTGGAAGATGCGGCGCAGGCTCGACGGGTGTTCGGCCGGGTAGGTGCAGCCTTGGCCGCCGCCGCCGAGGTAGCGGAGCGTGAAGGCGTCGGCGAGGGCACGAAAGAGAGCGCCGGGCGTTGCCCCGCCGGGCTCGCCGCCGGGCGAGGTGGCCCGCCAGAACCTCTTGCCGGCCCTGATCCAGACAGCAAGCCAGACGCCGGCGAGCGCCAGGAAGAGGAGGTCGAGAAGCCACTCCGGCAGGATGCTGTAGAAGGCCCCGGGACCGCTGTGGAGCAAAAGGAGCGGCGAAAGTCCCCGGACGAGGGCCGTGAGGGCGACACCGAGCAGCGCGGCGAGGGACGCGACCAGGAGGAAGCGCCCGACGCCGCCCTGCGGCAGGCGGGGGTGCTCCGCGGCAGGACTGCCCAGGTAGGTCTCGCTGCGCACATCGCTCAGCAGGCCAGGAATGTTGATAGCGAACTCGTGGGGCGGTGCGTACTGGCATGCGTAGTAGCAGTCGCGGCAGTCGTGGCAGAGGTTCGCCAGGTACTCCACGTCCCCTGGCTGGAAGACGCGCCTGCGCTCCATGGCGGGGAAGACGGCGCAGTAGCCCTCGCAGTAGCGGCAGGCGTTGCAGACGGTGAACTGGCGTTCGGCCTCCTTCTGAAGGTCAGGCGAGGGCACAGGCCGCCGCCTCCTCTCCCGCGATGCGTCCGAAGACTCCGCCGATCGTCAGGCCGAAGCCTGCGAGGTAGCCCCTGCGCAGGATGTTGCCCGCCATGATCTCCCCCGCCGCGAAGACGTTCGCCGACGTGCCGCCGTCCCTGCGCAGCAGGCGGGCCGACCGGTCCACCGTGACGCCCATGTAGGTGAAGGTGACACCCGGGCGCAGCGGGTAGCCGTAGAAGGGTGGCGTGTCGATCGGGATCGCCCAGTGGCTCTTGCGGGGCGCGAGCCCTTCCGTATGACAGCCGTCCAGGGCCTTCGGGTCGAAGCGGCCGGGACGCACGGCGTCGTTGAACCGCTCCACGGTCGCCGCGAGCGCCCTCGCCGGCAGTCCCAGGGCGTCCGCGAGGGCAGGGATCGACCCGGCCTCGACGGGCGGGAAGACCGAAGGCAGGAAGTGCTCGATGGCCTTGCGGTCGATGATCGAGTAGGACACCTGCCCGCTCTGGCGGGCGATGAGTCCTCCCCAGATCGCATAGCGCTTGGGCCAGAAATCTTCGCCCTCGTCATAGAAGCGCTCGGCGTCCTGGTTGACGACGATGCCGAACGGCACGCTGTCGAGCCGGGTCACGATCCCCCCGTCGAACCTCGGGGCCCGGCCATCCACCGCCACCGCGTGGAAGCCCTGGGGGTCGCCCACCGGCACGGCACCGGCGTCCAGCATCTCGGCGAGCACCTCTCCCGTGTTGTAGGGGGAGCCGCGCACGATGAAGTGCTCCGCGGCGTCGCCCCAATAGCGGCCGAGCCAGCCGAGATTCGCCTCGAAGCCGCCCGAAGCCAGGACGACCGCCTTGGCCGTCACCCGGACATCCTGATCCGAACGCCGGATGGACGCGGCCTGGAACCGTCCGTCGTCCGCCAGCTCGACGTCGTGGACGTACGCATCGTAGAGCACCCGCACGCCGCAGCGCCGCGCCGCCTCGTAGTAGCCGTTCAGCATGGCGCGGCCGCCACCGAGCATGAAGGCGTTGGTCCGCCCTAGGTGCAGCGTGCCGCTGAGCGGCTTCTGCCAAAGGACCCCGTGGCTGGCCATCCAGAGCGGGAGATCCTCGGAGCGGCGGATGACCAGCTGCGCAAGCTCCTCGTGGATGTCCTGCCCCGTGACCTGCCGCAGGTCGTCGAGAAACTCCTCGCGGCTGTAGACCCCTGTGGCGAAGGAAGAGCCCGGCCCGTGCGCGAACCGCACGTCCCGCGTGTGCCGGCTGTTGCCGCCGCGAAAGAAGCGGGGCGCCCGCTCCGCCAGAAGGACCCCGGCGCCCCGCTCGCAGGCGGAGAGCGCGGCGCAGAGGGCGGCATGGCCGCCTCCGACGACGAGGACGTCGGTTGCGAGATGCTCAGGCAGCCGCATCCCGTCCGGCGCAAGGTCCGCGGGGCTCCCGCCGGTGGATGGTGAAAGGCGCCTCCCAGGAGCACGATGCTCGACCGTACGACTCCCTCCCAAGGGAACTGAGCCGGCGGCGGCCATGAGGCCCCGCCGGACGTGGCGGGGGCCGCCCGCTTGGGGCGGCCCCCCGGCGTCTCAGGCGCTGAATTCGGAGTGGCTCAGCTTCTGCAGCGGGCGGAAGTGGGTCCGGGGACCCCAGATGCCGACCACCAGCGCGACCACGAGCCAGGTGGCCGCGACGTAGACGAACACGCTCGTGTAGCCGGCCGAGGCGTAGAGGCCGCTGACGATCAGCGGACCGACGATGTTCGCGAGACGGCCGACGCCGTAGGTGAGGCCCATGCCGAGGGCGCGCGCCTCCGTCGGGTAGAGCTCAGGCGTGTAGGCGTACGCGAGGGGCGCGAAGCACTGGATGGCCAGGGTGACGAGGAAGCCTGAGATGACGATCAGGTCCGGCTGGAACGTCATGCCGTAGGCGAGGCCGAAGATCACCGTCGCCACCGACACGATCACGAGCAGCCACTTGCGGTCGCCGCGCTCGGAGATCTGCGAGGCGATGAGGGCGCCGACCGGGGCGCCGAGCGCGATGATGGAGCTGTAGGTGAGCGAGCTCACGACCGAGAAGCCGTGCGCGACGAGAAGCGTCGGGACCCAGGAGACGAAGCCGTAGAAGCCGAGCGTCTGGAAGATCCAGAGGAGCAGCAGCACGACCGTCCGCGACAGATAGGTGCCGCTGAAGAGCTCGCCGAGCGGGACGCGCGGCGTCGCCGCCTCCCGCGGCTGCGGCTCGGGGGCCGGCAGAGGGCCCTTCTGGCGCGACACCTCGTCCTCGAGGCGACGCAGGGCGGCTTCCGCCCGGTCGAGGTGGCCACGCTTCTCGAGCCAGCGGGGAGACTCCACGAGCCGCGTCACGAGGATGAGGAAGAGGATGCCGAGCGCGCCCCAGACGAACACGAGGCGCCAGGTCCAGGGCGCGAGCGGGATCACGAGGCGTGCGAACCAGGCGGTCGCGGGGATGCCCAGGAGGCCGAACACCATGACCCAGCCCTGATACCTGCCCCGCGACGTCGGCGGGAAGAACTCGCTGATGTAGGTGTTGGCCACGACCAGCATCGACGAGAGGCCGACGCCGGTGAGGAAGCGGAAGACGCCGAGCGATATGGGGTCCCAGGCGACAGCGTTCAGCAGCGAGAAGAGGGAGAACCAGGCGATCATGCCGAGCAGGGAGGCACGGCGCCCGATGCGGTCTGCGATGAAGCCGCCGATCGTCGCGCCGAGGAACATGCCCAGGAATGAGGCTGAGGTAATGAGACCGACGGTGCTCACCTGCAGACCCCAGGCCTTGATCAGGGCCGGGGCGGCGTAGGCGAACGTGTTGAGGTCGCCGAGTTCGAAGAAGTAGGCGAAGGCCAGCGCTACGAGGACGGCGGTGTGCACGCGCGAGATCGGCAGGCGGTCCAGTCGTCCGGCCGCATTGACCGACGTCTCGGATGAAGCCATCAAGAGATCCCTCCGTTTCTTTCCCCATCGGGATCGGTTCCGCGTCTCGGCCACAGTCCCGGCCTGGTCCCACCTCCCCCTAAGGGCATCTATCGTCTCCCTGGTGGCTAGGCGCGCGGGGAACTGCGTTCCGGGCCGGCCTGCACCATCCGGGACGAATCCCACGGCACAAACGCGTCGCCGGCCATGAGCCGGCGCGCCGTGCGCTGGATGCCGAGGGCGACGAGGGAACCGTCAGGTCCGAACCTGCGCATGATCGAGAGGACGCCTGAAGGGTGTCCGATGCGCAGGGAGGTGGATGCCGTGCCGCCTGTCGCGGCGTGCACGATCGATCCCGGCACGGTGGCGGCCGCGGCCAGGGCCATCGCGCCCGTCAAGGCGAATGCGGGATGCAGCGTTGCCATGGACAGGATCCGGGCGGTGACGTCCTGGTCGCCTGACGGCACCTCCTGGCCGTAGATGTCGAGATATGCGGCGGGCCTGCACACCATGCCGACCTTCGGAATGTTGCGCGAGACCTCGACGGCTGCCTCGGGCGTCTGCGCGATGCCGAGCTGGACAGCGGCGAATCCCCTCACCTGCTCGCAGGCCAGGCGGACAGCTGCAGGCCAGAGGTCCAGGGGAACCACCTCCGTACCCGCCATGCCGAGGTCCTCGGCGGCGGCGAACACGACAGGGTTCGCGGCGTCGACGAAGGTCGCCCGGACGGGGCCGAGAGACGTGGGGACGACGTCGAGCGCCTGTCCGGTGGGCAGAAGTCCGTGCCCGCTCGTGTTCTCGGGATGTAGGAACCAGAGGGTCTCGCCGGCGCCTGTGCCGGGCACGCCGGCGATCGCCACGTCGCCTTCCTCGCGGACGCCGCCGGCGGAGGTCGGGACCTCGGCGACGATCAGCTTGCGGGTGTTGGTGTTGTATATGCGCACTTCGGTCACGGGTGGTCTGAGAGGCACCAGACCCTCCTGCACGGCGAACGGGCCGACCGCCGAGGCGCAATTGCCGCAATTGCCGCGGTAGTCGACCTTCGCCTCCTGGACGGAGACCTGCGCGAACGTGTACTCGACGTCGGCGTCGGGCCGTCCCGACGGACCGACCATCACCACCTTGCTCGTGGTCGAGGCCCCGCCGCCGAGACCGTCGATCTGGCGGGGATCGGGACTGCCGAGCAGGCGCAGCAGGAAACGGTCCCGCTCGTCGCCTGCCCCTGGCGCGTCCTCCAGGCGCAGGACGACGCACTTGCTCGTGCCACCGCGCATCAGGACGACAGGAACTTTGCGCATCATTGCAGATCCACCCCATGAGACGCGAAGGCCGCCAGGCAAAGCCACCCAGGGCTTCACTGGCGGACTCGTGCGCAGACGGGGCGGGCATGCCCCTAAGCAGGAGTCTCAGTGCGTCGCGTCGATCTCCGCGCAGCGGGACGGGTATCCCGCGGGATCCCCTCCACTGCAGGCTGCAGCCCTATGAGCCGCATCGCCACGATGCAGACTATTCTATCGCGGCAAGCTGAATCCTCTTTGCCGCCAGCTCAATTCGCGTGGCCCCGCTCCGACTGCTCGACCCAGCGCCGCCACTGCCCCTGCACATCCTTGAGCGACGCCTCGACCGCGGGCAGTGCCGCACCGTGGTAGCGCATCCGCAGCTCGTCCAGGGTGCTGTCGAGTCCTTCGAGCAGGTTCTGGCCGATCAGGGCATCCCTGAGAAGCAGCTTGGCGGAGTCTGTCAGCAGTGTGTCGCTGACGTCCAGGATGACACCGTACTTCGGCTCGACGATGCAGGCAAGGGCCAGGATCTCGGAGACGTCGCGCGCGGCCGAGCCCATGGGGAGTTTGGCGTGACCGATGAACAGCACCCCGTGCATTGTGCGCCCTCCGTCCTTTGCGGCATCTGCATGCTTCCACAGCCTCTTGCCATCCCCTGCGCGACGCCGCTCGGGTGCGGGCACCAGGGCCACGCGGCCAGAGGCCGCCGTGCCATACCGGCCGCCCCCCGCCTGGGCACGGCAAATTAGCCGCGCCTCTGCCCGCCTGGGCGGCTGAGGGCGTCGCCGCAGCGGGTCTGCGGATCAGAGGTCCCCAGCGTGCTCGACGCGCATCCTTGCGAGGAACCACGAGGTCAAGGCTTCGCTCGAAGTCGCGCCCGACCCCGACGCATGCGCCTGCGCGTGCCAGCGCGCCGCGTCCGACGCCTCAAGACCCTTCTCGGCGAGAAAACGGGTCATGGGGCAGTCCCAGAGCGGCAGGGCGTGGCCATACTTCCAGTGGTGCGCCATGGCGCCGATGTAGGTGTGGGCCACCCCTGGCTCGATCGGCAGGGAGAACCCGTCGCGCCACCTGGGGAGATCCGCCGCGGACATCGGCCGCCCAAGGCCATATCCCTGGCCGTAGGCGGCCCCGAGCAGCGCCGCGACCTCAATGACGCCCTCTTCCTCGAGGCCCTCGACCACCACGTCCCGCTCCAGGCGCCGCCCCATCTCGATCAGGGTGTCGATCACGGCCAAGGTCAGCTGGGGTTCGTCGCGCAGGCGCCTCAGGAGCCCCTGGTCGATCTTGATCGTGTGGAAGGGCAGGGCGGAGAGGCGCCGCAGGCTGCTGTAGCCGGCCCCGAGATCGTCCATCGCCAGCTGTACGCCGAGGGCCGAGAGCCGACCGATGGCGGCGTCGCGCAGGGACTCGTCGATGAGCGTCGTCTCCAGCAGCTCGAGCGTCAGGCGACCCGGATGGATGTGGTGCTGCGCAAGCGCGTCCGCCACCCATCGATCGCACTCCGGAACGAGCAGGGTGGACGGAGGCAGGTTCACCGAGATGCCGATGTGGATCCCGGCGGCCTGCCAGACCCTGAGATAGCCGAGCGCCTGGTCGAGGCCCCGGCGGAACAGGCGTGCCAGTTCCGCATCCCCGAGCAAGGGCAGGAACTCGCCGGGCGACACCGTCCTGCCGTCGGGCAGCACGAGACGGGCCAGGGCCTCCACCTTCACCAGCTGACCGCCGCGAAGGTCCACGATGGGCTGTACGAACATGCTCAGGCCGCCCGCGAACAGGCGCTCGCGATACGCCCGCGCCACGGCGCGCGAGACCGCCGCCTGGCCCGGCGGCAGGGCGGAACGCTGCCAGAGCTCCTCCCAGCGCAGGGCCACGGACTGCGCGAACTGGCGCATGACCTGGGATTCGAACTGGTTCGGATGGCGGCCGAAGAGGCAGAGCCCCGCGACCATATGCCCCGACGCGTCGAGCACCGGGATCGCGAGCATGCTGCGCACGCCGAGATCTGTGGCTGCGCCCCGCCACGAAGAAAAGCGCGGGTCGTCCTGGAAGCTTGGCACCGACAGGATCTGCCCTTCGCGCCAGGCCGCCACCGTGGCGCCGGGATGCTCGCCGACGTCCTGCATGAGCTGCTGCTGCGCCTCGAGACCCTGCAGCAGCCTCTCTGCCGCGTCCGACGCCTCGCCGGTGCTGTGTTCCACGGTGAGGAGGCCGTCCGCATTGAGGCGCAGGAGGACGGCCGCTGCGAGGCCAGGCAGCCTCCCTGTGTTCGCGAGCTCGGCCGTGAGGCTGTCCACCCAGCGCGTGCCGCTATCGGGCAAGGGCGTCGCCACCAGGTCGAGATAGGCTGCGGTGACGCCCTGCATGGCCTGCAGCTCGCCTTCAAGGTTGTCCTGGAGGCGCCGCTCCGCCAGCAGCAGGATGCGGTACCTCTGCCGGGCGGACATGAGGGTCTGGTTCAGGCGCTCTGCCAGCAGCTCGCGGTAGAGCGCGATCGACCGCGACAGCAAGGCGGCGTTGACACCGACCAGGCTGTGCCGCTCTCCCAGCTGCCAGGCGCGGGCACGGAGCTGCTCGCGCGTCGTGGACGGCTGGAAGAGGTGGATCATGTGCTCTCCTTGCTGCTGGCGGTGCCGGTCGATCGAGGCGCTGTTGAGGCTCGAGAGGACGCTTGCGGCCTCGCCGCCGCTGCCGGAGCGCTCGTGGAACGACGCGACGAACTGCAGGGCGACGTCGCGGAAGATGTCGGCGGCCCAGGCCAGAAGCTTCGTTGCCTCATCGTCGTACGCGTCGACGCGGGTCTCGAGATCGGGCTCGGCGTCCAGGCGCTGCGAGGCGAGCTGCCACCACTGCGCGCGGTCGTGCTTGTGCGCCTTGAGGTGGAACAGTGCCTGGTCCGCCTGGCGCAGCAGATCCTCGCCATCCTTGCCGTCGTCCGGGAAGGTGGCGAGCCCGAGACTCATCTCGAGGGAGAAGCGGTGGCCGGGGTACGGTTCCAGGGGCTCGTCCACGATGGTGTGCAGGCGGCGCAGGGCGGCCCGCAAAGGCTCCTCCGCGAACGGCAGATCGAAGTCTTCGAGCAGGATCACGAACTCGTCGCCGCCGAGTCGCGCGACGAACTCGGAGCTGCGCACCTGTGCCCCGAGGCGTAGCGCGAATTCCTGCAGGGCGAGGTCGCCCGCCTCGTGCCCAAGGGTGCCGTTGACCGCCTTGAAGTCGTCCAGGTCGAAGATGCCCACCACGAGTGCCTTGCCGTGACGGCTCGCGCGCTCTACGGCGCGGCCGAGCTCAAGGTCGAGGGCCCGCTTGTTGGGCAGATGCGTCAATGCGTCGTGGTAGGCCTGCTCTTCGAGCTCCTTCTCGAGTTCAAAGCGCTCCGTGACGTCGTGCACCGTCCAGATGACGGTATCGAGCCCCTGGCTGCGGGTGAGGCTCATCGTGATGTCGCCGACGAGTTCGTGCCCGTCGCGGCGGACGAGGCGCACGTTCGAGAGACTGCCGACGCCCTTCGCGTAGAGCGACGCATAGACCTCGCCGACGCGGTCGAACTCGGCGTCCGAGGCATACAGGATGCGCGCCGACTGCCCGACGAGATCCTCGGCCCCGACGTAGCCGAGCATCTCCACGAGATGCCGGTTCGCGACGATGAGCATGCGGTCCCGTCCCAGGGCGATGCCGGCGTCGGTCTGGTCCAGGAGGAGATGCTGGACCGTCGCCAGCTCCTGCTCGCGGGCGCTGGCATCCAGGCGGTCCAGGCCCCAGCTGACCGTCCTTGCCATCTCCTCAAGCAGCAGGCGAACGTCGGGGCCGAATTCCTGGCCACCCGAGAGATAGAAGATCAAGATGCCCCACGGTGCGCCGCCGCGCGTGAACGGTATGTTGACGACGCCTGTGAGGTTGAAGCGGCCAGCGCGCTCGCGCCAAGGACCCATGCGGGGATGGTCGGCGATGGACGCCACATACTGCGCGACCCCACTGCGCCACGCCTCACCCGCAGGTCCCTGGCCCTCCGGACTGTCCGGTTGCACGGACAGGGGGAGATCCTGCAGGTAGGCGGTTTGGCCGGCGGCGGCGGCCAGCTGCACGCGTCCCGAGGCGTCCGGTACGCCCACCCAGACGAGGCCGAGGCCTGCCCGGCGCACTGCGAGGTCGCAGGCGTCCCGCAAGAGGGCCTGGTCGTCGGGGGCATGTGAAGCCATGCGGCTCACGTCGGCGAGCAGGGCGTTGAACTGCACCAGGCGCTCGAGATCCCGCCGGTGCGCCTCCTGCGCCGCACTGGCCTGCCGCAGGCGCTGTCCGAGCACAGCGGTCGTCGTCACGAGACGGCTGATCTCCTCGCTGTGCGGCGTGATCTGCAGCTGCGCGTCGAACTGGCCATCCGCCATCGCCTCGAGCGCGCGGGCCAGGTGCGGTACGGGCGACAGGGCACGCCGCACCGCCAGCACCACCAGGGCTCCGAACAGGAGGACGAGGATTCCCTCGGCCGCGAGGGCGGTGAGCACCGACGCGGCGGAGCGCTGTGCCGCCCTGACCGCGTTCTGCGACTGGGCTGCGATCAAGGCGTTGAGCCTGGCGAACTCGCGCCTTGCCTCGCTCGTTACCTGGTGGTTGCCGACGTACATGATCTGCGCCGCCTGCGGCGGGTCCGTGTACGCGAGCCGCTCCGTTTCGGACCAGAAGCCCTCATAGGCGTGAACCCTGCGCGACAGATCGAGGAGCAGGGTCTTCTCCGGACCCGGCAGCGACGCGCGCATCAGCTGGGCGAGATCGAGGTTCAGCTGCCCTTCGGCGTCCAGCACCTGCGCCAGGGTCGACTTGGCGTAGGCGGATTCGAGACCGAAGGGACGAAGGCCGACCCACATGTTGGCCTGGTCGTCGAAGGTCAGGAAGGCGTTGTGCATCTGGTGGACGCGCTCGACGAGCGAAGCCGAGCTCTGGACGGTCTGGGTGATGGCGCCGTCGATGTCGCGCAGCTGCAGGACATTGAATACGCCCTCGACCAGCGTGGCCAACACCAAAAGGAGGATCGCGAGGGTGATTTGGGTCAGGAGGCTCTTCCGTAGAGTGTGCGATAGGTGCACGAAACTCGCCCCCCATTGCTGCCAGGACCGCCTTCGGGCAAAGCGACTGCACCCGTCCTCCGCTTGGCTTGTCTCATTCGCCGCAGTCTTGGCAAGACCTGTCGCAACCTGTCGATGGCCGCACGCATGAACGCCAGACGGCGCGACCGCTCGTCCGCAGCGGTTCGCCGCGGGGGGCCTCGCGCCCAGATGATCGCCGCTTGGTGCACCTACATCAGGTTGTGCACAGGAATCTCCTTCTGGACTGGGCAGGGCAAACAAATAGAGGTGCGTCAGGACGGGCTTTTCAGGCCCGTCCGGTGCACCACCCGGTTGGACTGGCGCGAGAAGCGCAGGGTGACCTTGGCGGGCCACGGCGCCGCTCTGCTATGGCTCACGAAAGAGTTTATGATCACCCAATCTTCGCCACCGGACAGCAGGTCTGGTGTTGCCTTCGGAATCAGATACATCAGTCCATTCCCAGGTGGCTCGGCCATCGGGCCCACGAAAGCTCCAAGTCATCTCGAAAACACCTCTTGCGCCGACAACAGGCTTGACGCGGAGCCTATCCGGCCAGGCCGACAGGTCCTTGGTGAGGAGGTAAAGATCGCAGGCTTCATTAAAGACTCTTACGGCCTTCGGGAACTGCTCCCGCTCAGCCTGTGAGAGCCTGCGGCAGTCAGCCTTGAAAGACTCTGTTTGTTCGTGCCTCACGACTCCAGATCGGCTAGGAACTCGTCAACATCCCTGAAAGAGCTTACCCGCCCAGCCTTGATCTCCTCGTCCGCCTCGCGCTCCATGCGCTGCCATCGCTCGGTCCAGAACCAGGCCTGGTCAGCTGGCACCGCGACGTTAGGACGCAAGACGATCTCGCCATCCCTCTCGATGATTTCGACCTGCACTCCAGCCTCATCCAGACCGTAGCGCCGCCGCGTAGCGGAGGGGACGGCGATCAATCCCCGTTCTGTACGGTTACGAAGACTCTTCTGTTCATCAGAAATGCAGCGCCGAGACCCCGGCGTTTCAAGCCGGGGAGGAGGCGCGGCTCCCTCCCTGTCTCAAAAGCGGAAAAGATGCAAAGACAACTCGGGCCCTCGTGTACGGCCCTCCGACATGGAAACAACCGGTGCCAAACATGATTGACCGCTCTGAGGTCCGGTCCTCCGCGATCACCAAGAGCGAACGTGTAGCCAACGTCGCTATGGAATGTTGGCCTATGATTTCCTGTGTCAACCGTCACGCATAGAGGCCAGGTGGCGCCACCGCTCGCCCGTAACGGTGCGCCACGGAACTCAGCAAATGCGCTCGCCGCCGCGGCGACGGCCGCGGCGTTCAGGGGCAAAAGCGCCGCCAGCTCAAACTGGCGGGCCTGTGAGGCGGCAGTGGAATCTCTCCACGCCCGGGTACGTCTCGCCCAGGGAACGAACCCGGAAGCCGCAGCGGCGGTAAAATCCCAGAGCTTCGCCGTCGGTCTCGGCGACGAGCTCCCGCAGGCCGAGGTGATGCCGAAGTTCCAGCAGCATGGAGCGCCCGACGCCCTGGCGACGCCTGCCGGGCTGCACGGCGATGTGCGTGACCTCGCCGCGGTCCCTCGCCGTGCGGTGAAGGCCTATGAGGCCCACGAGCTCCTGGGCCTCATAGGCGAGATAGAGCGTCACCCTCGGACGGGTGTACGTCGCTGCAAGCAGGGCCGCGGCGCGATCCGCGGTCGGCGGGAACGCCGCCTCGGCCAAGAGAGCCTGCACTGGGCCCTTGGTCATGCGCACCGGATCGTACGGCACGAGTCGCATTGCTGGCGCTGCACCTGCCTTCTGCCCGAGCTTGCCGACATCGCGCGCAGGCCTTCAGCTGAGGAGCGAACGGAGCTGCGGCGCGCGGATCCGCATCGCCTCGCCGCGGCCGTAGAGCACCATGCCCTGCCGCCTGAGGGCCGCGAGGTGTGCGCTCACCTGCTCGCGGGTCGTGAAGACGCGCGCCGCGATCTCCTGGTGTGTGAAGCTGCCGTCCAGGGGGCTGAGGCCGTCCTCCGTCCCGGCCGCCTGCGCGTGGCGCAGGAGGAAGCGGACCAGACGGTCCCGCACGGGCGACGTCGAGAGTTCGTGCAGCTGACGTTCGAGATCCGCGAGGCGGTGCGTGAACATCTCGAGGAGTTGCCAGAGGCCGTCGGCCGTGGAGAACGCCTCGAGCTCCTCAAGCCCGATGCGCGCCAGCTGCGTGGGCTCGAGCGCGACCGCCTGCTCCTGGCGTGCGCGCACCTCGCAGAAGCAGAGCTCGCCGAACGCCTGGCCCGGGCCGTAGTCCTGCAGGATGAACTCCTGGCCGGCGTCGCCCAGGATGCTGGTGCGCACCCTGCCCTCGAGCACCAGGTAGAAATGGTCGGTCGCGTCGCCGGTGCGGTAGACGAAGGCTCCCTTCGCGACGCTGCGCACGCGGGCGTGCGGCAGGCGATGCGAGAGCTCCCGCGCGAAGGACGTGAGCGCGCCGCACTGGGCATGCTCCACGAGTCGCAACTCCGCCGTGCTGACCGCCTCCAGAACCAAAGACTGCCTTCTTGCCCTAGAACAGTTGCTGCGGCGGAATGAGCGCCGCATGCAGCCGCCATGCCCAGATCGCGAAGGCGCCGCGCTGCACGGATGCGTTCGGACGGAAGCTGCCATCCGGATAGCCGAGGACGACGCCGTCCTGGGCCGCCGCGTCGACATAGCCCTGCAGCGTCTGCGGGATGGAGGCGGCGTCGGTGAAGCTGGAGGTGCCGCTCACGGGCGGCAGGCCGAAGGCGCGCCAGAGCCAGGTGGCGAGCTGGGCGCGCGTCGCCGGCGCATACGCGGAGAAGCCGTCGCTTGCGGCGATCACGCCCTGGCTGTCGGCCCAGTCCACCGCTGCCTGCGCCCAGCTGGGCACGCCGGGGACGACGGGGTCTCCCGCGGTGCTGGGCGAGCCCAAGGCGCGATAGAGCATGGCGATCGCCTGTGCCCCCGTGACCGCCGCGTCCGGGCGGAAGGTGCCGTCCGGGTAGCCCTGCACCAGCCCCGCCGCCTGGTCCGCATCGACGTAGTACTGGCTCGTGCCGGAAGTTCCCGTATCGCTGAACGGTGCGGCGGACACGGGGAAGTCGCCGATTACCCGGCCCGTCGAGCCGTCCGTGACCTCCACCTTGGTCAGAGGGCCGCTCACTGGCGCCGTGATCAGGTGACCGCCCTGGTAGGACGGGTCGCCCAGCGTCGGGTTGCCGCTCTCGAACCAGTAGGTCGAGACGTAGGCCTGACCCAGATTCTGGCCCTCGACGAACAGGGTGCCGCCGTCCTCATAGACCGCGGAGACCTGCGGCCCCGCCCCCGTCGTGAACGACCAGCTGTCCTGGAACGGCTGCGTGCGGCCGTTCACCAAGGTGAGCGTGCCCGACATGCTCGCGGTGTAGGTCGTCTGGTACGCCAGAGGCTGCTTCGGGAAGAGGGCCGCGGACGTTCCCATCGTCTCGCCGGGGTAGGTCGCGTTCTGGTCCTGGTAGGTCTGGTTGTCGACAAGGTATGTGGGGACCTCCGTCGCACCCTGGTTCAGGGTCGCCTGGGTAACCGCGACGGACTGCACCTGGCCCGGGTCGAAGCTGAGGCTGACGGGATAGCCCGCTTCCGGCGCGGACTGCGTCTGGGCGGCGGGCGCGATGCCTGCGAGCGGATCGGGGTCCTCGCCCATGAAGGCGATCGGGACGCCCGTCTCGCCGTTCCAGGGGAACTCCCAGGAGAGGGAGGTGGCCTGATCGAAGCCGGTGTCCATGTCGACCACGTAGGCCGACTGGCCCGTGAGGTCGCTCGCGGGGCTCTGGAACATGCCCGCGCCGATGGCGGTCAGGGTGGGGTCGAGCAGGCCGAAGCGGTGGAACGTCGTGTTGAACAGCCCCTGCAGGCTGTACGGGCCGCTCGGGTCGCCCGTAACCATTACCTCGCTGCCTCCCGCGACGGCCGAGAAGGCGTTGTCGCGGTCCTGCGGCAGGTTGCCGGTGTAGCCCGGAGCCTGAGGGTCCGGCTCCGTGTGCATGCTGACGCTCGCCGGGTAGAGGTCCTGATTCTGCACGAAGTACTGCGCGTGGGCCTGGGTTGCGGCCTGCAGACCAGCGTCGAAGCCCGTCCCAGAGAGGGACAGCTGGCCGCGCACGAAGTCGAGGATGCGCTGCGCCTCGATGCTCTGGAGGTTTTCCTGCGGCAAGGCCGCCGAGGCCCCGGAGGCTACAGAGAATTGCAGGTGTTCGACGAGCGGCTGCGCATCCGGGGACGTCACGGTGATGGTCGCCGCGTAGCTGCCCGGGGCAAGGGCCGTCGGCCACTGGTAGACGCAGCCTTGCTGCTGCTGGTCGTACGGCATGGTGATCTGCTGCCCTTCGAACTGCAGTTCGCAGGCGACGCTGGAGCCTGGGTCAGGCTGTGCCTGCAGCGAGAAGACGGGCGTCGCCACCAGCAGGGTCACGCCGTTCAGACTCGGGTCGTAGTAGCTGAAGGATGCCTGGGCGATGCCGGCCGGCATGAACGCCAGGAGCAGGAGCGTCAGCAGCGGTAAGGCGCGTCGCATGCGAGACCTCCCTGGAGTGGTGGGAATCCTTCCACGGCTGTGCCAGGTCCACCCGTGGCGCCGCGAGAGCCCTGCGGCGTCAGGTGGCCAAGGCATGCGGAGGGCAGGCGCGCTGCAAGAGCCGGCGCTGGACGCGTCACGGCGCAAGGCGCGGCGGCGATGGCCGACACCGCGCGCCGACTGGAGAACCTTCGCATGTCCAGGGTTTCCGTGGCATGAGGCCGAATCCTGCGCCAAAGAGCCGCCAAATGGCTTGAGCCAGAGGGGGTGGCGTCATGGCGTCGCCGGTGGCGGCGCTCTCGGAGTGGCTGGACAAGGTGCTGGCCGCGGTCGCGGATGGAGACCCGGCACGGGTGCAGCTCGCGTATGCCCACCTCGTGCGGCTCACCGCATCCGGTGCGCCGATCGACGCGCACGTCCTTGCGGAACTCCACGCCTTCGCCTTGCGCGCCGCCGCGTCGGGCGGCGACGAGGTCACGGAGCACGCGCTCATCCGGCGCGTGCATCTCCTGCAGCTCGAGCTGAGCCGTCACAGGAGCTGTACTGAGTCCCTGACATTCCTCGACAAGACGTGACACGGATCCCAAGATGGCTGGCAACCACGAAGAAATGCTCAAATGCGATCTGAAAGCCGACGGTACGTCGTGAAAACTGGCAGGATTTAGGTGGTGGCTGCAGAATCTTCTCCGTGCGGGTGTTGGGGCAGAACCTTTGGGCACCGGGTGCATGTCCTGGCCGTCCCCGTCACCCCGGCATGTTGCGGCGGCAGAGATCTGCAGGTCGACGGAGATCTCTGGACAGGTCCTGGGTGGCGCGGCCAAGCATCAGCGAAGGGAGGCGAGTCCCAGTGCCCAAGCCTGCGATCGTCACCACGACCCGGACAGTAAGGCTGCACGTCGCGACGTCGGCGGACGCGGGCCAGGCGATGGAGGAGACGCGGCGGGCGTGGCTCGGCGCCGCCCGGTTCTACACCGAGCTCTTTCTTGGTCATCCCGGGGTCTACAAGGAGAAGAAGCTCGTCACCTCGGCAGACGGCAAGGAACGCGAGGTTCCCTGGACATCGAAGGACCTGCTCACCTGGGCAGAGCGCGTGACCGTGCCCACAAGAGACCATCCCACGATGCTCCACGACTTCGGCAAGGTCTGCCCGCAGATGCCCGTCACGCTACGCCGGGCGGCGATCAACGCGGCCTCGGGTGCGGTCGCGAGTCACCTCACGAACCACGCGCTGTGGGAGAAGGCCGATCCGCAGAGGCGCGGTAGGGAGCCGAGCTTGCCTGATCCGCACCCCCATCTCACGCTCTACGGCGGCATGTACGAGCTGGAGGAATCCGAGTTGCGCAAGGGCCTGGGCCGCCTCAAGGTCCTCTCGGGTGGCCGCTGGCGATGGATCGACCTGCCGCTGACCCTGCCGCCGTACGCACTCGATCTCTTCGCCCAGTCGGAAGCGGAGCAGGCACGCATCGCAGCGACGCGGGCGGAGCAGAACGCCAGAATGGCCGTCGAGCGGAGAGATCGCCGCACGGACGAGGAGAGGGTATCCCTGCGCGCCACCCCCGGCGTCTGGGTCGCGCAGTCGCCGACGCTGGTGGCGAAGCCGGAGGGCTTTTACCTGCACGTCCCCTTCGAGAAGCGGGTCGAGATCAAGGGCAAGGCGGAGGACCGTCGTCTCGCGGAACCCGACCTCAAGGTGGGCACGATCGACCTTAATGCCGACTCCACCGTGGGTGCCGCTTGGGAGGGTGAGCGCTGCAAGGGCGTCGAGACCGTCTGGCACGCCAGGGAGAACGCTGAGCGGGAGAAGGCGCTGCAGAAGATCAAACGCAAGCAGCGGGCGTCTGGGCGACCGATCAAGGGCGAACACCCGAACCTCACACTCTGGGCCTACGTCCGCAATCTCGACGCCTCCCTTGCGTGGCAGATTGCGAGTTCACTCGTGGCCTGGGCGGTCGCCCTCGGACTGCAGGTCCTCGTATTCGAATACCTACGGCCGTACCGTCCCGAGCGGGGCCTTTCCTGGAGTCGAAGGACGAACAGGAAGCGCTCCTACTGGCTGCGCGGCCAGATCTTGCGTCACGTGCGCGATCTGGCGCTGCGCGAAGGGATCCTGGTCGTCGAGCGGAACCCGGCCTGGACCATTTCTGCTGTCTGTCAAGCGCTGACGCCTGGCACTTTCCTCCTGACCAGCCCCTGAGAGGCCTCCGGGGCAAGGCGAAGCCGAGGCTTGCCCGAGGCGAGCCTTGCCTATACTAGCGAAGGGGCCGGTCAGGAGGCGTGAGAACCCTATCCGGTTTCGGTGGCTCGGGGCTCCTCTGCCGCTGCCGACGCCAGGAAGGAGTACTCCCTGGCCCGCCGCTCCATTTGGCGGAGCTTCACGGGCAATGTACGCACCTTGGGCTCGCGGACGCCGCCGGGGATCGGCTGCTTGAGGTGCAGCAGGCCCCAGATCAGCCCGAGCAAGGTACGTGCCACCGCGACGATCGCGATCTTGTGCCCGGTCTTGTTGTCGCCCCGCTTGGCGACGACGCGCCCGTACTTCGCTGCAAGCAGCGGGGAGAACGCGAGCGTCTTCCAGGACACGCGAACCAGCACCGTCCGCAGGAGGGTGCGCCCCTGCTTCGAGATCGAGCCCATCCTGAGCGTGTTGCCGGAGGCGTGGATCCTGGGCGTGATCCCGGCGTAGGAGTAGAGATTCGCCGCCTGCGGGAAACGCTCGATGTCCCCAATTTCGGCCATGATCGTGATCGCCGAGACGGCGTCGATGCCCGGGATGCTCATCAGGGCCTCGAGCTGCCAGGCGGGGATCACGTCCTTTGCCTGCAGCAGGAGATCTCCTTCGAGTGCGGTGATCTCCTCGTTGAGGTAGGCGATGTGGCGCAGGGCGCTCGCTACGGCGACCCGGCTCGGATGGGAAAGGCGAGAGTCGTTGGAGCTGGCCTGCTTCAGGACCTCGCCTTTCTTCATGGGAACGCCGGCACGCCGGTAGGTGGCGTAGATGCCGTTCACTTCCCTGGTACGGGCGGCGATCAACTTCTCCCTCCGATGGACCGCGGCCCGCAGCTCGCGCTGCGCCGGCGATGGCACCCAGACCTCCGGGATCAGGTCCGCCTTGAGCAGCATCGCCAGCTTCTCGCTGTCGAGCTTGTCGGTCTTCATCCTGGACTCCGCAATCCACCGCAGATAGAGCGGATGGGCCACGGCGACCCGCTTGACGTACGGCAGCAGCACGTCGTGGATGTGGAACGCGTTGGTGGAGGCCTCCAGTACCACCTCGGCGTCAGGATCCAGGCCTGCCGCCCAGAACTCCAGGTTCTCAAGATCCACGCGCACCCTGGACTTCTTGTCATCCTGCAGAGTGGTCGCAACCAGGAACGAGGAGTGGGCATCCACTCCGATGTACGTCACGATCGTCCTCCTATCCTCGATCCAATTGGACGTAGGCTGAACCCGGCAGCCATTTCTCCGCGCCTTCACGCATGTGGGCTGATACGCCGGGGCCGGGGAGGCCAAACAGTCAAACGGGGCTTTACCCATGATCTAGGTCGGCTTCCCCCATCCCACGCTGGCCGGAAACCCGCGTCCTGCCGCAGTATCGGGAGGATCGAAGGCTTCTCAATCCGGCCGTCCCAAGCATGCCAACAGTCAAGCCTGCCCTGTGTGCCACCGCCTGGCAGAGAGATTCTCGCCAGGCGGGGTCGGCTATCCCAGCCGGCTGCACTGCGGGAACTGTGGCTGGTCGGGCGATGCCAACGTGGCCGCTGCGCTGAACCTCAAGCTGAAGTGGAATCGCACCTTCCGCTATCCCACTATGGCTGAGCGTAGGGCGGCCGAACTGAGACGTGCCCGCGAGGGTGGCGCAACCGCGGAACTTGGAGGGCTGTCCGGTGGACAGCCCTCGGCCCTGGCAGTCGTCTAGGCTGCTGGCGCGGCTAACGCCAGAACGGCGGATGCCACGGCGGTCCAAGGCCCAAGAGGGGAGCCGCAAGGCTGCCCGGTGGTGGGGCTGGTGCTGGCGTCGCGCGAGTGGCACAGGGCTTGATGCTTCAGAGGCGCGGCACGACTCCCTGCTGGTCGGTCTCCCGACCTGACGTGCCTGGAGAAGACCCCGGGATCTGTATCCCGGTCCCCGGCAGGGGCGGCACAAACGGCAGATGTCCAGCTTTGTCAAGCAATTCTGGCAACTGTCGACACCACGTGATCCTCAGGCGGTGCGATGACCCGCCGTGGCCCGCAGAAGCGGCCTGATGCTGAGGAATGCGAGCAGGAGCAGCAGGGCTCCAAGGGAGAGGCCGAAGGTGAGGCCGACGCGCGACGCGGCGTAGCCGATCGGCAGCAGCAGCAGTGCGCCGACGCCGTTGCCGAGGCCGAGCGCGACGCCCGAGCCGAGACCCGGGTTCTCCTTGAAGATGTCCTGGCCGATCAGGCTCGTGACGGGCGACGTGCTGAAGAGGGCGATGCCCAGGAGGCCAAGGATCGGCCAGAAGGCGAAGCCGTGCGCCCAGGGCAGCATTGCGAGGAGCACGAGCCCCGCGACCGATGAGCCCCAGAGCACGACGCCGCTGCCCAGGCGGTCGCGCAGGAGTCCGCCGGCGAGGTTGCCGATGATGCCGATGCCGATCATCGTCGTCACGAGGGAGGCTCCGAGCACGAGGGATCCGCCGGAGCGGTGCCAGAGGATGGGCATGAGGGTCGTGACGGTGGAGATGGCGCCCGCTCTCAGCCCCGCGAACGCGACCAGCGCCATGGCAGGCGTGAGGTGGCGGCGGAACTCCACGGGCGCCTGCTTGGCCGTGCGCCTGGGCAGCGCCGGCACGACCCGGAGGAGCCAGGGCCACGTCACGACGACGAGCACGCCGACCAGCCAGAGGCGGCCGAGGCCGAACGCGGCCACCAGAAGCGTTGCGACGAGCGGCCCGACTGCGCGTCCGAACTCGCCGCCGACCATGAACAGGGACATCGTCAGGCCGGGCCGCTTGCGCGCCAGACTGCGCGTCACGGCCATCGCCTGGGGGTGGAAGAGCGTCGAGCCGATGCCGGCCAGGAAGAGTCCCGAGGCCATGCCGACGTAGGCGTGGGATAGCGAGACGAGGGCCACGCCAACGACCGAGAGCAGCGGCCCGCCCAGCACCAGCCAGCGACCGCCGACGCGGTCCGCCAGGAGACCTGAGAGCGGCTGCACCATCTGGCCAAACATCAGGATGGTCACGAGGCCCGTCAGGAGGAAGAGGGGAACGTGTCGCTGCAACGCGATCAGCGGCAGGACGCCGGGCAGGTAGTTGGCCAGGGCGTCGTTGTTCAGGTGTGCCCAGATGAGTGCCCAGAACGCGGTCGGATGTACCCCCAGAACCGGACGATCCTTGCCGGCCCGGTATGTCGTCTGAATCATGGAATCTCCTTATGCTCTGAAAGGCGCCCTTCTACGGGCGGCTTGGCTTTGGCGAAACACGTCCATCATACTCCTTTCGGCCGTTGCGTCGGCGGCCTTTTCTCGCAACCGAGCGGCTAGGCGCCGGGTCCTGTGCGCTTGTCAAGTGGGCTGGGCATGTTAAACTGGCAGCGGAAGCGGGGGATCAACGTGCTGACCAAGGAGCAGGTCTACGAGGAGCTCAAGAGCATCATCGACCCCGAGATCGGGATCGATATCGTCAACCTGGGCATGGTCTACGGCGTCGAGGTGACCGAGGACGGGCGCAAGGTGCACATCGACATGACGCTGACGACGATGGGCTGCCCGCTCTACTCCCAGATCGAGCGCGGCATCCAGATGCAGCTCGGCCAGCTGGGGGCGGAGGAGGTCGACATCAAGCTCGTGTGGTCGCCGCCCTGGACGCCGGAATTCATGTCGGAGGACGCGCGTACGGCCTTGCGCTATCTCTTTTAGCGGGAGCCATCGCCGGGCCGCGCGGGGAGGCTCCCGTCGCGGCCCGGCTTGTGTTTGCGCGTCGGGTGCGCCCGCCCTGCGGCGGGCGGGAGTTCGCGCCGTGCGCGAAACATGATAGCCTAACGTCATCAGGAGGTGCCCATGCTGCGCAAAAACGTGTTCTTCGGTGTCGGCCTCCTGCTCGTCGGGCTGGTGGCCGGCGTTGCCATCGCTCCCGTGGTGCGGGCCACGACGCAGCCGGCGTTCACCGAGTCCTTCCCCCTTCTGCAGGAGATCTACCAGACGATCACCCAGAACTACTACACCCCGGTGGACAGCTCAAAGCTGGTAGAGGGCGCCATCAGCGGCATGACCGGCGCGCTCAACGACCCGTACACCGTCTACTACACGCCGTCGGAATACCAGCAGTTCACGCAGCAGGTGAACGGGCAGTATGCCGGGATCGGCGCCGAACTGGACCAGGTGGCGAAGGGCGTCGAGGTGATGACGGTCTTCGCGGGCTCCCCGGCCGCCAAGGCAAGGGTCCAGACGGGAGACATCTTCCTTAAGGTCGACGGCAAGTCCACCGCCGGCTGGTCAGCGGACCAGGTGGCGAGCACCGTCCGCGGCAACCCCGGCACGAAGGTCACCATCGTCTTCGCGCGGGGGAGCGGCCAGTACACCGTGACCCTGACCCGTGCGCTGATCACGATCCCGACCGCGACGGCGCAGATGCTGCCGAACGGCATCGGGCTGATCACGCTCTCGCAGTTCTCCCAGAACGCGGCGAGCGCCTTCGAGACCGCTCTCGCGCAGCTGAGGCCGCATCACCCGAAGGCCTACATCCTCGACATGCGCAACAACCCCGGCGGCTATGTCGACCAGGCGGTCGGCATCGCGCAGGACATCATCCCGCAGGGCAAGGTCGCGACGCTTGTGGGCAAGAACTACCCGGCGCAGGTGTACTCCTCGCAGAGCGGCAAGTCGCTCGGCGTGCCGCTCGTCGTGCTGGTCAACGGCGGCACCGCGAGCGCGGCGGAGATCCTCTCGGCCGCGATCGTGCAGAACCACGAGGGCCGCCTGATGGGCACGCAGACGTTCGGGAAGGGCATCGCACAGCAGGTGATGCCCATGCAGCAAGGGGGCTACCTCAAGATCACGATCGCCCAGTGGATGACGCCGAACGGCAGCAACATCGAGCACAAGGGCATCACGCCGAGCTACATCGTCACCGGCACGCAGGCTCCGCTCGTGGCGGCCCAGGCGTCCCTCGGCGGGACGCCCAGCATGCAGGCGACGGTGCGCGTGGGCTCGCTCTGGCTCACGGCCGACGGTCAGCAGGACGCGCTCGGCCACGCACCCGCCATGCGCGACGGCCAGCTCTATCTCTCCGAGACCGCGGTAGAGCAGGCGACAGGCGCGCTCGTCAACTACACCCAGAACGCCAGGACATTCGAGGTCGTGCTGGGCAAGGACACCCTCACCTTCCAGCTCGGCAGCAGCCAGGGCAGCCTCGACGGGCACACGCTAAAGCTCGCGCCGGCGCAGGAGATCTCCGGCGCGCCGATGATCCCGGTGCAGGACCTGGTGCAGGCCTTCCACGTCCGGAGCCAGAGCCTCGGCGGCGGCAGCTACCGCCTGACCACGACGTACTAGCCCGAACCGAGGAAGGAAGCGGCGGCCGGCTGCGGGATCACCCCCGCGGCCGGCCGCCTTTCGCTGGCGTCTACTGGCTCAAGGCCACGTGATCAGTGGCTACGCTGCCGTCCGGCTGGACCGTCCCCTGCACCTGCGCCGAGACGCCGACGGCGGGTCCTGCCGGGGCGTTCGCGCCCAGCCCCGCGACGATGGTGCCCTGGCCGGTCGTCACCGTGACGAGGGAGCCCGCCTGAAGCGAAGGCACGAGCGGTGCAAGAGCGCTCGGGGCGCCGAGGCGCAAGGAGAACCCCGCCTGGCTGACGGCGACGATCGTGCCCGAGAGGTCGAAGGCGTAGGGGGTGCCCACGCGGACGGTGAGCGGGTCCTCTTCGACGTCCGCCCGGGACCAGAGGAGGTAGGACGGCCACTGGGTCACCGCGAGGGTCCTGCCGAGGTAGGTGATAGCCGCGCCCGCCGCCACAGGCACGGCGGCACCGGTGTCGAGGTAGAGCGTCTGCGAGGTGAGGTCCGCCACGGTGCCATCCATGGGCTCCGCCGCAGCCGGCGCCAGGTCCAGGGCGAGCGGCGAGAGGCCGTCCCTGCCGACGTAGGCGGCCACGAGATCGCCTTGGCGCAGGGCGTAGAGACTGGCTTCCCCCGTGCCGCGGTAGACGAGCGACGCGGGCGCGAGGTCCAGGGTGCGCGCGGCGAGGCCGATTGCGCCCGCGGTCCCGCCGAGCGGGCTCGCCGCGGCCAGGGCAGGGCTGTCGGGTGGATAGAGGGTCTCAAGTGGTCCCGCGACGATGGCGGGTGCGCCAGCCGCGCCGTGGCGGAAAGCGATGGCCCTAAGGAGCATCGCGGCCCACTCGGCGCGCGTCACATCGCGCAGCGGCAGGAAGTCGCTCTGGAGGTTGCCCTGGACGATGTCATCCTGCGCCAGCGCGGCGACGTCGCCCTGCGCGTAGGCCGGGATCGCCGCATCGTCGGCGAACGTCGGCCCGGCTGATGCCGGTGCGATCTTGAAGGCGCGCGCGATCAGGGCCGCGGCGGCGGCGCGGTCGAGCGGTCTTGCGGGCTCCAGGTATCCGCCTGCCGTGCCTTGGAGGATGCCCGCGGCGACGGCACGGGCCACGTCGCTGCGCAGCGCGGCGCTGACCGCTCGGCTGTCGCGGAATGGCGGGAGCTCGGCTCCCGGGAGCGCGAGCGTGCGGGCAAGGGTGGCTGCCGCCTGCTGGCGGCTCACCGGCAGCGTCGGTGCGAACAGGCCCGACGACTCTCCATGCAGCACGCCCGCGGAGGCGAGGATCGTGACATCCGGAAATGACCAGCTTGAGACGGAAACGTCGCGAAAGTGGAGGAGCGCGGCCAGTGCCAGGGAGAGCATGGTGAGACCTCCAGTAGGAAGAAGTTGCACCTAAGGTTAGACATGGGTGCAGCTGGATCCTCCGGCCAGGTGTAACTTCCCGCGTTCACCACCCCAGCGTAAGGTCACCCGTGATTTAGCCACGCAGTGGGAGCTGTGACGAGGGCGGCGACAGGGACGCGCAAGAGCTGCAGGATGCGGGTGATCCTGCCGAGCAACTGCTGCCAAAGATCGTCCATACCCCGCTGCTTCTACAGCGTACGGTCGTTCTCCTTGCTCTTACTTAATATTCCAGCACCGAAAATCCCCGCCCCCGTGTGCGGGCGTGGTGAACGTGGGATGAGAGAGCCGGGCTGCGTGTCCTGCGTCTGCTGCCTGGCTATGAGACATGGCAGGGAGCAGCCCGCGACCATGTGCTCATGGTCTGGCGGGCGGACCCGAGCTCAGCCCACTCTCCCGCAATCTAAGAAGCGTATGACGGCCACGCCGAAGACCAGAGGACCTCGATGTGTACTGGCGAGCGCCGGTATCAAACCGCTAAAGTCGCGGTTGACCCGATTTTGCCCGGGGGCGTCGCCCCGGGCATTTTTGCCACGTCCACCAAGCCAATCTTGCGGCAACCAGAGGCCCTCGGTTAGGGTGATCGCTCGCAGTTCCTTGCGGAAGTCCCACTCGCCAGGCGCGGGGGCGTGCAGCTACCGCAATCCGACGCCACAAGCTCCATGGGCTCAACGCGGACGCTTGATCGGCTTCCTGTGGTACGCGAGCTGAGGTCCCACGGTTCGGTTATGCGATCGACGGTGGGGCCAACCAGTCAGCGTGAAGGCCCAAATGTACCTTCTTATTTAAGGACAAAGGAGCAGCGGAGCCAATCGGACGTGTGGAAGTAGAAGACGTGAACCATCAAATCCAATCTGTGGAGTTGGCTTACAAAACTATTAGAACTGGACAAGTCCAGAGCAAGAGCCGGATAGCGCACCACTACAGGTGGTCATGAACAATTGCGGCATCTGACATGCAACACCCCCACACTTAGACTCCAACCATGCTGAATCGTGGCAATGCCACGACCGGGGGACCCATCAGTGGGGTGAATTCGGTTTATCCGATAGGGCTTGCCTCGAGCCCGAACCCGTCAGCTAACCTCGGAGGCATTATCGAGGGGGAAAGTGTCTGATGAGATCGAGGTCTTCCTGGGCGCCCATTGTCGGAGGTCTGGCGATGAGCGCTAGTTTCGCGTTGGCGGCGCCTGCGGTCGCGGCCACCAACACAGGTCAGGCGATGACCTTTGAGGCCACCGCCTACGCACCGACGGCCCAAGACAACTACCCGTATGGGGCCGTGGACTACTATGGGCGGCCGCTCACCAAGGGGGACATCGCCGTCGACCCCAGTGTGATACCGCTCAAGTCCTGTCTGCTGATTACGGGCTACCAGTCGCCTTATCTGCCTTCCGGCGGGTTCATCGGCGAAGCGGACGACGAGGGCGGCGCGATCAAGGGCAGGCACGTGGACATCTACATCAACGCTTCGGAGTCGCAGGTGAATGGTTTCGGCATCCAGAGCGTGAAGGTCACGGTCCTGGGAAAGGTCACGAACCCCTCCGCTGCCGGAACCGCAGCCTGCGCAGGTTACGAGAACGGACAGGCCTCCGCGACCTCGGGTGGCTCAACCGCTCCGACGCAGACCTCGTCGGGTAGCGGCGGGGCCACATCCAACCAGTCCCCGCCGACCACGACCGGAACATCGACCGGGTCAACCCCTGGTAACGGCGGGACCTCCGTGTCCTCGAGCGCATCGTCTTTCGGGGCCTCCGCGGCGACACTCGCCGAAGGAGAGGTGGGCATGCCCTTCTTGTGGGGCGGCGCCTCGCCCTCCGGTTTCGACTGCTCGGGCCTGGTGCAGTGGACCTTTGACCACCTCGGGGTACAGCTGCCACGTCTCTCGGGCGAGCAGTACCAGGCGACGACGCGGATCACGAAGGCCGAACTCCAGCCAGGCGACCTGGTCTTCTTCCAGACCTACAAGGCGGGGCCGTCCTTCGGGGGCGTCTACGTCGGCAGCTACGACGGCATCCAGCACGCCTTCATCGCCGCCGACAACGCGAGCGTGGACGTGGTGATCAACAACCTCGACAGCGCCAAGTGGACGCGCCTCTATTACGGGGCTGGCCGCGTCACGCCGCCGTCTGGGTCGACGGCAGCCACCGGAGCTGTGTCCGGCGGCAGCTCGTCTTCTGCGACATCGAGCGCAACGTCCTCGAACGTATCGTCGTCGAACACGTCGTCCTTGGGAGCCTCTGCCGTGAAGCTCGCCCTGTCTGAGGTGGGCAGGCCCTACGTGTGGGGCGGCACCTCGCCCGCCGGGTTCGACTGCTCGGGCCTGGTGCAGTGGGTCTATGACCAGATGGGAGTGCAGCTGCCGCGTCTCTCCGGCCAGCAGTACCAGGCGACGACGCGGATCACGAAGGCGGAGCTGCAGCCTGGAGACCTGGTGTTCTTCCAGACGTACAAGCCGGGCCCGTCGCATGTGGGCATCTACATCGGCAGCTACAACGGCATCCAGCACGCCGTCGTCGCGGCCGACAACCCGCAGGTGGGTGTGGAGATCGACAACCTCGACACAGCGAAGTGGACGGGGCTGTACTACGGTGCCGGCCGCGTCACGCCCTGACGAACTGTCGATCGGCCACCCGACGCGCTGCGCCGGTGTGCTGACAGACCACGCATGATGCTGGCAACAGCCCGGGCCTTGGCGCCCGGGCTGTTTGCATGGGGCCACTCTCGACCCGGTAGCAACGCTCGGCCCCGCACGGAACGTAGAGGCTGCCTTGCACGCTTCTCGCAGCGTGCTAAGAGGGCGCACGGGTGCGCCGACGCTACTGGTCCGCAGAGCGCGTCCCGCCCCAATGTTCCTGCGTAATCACGCGTACTGCAGTGGGGGACGAAGGTTGACCGCCTGGGTGGTTTCAGCTCGCCCTGCCCCCTCGTGTCTGACCCCACACGGCCATCACCGAACGTGTACCCAGGTGTGATTCGGCTCGGCACACCAGTGCGGGCCAAAGCCGTCCGCGTGCTTCGACCGTTCCACCGTTCGACAGGAGAAGCCATGCTCTCGACGAAAACGAAAGCGGAGCCCTGTCCAAGGGCCTATGGAACGACGTCTGCCAGCCAGATGCCACGTGACGGGAGCGTGTTGCGTGACAGGCCATGCTGCTGCCCCGCCGGAGGACAAGCGTCCTCGCCGCCAGCCGTCCCCCGCAGGAGAATCTGCGCCGTCCGCGCGTGACCCGCGGGCCGCGCTTGCCCGCAACATCCCTGTCATCAGCGTCACAGCCGCGTTTGCCAGCACGTGGTATCTGGCCTGGTCGCCCGTATTGCCTCTCCTGCTCGGCCAACGCGACGCACCTGCCACTGCCATCGCCGTCACCTTCGCACTGGTCAACATCGGCACGGCCTTTGCCCAGTATTTCGGCGGCAGGCTGGCCGATCGCATCGGCATCCGGCGGGTCATCGGCTGGACGGGCATCACCCTCGGGTTCACGTGGCTGGGCATGGCGGCCGTATCGGGAGAGTGGCTGGGCCTTGCGTTCTGCTACGCCCTCGGGAACACGCTGTTCGGGCTGCAGAGCACCGCGTTCATCACGGTCGTATCGGATTCCGTACCCACGGGGCGACGCCTGCAGGCCTTTTCCTACTATCAGTTCTGGAGCGCAGCGTCCCTGGTGCTGGGACCGATCGCAGGTGGCCTGCTGCTCCTGCCGCACCTGTCCCCACCCATGTACCTCGGGGCCACGGGACTCGCCTACATGTCCGTCGGCCTCATGCGCCTCTTCGTTCTGCGTGAGCCGCGCAGCCTGCCCGCCGCGGCCGGGCCGCGCGTCACGCTCCAGCGCCTTGCCGACGCGGCCGCAGGCGGACCCGACCGGCGCGAGCTCCTCCTGGTGACCTGCGGCGTGACGCTCGCGTTTGCACTTACCGTGAACGGGCCGTTCATCGCCTTGGCCGCCCATGCCCTCGACCACCTGCAGGCGCGCGTCGTCGAGCTGTTCTTCGGCATCGGGCCTGTGGGCGCCTTGGCGGTGTCGATGCTGGCGTCACGCCTGCGCGGCCACCGCACGTCCCTGGTGCTGGGTCTCTGGATTCTGGCCCTGGCGGTGGCGGCCATGGCCCTGCCGCTCGGGCGCCTGATGCTCGGCGCGAGCTTCCTCCTGGCCTTCGCAGGCTTTCAGGCGGCCCAGGTGGGCTTCTCGACGCTTCGCGTACAGCTTGCAGGCCAGGAGTCGGTCGGCGAAGTGCTGGGGGCCACATCGGCGATCGCCGGTATCGGGGCCTTTCTGGGACTGATGGTGGCAGGGCTGGCAGGCTTCCGGGGCGGCCTGCTGCTCGGGTCCGGCGTGGCGTTAGTCACGGCCGCCTGGCAGGGGCGGATCGCTCGGCCCGCAGGCACCCGGGCAGCACTTCGCGGTCTCGGCTGGGGGCGCCGGGCAGACAGCTGACAAGACGGGTCTGCGACGGGGATTGGTCCCTCAGGTAATGCCTTAGAGGCTGGCACAGAGCGGTTTCCCGCCTGCGACGCGGAGGTTGGCTGCGGCGGCGGGGCGGCAAGCCGAGCGTGGCCGTAGCTGTCGTCGCCGGCCTGCTGATGCGTCGCATCGTCACGTAAATGCCGCCTGGCATCCGTCTTGGATGGCCGCAACCAGCCTCCTCCGGCCCTGGCCGGATGATCCCACGAGGTCCTGAAGCCACGGAGACACACATGAGGCGGCCTGCCCAGTGCAGTCCGCCTCACCTTGACCGGCTATCGTCAAGACACTGCGCGCACGCGCTCGACGCCTGCCACCTCTTTGCGTAGAGCCAACTCGAGCTTCTGCTTCACCGTCATGGCGGACATCGGGCAGCCGATGCAATGGCCCTTGAGCCGCACGAAGACGTCGCCGCCTCTGATCTCTACAAAATCGACGTCACCGCCGTCCGCCTGCAGCAGCGGCCGCATCTCCTCGATGACCCGCTGAATCTCCTCGTACAACCCGATCACGCTCCTCCTATGGATCCTTGGACAAAGTGCCCGGACCCGGGTCAGGAAGATGCCTCGCCCGGTGCCTCGACGCCGCCCCCGCTGGCACGCCAGCGGCGCATGACCCGCAGATACATGTACCCGGCCACCAGGAGGATCACCGGCGTGAACCATTGCTCGATCGTCATGAAGCCGATGCCGAGATAGTGGTTGATGTAGACGATACCGTAGAGCGGATTCTGGCGTACCGACTCCTCGATCAGGCCGCGAAACAGCTGGTACCAGAGGTTGAACGTCCAGAACTGGTATCCGTCCGGCAGTTGGCCGTACTTGCGGCGGATGTAGAAGTAGCGCAGCAGCAGTACGAGGCCGATCGCGGAGCCGATGAGCTGGGCCGGCCAGCGGAAACCCATGCCCGTGAAGCGCCCGAGCACCTCATGGTTGAAGATGTTGCCGATGCGAACCAGGATGTAGCCGACCGAGAGACCTGGGACCGCCAGGTCCAGGATGCCCTGGAACGGCACGCGGTTTCTCCTGCAGCTCAGGTAACCGGCCAACAGGCCGCCGAGCAGGCCGCCGTCCCAGGCGAGGCCGCCTTGCCAGATGCGGAAGACCTGCAGCGGGTCGTGCACGATCCACAAGGGGTCGTTGGCGAAGACGAACACGAGCCTGGCGCCGACGACGCCGCCGATGATCGCCCAGATGGCGACGGAGCTGATGGCGTTCTCGCTCCAGCCTCGGCGCAGGCCCTCGCGCACCATGTAGGTGGCGCCGAGCAGCATCGAGACGGCCATGAAGAAGCCGTACCAGCGGATGCCGAAGCCGCTGGAGAACTGGATGATATAAGGATGGAGCTGCGGCAGGTACATGCGTTCGCGCCCGCGGCCCCGGGCCGCAGGCCCTCCCCTCGCCGGGATCTACGTATCTCTTGTCGTGGTCTCGGCCCATTATCGCGGCTCCGACCGCACCATGTCCAGTTGGGCGGGGCCGAACGACCTATCACCGCGGTGCATGCCCGGCAGGCTTGGCCTGCGGGCTGCAGCGCACACTAGGGGGCACCTGCCGAGTCCTCTGCCCAGGGAACGGCGCGTCGCCTCACGCTCGCGGTATACTTGGCATAGTATCGGCGATGATCTACGCTAGAATGCGCAGAAGCAAGGAGGGAACTCCAGTGTCCGAGGAAGCGGAAAAGGTCCTGGTGATCGGCTCCGGCATCGCGGGCCTGACCGCCGCCATCTACACCGCGCGCGCCAACCTGCGGCCTCTGGTGCTCGAGGGCGACGAGCCTGGCGGACAACTGTCCCTGACGTCCGAGGTGGAGAACTACCCGGGCTTTGTCGAGGGCATCAACGGTTTCGATCTCGTGCAGAACATGCGCCAGCAGGCCGAGCGCTTTGGCGCCCGCTACGAGGGCGGCCGGGTGGAGAGGATCGAGCCCGGATCCCCCCAGCAGGTGGTGCTGGACGACGGCCGGACGATCAGGGCCCATACGGTAATCATCGCCACCGGCGCGACGGCGCGCTGGCCCGGGCTGCCCCGCGAACGGGAGTACATCGGGCATGGCGTCTCCACCTGCGCCACCTGTGACGGCGCCTTCTACCGGGGCCTCAAGGTGGCGGTGATCGGCGGCGGGGACTCGGCGCTCGAGGAGGCGCTGTTCCTGACGCGCTTCGCGACGGAGGTGCATCTCATCCACCGGCGCGACACGTTGCGCGCGTCGAAGATCATGCAGAGGCGCGCCTTCGACGAGCCGAAGATCAAGTTCCACTGGAACACCGCCATCGCGGGCTTCGTCGGCGAGCCCGAGGAGGGGCTCAAGGGCCTCAGGCTCCAGGACGTCGCGACGGGTGCCGAGGAGCAGCTCGATGTCGACGGGCTCTTCATCGCGATCGGGCACGTCCCCAACACCCAGTTCGTGCAAGGCGTCCTGGATCTCGACGATCAGGGATACCTGAAGGAAGGCGTCGTCACGCATGTGGCCGGCATCTTCGCCGCAGGCGACGTGCGCGACCACGTCTACCGCCAGGCCGTCACCGCGGCCGGCATGGGCTGCCAGGCCGCGCTCGAGGCGGAGCGCTGGCTCGGTGCGAGCGGCCTGGGCTAGGAGCCCGCTGCCAAGGCATGCCAATAGGCCGGTGGTCTGCCCATTCGGGCAGGCCACTCCTATTTGCTGATGCATGGCATGCCTGCGCCGGCATGACTCCCTCCGCCTGCCGGCGCGCCGCGCCTGAGGCGGCCCGGGGGCCCTCGCCGCACCCGTGATGAAGATCGGGACGGCAGACGCCGACTCCCTTGCCCGCAACGAGCGTCCATGCGACAGGACATGCCGCCTGGCCCACGCGCCGCGACAGATTTCAGGGCGAACGGTCATAGGCAAAATGTCCCTTCATGCAACGTTAATTAATAAACTAAAGTGCCTGGATGTGGCATACGGAGGCCTCTGCATGACGAGCACAGGAAGCAGCAGCGTTCAGGAGCTTCTCGACGCGATGGCGCTTGGCGACTTCTCGCCACCTCAGGACGGCGCCGCCCTGGAGTCAGCGGAGCTGCGCCGCGCGGTGCCCGCCGCGGCGAAGTGCCGCGAGCTCCTGTTCACCTCGGAGCGGGCCGCAAACGCACTCACGCGGCGGATCACCGAGGTCTACCAGGACCACGAGGCGATCGCCAAGTCGGGTGAGGCGATCGCCGAGGCCATCGAACAGACGGCCTCCACGACCGAGGAACTCAGCGCGAGCGCGGAGCAGATGGCCGCCTCGAGCGCCCAGGCGGCGAAGTTCGCGGAGGACGCGGTGGCGCAGAGCGGGGATGGCACGCGGGCGATGCGGCAGGTCGCGGACGGCATGCAGACGCTCGTCGAAGGCAGCGCCCGCACGGCGGCGGCGAACGAGAACCTGCGCAAGGGCTTCGCGCGCATCACGGAGATCGTCCAGCTGATCAACGAAGTGGCGGGCCAGACGAACCTCCTCGCCCTGAACGCCGCGATCGAGGCGGCGCGTGCCGGGGAGCACGGCCGTGGCTTCGCCGTCGTGGCCGAGGAGGTGCGGCGCCTCTCGGACCGCACCAAGTCAGCGGCGAAGGAAATCGCCGATACCATCACGCATCAGGCGGTAGGCATCGAGGAGACGGCCAGGGCCGCGGAAGACTCCGCCGGCGCCGTGCGCGACGCCTCGGCGCTGATCGCCCTGGCCCGTGACGCCTTCGACCGCATCGCGGATGCCTCCTCGCAGACCTGCGACCAGGTGGCCGAGATCGCGGCCGTCGCGCACCAGCAGGCGACGGCCGTCGGCGAGATCGCCGGGCGCATGCAGGCGGCGCACGAAGGCGTCACCCGAATGATCGCGTCGCTGCAGTCCGCATCGGACCAGGTGCACGGTGTGAGCGTCGAGCTCGAGGCGGAGCGCGCCATGCTGGCCGCATACGAGACGCCGCGCAGCGACCGGGACCTCGTCGCGCTGGCGGTCACCGACCACCTCCTGTGGCGGCACAGGGTGCACGCCATGATGGCGGGGCAGCTGAGGCTGAGCCCGGCTGACGTCGGCTCCGCGGAGAACTGCCGGTTGGGCCGCTGGTACCTATCGGTCGCCGGCCGCTACAGCAACCTCGCGGCCTACCGGGAGGTCGCCGGCCCGCACGCGGAGGTGCACCGGCTGGCGAGGTCTGCCGCGGAGGCCTATACCCGCGGCGGAACGGCCGCCGCGCGCGGCCTCGTGGACGAGCTCGACCGCCAGGCGCAGCAGGTGGTGGAGCGGCTCGAGGCGCTCGGGGCGATCCTGCAGGCCTAGGCCGACAGATAGGTCAGACCTATTGGCGAATCGATCGGGCGTGGTCCTGTTGGGCAACATGGCGACGCGGGCTGGCAGCGGAATTCCTCTGTTTCGCCGATCCTGCTGTCGGAGGAAAGGATGGGGCCGTTTGGCCCTATCCGGTGAATGAGCCCTGGCCGAATGGACAAGCCGCACGTAGTCCATCGGACTTTACGCTGGTAAAGGCATGCTCTAAAAGGTTGGGAAGAGGGGGTCCCAACTATGCTTTCCTTGCGGCGCCGTTCGCCCCAGGTATCTGCCGCCGTCGGTCTCGACCTTCCAGGTCGGGAGAGTTCGACACAGGACGCGATCTCGCTTGCGACATCCATCGCGGGCGCCATGACCGTACTCAATGAGAGCGCCCAGGACATGGGCGCGCGGATCAGCGAGGTCCGGCACGCGGCCGCAGACCTCAGGGACAGCACCCTGCAGCGCCCGGAGCTGCTGCGGCGCGTGGAAGAGAACCTCACCATGCTCTCGCAGGCCTTCGGCCAGGTATCGGGCGGCGCGACGGAGCAGGCCAACGCCACCACCGCCGCGCTCGCCCTGGTGCAGGAGGTCGCGAGCGAGGGCGGCAGGGTGGAGGAGCGCTCGCGGGAGGTGACGCGGTTCATCTCCGACGGCGTGCAGGACCTCGAGCGACACCGGCAGGAGCTTGCCGAGGTGCTGACGGCGGTGCAGGGCGTGTCGCGGTCGATGCAGGAGGTCAGGGACGAGCTCCAGCGCCTGCGGGAGGCCGCGACCGGCATCGAGGTGATCTCCGACAACATCCTCGAGATCGCCGGACAGACGAACCTCCTCTCGCTCAACGCCTCGATCGAGGCCGCCCGGGCCGGCGAGCACGGGCGGGGCTTCGCCGTGGTGGCGGAGGCGGTGCGCAAGCTGGCCGAGCAGTCCAAGGTGCAGGTGGCCGAGACGGGCGAGCGCATCAAGCTGATCAACCAGGCGATCGGGCGCGTCGGTCAGGTGGTGGACAAGGTCGCGGGCTCGACGAGAGAGGTGGCCGAGCTGTCGAGCGGTGCGGGTGAGACGCTCACCCGCATGGTCGGGCTGATGGAGGGCTCGCGCGACCAGGTGGGGGAGATGGGCCAGAGCTTCACGTCTGTGGCGGCACGTCTCGACAAGGCGTCGCAGGAGCTTGGCAATGTGGCGGCGGTCTCGGAAGAGAACGCGGCCATCGCCGAGGAGGTCACGGCCAGCGTCGAGGGCGTGCGCACGCAGATGCAGGAGATGTCCCGCACCGTGTCGGCGGACAGCCTGGCGGCCGAGACCACGAGCAGGCACTCAGAGGCGCTCGCGACGCACGCCGAGCGCCTAGCCGGCACGTCCGCCATCCTCCGCCTGATGGCGCAGGAGGCGGCCGACGCAGCCAGGGGCGACACGGAGGGCTCGATCATCACCGCCTTGGCGCACGAGGCGCGCGAGGTCGCACGCCGCGCCCAGCCGGTCTTCGAGCAGGTGTCCGTCGAGGAGTACCAGCGCACGCGCTACCGCGAGCTGCGCTCGGCAGAGGACGTGCGCAGCCTCCAGCGGCTCTTCGCCATGCCGGACGGCGCGACGTTCCAGCCGCCCAAGCTGACATCCGGATGGGACCAGCAGGTGGACGAGGCGCTCAGTCCGATCCTCGACGACGTCCGCCGCCTGCACCCGGAGTCCGGGACGGTGGCCTTCGTGGATCTCAACGGACTCTCGATCTCGCAGGACTTCACCTGCAGGCAGCCCTGGACCGGCGACCCCGCGAAGGATGCGCTGGGCAACCGCATCAAGCGCGTCTACGACGATGCGACGAGCCTTGCCTCGGCGCGCATCGGCCTCGACGAGGCGGCGCGCAGGATGCCGCAGCAGGCCTCCTATACGGCTCTTTGGCAGCACGTACCGGCAGGCGGGGACGACGGCCGGTTTGCGACGACCGTCTACCGGCGCGACACCGGGGAGATCCTGCTTGAGGTCGCGGTGCCGGTCTGGGCCTACGGGCGCCCCGTGGCCGCCTTGCGCTGGGTCGTGGACCTGCGAGAGGCCGACCGCCGGCGGGTGGCCTAGGTGTTCACGCGGATGCCTCCCGGACGCGGCGAGTCCTGCGCCTGCGACGCAGGACTCGCGGGTCCTGCAGCAGAACTGCCCCCTGCGAACGAGGAGGTGCCCTATGCCAGCACCCCAGCGGTTTCTGCAAGAACGCGTCGGCAAGCCGATCCGTCTGCACTTCGCCCGCGTCGAGTCCGCGTCCGCCGAGGGACTGCTCGACGGCTACGACAGCCTGGGCGTCGTCGTCCGTCGCGCCGATCGCCTGACCTTCTATCCTTGGCATGTGCTCCGCTCGATCGAGGCGGGAGAAGAGGACTGAGGTCTCAGGCATCCCTGACCGTCGGCAGGGCCTCGCCATGAGAGGGCACGGCACGGGGCCGGCTTTGCCGTCGGTCGGCGGTGCCAGGCGAAGGGCCTGCGACAGGATGCGCTCAGAGGAAACTGCCGAAGCCCGAGAGGCGCTGCAGTACGCCGGTCAGCATGAGGATGCCGAGCAGGATCAGCAGCCCGCCGCCAATCTGCTCGAGAAGCCGCGTCCGGCTCCTGAGGCCGGCGAGACGGTCCACGAGGCGGTCTGCCAGCAGGCCGAGCAGCAGGAACGGCACGCCGAGGCCGAGCGCGTACGCGACGAGCAGGATGCCGCCGCGCTGCCAGCTCGCGGTCTGCGCAGCCAGGATGAGGATGCTGCCGAGCCATGGCGTGACGCAGGCCGTCCAGCCGAAACCGAAGGCCGCTCCCACCAGCACCGCGCTGCCGAAGCCCATCTGCCGCGGCGTGTAGTGCACCCTGAGGTCGCGCAGCAGCAGTGCCGGCTGAAGTCCGAGCATGAACAGGCCGAACAGGATGACGAGCACGCCGCCCGCGTCGCGCAGCAGGGTGCGTTCCTGCGCGAGCAGGTGGCCGATCACGGTGGCGCTCAGGCCGAGCAGGATGAACACGACGCCGAACCCGGCGACGAACCCCGCGGCGTTCAGGACGCGCAGCCACGGGCGTTGGCCGCCGCCCGCCGCGAGCAGCGCGAGGTAGCTGGGCAGCAGCGGCAGCACGCACGGCGACGCGAAGGAGAGGACGCCGCCGAGGAAGGCGAGCGGCAGGGAGATCGTAGGCATGCCCTCCATGGCACGATGCCGACTTTGGACCATTCTCGCAGGGCGGAGGACGGGGGTCAAACGGGTGTCCGGGCAGGAAATAGCTGTATCGCTTGGGACCGGCGGTACGTAACTCGCCTGTGGGTACGGGCCTACATGGCGGGAAGCGCCGGGCCGCGAGCGTTCCCCGCGGTCGGCGAAGCCGCGTGGAGCGGCCGTGCGACAGGATCGGACGGCATGCGACGGCGGGCCCCGTCGCGTAACCGGGCTGTGGGTAGCGGACCTATCAGCCGTCGGGCCAAGCGTGGTAGGATTGCCCAAGCCGTGAGAAGCCGTGCGACGGCGGCATCCTGCGCCGCGGTGCAGCATGATCGTATGAGGTCGGCTTTCGCGCGATGCAGGACCGCACCAGCACTCGTCGAAGAGCGTCACTGGTCTTCCCGGCACGTTTCGCCAAGGTTCGGCATGTCGGAGGAGATTTGACCATTGCGCAACCTCAAAGTCCTCATGAAGCTCATGACCGCGTCCGCCATCGTCGCAGTGATCTTCCTTGCGGCCCTCATCTACTCGATCGTCTCGACCGCAGCCATCTCCCAGAACTACGCAAGGATCCTGCAGAGCATCGTGCCGACGCAGATCGCCGCAGAAAAGCTCGACTATGACATGTGGGGTGCCCTGGCGGAGGTGCGCGGGTCCCTCCTGACGGGCAATGCCGGCAGCTATGACAGCTTCATCGGAGACGCGAACCTGGAGATCAACAACATCAAGCGCCTCAGCGTGACGCCGCAGCAGAAGAGCGCCTACCAGACGCTCGACGCAGACGTGCAGCAGGAACTCTACACCCTGGGCCGCGCGCAGATGTACGCCGCGGCCGGCCTGAAGTCCGAGACGCTCACGCTGATGTCCTCGTCCACGCCGGCGCGCAACCAGATGCGGGCCGACGTCGTCACGTTCCTGCAGCAGCAGCAGCAGCTCGAGGTCAAGACGACCAAGCAGGAGCAGGCGGCCGCCACCACGGCGCTCGTGCTCGAAGTGGTGCTGGCGCTCGTCGCGATGGCGATCGGGCTGCTCCTGATCCGGCGCATGGCCGGCATGATCGCGCGTCCGATCGTGCAGATCGCCGACGGGGCGAAGCGGGTCGCGGACGGAGACCTCACCATCGCACGGATGGATGAGAGTTCCGGCGACGAGATCGGCGACGTCGCGAAGGCGTTCAACCGCATGGTGGCGGACCTCAGGCACATGATCGGCCGCATCCACGAGGCGGCGCAGGAGGTCGCGACCGCAGGCGAGCAGATGGCCTCCAGCTCCTCGCAGGTGGCAGGGGCCACCGGTCAGATCGCGTCCGCGATGCAGGAGCTCGCCAAGGGCGCGGGCCAGCAGTCGGGCGGCGCCGAAGAGGCCGCCAATTACATGGAGCAGCTCCAGCTGGCCGCCCAGCAGGTGATGCAGGGCGCGCAGAGCCAGGCGGAGGACATCGCCCGCAGCACCGAGGTGGTGCGGCAGACGGCGAAGGCGATCGAGCAGGTGGCCCGCAGCGCCCAGGAAGTCTCCCAGGCTGCGGCGCGTGCCCTGCAGGCCGCGGAGTCGGGCGGGGAGTCGGTGCGCCAGACGGTCGCCGGCATCGCCCAGATCGAGACGGCATCCGAGCAGGTCGTCGCTTCCGTGGAAGCGCTCGGCCTATCGTCGCAGCAGATCGGCGCCATCGTCGAGGTCATCTCGTCGATCGCCGACCAGACGAACCTCCTCGCCCTCAACGCGGCGATCGAGGCGGCCAGGGCCGGCGAGCACGGGCGCGGCTTCGCGGTGGTCGCGGACGAGGTGCGCAAGCTGGCGGAGAGCTCCGGACAGGCGAGCGACCAGATCTCCGAGATCATCGAGACGATCCAGGGGCACGTCCGCGCTGCGGTGGACACCATCGGCGTCTCCTCGCAGCGCGTCCGCGAGGGCACCCAGATGGCGGGACAGGCCGGATCGGCCCTGGAGGCCATCCTCGAGGCCATGCGCGAGACCAACGGCTATGCGCAGGACATCTCGGCCGCGGCGGAACAGGTGACGGCCAGCACCGGCGAAGCGGTGCAGGCGATGGACGCCATCGCAGCGGTCGCCGAGGAGAGCCTCGCCGCGACGCAGCAGATGACCGATCAGGCGGCGGCGGTGCAGGAGCGGGTGCAGGGCGTCGCGACCATCTCGGCCGAGACGGCCGCCGCGGTCGAGGAGGTGTCCTCGAGCAGCGAGGAGATGGGGGCCTCCGCCGAGGAGATCACGGCCACGGCGCAGCGTCTCGCGCAGACGGCCCGTTCCCAGCGCGAGATTGTGGCGCACTTCCGGATTTAGCGCCATCGACCGATAGCAGAGATGAAAGGGGGAATGCCCATGCCGGAAGACGCCCAGGTTCAGCTGGTTCTGTTCGAGCTCCAGGGCGAGATCTATGCCGTCGAGGCGATGCGGGTGCAGGAGATCGTCCTGCGCGGGCGCGAGACACCGCTTCCCAAGGCGCCGGGCTACGTCATCGGCATCATGAACCTGCGCGGCCGCGTCATCCCCGTCGTGGATCTCCTGCGCCGTTTCGCGCTCGGGAACGCCGGGGATACCGCAACCCAGGTGGTGGTCGTGGAGCTCAGGGGCAGTCAGGTCGGCTTCATCGTCGACCTCGTCACGGAGGTCCTCAACGTGCCGCTCGGCAAGATGGAGCCACCGCCGGAGACCGTCGTCGAGGGTCCCGTGCGCTCCGTATCCGCCATCCTGCAGCTCGGCGACCGCCTCGCCAGCGTTCTCGACCTCGACCTTGCCTTCGCGCCGGAGGAGCTCCAGGCGGAGTACGCCCTGGCGACCCAGGCAGCCGCGCGGTAATCGCTCAGGGCGGAGCCGGCACACTCTGGCTATCCGGCTTCTGCCATACCAACAGCTGGTCGGAAGTTGTCGGATCATGGAAGGAAAGCGCGCGAAACGCCTCGAAGTTTCGGCAAATCCGCCATCCGGCGATGGAGGTGAGACTGTGGACCTGGGTCTCTCGATCGCCGCAAGCGCGCTCAGCGCGACGGAGCAAGGGGTCTCGATCTACGCAAACGATTTGGCCAACGCAAACACGACAGCCTTCGCGCAGGCAACCCCCCTCTTTGCCGGCCTGCCGGCAACCACCGAGTCCGTAGCGACCACCGTGCCACAGGTATCCGGGGCCGCTCCCGCGGTCAGCCTCGGCGGCGGCGTGCAGCTGGTGGCCAGCGACGTCTCGGACGGCGGGCAATCGCTGCAGGAGACCGGCGTCGGCACCGACGTCGCGCTGCAGGGACCCGGATACTTCGCGCTCAAGACGGCAGCCGGTTCCGCCTACACGCGGGACGGCAGCTTCGGCGTCGATGCGAAGGGCAACCTCGTGACCGATTCCGGCGCGCTCGTGCTCTCGTCGCAGGGCCAGCCCATCACGGTGGGAAGCGCCTCGTCCGCCGACGTGCGCATCACCTCCAGCGGTGCCGTGCTGGCCGGCGCGAAGAACGTCGGGCAGATCGGGATCGCCACGTTCCCGAATCCGGGCGGGCTCGTGCCGATCGGGCAGAACGCGTTCTCGTCCGGCCCCGACTCCGGGCCCGCCACCCTCGGCGGCCTGCCGGGCGGCACCAGCCTGGTGCCGGGCGCCCTGGCCACGTCGGGCTCCGACGTGGCGGCGAGCCTCACGGGGCTCATCACGCTGGAGCGGAGCTTCCAGCTCGACACGAAGGTACTCGGCCAAGCGAGCCAGATGATGAACTGGGCCGCCTCGATGGGCTAGTCCCAGACTCCGCCGAAGGGGGGCGAGCGTACGGATCTCATTACACCTATCGCATTTGTCGTAGCGGTTGTGGCCGTGGTGCTCGCCGACATCCTCGACGGCGGCACGATCGTCGGCCTCATCAACATCTCCGCGATGATCCTGGTGCTCGGCGGCACGCTCGGCGCCACCACGATGAGCACGCCGATGGTGGACCTCAGGCGGGTGCCTTCGTTCCTCGGCAAGGTGCTGCGGCCGAAGGGGACCCCTGTCGACCAGACGATCGACGACATCGCCGCCCTCGCCGAAGTGGCCAGGCGCGAGGGCCTCCTGCGGCTCGAGGACGAGCTCGGCAAGAGGCCGGTGCCGGAGTTCCTGCAGCGCGGCGTACAGCTGATCGTCGACGGCGCCGACGAGGACCGCATCCGGCTGATGATGGAGCAGGAGGTCACGATCTACGAGGATCGCGAGCTCTCCGGAGCGACCTTCTTCGAGACGGCCGGCGGCTTCGCCCCCACCCTCGGCATCATCGGCACCGTCGTCGGCCTCATCTCGGTGCTCTCGAACCTCTCCGACGTGCAGAAGCTCGCCCCCTCGATCGCGACGGCCTTCACCGCCACCCTCTGGGGCATCGCCACCGCGAACCTCTTCTGGCTGCCGCTCGCAAACCGCCTCAAGGCCAACATGAAGCACGAGGTCCAGGCGCGCGAGATGATCATCGAAGGATGCATCGCCATCGCGGCTGGCCAGAACCCGCGGCTCATCGCGGAGCAGCTCGCCGTCTACCGCATGCCGGGCAAGGCCGGCAAGGGCAAGAAGGGCTCCGCTGCGCAGGAAGGGGAGGAGCAGCCTGAACTGCAGCAGGCGGTCGGCCGGTGAGCCGGCGGCGCAAGAGCGAGGCCGGCGGCGGCGGCGAAGGCGCGGGGATGCTGCGCTGGCTTCTGACCTATTCCGACATGATCACGCTCCTCATGGTCTTCTTCATCGTGCTCTACGCCGTCTCGCAGGTGAACAAGGCCCAATACGAGGTATTGATGAAGGCCTTGAAGCAGGTGCTGACAGGCCAGCAGGTCGTGACTCAGGTGGGTGGGACGATCCCCATACCGCCGCCGGTGATCGGCAAGACACCCACGGTGTCGCAGGCCGCGGAGCAGAAGATGCTGCAAGCCCTCGCGCAGGAGCTCCAGCAGGCGGCGCAGCAGAGCGGCATGCAGGCGGACGTCTCGGTGACGGTGGCGTCGGTGGGCATCCGGGTGTCCTTCCTGAACGGCGTCCTGTTCAACCTGGGAGAGGCCACCATCCGCACGAGTTCCTACCCCTTGCTCGATCATATGGGCGCCATCCTGGCGACCGCACCGAACAACATCATCGTCGAGGGCTACACCGACGACATCCCCATCGACACCTACCTCTACCACTCGAACTGGGATCTCTCGGCCATCCGCGCGACGCGCGTGATCGAGTACCTGATCGGCCAGGGTCTGGACCCCGCCCGCTTCTCGGCCGAGGCCTACAGCCAGTACCGGCCGATCGCGACGAACACCACCTCCCAGGGCCGCCAGATGAACCGGCGCGTCGACCTCGTGATCCTGCGGTCCACGCCGTACACCGTCGAGCAGATCATGGAGAACTACGACCAGATCCCCGGGGCGCCGGCCAGGGCCGGACCCTCGAGCCAGCCGACGCAGGCGAATCCGTCAGGGAGGTGAAGGCGTGCTGAGAGGCATCGACGCGGCATCCGCGGGCATGGTGGCCGATGAGGGCTGGCAGCAGATCCTCGCCAACGACCTCGCGCAGCTGAACACGCCGGGCTACAAGTCCGAGACGCCCGTCATCGGCTCGTTCGAGACCTTGCTGATCTCGCGCACGGGCCCAAGTCCCGGCGCCGTCGGGTCGCAGAGCGGCGGAGCCGCCATCGTGGCGGCGACGACCGACTGGACCGAAGGAGCCCTGCAGCAGACGGGCAATCCCCTCGACGTCGCGATCCAGGGCAGCGGCTTCTTCGCCGTGCAGACGCCGCAGGGGGTGCGCTACACCCGCGCCGGCGACTTCTCCCTGGACGCCTCGGGCGACCTCGTGACGCCGCAGGGCTACCTTGTCCTCAGCACGGCGGGCCAGCCGATGAAGGCGGGCGAGAACGCCCAGATCGCACCGGACGGCACCCTCAGCTCGAGCTTTGGGACGGCGGGCAAGATCGGGATCTTCGATCCGGCCCTCGCCAGCCTCACCGACACGGGGGGCGGGCTCTACCAGGCCGGCGGCGCGGCGCCGCTGCTCGCAGGGGCCCAGCTCACGCCCGGGGCGCTCGAGAGCTCGAACGTCCAGGCGCCTGAGGTGCTGGCCGCGATGATCCAGGTGCTGCGCCACTTCCAGGCGGGGCAGCAGTTCGTCACGCAGGACACCGCCACCATCGACCGCTTCCTCCAGGAGGCAGGCTAGGATGTCGTACGCGCCGCTCTTTCCGCAGGGGCCGGTCCAGACCGTCGCGCAGGGGCTCGCCCAGAGCCCCGGCGCCGGTGCGCCCGCCACTGCCCAGAGCGCGGCGCCGGCGGCAGCGGGCGGCGGCACCTTTCAGCAGGCGATCGCCGCGGCGGCGCAGGCGACGGGCCTCGACCCGCGCCTCCTGACGGCGGTGGCACAGGAGGAGAGCGGCGGCAACCCCACTGCGGTTTCCCCTGTCGGCGCGGAGGGGCTGATGCAGCTGATGCCGGGCACCGTCCAGGCACTCGGGGTGCAAGATCCCTTCGATCCGACCCAGAACGCCATCGGCGGCGCGACCTACCTCAAGGAGATGCTGCAGCAGTTCCAAGGCAACCTCTCCTTGGCTTTGGCGGCCTACAATGCGGGGCCGGGCGCCGTGCAGGAGTACGGCGGCATCCCGCCCTATCCGGAGACCGAAGCCTACGTGAGGGGGGTGCTCTCGTCCTACCAGGCGGCCATGGACGGGCAACCAGGCTAGGAGTCCGGCGTTTCAAGCGTTCCGAGACCAAAGGGGGCATGGCAGCGATGATGCAGGCGCTCTCAAGCGCAGTGGCGGGGCTCGATGGCGAGCAGACCGCGATGAACGTCATCGGCAACAACATCGCCAATGTGAACACGATCGGCTTCAAATCGAGCGCGGTAGACTTCACCACGCTCCTGTCGCAGCTGCTCTCGAGCGGCTCGGCGCCGGTGATCGGCGCGAGCGGGCCCACGCTTGGCGGCACGAACCCGCAGGCGGTCGGGCTGGGCGTCGGCATCGGCACGATCACGGAGAACATGGCACAGGGCAGCCTTCAGCAGACCGGGAACCCGCTCGACATCGCGATCCAGGGGAACGGCTTCCTCACCCTGCAAAGCACGCAGGGCACCGTCTACTCGCGCGACGGCGGTCTCGAGATCGACGCCAACGGCGACCTCGTCCAGGCCTCGACCGGGTCGCTCGTCGAGGGCTACCAGCCGACGATCACGTCGAGCGGCACGACGCCCCCGACCTACACGATCGGCGCCTACACGGCGCCCACCTTCCCCTCGACCACCGCGCCGAAGCCGATCGTCATCCCGCAGGCGATCACCGTCACGGGCGGCACCGGCACCTACAACATGTCGTCCGTCGCGATCGGCGCCGACGGCACCATCACCGCGACCTACCAGAACAGCAGCGGCGCCACGTCGCAGGTGGTGCTCGGCCAGATCGCCGTCGCCACCGTGCCGAACGAGAACGGCATGGTGCCGGTCGCCGGCAACGCCTACACCACCGGCCCGAACAGCGGCGCGGTGTCGTTCACGGGCGCCGGCACCAACGGCGCAGGCTCGTTCGCCATCGGTTCCCTCGAACAGTCCAACGTCGACATCTCGCAGGAGCTCACCAACATGATCGTCGCCGAGCGCTCCTACCAGGTGGACGCCAAGGTGATCACCACGGCCGACAGCATGCTCCAGTCACTGATCCAGGTCCAGTAATGAGCGCCCCAGGGGTCATCCCCGGCGTCCTCGAGAGCGCGCTCCAGGGCCTCTCGATGCGTGAGCAGGTCATCGCGCAGAACGTCGCCAACATCGCGACCCCAGGCTACCAGGCGCAGGACGTGCAGTTCGCGGCGACGCTGCAGCAGGCGATGCAGTCGGGCAACGTCGGGGCGCAGGTGGTGGCGGACCCCGGTGCGATGAACCAGAGCGGCAACGGGGTCGATCTCGAGCAGCAGCTAGGCCTCATGAACCAGGTCGCCATGATCCAGCAAGGGGTCATGAACCAGGTCGACGCGGACGAGCAGGCCGTGAAAACCATCCTCAACGATCTCGGCGGCGCGGGAGTGTGATCACGTGAGCGTCGGTGCTGTGACCCAGGCGGCCCTGAACCTCGGCGTGACCGGCGGCGCCGCCGCCGGCAAGTCGGCGGGGCAGGACTTCGCGCAGATCCTCTCGAGCGCCATCTCCCAGGTGACCGGGGCGCAGGCCCAGGCCAACCAGCTCGCCGCCACCTACGCCATGGGCGGCAACGTCACCCTGGAGCAGGTGATGCTCGCCACGAGCAAGGCGGAGCTCCTCGTCGAGACGGCAGGGGCCGTGACGACCAGGGCGATCTCCGCGTACCAGAGCCTGATGCAGACGAGCATCGGCTAGCAGCTGCACTACCCCCCACGGCAGGGGCGATCGGGAGGCCGGGGCCATGGAACTGAGCGGCAGACGCAAGGCGGCCATTCTCATGGCCGGACTCGGGCCTGAGGTCGCCGCACAGGTCTACAAGCACCTCGGAGACCAGGAGATCGAGCAGGTCACCGTCGAGCTCGCCCGCGCGGAGGAAACCCGCGCCGAGGAGCGGATGGCCGTGCTCGAGGAGTTCCGCGACATGCGCGAGGCCGGCAGCTACATCGACGAAGGCGGCATCGCGTACGCGCGGGCGATCCTCGAGCGGGCGCTCGGGGCCGGTCGCGCCAAGGAGATCCTGGACCGGCTGACATCATCTCTCGCACCCAGGCCGTTCGACACCCTGCGCAACGCGGACCCAATGCAGCTCCTGACCTTCCTGCAGGGTGAGCACCCGCAGACGATCGCGCTTGTCCTAGCGTACATCCGGGCGGATGCCGCCGCGATGGTGCTGAAGAACCTGCCGCCGGACCTGCAGGCCGACGTGGCGCGGCGGATCGCCACGATGGAGCACACCAACCCGACGATCGTCGCCGAGGTCGAGGCGATGCTCGAGGGCAAGATGGTCACGCTGTTCGGCGGCGACCTCTCCCAGCCCGGCGGCGTCGACGTGATGGTGGCCGTCCTGAACCAGGTGGACCGCTCCACCGAGCGGACGATCCTGCAGAGCCTCGAGGAGAAGAACCCGGAGCTCGCCGACGAGATCAGGCGCCGCATGTTCCTGTTCGAGGACTTCGCGCAGGTGGAGGACCGCTTCATCCAGCGCATCATCCGCGAGGTGGACCAGCAGGACCTGGTGCTTGCCCTGAAGGGCGCGTCGGACACCATTTCCCAGACCTTCTACCGCAACATGTCCCAGCGCATGGCCGAGGTCGTGCGCGAGGACCTCAAGTTCCTCGGCGCGGTGCGCCTGCGCGATGTGGAAGCTGCCCAGCAGCGGATCGTCGCGATCGCCCGCAGGCTGGAGGAAGAGGGCGAGATCATCATGTCGCACGGCGGAGGATCAGATGAGATCATTTCCTGAGCGCAGGCCGCGCGTGATCAAGGCGCAGCAGCTGGTGCAGAAGGGCCCCGGGGCCCCCCTGCGCAGTCCTGCCGCCATGGGTCCGGCGCGGGCCGACTCCGCCAGTACGGCCGACCACATCATCCAGGTCGCGCGACAGGTCGCGCGGGCAACCTTGAGCATCGCCCAGCGCGATGCCGACCACCTGCGCCGCCAAGCCGAGCGCGAGGCGAAGCGCCACGGCTTCGAGGCGGGCCGCAAGGCAGGGTATGCCGAGGGGCTGCGGGCGGCCGAGCAGGACGCGCAGCGCATCATCGCCCAGTCGGAGGCGTCGGCGAAGGAAGTCCTGAGCCGCGCCGAGGCCGAGATCGGGCAGCTCGCCTGCGAGGTGGCGGCACACCTTCTCGGCGTGCAGCTCATGCTCAACCCCGAGGTCGTGGAACGGGCCGTGCTCGAGGTGCTCCAGGAAGCGCCGCAGAAGGGCCCCGTCTCCATCGAGGTGTCCCCTGTCGACCTCGAACGCGCACTGAAGGCCCTGCCGGCCTTCCGCGGCGCCGTCGGCTCGGGCGCCGAGGTCACGCTCCAGGAAGACCCGTCGCTGCCGCAGGGCGGCCTCAGGGTCTCCGGCCCGCAAGGGGTTGTCGAGCGCAACTGGCACGAGGGGCTCGTTGCGATCTCGCAGGCCTTCGAGGAGGTGGCGCACCGTGGCATTTGAGCTCGACCGCTACCGTGCCGCCATGCGCGATGTACCGGGGCGCCAGGAGTACGGCAAGGTGGTGGAGGCCGTCGGCCTCTCCATCCAGTCGCAGGGTCCCCAGGCCGCGCTCGGCGAGCTCTGCTTCATCGAGCAGCCCGGGAGCGGCGAGTCGCTGCCTGCGGAGGTCGTCGGTTTCCGCGAGGGGCGTGTCATCCTGATGCCGCTCGGCCGCGGCCATGACATCACGCCGGGGGCGCTCGTGCGCCCGGCGCACCAGCCGCTCTCGATCCCCGTCGGCGAAGGGCTGATCGGACGCGCCGTCGACGCGTTCGGGGCACCGATCGACGGGCAGCCCGCGATCGCAGCCGACCTCCGCATCCCGACCGAGAGGCCGGCGCCGAACCCGCTCGAGCGTCCGCTGATCCGGGACGTCCTGCCCACGGGCGTCAGGGCGATCGACGCCTTGACGACGCTTGGCGCGGGACAGCGCATCGGCATCTTCTCAGGACCGGGCGTCGGCAAGAGCGTGCTGCTCGGCATGATGGCCAGGGGCTCGGCGGCCGACGTCGCGGTGATCGCGCTTGTCGGCGAACGCGGCCGCGAGGTGCAGGAGTTCGTCTCGCGCGATCTCGGCCCCGAGGGCATGGCCCGCAGCGTCGTGGTCGTCGCCACCTCGGACGAGCCGGCGCTCGTCCGGGTGCAGGCCGCCTTCACCGCCACGGCGATCGCGGAGTACTTCCGCGACCGCGGCCGGCGGGTGCTGCTCCTGTTCGACTCCCTGACGCGCGTCGCCACGGCCCAGCGCGAGGTGGGGCTCGCGGCCGGCGAACCGCCGGCCACCCGCGGCTACCCGCCGTCGGCGTTCGCCATCCTGCCGCGGCTTCTCGAGCGTGCCGGCACGGCGCCGCTCGGCTCGATCACAGGCTTTTACACCGTGCTCGTGGAGGGCGACGACCTGCAGGAGCCGATCGCCGATGCCGCACGCAGCGTGCTCGACGGCCACATCGTGCTGTCGCGCGAGCTGGCGGATGCGGGCGTCTTCCCGGCCATGGATGTCAGCCGCTCGATCTCCCGCGTCATGCGGCAGATCGTCACGCCGGAGCACCAGGACCTATCGCAGAAGCTGAAGGGCCACTGGTCGCTCTACGAGGAGGCGAAGGACCTCATTCGCATCGGCGCCTACCAGGCGGGTGCGAGCCCGCAGGTGGACGAGGCTGTCGCCATGCGGCCGCGCATCGTGGAGTTCCTGCGCCAGGGGGAGCAGGAGGTCGTGCCGTTCGACGCAGCGGTCCAGGTACTCCAGGAGCTCTGCCGATGACACGGCAAGGGCGCCTGGAGCGCCTGCTCAAGCTGCGCCGGCACGAGCGCGACATGGCGGCGCTCGCCATGCGTCGCGCGCAGGCCCAGGCCGGGGAGGCCGAAGCGGCCGCGCAGGCGGCGCGCGAGAGGCGCCGGGAGGCGGAGCGCCGGCTCGCGCAGGCGGCCGGCGGACCGCAAAGCGTGCAGGAGTTCCTGCAGGGGCGCTTCGAGGTGCTCGAGCGGCTCGACCAGGAGCGGTTGCAGGACCTCCAGGCGCGTCGCATGCACCGCGCCCTCGCCCTTCGCCGCACGGATCTGCGGCGCGCGATGGTGCGCGAGGAGCAGATCCGCCATCTGGGCGACGGCGAGCGAAGGCGGGAGCGGGCCGCCGGGTTCCAGAGCGAGCAGAAGGCCCTCGACGATCTCAGGCGGGAGGAGGCTGGGCAGCCATGGTGATCGCCGCGATCGGCTCCCTTCCGGCGGCGTCCGGTGCGACCGGTCCCTCCCATGCCACATCCGGCAAGGGGCTCTTCAAGGACGCCCTGCGCACCGCTGTGGCAGGAACCGCCGCATCTCCCTCATCTCCCTCAGCCACCCAGGAGAAGAGCCGGCACACCAGCCGGACCGAGACCCCTTGGCTCGGCGTCGGCACCACCTTCGCGGACGTCACCCTCCCAGTGAAGGCTGCGGCGGGCCAGGCGGCTGAAGCGGCGGACACGACCGACCCGACCGGACGCACGGGGCGCGGCACAGCGGCGCCTGCGCCGGGCCTGTCCACACGAGCCGTGGGCGCCGCAGGCGCCAAGGCGCCCGTTGGAGCCGCGCCGAGCGTGCAGGCGGGTCTCGCGGCGGTGCGGGACGCATCGCCCGCCGCCGCACCCGCGTCCATGTCCGCGCAAGCCGTGTCGGCCGAGCTCCCGGCACCCCGCGAGAGCCTACCGGCGACGGCCGTCGCCGCACACATCCCTGCGGCGCAGACGGCATCCCGCAGCCTGTCCGCTGCGGCGCCTGCGCTGGAGGGAGCTGCCCAGCGCCTGCCGGCTGCGCCCAAGGCGGGTGCCGTCACGGCGGTGGCCGAGAGTGCCGCCCAGCGCCTGCCGGCTGCGCCCAAGGCGGGTGCCGACACGGCGGTGGCCGAGAGTGCTGCCCAGCGCCTGCCGGCTGTGCTTCAGAAGGGTGCCGTTACGGCGGTGGCCGAGGGCGCTGCCCAGCGCCCGTCGGCAGCGCTCCAGACGGGCGCTGTCACGGCTGCCGCCGAGACGGCGGCACGCGTCGCGAACGCGGAGGGCCGCTCCCTCGCGACGTCGGCTGCGCCGGCCGCGGGGCTGTCGCAAAAGGGTTCCGCCCAGGAGACGCCGGTTGCGGCGGCCGCCGGCGCGCCGCGGGTCCATTCCACCCCATCGGCGGCCGCCTCGGCCCCGATGGAGGGAGGGACGCAGTCCCTGCAGCATCGGGACCGTTCGTCAGCGGGAGTTATGGCGAGCGGCGGCGAAACTGGTCGACCGGTGGCAGTGGGACAACCTCAGCCGTCGGTGGTTGTGGAGACCGGTGCGGGAGAAGCGGCCGGTGCGACGCAGGCCGACGCGGCGCACGTCGCCGCACAGGTGGCTGCCGCCGCCCAACGGGCCGCTGCGAGCATGGACGCCGGCACCGCGTCGGTCCGCCTGCAGCTCGACCCGCCCCAGCTCGGCCACGTGCAGATCACCCTGCGCGCCGCGCAGGACGGGATCGTCGCGGTGCTGCGAGCGGAGAGCCCGGCCGCCGTCGCCGTGCTGCAGGGAGGGCAGGAGGACCTGCGCCAGCGCCTCGGGGCCCTCGGCTTCAAGGCGAGCGCGGTCGAGGTGGCGCCGGCGGAGCGGCCCAGGATCGTCGTGGCGAGCGGCAGGAGCTCGGCTGGGAGGAGGAGCGGCTAGATGTCCGTCAACGGAATCGGAGGATCGAGCAGCAGCACCAGCAGCGGGCAGACGAGCCAGACCGGCATCAACGGCCTGAACCAGAACGACTTCCTGCAGCTGCTGGTCGCGCAGATGCAGAACCAGGACCCGACGAACCCGGTGTCGAGCGACCAGTTCCTGCAGGAGATGGCCTCCTTCACGGAGGTCGTCGACATCTCGCAGCTCCAGACCCTGACGCAGTCGATCCTGTCGAACGAGGTGGCGACCCAGGGACTCGATCTCCTGGGCAAGCAGGTGACCGCCCAGACGACCTCCGGGACGCAGGTCAGCGGCACCGTGACGGAGCTCACCATGGTCCAGGGCCAGCCGATGCTGACGATCAACGGCACGCAGCTGCCCGTCAGCCAGGTCGTTTCGGTCCAGTCTTAAGGCCCGCGGCGCGAGAGGAGGGGGGACGGGATGGCGAAGGCGCGCGCGAGCGAGGTCTCAGGTCTCAAGGCACCGCCGCACGTCTACGACTTCCGCCGCTCCCGCAGGCTCTCCGCCGACCAGATGCGCTCCCTCGAGCGCATGCACGAGCATTTCGCCGGCCTTCTCGGCACCTACCTCACCGCATACCTCCGCACGCGCGTCACCTGCGAGCTCAGGGACGTGGTGCAGACGGTGTTCGAGGACGTGGTGCGCTCCCAGCCCGCGCGCAGCATCGTCGCCACGCTGGCGGCCGAGCCGCTCACCGGCGCACAGCTGATGCGCCTCAGCCCGTCGCTCGGCCACGCCCTCATCGACCGCCTGCTCGGCGGGTCCGGCGACGTGTCGGTCGAGGACCGGCCGTTCACCGACATCGACGTGCACGTGCTGGAGCGCGGCCTGCCGGTCTTCCTCGAGGCCCTGGGCGAGAGCTGGGCAGGCGTCGAGCGCCTGCACCCCACCATCCGCCTGCTCGAGGCGTCACCGCAGTTCCTGCGGCTGGTCGGCCCGCAGGAGGCCATCGTCCAGATCGATATCGAGATCTCATTCGCGCACCACTCAGGGGACCTCACCTTCGTCGTGCCGTACGAGTCCCTCAAGCCGATCCTGCCGAAGCTCACCTCCGTCGCGCTCCTTACGGAGCAGAACGAGGACCGCCCCGCCGACCTCGAGGGGGCAAGGCTCTTGCGGGCGGCGGCGCTCGGCATCGAGCTGGACCTGACGGCGGTCGTGGGTACGACGAACCTGACGGTGGCCGACTTCATCGGACTTTCCGCCGGCGATGTCGTGTTGCTCGACCAGAGCGCCATGGATCCCTTCCAGGTGCTGGTCGAGGGACGTTCCAAGTTTTTGGCCAGGCCTTTTGTCAGGAGCCGGCGGCTCTGCCTCGTGATCGAGAGCCGCGTCGAGGAGAGCGAGGGGGACCAGAAGCTTGCTGAATGATCAGGACCTCTCCACCTATGGCATCGTACAGAACCTCGCCTGGGGCGGGGCGGTCCCGGTGCTGGCGGACCGCCTGGGCTGGGATGCCCAGGCGGTCGTCAGCCGGGTGCGCGAGGGGGAGGCGCCAAAGGCGCCGACGCGCGTCTACAGGCTGAGCGGCCAGATCTCCCAGGAGGGCGTGCTCGAGTTCGACGAGGCGATCTACGCGGTGCTGCAGGACGAGGGAGCGGACCAGGTCGCCGAGGCGTGCCTCAAGATGCTCGCCGAAGTCCTGCGGCGCGAGGTGGAGGTGCGGCTGGGGCCGGTGCCGGAGGGGGGTTCCTCCCTGGACGGCAGCTGGGTCCAGACGTCGGTGCGCGTCCTGGTGGGCGAGAACACCTACGAGGTCGCCCAGTACGTGCGCCCGACCGACGTGGGCGAGGTGGTGGCGGCCTTCTCCACGGAGGACGGCGCCGAGACGCCCGAGGCGCCCCAGGACGTGCTGCCGGGCGGCGAGGAGCTCCTGACCCCCGACATGCTGCTCGGGGCAGGCTTCGAGGGCGAAGCACCGTCGGCACCGGCGCCGGCGCCCGCCGCCCCCGCCGTTTCCGTCGGCCCCGCGCCGTCAGGCTGGGGCGTCGAGGAGACGGCTGCCGCTGCGGCCCCTCCGGTGGCCTTCGAGGTGCAGCAGTGGCCCGAGCTGCCCCAGGAGCGCCCGCAGATCGCGCAGCCGGCCACCCTCAGCATCCTCTACGACGTGCCGCTCATGGTGCGCGCGGAGCTCGGGCGCACGCAGCGCCGCGTCGAGGAGATCATCACCCTTGGACCGGGCTCCGTCATCGATCTGGACCGCATGGTCGGCGACATGGTCGACATCTACGCCAACGGCCAGTGGGTCGCCAAGGGTGAGGTCGTCGTGGTCGAGGAGAACTTCGGCGTGCGCATCACCGAGATCGGCACGGCGAGCGAGCGCGTCTCGAAGCTGCGCCTGCGGGAGGGGAGCTGACTTGCTGATCCTCCAGCAAGAGGTGCCGGGCGTGCCGCTCGGCGCCTGGTTCGTCGCGCTCATATTCCTGGCCGCCCTGGCCGGCATCGCCTACTGGCTCGTGCAGATGGTGCGCCAGGGCCAGGGACGGATCGGCCAGACGTCGGGCATGCGCGTCATCGGGCGCCTGCCGCTCTCGATGAACCAGTCGGTCGTGCTGGTGGCGGTGGGCGGCGAGGTGCTGCTGCTCGGCGTCGGACAGCGGGTGGAGCTCCTCTGGCGCATCGAGGACCCCGAACTCAGGGAGAGCGTGCTGAGCGAGATGGCGCCCGAGCCCGGCGGGGTGCCGCTGGCGGCGACGCTCAGCCGGCTGCAGGACACCGACTTCCGCGGCCTTCTCGAAGACAGTCTTCGCCGCGTTCGCGAAGGGCGCAGCCTGCGCCGGGAGCGCGGCGACCGCGATGGCTAGAGGGACGTGGCTCCCGATCCTCGGCCTTGCGGCACTCCTGCTCCTGCTGCCCTCTCACGCCTTCGCCGCGTCGCCGGTGCCGGCCCCGACCGGCCCTTCGGTCGCGCACGCCCTGCAGACGAACCCGCAGATCAGCCTTCTCGCGCTCCTTTCGCTGCTCGCGGTGCTGCCGGGCGCCGTGCTGCTGATGACCTCCTTCACCCGCATCGTCGTCGTCCTCTCCCTGCTGCGCACCGCGCTCGGCCTCAACCAGGTGCCGCCGAACCAGGTGATCATCGGCCTCGCCCTCTTCCTCACCCTCTTCACGATGGCCCCGACGCTCTCCAAGGTGGAGTCGTCCGCCGTCACGCCCTACCTTGCGGGCCGCATCACGGTGACCCAGGCGGCGGCCCGGGCGGAGGCGCCCGTCAAGCAGTTCCTCGCCGCAGGCACGCGCCAGCAGGATCTCGCCATCTTCCTGGCCGCCCAGAGCGGCAAGAGCCAGGTGCAGTCGCTCAAGGACGTCCCCCTCACGGCCCTCGTGCCGGCCTACACCATCAGCCAGCTGACGATCGCCTTCGAGATGGGCGTCCTGCTCTTCGTTCCGTTCGTCATCATCGACTTCATCGTGGCCTCGGTGCTGATGGCGCTCGGAATGATGATGGTGCCGCCGACCCTGATCTCCCTGCCGCTCAAGCTGCTGCTCTTCGTGCTGATGAACGGCTGGGGCCTCGTCGTCCAGACCCTGATCTCGATGCACTAGAAAGGTGTGGGGCCGGTGAACATCGATAGCGTCTTCGGCGTCGCGCAGAACGGCCTGCTGACGGCGCTGCTGGTCGCGGCCCCGATCCTCGGCCTCGTGCTCCTCGTCGGCCTCGTCGTGAGTCTCCTGCAGGCGGTCACGGGCCTGCAGGAGCCGACGCTCTCCTTCGTGCCGAAGATCGCCGGCGTCGCGCTCGTGCTGATCGTGCTCGGGCCGTGGATGCTCGTGCAGCTCGTCGACTTCGCGGCGAACCTCTACGCCCACATCGGAGGCCTCGTCGGCCCATGAGCCTGCTCACGGGGGTGTCCTACACCGTCTGGGGATCGGCGGCCCTCGTGTTCGTCCGCGTCGTCGCGCTGTTCGCCACGGCCCCTGTGACAGGGGCCCAGGTGCTGCCCCCTACGGTGCGCATCCTGCTCGGCGCGCTCGTCGCCTTCTTCGCCCTCGGCCTCGGGGTGCCCGCGGCGCCGCCGCCGGAGTCGGTGTTCCCGCTCGCCATCCTGGCGCAGGTGCTGGTGGGTGCGGGGCTCGGCCTCCTCGCGACCCTCGTCTTCACGCTCTTCCACACCGCCGGGGCCGTGCTGGACGCGGAACTCGGCTTCACCGTGGCGCAGGTCTTCAACCCGTTCTCCGCGGCAGGCGAGGAGACCCTGATCGCCAACTGGTTCGACGCCTTCGGCACCTACCTGTTCCTCGCGGTCGGCGGCGTGCAGCTCCTGCTGCTCGCGGCCGTGCAGAGCCTGCACATCGTGCCGATCGACGTGACGCAGATCGCGATGGGGCGGGGGGTGCTCGCCGCGGGCATCGGGGCCTTCACCGGCAGCTTTCTCATCGCGACGGAGCTTGCGGCCCCCATCGTGCTCGCCCTGCTCATCATCGACCTCGTCGGCGCGGTGCTCGGCCGCCTGATGCCTCAGCTCAACGTCCTCTCGTTCAACATCCCTGTGAAGATGTGGCTCGGCATCGGCCTCGTGGCGGTCGCCCTGCCGCTGATGATCGATGCGGCCCGCGCCGGGCTCCTGCAGATGGGCCAGGACCTGACGCAGTACCTCGGCGGCATCTGACGCAAATCCGGCACCAGGGGAGGTGAGGCAGGATGGCCACACCGGAGCAGAAGACCGAAGCCGCCACACCACGACGGCGGCAGGAAGCCAGGCGCCAGGGCATGACCCTGCAGGCGCCGGGCGTCAGCCGCTCGCTCTCGGTGGCGGGCCTCCTCCTGATCGCCCTCACCGTCACCGGCTCCGGCGCCAGCGTCTACGGCATGCTGCGGCAGCACCTCGCCTCGCCGCCGGTGACCCCCGAGCCCGGCATCGCCTGGGCTTCGGGCGTGATGCAGCAGGTGATCCTCGGCACGTTCGAGACGGCCCTGCCCTTCCTGCTGATCGGCCTCCTGATCGCGATTCTGGGCCCCATCCTGCAGCACGGCGTCGCGATGCAGCCGATGCGCTTCGACCTCTCCCGCATCGATCCGATGAAGGGCTTTCAGCGCATGTTCTCGCAGCGTTCGCTGCTCGAGACCGTGATCTCCCTCGGCGCCCTGATCGTGATGCTGCCCGTGGCAGCACTCATCTGGTGGAACCTCGTACACCAGATCTTCGCCGGCTTCTACCCCCTGCAGGCCCTGCTCGCCGTGGCGTTCGGCGGTGCCCGCACGATCGGCTACGCCCTTGTGGGCGTGGCGATCGCGGCGGCCGCAGCGGACTACCTGATCGCGCGCGGCCAGTTCGAGCGGGATATCCGCATGACGCGCCAGGAGATGCGCGAGGAGATGCGGCGCAGCGAGGGGGATCCGCTGGTGCGCGCGAGGCTCCGCTCCCTGCAGCGCAGGGCGGCCCGCATGCGCATGCTCGCACGCGTGAAGGAGGCGGATGTGGTCATCGTCAACCCGACGCACTACGCCGTGGCGCTCAAGTACGACGCCACGTCGATGCAGGCCCCCGAGGTGGTCGCGAAGGGGCGCGGCTACATCGCGGAGCGCATCAAGGAGGAGGCCGCCGCCCAGGGCGTGCCGATCGTGCCGAACGAGTCCCTGGCCCAGGCCCTGCACCGCTCGGTCGAGGTGGGACACCCCATCCCGCCAGCGCTCTTCCGGGCCGTCGCTGAGGTCCTCGCCTACGTCTACCGCCAGCAGGGCAAGCTGCCCGGAGGTGGCGGCGCATGATGCGCCTCGGTCAGAGCGGCACGGTGGTCTTCGTCATGGTCATCGTGATCATGCTGATCATCCCCCTGCCGACCTGGATCCTGGACGGCCTCATCCTGGTGAACCTTTCGTTCGCGCTCCTGATCCTGCTGGTCACGCTCAACGTGCGCGACCCTCTGCAGTTCTCCGCCTTTCCGGCGCTCCTCCTCATGACGACGCTCTTCCGGCTGGCCCTGAACGTCTCCGCGACGCGGCTCATCCTGCTGCAGGCGAACGCCGGCACCGTCATCTCCGCCTTCGGCAACTTCGTCGTCGGCGGCAACGCCGTCGTGGGGTTCATCGTCTTCCTGATCCTGATCATCGTGCAGTTCATCGTGATCACCCGCGGCGCCGAGCGCGTGTCCGAGGTGGCCGCGCGCTTCACCTTGGACGCCATGCCGGGCAAGCAGATGTCGATCGATGCCGACCTCAACGCGGGCCTCATCAGCGACCAGGAGGCGAGGCGCCGCCGCAGGCTGATCGCCCAGGAAGCCGACTTCTACGGCGCCATGGACGGTGCCAGCAAGTTCGTGCGCGGTGACGCCGTCGCCTCGATCATCATCGTGGCGATCAACATCGTCGGCGGCTTTGTGATGGGCATGGTCTTCCTGCACCTCGCGTTCAGCCAGTCCCTCTCGACCTACACCATCCTGTCGGTCGGCGACGGACTCGTGAGCCAGCTGCCGGCGCTTCTCATCTCGACCGCGACCGGCCTCCTCGTCACCCGAGCCGCGTCGGAGGTGAGCTTCGGCGGCGATCTCGTCCGGCAGATGCTGCAGGCGCCGCGCACGCTCTACGTGCTCGCCGGCGTGATCGCTTTCCTCGGCATCTTCACGCCGATCTCGAAGGTCGTGGCGCTGTTTCTCGCGGCGGCATTCGCCCTGCTCGGCTACCGGGCGCAGCTCGGCAGCGCGGAACTTGCGGAGGCGGCGGCAGGCGACGCCGGCCCGAGCCGTGTCGAGGCGCGGCCCGCGGGAGCCGCGGGCCAGGCGGCCCCGGCCGAGGCGGGACCGCCGGCCCCTGTGGACGCCCTCGCGGTGGAGTTCGGCTTCGGTCTCCTGTCGCTCGTGGACAAGTCCCAGGGCGGCGACTTCTTCGAGCGGGTGCAGAAGGTGCGCGAGCAGATGGCGGAGGAATTCGGCATGCTGCTGCCGCCCGTGCGGGTCAAGGACAACCTCTCGCTGCCTCCGAGCAACTACCGCATCCTGCTCCGGGGTGCCGAGGTGGCGCGCGGCGAGCTGATGCCGGGACGCCTGCTCGCCATGGGCAAGGAGGGGGGATCCCTGCCGGGCATCGCGGTGAAGGACCCGGTGTTCCAGTTGCCTGCCCTCTGGATCGCGCGCCAGCAGCAGGACCAGGCGGTGCTGCAGGGGTATACCGTGATCGACACGGCCACCGTGCTTACGACGCACTTTGCCGAGTCGGTGCGCAGGCATGCGGCGGAACTCCTGTCACGCGAGGACGCAAAGCGCCTGCTCGACCGCCTGAAGCAGGTGGATCCGGCGGCCGTGGACGAGCTGACCCCAGGCCTCCTGTCGCTCAGCGTCGTGCACCGCGTGCTGCAGGGGCTGCTGCGGGAAGGCATCCCGATCCGCGACCTCGTCACCATCGTCGAGACGCTGGGCGATCGCGGAGGCGAGACGAAGGACCCGGACCAGCTCACGGAGTATGTGCGGCAGGCCCTCGGGCGGCAGATCAGCCAGCGCATCGCCCCGCCGGGGGAGGTGCTCTACGCCATCACCCTCGATCCGCGCCTCGAAGCGGAGCTGCGCACAAGGGTACAGGCCCAGGAAGGTAGAACCTTCCTCGCACTGGACCAGGAGACGGCCATCAAGCTGACGCATGCGGCCGAACGCCTGGCACGCGACCCGACCCGCGCGGACAAGCCACTCGCCATCGTGGTGGCGCCGGCCCTGCGCGGCCATCTGAGACGCCTGCTACGTCCCGTGCTGGAGGATGTGCCAGTGCTGAGCTATCCGGAACTCGATCCAGGTCTCAGACTTCAGAGCGGGGGGGTGATCCGCCTTGACGACGAACGTGGAGCGGTTTAGAGCGCAGGACATGACGTCCGCACTGCTGCAGGTGCGGCAGGCCCTGGGACCCGACGCCCTCATCATCGGTACCCGCAGCTACCAGCCGACCGGCATCCGCAGGCTCTGGGAGCGGCCGTACGTGGAGGTGTTCGCCGGTCGCGGCGCGCCTCAGTCTCCATCGGCGCCCGCCCAGGCACCCACCCCTGCGGCATCGCTCTCGGCGCCTACCGTCTCAGGGGTCCAGGCGGCGGGGATTCTGCCTGGGGCGGTGCCGGTCGCCGCACCGGCGCAGGCGTCCTTGCGCGAGGTCTTCCCCGGTGCCTCGGGCGACGCGGCGGTCGAGGAGTACGAGAGGTGGCTCCAGCCGCGTCTCAGCCGCTTCGAGCCGCGCTCTCTGGCCCTCGTGGGCCCGACGGGAGGCGGCAAGACGACGACCCTCGCGAAGCTCGCCGCGCGCTACGCCCTCGACCGGGGCGAGCGGGTCGGGCTCGTCACGACCGACACGTACCGCATCGGCGCGGTGCACCACCTGCAGACCTATGCGGAGATCATGGGCCTGCCGTGGAAGGTGGCGCAGGATCCGCCGTCGATGCGCGAGGCCGTGGCTTCGCTGGCGTACTGCGATCGCATCCTGATCGACACGTCCGGCCGCAACTTCCGGCGCGAGGAGGCAAGGCGCGAGCTCCTGGCCCTGCTGGCGGCCGCGAACCCGGAGTCCGTGGAGCTCGTGATGTCCCTGACGACCGGCAGGGAGGAGATGGAGGAGCTCGCGGCCTACTTCAAGGAAGGGCCCTTGACGCGGATGCTGCTGACGAAGCTGGACGAGGCGAGCTCGATCAAGAAGCTGGTGACGGCCATGCAGGTCTTCGAGCTGCCGCTCTTCGCGGTCACGAACGGCCAGATGGTGCCGGACGACATCTGGTTCCCGGGAGCGCGCCAGCTTGCCCAGGCGATCGCGCGCGAAGCGGTGCCCGTCGATGCATGACCAGGCGACAGCCTTGCGCGAGCGGCTCCGGCCGCCGAAGCCGGTGGCGGAGGTCTGGGCGGTCGCGACGCTCGGGGGCGAGCGCGGCGCCTTGCAGTTCTCGAAGGAGATCCTCGAGATCCTGCGGCCTGCGCCGCTCTCCGTGCGGCTCTGGGGCGGCGAGACCGAGGGGGCGAACGTGGTGCTGCTGCCGGCGGGCGAGGGCCGCCGCGGCGTGCGCCGTCCGTACCTGCGCGGGGCCCACACGTGGGTTCTCCTCTGCCCGGCGAACGAGGTGGGCTATGCCGAGTGCCACGCGCTTCTGGGCGAGATGACCGACCGCTCCCTGCGTCGCGTCTATCTCGCGCTCTCCGGCGTCGGGTCGGTGCAGCAGGGCGAGGCCGCGGTGGAGCGCTTCAGCGGCATGCTCGGGCCGGACATCCCCTACCAGCCGCAGCCGTTCGGGTTTTACGGCCCGAGCGAGCAGGGCACCTTCACGCTCGCGCCGACCACCCTCAGGCGGTTCTTCTCAGCGGGACGGTGAGCCATGCGGGAGAGACAGGATGCCTACGCGCGGTGGAAGAGCCCCGGGACCGACAGCCGGGAGGAATACCTGCCGCTCGTCTACGAGCAGGCGCAGCGGATCCTGTTCCGCCTGCCACCGGGACTCCTCGAGCGCGATGAGGTGGTGTCGTTCGGCGTGATCGGCATGCTGGAAGCCATGGAGCGCTATGACCCGAACCGCGGCGTGCCGATCGAGGCATACCTCAGGACGCAGATCCGCCGCCGCATCCTGGACGGCCTCAGGAGCCAGGACAGGCTGCCGCGCCGGCTGCGCGAGCGCGAGAAGCAGGTCAGGGAGACCTATGCCCGCCTCGAGCAGCAGGAGGGCCGCTCCGTCTCGGACGACGAGGTGGCACAGGAGCTCGGCCTCGCGCCGGATGAGTTCCAGGAGTGGCTCGTCGACCTTTCGTTTACCACCCTGTGGTCGCTCGAGCTTCTGGGCGAGGACGGCGTGGAGCCTCCGGACGAGGAGCCGACGCCTGAGGCGGCCCTCGAGACGGTGGAGCTGCACGAGCAGCTCAAGGCTGCGATCGGGCGGCTGCCGCGGCGCGAGCAGGAAGTGCTCGCCGCGCACTACGACATGGGCTACAGCCTGCAGGAGATCGCGGCCGCCTTCGAGCTCTCGGACCGCTATGTGGCGCAGCTGCACGCGCGGGCCGTCCTGCGCCTCCGTGGCGCCCTGAGCCGGTACCGCGCGCAGATGAAAAGGGAGGGAGCTTAGGTGATCCCCAGGAGCCCAGGTATGGCGGACAGCCTTGAAGCACTCTTGCAGCAGTTCAGCCAGTCTCTCGAGGAAGCCAACCGGGAGCTCCTCGACGCGGTGCGCGGCGAGCTGCGGGATCTGCACGTCAGAGTGGGGGCGCTCGAGGGGGAGCTCCGCATCGCAAGGCTCGAGATCGAGGCCTTGCAGCAGGAGCGCAGGGACCCCCGCCCCGCGGACCAGGCCGAGGCTGAGCTGGAGCCGCCCAAGGAGGCGGCGCGCAGCGCGGAGGCCGAACGCATAGCGGATGAGCTCCGCCAGCGGCACAGGGACATCTGGCAGTTCCAGAGCGCCGGCGAGAGCGCCGCCGAGGTGGCCAAGAGGACAAACCGCCCGCAGGGCGAAGTAGAACTGATCATGCGACTCATGCGCCAGCGCGGCTCCGCAGCCCCTGGCACGGGGAGGTAGGCAACATGGGCCCTCTGGTCTCGATGGATGTCACGACGTCTGGTCTCACCGCCTACCGCGAGATGATGGACGTGGTGGCGAGCAATATCGCGAACATGTACTCGACGACGACGCCGGCCGGCACGCCGTATCAGGAGGAGGCCGTCGTGCTGCAGGCCGGGCCGACCTTCGCCGCCACGCTCGGGCAGGTTCTGCAGCCGCAGGGCGTCGAGGTCGCGGCGGTGGTGCAGGTGGCCCAGAACGGGGCAGGTACCGGTGCCGCCGCAGCCACGTCGGGGCAGGCGACCAACGTCGACCTCGTCGGGCAGATGACCCAGCTCATCCTGGCGAGCCGTGCCTACGATGCCAACGCCTCCGCGTTCGCGGTAGAGAAGTCGGTCGAACAGAGGGCGCTGCAGCTTGGCCAGAACGCCTGAACCGGGGGCGGGCGCCCCAGGAGCACCGGATCTCGGCAGGATCTTCGGCACCGCCAGGGACTTCTGGCAGCAGCGGGAGCCCGAGGTGCGGCGCAGCTACGTGACATGGGCCGTGATCGGCGCCGTCGTGCTTGGCGGCATCGGCTACTTCACCACGCGAAACCCGATGACGCTCGTCTTCTCGAACCTGGCCCCCGCCGACGCGGGGCAGGTGACGCAGGCCCTCACATCGCTCAAGATCCCGTACCAGCTGGCGGGCACGAGTGTCTACGTGCCCGCCTCCGAGGCCGACCAGGCCAGGGTGGACCTGGCGACGCAGGGACTGCCGGCGCAAGGCTTCATCGGCTACTCGAGCGTGATCTCGAGTTCCGGCATCGGCATGACCGACCAGCAGTTCAACCTGGCGACGCAGAATGCGCTGCAGAACGACCTCGCCCAGACGGTGGAGTCCATCTCGGGCATCGCGAAGGCCAACGTGCTGCTGCAGCCGGCGCAAGCCTCCGTGTTCGTCGACCAGCCGCAGTCGCAGGCGACGGCGGCCGTCTTCGTCGACCTCATGCCGGGCATCACCCTCTCGCCGAGCCAGGTGCTCGGCATCGAGGAGCTCGTGGCGCATTCGGTGCAGGGACTCTCGGTCGACCACGTCTCGGTGGTGGACCAGAACGGCGATCCCCTGACCGCGGCGAGCAGCGCCGACCCCTCCCTCGGGGCGACCGGCGGCGGCGCCAGTGGCGAGATGGCCTTGCAGCGGGAGTTCGAGCAGAACCTGAACGCGGAGCTCACGGCCCTGCTGCAGCCCATCGTCGGTGCGAGCAACGTCATCGTGCAGACCAGCGCGACCCTCGACACGACCCAGACCCAGACGCAGTCCAGCCTTGTCCAGCCGCTGCCGTCGGGCCAGGGCGTGCCGGTCTCGAACAACACCATCAAGGAGACGTTCACCGGCACCGGCACGCCTCCGACCGTGTCCGGGTCGACCACGAGCCCCACCTATCCGGCGGGAGCGACGAGCGGGCAGAGCAACCTGAACTACACCGACTCGACGATCAACTACCAGGTCTCGCACATCAACCAGACCGTGACATCCCAGCCCTTCACCCTCAAGGGTCTGACCGTGTCGGTGATGCTGAACGCGAAGACCTACCATCTGACGAAGAGCAACCGCAAGGCGCTGCAGCAACTGATCGGCACGGCCGTCGGCTTCACGGGCCAGAAGACCGTGCAGAGCAGCATCACCATCTTCTCGGCGCCATTCCAGAAGGTGCAGGTGCCCGCCTTCCCGACCACCTCGACGCTGCCCACCTCCCCGACCATGCTTGCCGCGGCGGGCGGCGCCCTGATCCTGCTCGTCGTCCTCGCATTCCTCCTGCTGCGGCGCCGCGGCGCTCGCTCCGCGAGGTCCCCGCAGCGGGTCCAGCGCCAGGTCCTGCAGTCGGCGCCGGAACCGCTGCCGCCCGTGGCCCCGGACCCCACGCGCATCGTGATGGATCGCGTCAAGGAACTCGTGCAGCGCGATCCGGAGGAAGCCGCAAACCTCGTGCGCAACTGGCTGCGCGAGGACACGAAATCAAACCCGAGAAGGAGATAGGGAGGCATGCAGCGGCGCTGTCTGCATGAGAGCCGCCCAGCGGGGGCGAAATCGGCGCAAATCGGCTGAGGCGGCAGTTCGGGCGACCTTGGGATGCGCGATAGGGTAGATAGAAGGAACGGCATCGATTAGGAGGTGGGTCAGGTGAAGGTGGACGAGGTGTCCGGCATTCCTGAGGTACCGCAGATCCGGCAGGGTCAGGCGGCGCGGGAGGCCGAGCTGCAGCGCCAGAACGTGCAGCCGCCGACGCCGCCCGACCAGGTGGAGATCTCCCAGGCGGCGCGTTTCGCCGCGGCCCCGGACCAGGCGGCGCGCGTCGAGAAGCTGAAGGCCGAGGTCCAGAAGGGCATCTCGGTGAAGCCGGACCAGATCGCGACCGCGCTCGTCAGCCAGGGCGTGGTTCGGTGAACGCCGAGGGTGATCTAAGAGCCGCGATCGGGCTTTACGAGGAGTTGTCGGCCCTGCTCGGCGAGATCCAGGCGGCGGTGGTGCAGGCGGACACCGAGAAGCTCTCGGAGCTCGTGCCGCGGCAGGAGGAACTCCTGCGGCGGGTCGGTGACCTTCACCTGCCCGAGACGGCGCCGCGGGACCTGGCGCAGGAGCTTGAGCGCGCCGCGGCCGACGCTCTGCGGCGCAATGCCCAGAACGGTATTCTGCTGCGCGAGCAGCTTGCGCTGATTCAGGTGACGATGAAGGCGATCCTCGGCGAAGGCAGCGCCGTGAACCGGCTGGCCTGAAGGCCCAGGATCGCAAGGGGGGGAACTGGGGTGCCATCGTCGTTTTTTGGCATGGACATTGCGAGCACCGCGCTCAGCGCCGCGCAGACGCTGATGGATGTCGCGGGTCAGAACATCGCGAACGACGCGACGCCTGGCTACTCCCAGCAGGTGGCGAACCTCGTCGCCACGCCGCCCTACGCCCAGCCCGACATGGGGGGCCTTTACACACCGCAGCTCGGAACCGGCGTCGAGGTGCAGTCGGTTACCCGCGTGCGGGCGAATTATCTTGACGGGATTTATCGCACCACGCAGAGCGACGAGAGCTACTACTCGACCCGCACGAACTACCTGCAGGCCCTGCAGAGCGTTCTGAACGAGCCGGGGTCGAACGGCCTCTCGGCGTCGATGAACACGTTCTTCTCGAGCTACCAGACACTGTCGCAGAACCCGCAGAGCTCCGCGGCGCGCACGGTCGTGCAGCAGGACGGCGAGGCCCTTGCGGCGCAGGTCCAGCAGATCTACCAGGGGCTGCAGAGCGTGGGCGTGCAGGCGCAGAGCCAAGCCGGCCTGGACGCGCAGACGGTGAACTCGGACCTGCAGCAGCTCGCGAACCTCAATACGACCATCTCCCAGGCACAGGCCATCGGCCAGCAGCCGAACGACCTCCTGGATCAGCGCGACAACCTCCTCGACAGCCTGTCGAAGCTCATCAACATCAACTTCTCGACGCAGACCAGCACAGTGGGGTCCTTTGTCACGTCGCAGGTGACGGTCACGATGCCGACCAGTTCGGGCAGCTCCGTCACGCTTGTGAGCGGAGGACAGTACGGCTCGCTGCAAGTGCAGCCGACCACGACGAGCCAGGCATCGTACGCGAGCGATACGACGGCACTTGGGCTTACTGCCCAGACGGATACGATCAACGGCGTTACGATCGCCGTGACCGCCACGGACACGCTCCAGTCGCTCGCGTCCAAGATCAACGCGGCGAATGCCGGCGTGACGGCTACCGTGGTGCCGAACGGCTCGCAGTACCAGCTCACGCTGACGTCGAACTCGAGCCAGCCGATCACAGGCAGCGGCAGCGACCTCTTCGGCACGACCGCGCAGGGGCTCGCGATCCCTGTTGGCACACCGCAGTTCGTCGCAAACGCCACGGATGCGCTCACCGGCACAACGTCGTCGGTGGCGCCGAGCGGCGGTTCGATCGGTGCGGCCTACAGCCTCGTCAACACCGATCTCAACCCGAACCCGCCCAGCGGCTCCGCACCCACGCTCATGAGCCAGTTCACCTCGGCGGTGCTGGGCCTGATGAACGACATCAACACGGTGCAGATGCAGGGCGTGTACCCTGTCTACTCCGGCAGCAGTACCACCCCGACATCCTGGTCGGCAGGGGTACCGTTCTTCGTGTCTCCAACGAACACCACCGGTACCCTGACAGCGCAGGACATCCCGTCCGTTGAAGTCAACCCGGCGATCCAGAATGATATCAACCAGATCACCACCACCTCGACGCAGGCGCAGGATACCGGCGGACCGAACCTGGGCGACGGATGGAACGCGACGCAGATGGCCGACGTCGCGCAACAGCAGGGCGGACCCGTGTCCCAGTATTCGGCCTTCGTCGCCGACATGGGCGCAGCGGTGGATCTCTCGCAGAACCTGCAGAGCACATCGCAGTCCCTGCTGACCCAGGTGACGTCACAGCGCGAGCAGACCGCCGGCGTCTCCATCAACGAGCAGATGACGAACCTCGTCCAGGCACAATCCATGTACACGGCAGCCGCCAAGGTGGCGGAGGCCATGGACAGTTCCCTGCAGTCCCTCTTGAGCGCCATCCAGCCATAAGCGCTTCGTACCCCAGGGTAATCCGACGAGGAGGGAGAACCGGTGCGCATAACCGATCAGATGATGTATCAGAACATGGCCCAGAATATCGACCAGGCACAGGCTGCCTACGTGCGGACGCAGCAGGAGGCCAGCTCCGGCGTCTCCATCTCCCAGCCGTCGGACAACCCTGCGGGAACAGCCACGATCCTGCAGCTTGAGGCGGCTCAGCAGCAGGTTACGGCGTGGCAGTCCAACGCGAACAGCGCACAGAGCCAGATGCAGGTTGCGGATCAGACGCTCGGGCAGATCGAGAACGCCGTGAACTCGGCCACCTCCTTGGCCAGTGAAGGTGCGAGCCAGACCAACACACTACAAGAAACCCAAGATATGGCAGCGCAAGCTGCGCAGATTCTTGGCGACGTCGGTGCGCTGGCCAACACACAATACCAAGGCCTCTACATCTTCTCAGGTGTACAGCAGATCGCCCCTGTGACGTCGACGGGATCAGGCAGCAGCACGGTCTATACTCCAAGCTCGGAACAGACGACCGCGGGCGGAGTGGTGGCGCAGTCTGTGGAGATCGGGCATGCGGTGCAGATCCCTGTTTCCGTGGACGCCTCGAGCGTGCTGGGCGGCACGCAGTATGCCTCAGGGACTGCCTACAGCGCCCTGCCCGCCTGGCTGCAGCAGAGGGCCAGCGCCCTGCAGGCGCAGGCCCTGCAGCAGACGCCTCCTGGCACCGGGGTGCTTACGCCCGCCTCCGGTCCGACTTCTTCCCAGACGACGACGGTTGCCTTCTCGTCCTCTCTCGTCAGCGTACTCGGCTACCTGCAGCAGGATCTCTCCAGCGGGAACGCGGCGGCCGTCGAGGCGGACCTTGGCGAGTTGCAGGCGCAGGCCGGAACCTTGACGAACGTGCGGGCCGCTCTAGGCGCAAATATGAACCGGGTGGAAGCGGCGGTCTCGCAGCTGCAGTCCACGAACACGACGCTGCAGACCGAGCAGGGGTCGGTCGAGAACGTGGATATGGCCCAGATCGTGGCGCAGCTGACTGCGGAGCAGACGGCGTACCAGGCAGCAGTCGCCGCGGGCGCCCAGATGAAGCTGCCGACGCTCGCAAACTACCTGACTTGAGTCCCGCTTCAACGATTGAGACCGGCGACGCGTGTATGCGCGTCGCCGGTCGTTTGGAGGAGAGGCTGTGCAGACGGATGCTTCCATCCAAGAAGCAGGGTCCTTGTTCCTGAAGGGACTGGATGCTGAGGCACGGGGTCTTGTTGAAGATGCGCGTCAGATCTACCGCCGGTCGCTGGCTATCGATGGGCGGGTCAGTTCGGCGCACGCGTTCCTGGCCGCCAGTTTCGGAAGCGATCTCGTCGAGGGAAACCTGCGGCTCAAGACATGCAGGCGCGGACGATTCCTCTATATGGTCAACGATCTCATAGGACAGTGCCTGCACCTTTACGGCGAGTGGTGCGATCATGAATACGAAGTGATGCAGAGCGCAGTACATGAGGGCAGCGTGGTGGTGGACGTGGGCGCCAACATAGGTGCGTTCACGGTGCCTCTGGCGCGTCAAGCCGGATCGACCGGGAAGGTGTATGCGCTCGAGCCCCAGCGCGTGGTACATCAACTGCTCGCAGCGAACGTCGCGCTCAACGGCCTTACCAATGTGCACACGTTGCAGAAGGCTGGAGGCGATGGGGAAGAGGACGTTCTTTGGGTACCTGACTACACTGCGGCAAGTGATCGGCTGCTGAACCTTGGCGCTCGCAGCGCGGTCCGGACTCCGCTAGATGATGGTGAGGCGATTCCCTGCGTGACGGTCGACGCGCTCGGCTTGGATCGCGTCCATCTGCTGAAGATCGACGTGGAGGGAGCCGAGCTGAAGGTGCTCCATGGAGCGCTCGGAACGATCGAGCGCTGCCGGCCCGCCCTGCATGTCGAGAACAATGCGGCCGACGGCAACCCTGAGCTGCTCTCGCTGCTCAGCGAACTTGGCTATCGTGCCTACTGGCAACTGACGCCCTACTATCAGCCAGCAAACTACTCCGGCTGCGGGTTTAGCCAGCATGATCACTTCGACCCGTCGGCAAACCTCTGGTGCGTGCCGCGCGAGAAGGCGGCAGTCGTGCCGGATCATGGTCTTCCGCCTGTGCGAGCGGGCAAGGACAATTGGAGGGCCGCCGCAGCGCGAGGGGCCGTGCGCTGAACAGGGCCGCGCCTCACCTATCCATTTGGGCCAGGCGTGCTAGCCGCGGCGGTCAATGAGCTGGCCGTTCCGTGGCGGCAGAGGTTGGCGGCGCAACTGCCTGGCGTGCTGCCTGACGCTTATCTGTACGTCGTCGATCGCCTCACTCATGGCCGCCAGTATCGCCTCGAGCCCTGCCAGCTCCTCTATCGGGGCTCGCCCGATCATGCCGTCCAGAGCCGAGAGATGTGCGGAAAGTTCCGCCGCGGTCGCGTGAAAGGCCTCCCAGTGGTTGGCCTGCAACTCTGCACTTTCGCGTCGCACGAGCTTGGCTACGGTATCCAGATGGACGGTCAGTTCGTCGATGACGCAGCCACCTCCTGAGCCCAGAAGTTGACCAGCGGACCGAAATGCGCACGGTAAACAGCATAGCCCTGCGGAAGCTCACCCGACTGAATCCCCGCTAGCTCACGTTGAAGCGCATGGTAAAGATCCTGAGGGGCCGTGCTCAGAAACGAGGCAAGCTCGTCGTGACGACCGGAGCGTCGGTAAGCGACGACGCGAGCCAGCTGTGCATACGCACCGACCTCGTTTCGGGTGTCGATTCCGTTGAGCAGGGAAATGGCCAGTGTAGGGTCACCCGTGTGCAAAGCATCTGTCGCAAGCCAGAAACGGACCGTCGGGTTGGGATCGTCTGTAAATCGCAGCCTGGCCAGGCTCCTGACGAGATCGTACGCACCGACGGCGAAGAGGTGTTGCATGAGGGGCCAGAGCATAGGTTCGGGAACGAGCGCATGCACAGCAGGGATTGCGTGCGGCGCCTGCAGCAGGAGATCGCCGATCGTTGCGACCATGCCGGGATCCTCCGGGACATCCTTCGACACGGAGAGCAGCAGCTGAAGTCCCGCATCGGGCGCGCCCAGACGCGAGAGGGCCAGGGCCGCGTTCTGGTACGCGGTGATCGACCGCGATGGTGAGAAGAACTCCTGTTGTTGCCGCCGTACATCCGCCACAGCGGTGGACCAGAGAAGGTGTGTAATGCCGATGGCGGTCTTCTCTTGAATCAGCTCTGCATATCCGAGGAAGAACCACAAGTCCGCAAGCCACGGCGACACCTGCAACCGCTGCAGGCAAAACTCAGCGGCCTCCTCGGTCTTGCCTAATTGCAAGAGATTCTCAGCATAATACACACTAAGCGCGTCAAAATACGGAAAGTGTGGCGCCGTCGGATCAGCCTCGGTCACCTTGACGGCTTCTAATGACAAACGAAAGTATGGATCTGCATCATTCGGCTTGCCCATGCGCTGGCACTCGCGCCCAATTTGCGAAAGTACATACGAATGCAATGTGCCGCCGGGCGGCAGGGTGGCGAGATAGTCCAGCAACATCAAGTAGTTTCGCTCGATTTTTGCCTTGTCCTTGACGACATCGGCAAGAAAACCATAGTGCCACACGTAATATGGACTGTTCCATATCTGTCCATCTGTCAGCGAGTGTGCAATCTGCTCGTGGATCGGACCCTGATACCGATGGGCTGGCGTGTTGCGGAACACCCGAATCGTCTTGCCGCTGTCCACCAGGCGATGGTCGTCCACGCTGCGAACGTTGGCCTGCGAGATCTGTATTCCCACGGTGCCGGGGCCAACCTTCTCGATGTCGCCTCGAAGACTGGCAGCCTGTCCTGGCGGGAACTCCTCATCGCAGTCGAGGACCACGATCCATCTGCCGCGAGCGCGATCAATGCTGTAGTTCCGAGCTGCAGAGAAGTCGTTCGGCCAGGGGATCTCAAACACGCGCGCACGATGCGCCTTGGCGATCTCGAGCGTGCGATCGTGCGACCCCGTATCGATGAAAACGATCTCGTCGGCTAGATCCGCGATGGATGAAAGTGCGCGGTCGAGGAAACGCTCCTCGTCCTTGCCGATCAGACAGACCGAGACGAGCGGCCGCGGCGACTTCTCCAATGAATGCGCCTTTTTGCGGTGTCGAGTATCAGACACCTGCATGCACCTCGCCTTGTAGCCACTTCACCATCCAGATCTCGTCGACAAAGCCGTGCTGAAGCCGGTACTGTCCTGTGAAGCGCCCTTCCTCGCGGAAGCCGAACGACTGAAACAGAGCGATAGCCGCCTCGTTGCTCGCGAGGACGCTGAGGGTGCTGCGGCGGACTCCCTGGGACCTGCCCCACTCCTCCATGCCATCAAGAAGATGCCGTCCAATGCCATGACGCCGATGGGTGGGCGATACGGCGAGCGCCAGGCGGGAAACGTGTGCGAGTCTCGTATCGGTTCCGCGCGACGCCGTAAGGACGCCGACCACGGATCCGGCTTCGCCTGTGCAGACGAGAGAGAGGTAGATGGACGAATCCGCCGCCGCGAGGAACTGAACCTCCTGCTCCATGGACAGCGGAAAGCGATCGATGCCAAGCCACTCCTCCTGAGCGGCCACATCGTCCACGAGACGGATGATGGCTGCGGCATCCTCGGGTGAGGCCCTGCGGACGGTGTACGGTTCAGTCATCTAAGAGCTAACCTCCACTGCTCGACGAGGAACTGCTGCTACTGCTGGACGTGCCGTTCAGCTGGTTGATCAGCCCCGACACCATGGATTGCTGACCGAGCAGCGAGATGAGCGCGTTGATCTCGTTCGTGAACTGCGTTCCCAGCGCGCTCTGCTGCAGGGTGATGAGGGTCTGCTCGTTCTGCTCGGACTGGTCGATCTGTTGGATCTGCTGCTGATACCCGTTGAGTACCTGGGCGATCGTACCGGTCGTGGGCGCGGTGTACGCCGTAAGTACGGTGTTGAGGTTGCCGGCGATGCCCGAGCCTCCTGAGGCGCCGGCAACCAGGTTCTGCACGGCGGTCGGGTTCTGTGCGTAGGCCGAAAGGAACGTGCCTGGCGTGAAGTTCAGCGTCGTCGTCTTGTCGGGATTCAGGGTCAGCGTCAAGCCGACGTCCGTGACGGACTGGAAGCCCACGGGCTGGTTCTGGTCGAGCCCGAAGAGGGCGCTATTGACCGTGGAGAGGAGGCCTTCGGCAGTGGCGTCACCTGCCAGCACCTGGCCTTTGGCCGTGTACTTGGCGATGGTCGCCGTGAGGTTGTTGTAGTCCGAGGCGACCTGGCTGAGAGCGGACTCCGCCCCGGACGAAGAGGACGTCACGGAGATGGTGGCGGGGGTACTGGTCGTGGTCAGCCCGAGCAGCGTGAGCGTCACGCCGGGGATGCTCGTGGAATCGGTGGCCTGGGTGCCGGTCACCGACACGCCGTTCACCGTGTAGAGCCATGGCAGGGCTTTTTGGGCAGGCGAAGACAGGTTCAAGGCCAGGCCCTGGCTCGTCGTACCGAAGAGGTCCGTGCCCGACCCTGTAATGGACGCGTCCTGTGTGCTTGAGAGCGACAGGTAATAGGAGCCGCCTGAGTCGATGACCGTGGCGGAGACACCGGCGCCTGCGGCGTTGATCTTCTGTGCGATGGTGTCCAAGGTGTCCTGGCTTGTGATCGAGATGCTGCCGGAGCTGGACCCGGAGCCGAGGGTCACGGTCTGGGCCTGCAGGTTCAACGCCGTCGAGGCCGACGCGTAGGAGCTCTGGCTCGACACCACCTCCGGCTGCCCGACCTGCGTGACCGCCACCAGATACGTACCGGGCGTGGCTCCGCTGCCGGTCGTGGCCTGCACAGCCGTCGACTGAGACGACGTGGCCGCGGCCGTCTGCCAGGTGGACGCCGAACTGAGGGAAGAAAAGTCGGACTGCAGGGCCGACACGGCACTTTGGATAGCCTGCCAGGCCGTCGACTGGGAAGTGATCGTCTGCAGTTGCTGCGAAAGGTTTTGAATGGGCTGTTCCATCGCTGTCTGCTCGCTCGTATAAAGCTGTGCAAGGGCGCTCAGGTTCAGGTTGGGGTACATAGCGCTGAGGATCGCGGGGTTGCTGAGAAGGCCGCCCAGGGAATTCGGGCCGGAACTGCTCATGCCTGCACCTCTTTCGCTCGGGTCCTACGCGTTGCCCTGTACGCCAGGGGATGCAGCGGGTGCGGCCAAGGGAGCCGCTTCCTGCCAAGCGTCGCGCAGCACGGAGAGCACCTGCAGGACAGCGTCAATGCCCTCGACGGACTTGGCCATGTTTGCCTGCCCGAGTAGTGCGGTGCAATGCCCGTACAATGCCTTGAGATTCGTTACGAGATCTTTGGGCTCCTCCGGCAGGCCCTGCCCGAGCGCGAGAACGACCTGCTGCGCGAGGATGAGCCGATTGTGGGCCTTTTCGAGCTGCTTCTGCTCGATGGCCAGGCGCGCCTGGGCGAGAGTCGAAAGGAGCTCCGTGAACAGCGTAGGGAGCTCGCTCTGCGTACCTGCCGTGCTGCGGCCGAGCTGCTGATAGCGGACGATGCCGTTCACGTCGGATCACCCCTTGGCAGCCTATCGGGAGAGGGGGCGCGCAGGTGGTCGGAGGTCGACCGCCGCGCGCCCGCCGTGCTGAGTCCCTAGTGCGGTGGGATCAGGGGAACAGCTTGAGGAGGGCCTGCGGCATGGCGTTGGCCTGTGCCAGCATCGCGACGCCGGCTTGCTGCAGGATCTGATCCTTCGTCAAGTTGGCCATCTGCAGCGCGACGTCCGTGTCCATGATGCCGCCCTGGGCGGTCGTCAGGTTCTGGGACGAGGTCTGCAGCTGGCTCGATGCAAACTGCAGGCGGTTCTGGTAGGCGCCGACGGTCGCACGGTCAGCCGAGACCTGGTTGATGGCGTCCTGCAAGGAGGTCAGGGCCAGGTTGGCCAGACCCTGCGTCATGATGTTGAGACCGGTCGCGACCTGGGCGTTGCCGCCGTTGCCCGTCGCCGCCGAGGCCGTGACCACGTTGAAGGCGTAGAGGTCGGTCGTGGCTGCAGCTGCAATGACGGTCCCGGTCACCCCTGTCGCGTTGGCAGTGAAACTGCCTGCCGTCGTGAACGTGCTGGCGCCGGAGGCGTTGAAGGTCAATGCCGCCGTGTACGTCGTGGATGGGCCGGTCCCCGCTTGGAACACCAATGCGGCCGGGGTGGCACCACTCTGCGAATTGAGGGAGATGTACGTTCCGCTGGCGATGGCGCCGGTAAACGTCTCAGACGAGAGGATGTAGCTGCTCGCCGACGGCACCGCTGCCGCCGTGGCTGCTGTCGAGGAGCTGGTGACGTAGAAGGTCGTCGACTGCGGCGTAACTGTGAAGGAGTTGGTCGCGCCCGCCGTGGGCGTTGCGCTTGTGGTGAAATTGAGGATGTCACCGGACGAGTCGGTGATCGTGAACGTCTGGACCGCGGCTGTCGTAGCGGTTAAGGTCCCGGTCTGGGTTGAGCCGCTCGCGTAGGTGATGGTGTACGCGATGCCTGTGCCGCCGGCGTTGACGGACATGGCGATCGTCTCGGTCTGTGCCGAGCTGTACGTGCCCGAAACGCTGGCGAACGTCAAGCCGGTGGTCGCGCCCGACACCTGCCACGGCGACGCCTCGAACGACAGGTAGTCGTAGCTGCTGCCGGTCGCAGCAGCGAGTCCACTTGCGTTGACCGTCGTGGACGCCTGCACCACGCCGATGGTGTCATTGGTGCCGGTGACCCCGTTCGCCTGCTCGCCTGCTACGCCGAGCGTGTACGCGTCGACAGCGTTCATCGACATGGTCAGGGCCTGACCGGCGTTGGCGCCGATCTGGATCTGCTTGCCCTGGAAGGTGCCGTCGAGCAGGTTGATGTTGTTGAACTGGGTCGTGTTCGCGATCTGCGTGATCTCCTGGGCGTACTGGTTCATCTCGGACTGCAGGGCGCTCAGGTCGGTCTGGTTGTTGGTGCCGGTGGCAGCCTCGCTCGCGAGCGAGTACATGCTCTGCATGATGTTCTGCACCTGGCCCATGGCGCCGTCGGCCGTCTGCAGGAGCGTGATGCCGGACTGCGAGTTCTGGTAGGCCTGGTTCATGCCGTCGATCTGCGACTGCATCTGCTGGCTGATGGCCAGCCCGGACGGGTCGTTCGCGGCGCTGTTGATGCGAAGGCCTGACGACAACTGCTGCAGAACGCCGTTCATGTTCTGCTGCGTGTTGTCGAGGTTCAGCCAGGCATTCAACGCTGCGACGTTCGTGTTTACGAACATGGCCTTCCCGCGCCCTCCGACGCGGATTTCCCTTCCCTTCCTTGATGATCTCGCTCCCCCGTCGAGGAGCATCTGGAGGGTGAACCCTCTAGAGGTTCTACCTGTCCTATCGGTCGTGTGTGGAAGATCTGGAGGAGTGAAATATCGCCGTCATAGGCAATCAGGTCCCGTGTGAGCGGGCAAGATCGATCTGTTGCCTTCAATGCGCCGGAAATCTCGCCATTGCTCCGCTTCCGCCTGCTAGAGCTTGCGCAGGGCCTGGAGCCTCTTGCGCTCCTGGCGCAGCACATAGGCGATGACGCGGTCCTGGTCCATCTCCTTGATCTCCATGAAGTCGAAGCCGATGAGGCGCCCCCCCTGGGGGCTCTCCCCGACCCGGACGGCGTACATGGTGAGGGGGACGGGGGCACCGGTCTCGAGAAAGAGGGTCGCCGAGACGATGTCCTGCTTCATGATGCCGCTTCCCTGCGGGCAGTGGGCGAGAAGGCCGCAGCCCGAGAGGTCCACGGCGCGGCACGCCTTCTCCCCGATCACGAGTGGCAGGTCCACCGGCGTGCGGTGGAAGCGGCGCTTGGCGAAGCGCTGGATCATCAGCGGCTGGCGCGCGGTGACGGTGCCGTCGGCCTGGACCGACAGCACGTCCAGTTCGGCGACCAGCGTCGCGTTGCCCACGTCGACGCGCGCGATGATGTGGCTGCCTGCGGGGAAGGGGACCCCCCTCAGGCGCCTGCCCTTCGGCACGAACGTCAGGGTACGCCCGTCCTGACCGGCGATCTCCGCGCGCTGCGTCACCGGGCCATCCGGCGTCGCGCGCTCCAGCGAGACTTCCGCGCCGATCGGGAACTCCGGCAACTCCTCCAATGCGCAGCCTCCAAGCGATGATGATCTGCAGGGGCGCCTGCCTTCGCAGGATAAAGCGTTTGTCGGCGAGAACTGAGGCCCCTGGTTTCGATCCTGCTCGCGCTCTTTCGATCCTGCTCGCGCTCAAGGTAACAGATGGTCTAAAGTGGGGACAAGCAAGATGGGTACATTGGGACCTATTCGACGTAGGTTCCGTATTCCATCCTGATTGGCAGCCGAGGGCATGGAGACGTGGGGGTGACGTTATGGCTGAGGATCCCATGCTGAGCCAAACGGAGATCGACGCCCTTCTGCGTTCTCTGCAAGACGACGCGCAGGAACCGACGCCAGTCGCACCCCGGACGGAGCCCCTGCCTGGCATCCCCCAGGCACAGCCCGTGCAGCCCAGCGCTGCACCGGCGGCGAGAGTGTCCTACAACCTGCCGCCGGGATTCGGCCTGCTCCTGGGTGTACACGTGACGCTCTCCGTAGAGCTCGGCGGCACCCCGCTCGACTTGGGCGACCTTCTGCAGTTCGGGCGCTCGTCGCTCATCGTGCTCGACGGCCGCGTCGACGCCCCGCTGACCCTGTTCGTCAACGGGGTGCCTTTCGCCGAGGGCATCGTCGTGGAGACGAACGGTCGCTACGGCCTGCGCATCACAGAACTCTTGCAGCCGCAGGAAGGAGCCAAGGCCTCTTGAACGTCGAGTGGATCAATCCTTTCATCCGCGCCGCGAACCACGTCCTCAGCGAGACCGTCTCTTTCGATCACGCGAAGCTTGGCCAGCTCCAGGTGGACGAGGCTCCCTACACGACGCAGGACGTCACTTGCATGCTCGGCGTCTCAGGCGTCCTCTCCGGTTCCGTATTTCTCGGCATGCCGAACTCGGTGGCGTCCATCATCATCGAGCGCATGGTCGGGGAAGAGCTTCCCGTCTCGGACCCGCTCGGAGAATCCGCCCTGGGCGAGGTCGTCAACATGATCTCGGGCTCGGCCCTGCGCTTCCTCGAAAGCGCCGGCTACACCTGCGCGATCACCCCGCCCGTGGTCATCCGCGGCCGTGGGGCGACCATCACGACGGCGGCCAAGAAGCGGGTCGTCGTGCCGATGCAGTACGACCAGGCCCTGATGCACCTGGCCGTCTCGCTACAGCAGGGCTGAGAGGGAGGTAGCCATGAGGCGCATGCGCCTGGGGCCGGAGGCCATCGGCCAGACCCTGGCCGAACCCCCGACCGATGCGACAGGCCGGCCGCTCGCGCCGCGCGGCAAGGTCGTCGACGAGGAGCTCAAGCGCCGGCTGCAGGAAGCCGGCGTCCAGATCGTCTTCGTGGAGGATCCCGCGTTCTCCGACCTCCAGTTCTCTGCCTTGGTGTCGCCGCCTACGATGCGCCTGGCCTCCGCCGTGTTCCACGAGGCGAAGGAGCGCCTGCAAAGCCGGCCCAAGGATCCCTTGCCCTACGTGCCGTTTCTTCACCTGGCCCAGGCGGTGATCCAGGACTCGTTCGACACACCCCTCGACGTCGCCGCCGTGTTGCTGCCGCAGAATCAGGCGCAGCGCGACGAGATCCACGCCCTCAACCGCGCCAGCCTCGCGGTGCGACTGACGCAGGCCATGCGCCTGCCGCGCTATGCCACGGACTTGGCCGCCGCCGGGCTCGCGTGCGATCTCGGCATGCTCGTGGTACCGCCCGAGCTGCGCTGGCGACATACGGAGCTCACTCCCGAGGAGGTCGAGACGATCCGCGGTCACGTGGCGGCCAGCGTGCACTGCGTCGAAGGGCGCGAGGGCTGGAGTGCGGTCACCCGCGCCGCCATCGCCCAGCACCACGAGCGCATCGACGGCAGCGGCTATCCGAACCGCGTCAAAGGGGACGAGATCCACCCCACCGCGCGCATCCTGGCGGTCTGCGATGTGTTCTGCGCCATGCTGCTCCCCCGGCCGGACCGCGGGGTCTTCTCTCCGGAAGAGGCACTTGCCGAGGTGGACGGCGCTGCCGGCAGCCTGTTCGATTACGATACCGTCGTCGCGTTCCACCGCATGGTGCCGCCCTACCCGGTCGGCACGGAGGTGGAACTCTCCACGGGCGAGCGCGCCGTGGTGCTCCGGGTGCCAGGGAGCCTCAAGGCGCGGCCGCTCGTACGGGTCTTCATGGACAAGGACGGCACGCGCCTGACGGAGTTCCCCGAGATGGACCTCACCCAACGGGAACTGCAGGCAACGACCGTGGTACGGGTAATCGCCTAGAAGCGGGGGAATAGGGCAGTGGCCAAGATCCTGGTGGTCGATGATGCCATGTTCATGCGCAGCCGCCTGCGAGGTCTCTTGGAAGGAGCTGGACATAACGTCGTGGAGGCGGCGAACGGCAAGGAAGCGGTGGACGTGTACCAGCAGGAGCGACCCGAGCTCGTGCTGATGGACGTCACCATGCCCGAGATGGATGGGCTCGAGGCCCTGAAGCGCATTCGCCAGGGCACCCCTGGGGCCAAGGTGATCATGTGCTCCGCGCTTGGGCAGCAGTCGATCGTGCTCGAGGCGATCAAGGCAGGCGCCAAGGACTTCATCGTCAAGCCGTTCCGTCCCGAGAAGGTCTTGGAGGCGGTCGGTCGACAAGTGCCCTGATCAAGAGACAGTTCCAGCCAATTTCCGGTATAATTCGCAGAGGTCTAATTTGCCGAGGGCCCTGGGGGATGAGCCGATGAGCGACGATGGCGACCTGCAGTTTGTACTCTTCGAGATCGAGGGCGTCCGCTACGGTGTCGAGGTCGAGCGGGTGCTCGAAATCATCACGCGTCCGGAGGTAAGCCCTGTGCCCTCCGCCCTCGACTGCGTCGAGGGCGTGATCAACCTGCGCGGCAAGGTGCTGCCCGTGCTGGACCTGCGCCGACGCTTCCGCCTCGGCGGGGATGCCGGGACTTCCACCCACATCGTCATCATGCAACTGCACAGCGAGACGGCGGGCATCTCGGTCGACGGGGTGTCGCAGGTGGTGCGGATTCCGGTGGACGCGATCGAGCCGCCGCCGCCAGCGATCACCGGACCCCAGGCGCGCTACGTCGTCGGCATCGCCAAGCACCAGGACCACCTCGTCGTCATCCTCGATCTCGACCGCGCCTTCGAGCCGGACGAGCTCGCGCTCGACACCGCCGGCCGCCTGACGGGCGGCCAGGGACGCGCGAGCCTGCACGAGCGCAAGGACCGGCAGGACCGGCAGGACGGGTCGCCGGCGGCGACCCGGGGTCCGCAGGACGGGTCGCCGGCGGCGACCCGGGAGGCAAGCCATGACGAATGATCTGGGCTGGAGCATGACCGAGGACGACCGGCAGCTCTTTCTGGCGGAAGCCGACGAACTCGTGCAGGTGCTCGAGTCCGGGGCCCTTGCCATGGAGCAGGGCGGCATCGCGGACGAGACCCTGCAGGCGATGTTTCGCGCCGCCCACACCCTCAAGGGCAACGCCGGGCTGATCGGCGAGCAAGGTCTCGCCGAGCACATGCACAGGCTCGAAGCAGGTCTCGACGAACTGCGCTCCGGGCGCGTGGCGCTCACGCCGGCGATGATCCAGCAGGTGCTCTCCGGCATCGACACGATGCGCGAGCTCCTGGCGCACTTCGCGCGCGGCGAGTCGCCCACGTCGGCCGCGGAGTGGGAGAGCCCCGCCCAGGGCGCTGCCCAGGCCGAGAGCCCGGAGGCCGTGGCCGCTCCTGCGGCTCTGCATGCCGGGGCGTTGCCGCAGGGCACCGTGCGCGTGCACCTCAGGGTCGTGGACGACTGTCCGATGCCGGCGGTGCGCATATTCCAGGCCTATCAGGCCCTGTCGCACATCGGCCGCATCGAGGGCTCGGACCCCGCGCAGGAGACCCTGGCGCAGTACCAGGGGCGTACGGCCGCGGTGCTGCTCGCGGTGGAGCGCGACGCGTCGCAGGACAAGTCCCAGGCATCGACGCTGGAGGAGGTCGCGGCGTCGCTGGAAGGCGTCGACGAGATCAACCTGGTGAGCGTTTCCGAGGAGCGGCCTGCGGCCGCGTCCCCTGCGCAGCCGAACGGCGGCTCCGGCGGCGACACCCTCGAAACCGCAGCCGCCCAGACCGTCCGCGTGCGCGTGGACGTGCTCGACCACTTGATGAACCTCGTGGGCGAGCTCGTGCTCGACCGCACCCGCGTCGCGGATCTGATCGGCCACCTCGAGGGGCAGGCGAAGGAGCAGGACCAGGAGGAGATCCGGCAGGAGCTCTCGCGCACATCCGTCCACCTGGGCCGGGTGACGCTCGACCTGCAGGAGACGATCATGAAGGCGCGTATGCTGCCGATCGAGCACCTCTTCAGGCGCTTCCCGCGCCTCGTGCGGGACCTCGGCCAGAAGGCCGGCAAGAAGGTCCAGTTCGAGATGTCCGGCCTCGACACGGAGCTCGACCGCATGGTGATGGACGAGCTGGGCGATCCCCTTACACACCTGCTGCGCAATGCCGTGGACCACGGCGTCGAGCGGCCGGAGGCGAGGCGCGCGGCGGGCAAGCCGGAGACAGGCAAGGTGATGCTGCGCGCCGGCACGGAGGAGGGCTATGTCGTCATCGAGCTCGCCGACGACGGCGGCGGCATCGACGTGGACCGCGTCCGCCAGGTGGCACTGCAGCGAGGCGTGATCACCCCGGAGCAGGCCGAGCGCCTGACGGAGCACGAGGCGGAGGATCTCATCTTCGCTCCGGGCTTCTCCACCGCCGCAGAGGTGACGGAGATCTCGGGACGCGGCGTCGGGCTGGATGCCGTGCGCGGCTCCCTCGAGCGCCTCTCGGGCTTGGTGGAAGTGGCGAGCGAGCGTGGCGTCGGCACCACCTTCCGCCTGCGCATCCCTCTCACGCTCGCCATCATGCGGGCCCTGCTGGTGCGTACGGGCGAGGAGACCTACGCCTTGCCGCTCGGCGCCGTGCGCCAGATCGTCAAGCTGTCGGACACGAACGTCCAGCAGGCCTACGGCCGCACGCTGCTCGCCGACCGCGGGCAGCTGATCCCGCTGCACGGGCTCGCGATGCTCTACAGCGGCGAAGACCGCCCGGACGAGACCTTCGCCGTCGTGGTCGGCAGCGGCCGTCAGCAGGTGGCGCTCAGGGTCGGGGCACTGCTCGGCGAGCAGGAGATCGTCCTCAAGTCGTTCGGGGACTTCCTCGGAGCCGTGCCGGGCCTCACGGGCGCCACCATCCTCGGTGACGGCCAGCTGGCGCTCGTGACGGATGTGCGCTTCTTCCTGCAGGGGAAGGAGGCCTCATGAGGGATGGCGCCGATCCCCACGCGCTAGGACCCGTGCTCGCGGACCTCCTCGGCGTACCCGTGGAGCTCTCGGAGCGCGACGGGCGGGAGATCCCCCTGCGGGACCTCTCGCACCTGGCCGGGCCGCCCGATGCGCCGTCCGTGGCCGTCTACCTCTGCGACGAGGACGGCATCGGCGCGCAGATGCTGCTGCTGTTCACGCCGGTGGACGCCAGGGCGCTTGGCAACCTGATGCTCGGCGACGGTGCGGGCAGCGAAGATATCCTGGACATCTGCCGCGAAATCGGCAACGTCCTCGCGGGCCGCTTCCTCTCGGATCTCGCGGACCAGAGGAAGGGACGCCTGACGCCGACGACGCCGCAGTCCACGGTGGACATGGCCGGAGCGGTGATCAGCTCCGTGCTGGCGAGCTCCCCTGCCGGCACCAGCGTACGCAGCCTGGCGATCCGCCTGCATGCGGCCGATCGCAGCATTGGCGCGACGCTGATCCTCCTGCAGACCGAGGTGGCGAGATGATCCGCCCGGTGCCGGTGGGACTCGGCGAAGTGCGCATGAGCCGCGACCCCGAAGAGCAGCTGTGCGTCTACGGCCTCGGCTCGTGCGTCGCCGTCTTCCTCTACTCCTCGACGGTGCCCGTCGTCGGCCTGGCGCACGTCGTGCTGCCCAGAAGCCCGGACCCGTCGGCCACGGATGGCGCCGAGCCAGGGCGCTACGCCGACAAGGCGGTACCGCTCCTGGTTGCGCAGCTCGCGAAGGCCGGCGTGCGGCAAGGGTCGCTCAGAGCCGCGATCGCCGGGGGTGCCGCCGTGCTCGGCTTCACGAGCGCGATCGGCGAGCAGAACGTGCAGGCGGTGCGCGAACAGCTCAGGCAGTTCGGCATCCCGGTCGAACAGGAGGATCTCGGGGGCCAGAGGGGCCGCTCCGTACTGTTCGACGGGGCGCAGGGACGGCTGGACGTCCGGGTGCTGGCCGCCCCGAACATCGACATCTAGACTCCTCGCGCTCGCCAGATTCGCCGGTGGGAGGTCGTGACGGTGCTGCAGGGCACGGTGCGCGTGCTGATCTGCGACGATTCGGCTGTCGCGCGCCAGTTCATCGCACGCGCCTGCGAGATGGTTCCCGGTATCGAGATCGCCGGGCGCGCCGGCAACGGCGAAGAGGCGGTTCGCCTCGCGCGTCTGCTGCGCCCGGATGTCATCACGATGGACGTCGAGATGCCGGGCATGGGCGGCATCGAGGCGGTGCGCCGTATCATGGCGGTGGCGCCGACCCCGATCCTCATGGTTTCGAGCCTCACCCACGAGGGCAGCATCGTCACGCTGGAGGCGCTGAATGCCGGCGCCCTGGACTTCGTGCCGAAGCCTGGCCCCCAGGAGGATGCCCATCGGCAGGCCGCCCTCGTGGCGGAAAAGATCCTGCAGCTGGGCGAGCGCGGCAAGCAGGCCCTGGGACTCGGACACGCCGAGGGCCGGCAGGTGCGGGCAGAACCCGCCCCACCCATGCACCGGGAGCCGGCACGGTCCGAGAGGCCGACCGCGCCGCCGCCCGTGCGTCCAGGCAGGTTGCCGCTCGTGGTCATCGGCGCCTCCACCGGCGGGCCGAGGGCCTTGTTCAGCGTCGTGCCCCACCTGCCCAAGGACTTTGCCGCCGCCGTGCTGATCGTGCAGCACATGCCGCAGGGATTCACGCGCTCGCTGGCGGAGCGCCTCGACGACCAGGGCCCTCTGCCGGTGCGGGAGGCCGAGCAGGCCGAGGAACTGCGCCAGGGAGTCGTGCGGGTCGCGCCGGCGGGGCACCACCTCGTCGTTTCCGGCATGCAGCTGAAGCTTTCCGACACGCCGACGGAGCATGGCGTGCGCCCGGCCGTCGACGTCACCCTGCGTACGGCGGCCGCCACCTATCCAGGGCCGATCGTCGCCGCGATCCTGACCGGCATGGGCCGGGACGGAACCGACGGAGCCCAGCGGGTGCGCCAGGCAGGCGGACATGTGATCGCGGAGTCCGAGGCCACCGCGCTGATCTACGGCATGCCGAAGTCGGTGGTGGAAGCGGGCGCCGCGGACTGCATCGCCGACCTCGGCGAGGTCGCCTACGAGATCGTGCGCTTTACCGAGGAGGCAGGGCGTGGCCACTGACGAGTACCTTGTCTTGCAGGATGCGGTGCGGCGGCGGCTGGGATTGGAACTCGCACACTACAAGCGCGAGCAGATGGAGCGGCGGCTCAAGGCCTATGCGGTCCAGCACGGCTACCGAGACCTCGCCGGCCTCGCGCAGGCGCTCGGCGCCGAGCCCCAGCTGGGCGGCGAGGTGCTCTCCTACCTGACCATCCACGTTTCGGAGTTCTTCCGCGACCCGAACTTCTTCTCGCATCTCAAGGAGCTCGTGGCGGCCCTGCCGCAGAGCACCGGCAAGCCTCTGCAGGTCTGGAGCGCCGGCTGCTCGATCGGCGCCGAGGCGTACTCGCTGGCGATGCTGCTCCTCGAGGAGCGGGGACCGGACGGCGCCAGGATCCTCGCGTCCGACATCGACGACCGGAGCCTTGAGCGGGCGAGGCGCGGCGTCTACCGCGAGGACGAGCTCAAGAAGGTGGATGCGGCCCGCCTTCGCCGCTACTTCGTGCAGGAGGGCAGCGACTTCACGGTCCGCGAGGATCTCAGGCGCCAGATCACCTTCCGCCATCACGACCTGCTGCGCGATCCCTATCCTGCGGAGCAGGACATCATCCTGTTCCGCAACGTCGCGATCTACTTCACCGAGGACGCCAAGGCTCAGGTGCTGGCGGGTCTCGCCAGGGCGCTTGGGCCGCAGGGTCTCCTGATGGTCGGCGCCACCGAGGCGATCCTCCGGCCTCTGGAACTCGGTCTGCGGCAGGTGCGACCGTTCTTCTTCGCCCGCCTCTGACCCGAGCAGTGGCGGGAGACCGCTGCGAAGTCCCGCAAAGACGGCCCCATGGGAGGTGCCGGGTTGCCCTACGAACCCTTGAGCCACATGCAGGTGCGGATGCGCGTCAAGGACCGCGGCACCGGCTACACCCCCTGCCCGGTGAGCGCAGGGGGCGGACGTTCGCTGCTGGTGCAGGTGCCGCGCGGCGACGCGGGACTGCCCTGGGTGCCGCCAGGCACCGAGGTCGAGCTCCTGCGCAAGGACGGGCTGCGGGCTGCCGCCGGCACGGTGCGGGCACGCTCCCTGCGTCCGGTGCCGAGCTTTGCCGTCGAGCTGCGCGAGCCGCTCCTGCAGGATGTCCTCTACACCCCCAAGGAAGGTCGCGCCGTGCTCGTGACGGGGGGCAAGGGCGGATCCGGCAAGACGTTCGTGTCGCTCGGCCTGTCGGTCCTCCTGGCACAGCAGGGCTGGCGTGTCGCCCTGATCGACGCGGACCTCGGCACCGCGGACATCGCGGTGACCCTCGGCCTGCCGAGGGAGCCGCACCTCGGCCACGTGCTGGACCGCAAGGTGACCGGCGAAGCCGCCATGCAGCGGGAAGTACGGCCGAACCTTGCGGTGCTGCCCGGGGCGATGGGCGTGCGCTGGGGCGACCCGTCCGTCTGGAAGCTTGGGCATCTGCTGACGCTCGTGCAGGAGCTCCGCCCCGCCTACGACTTCGTCGTGCTGGACTCGCGCGCAGGCGTCGGCCAGGACGTGACGGCGCTCTGGCAGGGCGTCGACCGTGTGCTCTTCGTGACGGTGGACGAGCCGGCGGGCATGGCCGATACCCTGGGCCTGCTCGAGGCGTTCGGCGAGACGGGCCGGCTGCGTTCCGGGGCACTCGTCGTCAACCGGGTGCACAGCTACCGCGACGCCTCCGACCGCCTGCTCGCCTTCGCCAAGAACGTGCGTCAGCAGACCGGCCGGGAACTGCCGCTCTGGGGCGTGCTGCAGGAGGACCCGCGGGTGCATGCGCTCGCCGCCGAGGGCAAGATCCTGATCGAGTCGCATCCGCTCGCCCCGACGTCGGTCGCGCTGCGCCAGCTCGCGGCGCGCGTACAGGCCTGAGCAGGGTGCGTCTGGACCGGCCCATGCAGGAGCATGTCGGCCGGTCTGGAATGACACTCTTTAGCTGCGGGCCGGCGTCTGGCCGACTGGACGGCCTGCCGCGGCGAAGGGGGATGCGGGTATGCCGAGACTTGAGGCGGGGACGACCTTTCCGCAGCTGCCGGGCCTCGCGCCGGTGAACGTGGAGATCGGTCGCCAGCCGTTTGTTCTCTATTTCTACCCGAAGGCGTTCACGGGCGGCTGAACGCGCGAGGCGCAGGACTTCGAGCGGTCGCTCGACAGACTTCAGGCGGCAGGTGTGAAGGTATTCGGCTGCAGCACGGATGAACCAGAGGTGAACCAGCGCTTCCAGGCCGAACTCGGCGTGCACTTTCCGATCCTCTCGGATACGGCCGGCCGTGCGGCGCAAGAGCTAGGCATCCTCGCGCCTAGCGGCCATGCCCAGCGCACGACCTATCTGGTCGACGGCGGCGGCATGCTGCGGCGGGTGTGGTACGACGTCAAGGTGGACGGTCACGCCGAGGCGGTCAGCGAGGCGGCACAGGCTCTGGCCTGACCAGCGCGATGAAGGCGGCCCCCGTACGGGGCCGCCTTCGCATACCGGCCTGCCGGCAGCGGTCAGGGCCGGACGACCACCACGTCGATGTCGAGGTCAAGGTTCGACCAGCTGCGATCGGCGGTGATCGCCTGCGCATGTTCGGACCGCGCCAGTTGCAGGCAGGCGCGGTCGCCCAGCGAAAGGCCGGCACGCCGCGTCTCATGCCGGAGTGCTGCTGTGCCGGTCGCCTCCGCCTGCCCGAAGGCGCACACGGTGATTGGCAGCATGTTGCACGCCGCCAAGGCCTCTTGCGCCGGCATGCCCTCGTCCTCAAGCTTCGTGAGCACTTCCGCCAGGTTGACCGCACTCATCAGCGCGCCCGGCAGGTACCGCAGCACGACATCGTAGCCAGGCTCGCGGTGAAGCAGGGCCAGCAAGGCAGAGGCGTCCAGAACGCTCTTATCCATCTCTCTCCTCGCGCCGCCGCTCCTGGAGCAGCTCGGACGTGAGATCACGGTCCGGAGGGATATATCTGCCCACAAGCTCTTGCGCCTGGCGCACGGCCTGCTCCATGCGCAGGAGCCTGAGCGACCCGTCCTCGAGCATCAGTACGAGATCATCTCCCTCCGACAGCGCAAGAGCCTCGCGATAGGCGGCAGGGATGACGACGCGCCCACCTGCACCCAGCCGCACGCGCTCCATTGGCATGGGACCACCTCTATGCAAGTATGGCGCTCGAAGAGAGCGATGGCAACCATGTGGCGCGTATGGTGGCATGGCGAAAAAACACGCCATTCCGGTGGCCACAGTGACGACCTGGGTTCTGGTCAGTCCCGATCCTGGGCACGCCGTCCCCGCCTGCCAAAGCGACGGACGAACGCGGTGACGAAGGCCCGCGCCTTGGACTCCGGAAAGGGCTCGACGAAGCCGTAGCGGGCGTGCTCGTACGTCGCGAGCATCTCGTCCTCCCAGCCCTGGGTCCTTGCCCAGCCGCGGGCCGTGGTGCCGGGCGGCAGGGGCTTGCCGCGCAGGTGCAGCCCCACGGTGCGCCGGACCGCCCGCCGGGCGCCCTCGCCGTAATCCACCCCGCCGCGCCGTGCGCGGACCGCCGCCCGCGTCACATCATCCGCGGCGCCGGGGGCGTTCGGGTCTTGCGCCTCCCCGGCCTCTTCCACCTCTAGACGGCGGTAGAGCAGGTAGACGATCCCGGCGAGCACCAGCACGGCGGCGACCGCGAGGACGAGTTCGAGGTGATGCGTGAAGCTCGCCGTGTACGGGTGCTGCGCAAAGTGCGGGGACTGCGGCTTCGTGCGCTTCTCCTGCTGGGGCGGGATGTGCGGCCTGCGGCCCAGGAGGAGTCCGATGAAGAACTGCACCACGATGCCGAGCACGTAGGCGATCGGGCGGAAAACGGCCGCGAAGAGCGGCTCGAGGAAGTCGAAGGCGTGGTGCGCGGCGGCCAGCCGGACGGCGCCGATGACGGCCGCCACTAAAGCGGCGCCGCCGCCGATGACAAGGGACATCCTGAGCCCGTGGTTTGCGGTCGACGGCTGCGCGTCGCCGCTCTCGCGGCTGTGCGCGAGCGGCAACCCTCCGAGGGCCCCGATCAGGTAGAGGACGGCGCACAGGGCGATGAGCCACGCGCTCGGGCGGCCGACCACCGCGCGCCCGAGGACGACGAGCAGCAGCAGCGCCATGCCGCGCTTCTGCTCGATGCGCAGGAAGGTGACGCTCGGTTGGCGTGAGAGGGTCAGGGGCCTTGCGCTCTGCATGAGCAGGAGCAGGGCAGCGAAGAAGATGTCGGTCGCCGGCACCAGGAGAGCGGATGACGCCGCGACGAGCGCGGCCGCGAGGATGCTCAGGCGGGGCAGGCGCCCCCGCAGCAGGGCCGGCAGCAGATAGGCGAGCGCGAGGAGCCAGAAGGGGACGGGCAGGACGATCCAGCTCGCCAGGGTGGTGAGCAGTGCCGCGGACCAGCCGAAGGCCATCAGGTGCTGGCTCAGGCGCGGTGCCCAGTGCAGGTGGCGGCTCATAGGACGACGGGCAGCGGCCGCACGCGCGGCGGCACGGCCGGGTCTCCCTCCGCCCCGGGCCCCGTCTGCAGGTAGAACGTGCGATGATCCCGTGCGGCGCGCATCAGGGCGAACTGCATGTCCTGCGTGAGATACGGCGCAATCGCGATGATCTGCACCTGGTAGTCGAGCGTCGGCAGCTCTTCGAGAAGGATGCGCGGCAGGTTGCGGAAGAGGCCCGGCGGCCTCAACTGCGCGAGTGCCGCGAGGATGCGCCCGAGCTGCTGCGGGCCGCCGCGGGGACGCTCGCGCACCGAGAAGGGGCGCTTGCCGGCCGCCTCGCTGAAGACGCCGGTGACGTAGAGCCCTACGGCCTGCCCGCGGTCGATCAGATGGTTCGCGAGGCTCGCGGTGATCTCGACCGTGCGCTCCAGCACCTCCGTGTCGATGCCGTCCCAGGCGTTGCGTGAGGTGGTCGGGTCGAGAAAGATGGCGGTCTGCGCCGTCGCCACCGTCTCGTAGGTCCGCACATAGAGATCGCCCCGCCTTGCGCTCTGCCGCCAGTCGATGCGGCGCAGGGGGTCCGTGGGCTGGTAGGGGCGCGGGCCGACGTAGCGGCTCTGCTCGTCGAGGAACGAGCGGCCGCGCCGCTCGCCGAGCGGCATCGCCTCGCGGATCTGGGCGCGGATGTCGTGCACCTTTGGGTAGCAGAGGAAGTCGGCCTCGCCCCCGAGCTCGCCCCGGGCGTCCTCGAGTCCGAGGGGATCTGTCAGGTGTACCGCGGCGGGCCCGATGCGCTGCAGGCCGCGCTGCGGCACCTGCAGGCTCAGGCGGCGCTCCACCTGCTCCCGGGGTGAGAGCGAGAAGGGCAGCAGCAGCACCGCGTCGAGCGGCGAGCGCTGCAGCTTGAGGCCCTGCACGTCGATCCTGCGCGGCAGGTGCAGCTCGAGCCGCAGCCAGGGCAAGGGCAGGCGGCTGCGGTTCGCGATGCGCACCCTGAGGTCCACAGGCCTATCGGGGAAGACACGGCGCGGCTGCGCGCGCAGCGAGAGCTGGAGGCGTCGCCAGACCCTTGTGCGGTAGTACCACGCGACGCGCGACGTCGCGAACCAGACGCCGAGCAGAGCGACCAGGAGCCAGTCGCCGCGCCAGAGCGCGTAGACGAGCGCCGCGGCCCCGAGGACGTCGAGCCCGGGACGCTCCCAGGAACGCGGCGAGCTGGAAACCCGCTGCGCCTCTCGCCGCCATGCGCCCTGCAGCCGGCTGATCACCGCCGGCCCTGGCCTTCGAACGGCACAGGCAGCTCCTCGAGGGTCTGGGCGAGCACTTCGCTCCGTGTCGTGCCGCCCAGCTCCGCGCTCGCGTCGAGCATGATGCGGTGGGCGAGCACCGGTTCCGCCAGACTCTGCACGTCGTCCGGGACGACAAAGTCGCGACCCTCGAGCAGGGCCTGCGCGCGGCAGGCCGACGTGAGGGCCAGGGTGGCGCGGGGGCTCGGGCCGAGCGCGATGCCGGGCCTCGCGCGCAGGGCGCGGCTGACGGAGACGATGTAGTCGAGCACCGGCGGCGAGACCTCGATGCCCTGCACGGCTTTCTGCAGCGCGAGAATGCCTGCCGCGTCCGTCACGGGCTGCACCTGCGGCAGGAGTTCCTGTCCTGCGCCGCGGCGCACCAGTTCCCGCTCGGACTCCTCGTCGGGGTAGCCGATCGCGATGCGCAAGAGGAAGCGGTCGAGTTCGGCCTCGGGCAACGGGAACGTGCCCTCCTGCTCGATCGGGTTCTCGGTGGCGAGCACGAAGAACGGCTTCGGCAGGGCCATGGTGTCGCCGTCGACGGTCGCCTGGCCTTCCTGCATGGCCTCGAGAAGTGCCGACTGGGTGCGCGGCGTCGCACGGTTGAGCTCGTCTGCCAGCAGGATGTTCGTGAAGACGGGGCCGGGGCGGAAGTCGAAGCGCTCGTCGCGCCGGTTGTAGACGCTCAGTCCCGTGACGTCCTGCGGCATGAGGTCGGGGGTGCACTGCAGGCGCTGGCTCTCGAGCGAGAGCGCGCGCGAGAGGGCGCGCACGAGCATGGTCTTGCCGACGCCCGGCACATCCTCGAGGAGCACGTGTCCGCCGGCGATGAGCCCTGTGAGCACCTGCTCGATCACCGGACGCTTGCCTACGATGACTTTCTCGACCTCGTCGACGATGCGGTGGCCGAGGTCCTTCATGTCCGACATGGAGCGCCTCCTGACTGGCAAAGGGCTGCCATGAACTTGAAGTACGCTGCCTCGTGCCCGGAACCTGCTAGCCGAAGCGGATCCGGGGATCCGAGGCCGAGGCGAGGAGGTCCGCTAGGAGGTTCAGGCACGGCGATGCCGATCACCGTCACGAGATTCAGCACCTGACCGAGCCGACCTCCCAGCATCAGTTCCCAGAGGTTGTCCCGCCCGAGCGCGTCGGCGCCCAGGGGATAGCCTGCGCCCGGTGGCGCCAGCATCTCGGCGACGGTGTACGCCGCCGTGCGGCGCCAGACATCGGGTCCGAGGAACGAGAAGAGGATCAAGAAGACGAGCACCGCCGAGCCCAGCCAGAAGAGGTGGTGGCGCAGAAGCCGCCGCCAAGGCCTGCTGGCGACCCCTGCACCTGCCGCCCTGGCAGGCGAAGCGCGCGGAGCGCCAATCCTTGCGAGCACCGCCGTCCCTCCGCAGCTTCCGGACATGCACCACAAGAGCTAGCTTCTGCATGTCCCGCGGCAAATCCTGTTACCTCAGGCTCCCTTGGTTGCCCAAGGACTGCGTGGCGTCGGCCGGCGGGCCCATCGGGACCTTGCGGGCAGAGCGATCGGACCGCGCCGCACACCTCGTGCTCAGCGAGGGGGACCTGTCGGACGCCGACGTAGGGCCGCACGGAAGCCGGCGATTGGCCGGCACCCGAGGATGAGCGTCCAAAGGCACTTCAAATATCAGACCAATCAGCCGAGTGTAGGGGCAGGCGCGCACCTCCGACAGGGCCGGTCCGTCCATGGCAATCCGCGGGTGGAGTGCGGAAGTAGTCGGATCTGGCCGAGCGGCCACGGCCGTGCGGCCATTGACCTGCCACATGGCGCCAATCTAGTCTCACCTCAGGAAGGTATGACCTAAAGGCTGTGCGTGCGGCTCGCTCGGATGCGAGTGCCGTCGGCGCCCCCGCAAGGCCCTGGAGGTGCACATGCCGAGCACCGAGGGAATGGTCTTCGACATCCAGCGGTACGCGCTGCACGACGGCGCGGGGATCCGCACGCTCGTGTTCCTCAAGGGCTGCCCCTTGCGCTGCCCCTGGTGCCACAACCCCGAAGGGCAGCAGAAGAGGCAGCAGGTGATGCGCTACCAGGACGGCTCACAGAAGCTTGCGGGACGCAGGGTGTCTGTGCGGGACCTGGTGCGGGAGATCGAGAAGGACACCATCTTCTTCGACCAGTCCGGTGGCGGCGTCACGATCTCGGGCGGGGATCCCCTGCTGCAGCCCCAGTTCCTCATGGAGCTCCTGCAGGCGTGCAAGGGGCATGACCTGCGCACGGCCGTCGAGACGTCCGGCTACGCACGCTGGGAGGATGTCGAGCGGATCGCACCCTTCGTCGACCTCTGGCTCTTCGACGTGAAGCTGATGGACCCCGAGCGGCACCGGCGCTGGACCGGGGTTTCGAACAGGCGCATTCTCGCGAACCTGCGCAGCCTTGCCCTGCGGGGCGCGTCCGTGATCGTGCGCATCCCTGTCGTGCCGGGTGTCAACGACGACCGGGAGAACCTCGAAGCCACCGGGCGCTTCGTCCAGTCCCTCGGCACGGTCGGCGAGGTGCATCTCCTGCCGTACCACCGCGCGGGCCTCAGCAAGTACGAGCGGCTCGGCGTGGCCTACAGCCTCGAGGCCACCCCGGAACCCACCGCCGAGGAGATGGCAGGGCTCGCGGCGATCGTCGAGGCGTGCGGCCTGAGAACGAAAATCGGCGGCTGAGCCGCGAGTTCAGAGGGGGATGTGGACATGAACCAGCGCGTGGAGGACCTGAGGCGCCGGAGCGTCGAGGCGCAGACGACCGTCTCGCCGGAGCGGGCCAGGCTGATGACGGAGTTCTACCGGGAGAGTCGCGGGCTCTCCGCACCGATGCTGCGTGCGAAGGCCTTTCAGTACCTCCTGGAGCACAAGACGATCGTGATCGGACCGGGCGAGCTGATCGTCGGCGAGCGGGGCCCGGAGCCCAAGGCGACGCCCACCTACCCCGAGCTCTGCTGCCACAGCATCGAGGACCTCGAGGTGCTCGATGGCCGCGAGAAGATCCCGTACGCCGTCGACGAGGCGACGAAGAGCTATTACCTGCAGGAAGCCATCCCGTTCTGGCGCGGGCGCTCGCTCCGGGACCGGATCTTCGGGAGCATGACGCCGGAATGGATCGCGGCCTACGATGCCGGGATCTTCACCGAGTTCATGGAGCAGCGGGCGCCGGGGCACACCGCGGGCGGCGGCCAGATCTTCCGCAAGGGCTTCCTCGAGCTCAGGCGCGAGGCCGAGGCCGAGATGGCGGCCCTCGACTACTTCCGGGATCCCGAGGCCCACCCAAAGCACGAGGAGCTCATGGCCATGACCGTGGCGTGCGATGCGATCATCCGCTTCGCGGAGCGGCATGCAAAGCTCGCGCGGCAGCTGGCGGCGCAGGAGCCGGAGCCGGGGCGCAGGCAGGAGCTCGCCCAGATCGCGGAGATCTGCACGAGGGTGCCCGCCCACGCGCCGCAGACGTTCTGGGAGGCCCTTCAGGCCTACTGGTTCGTGCACCTCGGCGTCATCACGGAGCTCAACACCTGGGACGCCTTCAATCCTGGCCGCCTGGACCAGCACCTCTACCCCTTCTACCGGCAGGACCTCGCGGCAGGGCGCCTGACGGAGGAGTCGGCCAAGGAGCTTCTGCAGTGCTTCTGGGTCAAGTTCAACAACCAGCCGGCCCCGCCCAAGGTGGGCGTGACGAATGCCGAGTCCGGCACCTATACGGACTTCGCCAACATCAACAGCGGCGGGCTCCAGGCGGACGGGTCGGACGGCGTCAACGACGTGAGCTACCTCGTGCTGGACGTGATCGACGAGATGCGCCTGCTGCAGCCGAGCTCCAACGTGCAGATCAGCAAGAAGACGCCGGACCGCTTCCTCCGGCACGCCCTGAAGGTGGTGCGCAAGGGCTGGGGACAGCCTTCGATCTTCAACGCCGACGCCGTGGTGCAGGAACTCCTGCGCCAGGGGAAGTCGCCGCAGGACGCGCGCGAAGGCGGCACCAGCGGCTGCGTCGAGGCGGGGGCGTTCGGCAGGGAGGCCTACATCCTCACCGGCTACTTCAACCTCGTCAAGATCCTGGAGCTGACGCTGCACGACGGGATGGACCCGCGCACCGGCAGGCAGCTGGGCCCGCACACGGGCGACCCGTCGCAGATGCGGGACTTCGACGCGCTCGTCGGGGCATACGAGCGGCAGATGCGGTACTTCATCGACGTCAAGATCCATGGCAACAACGTGATCGAGCGCCTCTACGCTGAGGAGATGCCCGCGCCGTTCCTCTCCGTGATCACCGACGACTGCATCAAGAAGGGCAAGGACTACAACGACGGCGGCCCGCGCTACAACACGAGCTATATCCAGGGCGTCGGCATCGGCACCCTGACCGACAGTCTCGCGGCGATCAAACGCCACGTCTACGACGAAGGCGCCTTGGCCATGCGGGATCTCCTCGACGCACTCGATCGGGACTTCGATCGCGCCGGGGACCTGCGAGAGCGCCTGATGAACGAGACGCCGCGCTACGGCAACGACGACGACTACGCCGACGACATCATGCGGCGCATGTTCGACATCTTCCATGGAGCGGTGGACGGGCGGCCGAACACCAAGGGGGGCAGCTACCGCATCGACATGCTGCCGACCACCTGCCACGTCTACTTCGGCTCGGTCACCGGGGCGACACCGGAGGGGCGTCACGCCTGGCAGCCCGTCTCCGAGGGCATATCGCCCGTGCAGGGCGCAGACCGCCAGGGACCCACCGCGGTCGTCAAGTCTATGGCGAAGATGGATCACATCCGGACGGGCGGCACCTTGCTCAACATGAAGTTCATCCCGCAGGTCCTGGAGGGGGAGGAGAACCTCGAGAAGCTCCTGCACCTCGTCAGGTCCTACTTCCGCATGGACGGCCACCACATCCAGTTCAACGTGGTGAGCGCCGAGACGCTGCGCGACGCGCAGCGCCATCCGGAGGAGTACCGCGACCTGATCGTGCGCGTGGCAGGGTACAGCGACTACTTCTGCGACCTCAGCCGGGCCCTGCAGGACGAGATCATCGCGCGCACCGAGCACGCGGCGTTCTAGGGACCGGCGGCTTCGAGGCTCCGACGCCGCAATCGATCTGCGAATGGTGGAGAGAACGTGGCACTGAAGTCCCTCGCACCTGAAGACTACCAGCGTCTCGCGTCTGCAACGCACGCGGCCATACACCCTGCCGGCCAGAGCCTCGCCTACGTCCGCACGCGCTTCGATCTCCAAGGCGGTCGCGTCGGCGACATCGTCCTCGTGAACCTGCATGACGCCCGTGGCAGCGTGCTTGCCCTGGACGTGGCCGACGAGCAGCCGGCCTTCGCGCCGGACGGCAGCCAGCTCGCGTTCCTGAGCCGGCGCGGGGGCCTGCAGGAGCTTCGCCTGGTGGATCTCGCGCGCCCCGAGGAGCGCGTCCTGACCCGATTCGCCGGCACCCCCCGGGCGCCGGTCTGGTCCCCGGACGGGCGGCGCATCGCCGTGGAAGTGCTGGAACCGGAGGGGGAACGGGGTCCTCGCGTCCTGCGTCGCCTGCGCTACAACGTGAACGGCATGGGCTTCATCGGCGAGCGCAAGTGGCAGATCGTGCTGGTCGACGTGGCAACAGGAACCCAGCAGACGATCGGCGATCCGCGCTACCATCACTTCTTCCCGGCCTTCGCGCCGGACGGCAACCGCCTCGCCCTCGTCACGACGCGGCGAGAGACCTGGGACCTAGAGTGGGTCTGGGACGTCTATACGGTCGACCTGAACGGCGACAGGTGGACGAGGCTCACCTCCTCGGACGGCGTCGCCATGTATCCCGCATGGTCCCCTGACGGTACGCGGGTCGCCTTCCTCCACAACCACGCCCCTTGGACCGGCACCACGTCGGACTACCACCTGATGGAGGCACCGGCCGACGCGAGCGCCCCCGCACGCTGCCTCAGCCACCTGCTCGACCGCGGCGCGACCGACGTGTACGAACCTCCTCTTGCAGCGGGAGCGCCGCCCGTCTACACGGCGGGTGGCGACGCCGTGCTTTGGCTCGCAAGCGACCGAGGCTTCCGCGTGCTGCAGAAGAGCGCCTGCGACGGATCCGGATCCACTCCCGTCGCGGAGCACGTGGGCTGGCCGAGCCTGGACGCCCGCCGCGGACGGGCCGCCCTGCTCGCCTACCGTGCCGATCGCCCGCCGGAGGTGGCGACGCTCGACCTCCAGGAGGGGACCCTGCGCACCGTCACCGACGAGAACCCTTGGCTGCGCGACTACGGACTCTGCCGAGAGCCCCTTCGGGTCGCACTGCCGTCCAAGGGCGGGACGAGCGAGGCCGTCGTGTGGCGCCCGGCCGGGGACCGGCAGACCCCGCCGGCGACGATCGTGCAGTTTCACGGCGGGCCGCACGGAGCGTTCGGGCCCTACTTCAACTTCGCGGAGCAGATGCTCGCGAGCCACGGCTACCTTGTCGCGAGCCTCAACTACCGCGGGTCTGCCGGCTACGGCCAGGCGTTCGCCGACCTCGTCCACGCCGACTGGGGGCCCCAGGAGGGAGAGGACGGGCAGCGGCTCATCGCGCGCCTCGGAGAGCTCGGGTGGTCCGACCCGGCGAAGGTCGGCGTCTACGGCATCAGCTACGGCGGGTTCATGACCAACTGGATGATCACGCATTACCCCGACGAGGTGCAGGCGGCGGTGACGATCTCGACCGTGGCCAGCCTCTTTACGTCGGCCTACGGCATCGACCACTGGGAATCGATCGCGACCGACATGGGCGGGCCGCCGTACCGCATCCCCGGCTACTATCACGACCATTCCCCGGCATCCTTCCTCGACAAGGTGCGCACGCCGCTCCTCATCCTGCACGGCGAGGAGGACATGACCTGCCCGCTGATCGAGGCGGAGATCATGTTCGTCGGCCTCCGCTGGCGCCTCGGGGACGTGGAGTTCGTGCGCTACCCCGGCGAGTCGCACTCCTTCATGCGCATCGGGCGCCTGGACACCATCGTGGACGCGCACCGGCGCATGCTCGCGTGGTTCGACCGCCACCTCGGGGCCTTGGAGGTGGCGAGCCGTGGCTAGCGTGTTCGAGCTTGGCCCGTCGCCCGGCGAGGCGGCTGAGGAGGGTGTGCCAAGCCGGCGGTCCTACTGGCGCAAGCTCGCGTCGCACCCCTTCTTCTGGCCCGGCGCCATCCTGGTGGCGCTCGTCGTCTGCGTCGCGGTCTTTGCGCCGGAGATCGCCACGCGGCCCTACTGGCAGATCTACCCCGACACCGGCCTCTCCGTGACCGGTGGGCCCTTGCCACCCCAGTGGACGGCCAAGGGCTTCCTCCTGGGCACGGACTGGCTCGGCCGGGACGTCTTCAGCCGGCTCGTCTGGTCGGCGCGCATCTCGCTGCAGGTGGGCATCTTCGCGAGCGTGATCTCGGGCGTCGCAGGACTCCTGATCGGATTGGTGTCGGGGTACTTCGGCGGCTGGGTCGACATGGTGCTGATGCGCTTCACCGACGTCATGATGGGCTTTCCGGCCCTCTTCTTCCTCATCCTGCTGATCAGCCTGATCGGCCCGAACGTCGAGGTGATCTACCTGACGATGGGACTCCTCGGCTGGCCGTCGATCGCCCGCTTCGCCCGCGGCCAGGTGCTTTCCGTGCGCAGGGAGACTTACGTGGACGCTGCGCAGGCGAGCGGCGGAAGCCGCACGAGGATCATCCTGCGCCACATCATGCCGAACATCATCACGCCTGTGGTGGTGCTCGTCAGCATGTCGATCTCGGGCAACATCATCTACGAGAGCACTTTGAGCTTTCTCGGCATCGGCGTGCCGGACCCGATCCCGAGCTGGGGCAAGATGGTCTCCGGCGGGCTCTCCTACCTGTACGTCGCCCCGACCCTGGTGATCTTCCCGATCCTCGCCATCTCGGTGACCACCATCGGCTTCAACCTGCTCGCCGAGGCGTTCAACGCCACGGCGAACCCGCGCGGCGCCCGGGGTGGCCACCGTGGTTAACTACATCATCCGGCGGCTCGGCTGGGTCGTCGTCACGCTGCTCGGCATCGTCTTGATCAACTTCTTCGTCATGCACATGCTGCCGATCAACTATGCCAAGGTGATCGCCGGCACCCATGCAAGCGCCGTCACCCTGAAGGAGATCGCGCAGAACTACGGCCTCGACAAGCCGACGTGGTACCAGTTCCTCCTGTACATCCGCCAGCTCGCGCAGCTGAACCTGGGCTACTCCTACCAGCTGCACCTGCCCGTCACGTCGATGCTCGGCACGGCGATCCCGAAGACGTTCTACCTTGCCGTGGTCGCGGTGATCTTCGAGCTCGCGATCGGCATCCCGCTCGGCATCTGGACGTCGAGGCGCGCCGGCAGCCTCCTCGACTCCGCCGTCATCGCGATCTCGCTGATCGGCGTGTCGCTGCCGACCTTCGCTGTCGGCTCGCTGCTGCTCTATGTCTTTGCCTTCCGCCTCGCCTGGTTCCCGATCGGGGGATACGCTTCGTTCCCGCATATCGGCTACGTCATCCTGCCGGCCCTCTCCTATGCCATCACCGGGGCCGCGTACTACACCCGGCTCCTGCGCTCGGCGATGCTCGACATCGGCGACGCCGACTACGTGCGCACCGCCTGGTCCAAGGGGTTGTCCGGCAACCGCGTCGTGATGCGGCACATCTTCCGCAATGCCCTGGTCCCCTTGGTGACGTTCTTCGGCCTCGACTTCGGCGGCCTCCTCGGCGGCCTCCTCGTCACCGAATCCATCTTCGACTGGCCGGGCATCGGTGCCATGACCTACCGCGCCATCCCCGTGGTGGACATGCCGACGCTGCTCGGCGTCGTGCTCTTCGCCTCGTTCGCCATTGTGATGATGAACCTCGTCGTGGATGTCTTCTACGCGGTGCTCGACCCGCGAATCACCTATTCTTGACGGCATTCGCCGTTCAGATGAGGGGGGGAGTGTAACGGCAGGCATACGGTCGCTGTGGACAAAATCGGAAGCGGCAGGAGGGAACGAGTTGTCGAGACTCAGAGTACTGGGTGCAGTGGCATCTGCGGTTCTGATGGTCAGCGCCAGCGCGATAGCGCTGCCGCAGGTTTCGCTCGCCGGAGGACAGCAGGCCTTCAGCACCAAGCCTACCTATGGCGGCACACTCACCGTGGCATGGCCGAACGACTTCGCCACCCTGGATCCGGCTCAGTGGGATGACTCGCAGTCGCTCGCGGTCATGCAGTCGTTGTACGACACGCTTGTCGAATACCAGAAGGACAGCTCGAAGATCGGCCCTGGACTCGCGACGCGCTGGACGGTCAGCCCCAACGGACTTACGTATACGTTCTTCCTCCGCACGGCGCAGTTCTCGAACGGTGACCCGGTGACTGCCCAGGACGTGGCCTTCAGTCTGGATCGCGTCAGTCAGCCTGGAGCGAACTCGCCCTACGCCAGTTTTGCGCTGGGCAACATCCAAGGGTATGCCGCTCTGCAGAAGGAGCCCAAGACGAGCGCCGCGTACACCACATGGAGTTCCGATCCCATGCCTTTGAGCGGTGTCAAGGTGCTGGGGCAGCACTCCCTGAGCATCACGCTGGTGCAGCCGTCCGCGTACTTTCTCAACGATCTGGCCCTTCTGGTGGCCGGTGTCCAGGACCCGGCCGCGGTACGCAAGTTTGGCCCGGAGGACGCCAACAACGCCTACGAGGACCATGCAGTAGGTTCAGGGCCATTCGAACTGCAGTCCTGGACCCACAACCAGAAGATGGTTCTCGTCCCCAACCCGCACTTCTGGGGGCCGAAGCCCTATCTGGCCAAGGTGGTCGAACTGGTCGACGTGAACGACCAGACCGCCTTCGAGATGTTCCAGCGCGGTCAGGTCAATCTCATCCTTCTACCGTCCAAGACCATGTACCTGGAGGCCATCAGCAACCCCAAGACGTCGTATCTCTACCACCGCCAGCCGTACAACTGGGTGCTCTACGGCTACATGGACGTGACGAAGCCCCCCTTCAACAACGTGCTCGTGCGTCAGGCGCTGAACTACGCGCTGGACAAGCAGGAGCTCATCAAGGTCGCTGAGAACGGTCGCGGCTACCTGCCGAACGACGGCGTCCTGCCGCCGGGGATGCCCGGCTGGGTGAACTCGCAGGAACCCTACCCCTACAACCCGACCAAGGCGAAGAAACTCCTCGCACAGGCCGGCTACCCCAACGGTCTCTCGTTCAAGTTCTACATCCCGGCGGACAGCACGGACACCGCGCTCGGGTCCGTGATCCAGGAGGACTGGCAAAAGGTCGGTGTCCACATCACGCTTCAGCCGGTCTCCACATCCATCTACTGGACGCAGGCTTCGCCGCCCCCGGGCGGCGGTCCGCAGACGCAGTACGACGCCGGTGACGCCGGGTGGATCCAGGACTATCCTGACCCCTCCGACTTCTTCTCCAACATGCTGACGGCGACCGGACCGGCCAACGACCCGGCGAAGGACGTCTTCCCTGGCTCCAACTTCGCCAACTACAACAATGCTCAGGTCGACGCGCTGGTGGCGAAGGCGAACGTCATGCCGAACTCGGAGAACGCACAGCGCTACAAGCTCTACGACCAGGCGCAGGCCATCGTCGAACAGCAGGCACCGTGGCTCTTTGAACTGTTTGGTGTGCAAGACGTACTGCTGACACCAAACGTCGGGCCGAGCGACATCAACATCTACCTGCACCCGATCAAGGCGATGCAGCTCCAGTACATCTGGGTCTCCAAGTAAAGGAAGTAGTACGCAAGGGGCGCGGCGCTCGATCCGGGGCGCCGCGCCCCTGCGCCGGGGAGGTTGATCGCATGGATTCGCGCCTTCAGCGGCTTCGTTCGCTCATGCGTGACCGCGGCCTCGGTGCGCTGATCATCGCGGCGCCGGAGAGCCTCGGCCACAGCAACCTCCGGTACCTGACCGGATTCACAGGCACTTCGGGCTACCTTGTGGTCGACGGGGACGGCGCCACGTTCCTCACCGATTCGCGCTACGTGGAGCAGGCGCAGGCGGAGGTACAGGAGTGCCGTATCGTCCAGCATGCGGTGCCCTACATCGAGACGCTGGCGGAGATTTGCCGCGCGGCAAGCGGGCCCATCGGCTTCGAGGCGGGCAACGTGCCCGTGCGCATGTTTGACGAATGGAAGACCCGCCTGCCCGAGCGCGAGTTCCAGGCGGCGGACGGTCTCGTAGAAGGACTGCGCATCGTCAAGGACCCCGCCGAGATCGCGAGCATGCGGCGGGTGGCCTCCTTGGCGGGACAGGCGCTGCAGGACGTCCTCGGCACATTCGAAGCCGGCATGAGCGAGCGCAAGCTCGCCCGGGAGCTTGCCCACGCGATGCAGGAACATGGGCTCGATGCCCCCGGCTTCCCCTTCATCGTCGCGTCGGGACCGCGCGGGTCCTTGCCGCACGCACAGCCGACCGACAAGGCGGTCGAGAGCGGCGAGCTCCTGACGATCGACTTCGGCGGTGCCCTGGACGGCTACCTTTCGGACGAGACGGTTACCGTCGGTGTGGGCAATGTGGGACCGAAGCTGCGCGAGATTTACGAGCTCGTCCTGATCTCGCAGACGGCCGGTATCGCGGCCGCGGGGCCGGGCGTCGCTGCGAGCGAGGTGGATCGTGCGAGTCGGGCGGTGATCGAGGCCTCCTTGTACCGGGAGTGGTGCTTCGCCTACGGCGTGGGACACGGCGTCGGTCTCGACATCCACGAGGAGCCGTTCGCTGCGAGGCCGGGCGCGGGGCGCGTCGACCGCGTGCTCATGCCGGGCATGACCATCACGGTGGAGCCTGGCATCTACATCCCGGGGGTAGGTGGCGTCAGGCTGGAGGACACCTTGGTGATCACAGAGCAGGGCAACGAGCGGATTACTGGAACCAGCAAGGAATACCGGACGCTCTAGCCGCGACGGAAGACAGGAGCCGTAGGGTGCCGCGGACGGCGGCACCCTGCGGCCTGGAAGGAGTGATCATACTCGAGCTGCGCGCCAGCTCGCTGCTCATGGCTTGGACGCCGGCCGCGGCGCCTAGGCACGAGCGGCCCGTGCCTGGGCGCGCCAGGAGAGCCCTGCCGTCCAGGCTCCGGCAAGCTGCCGCAGGGCTGCGACGTGATGGCGTAGCCGATGGGTGATCCCGCGCGGCGCCCGACCCTCACGTGTCGTCGGATCCGGGCTCGGGCGGCCTCTGGGGCGCGAGCATCTGCTCGGACACCTCGACACTCTCGCAGATATGCCTCTCGATCAGGCGGCGCGCCACCTGAGGCTTCTTCTGGCGGACGGCCTGCGCGACGCCCAGCAGCTCGCTCGCCTGCCGCGAGCGCCACTCCAGCGTGTCGTGGCCGCCGACGATCAGGACGGACTGCCGGAAGGCGCCGTTCAGGGCCAGCATGACGGCCTCGCGGATGGGGTTGCCGGACGCCGCGGCAAGGTGCCGGTGAAAGCCGATGTCGAGGTCCATGTAGGTCTCCCAGGGCACGCCTGGACGGTTCGCGACCTCCACCAGCCGTGCCGCCGCCTCCATCAGGCGGGCGATCGCCTCCGGCGTGGCGCGCCGCGCGGCAAGCTCGGCGCTCTCCATCTCAAAGGAGAGGCGAAATTCGGTAAAGTGCTGTGGCGTCGCCTTGCCGAACTGGATCAGGGCGCTCAGCGCGGCGCCGGTATGGTCGACCGGAGGGCTGCAGACGAAGATGCCGCCTGCGGCGCCGCGCCGCACCTCGATCAGGCCGGACGCCTCGAGGATGCGCAGGGCCTCCCGCAGGGTCGCGCGGCTTACCCCGAAGAACTGGCCCAGATCGCGCTCCTTCGGCAGGCGCTCGCCAATGTGGATGGCGCCCGTGAGGATGGCCTGCTGGATCTGCAGGGCCACGGCGTTCGAACCGCGGCCGGCGGTCGTGGCCTCGAAGATGCGCGTGAAGTGCTCGTCGGTGGACCCTGCCGGCCGGGTCGAAGCCGGTAGGGGCTCCTGGTGGTCCCGGCGCCGCCCTTCTGCCATGCGTCACCACCCCAAACGTTCAAGTGGTATACGGCCCATCGCGCCTTTGGCTGCAGTTCGACAGCCGGAACGCCTCGCCTGCTGGAAGGCGACGGCAGCTCGCACGGGAGGGGACATGATGCGCAGGGAACTCAGCGACCAGGTGGTCGTGATCACGGGAGCCAGCCGCGGCATCGGCCGCGCCGCGGCCCTCGAGCTGGCGTCCGGGGGCGGCAGGATCGCTCTTCTGGGACGCGACGAGGCGGCGCTGCGCGACGCGGCGCGGGAGGCGGCAAGGCGCGGCGCCGACGCGCGCTGGTACCTCGGGGACCTGAGGGACCACCCGCGCACGGCGGAGATCGCAGAGCGACTGCTGCAGGACTTCGGTGAGGTCGACGCGCTCGTCAACAACGCCGCGGTCGGCAAGTACGGCAGCTTCCTCGACCTCGAGCTCGACGACTGGCGCACGCAGTTCGACGTCAACATCCTCGGTCTCGTCGCGATTACCAGGGCGCTCCTGCCGGCAATGCTAGCCAGGCGGCAGGGTCACATCCTGAACGTCTCGAGCGTGCAGGGCCTGGCGGCGACGGCGACGTCGGCCGCGTACTCGGCGACGAAGTTCGCCCTGATGGGTATGAGCCAGTCCATGGCGCTCGAGCTCGGCCCTCGGGGCATCAAGGTGTCCGTCCTGTGTCCCGGCAGCGTCGAGACGGACTTCGACGGCTTCCCCGGCCGCCTCAAGGCGAACCCCTTGTCTGCCGAGGATGTGGCCCTAGCCATCCGCGACATACTGGAGAGCGGCGGGCGGGCGCACATGTCCCAGGTGGTGCTGGTGCCGTTTGCGGGTGGAGCCGAGGCGAGATGATGCGGGTGGGGTTCGCGAGAGCCTTCGCAAGGCTCTTGCGGTCTTGCGCGGCGCTCGGCCTGATTTAATCGATGCCTTAGAAGATCCGTGTATCGTGGGGCCAGAGAGACAGACAAGGAGGTAATGGCCAGCATGCGATCAAAGGTGCTCCTTTCCGTGCTCGGCGTTGCCGTGCTCAGCTCCCTGGCCACACTCGGCGTGACATCCGTGCTCGGTACGGCGACGCATGTGCCCATCGTCACCGCGCAAAGCAGCCAGAGCGTACCCATCACGACATCGACGATCCCGGACATGGTGGCGCAGACGAATCCCGCCGTCGTGCAGATCAACGCTGTACAGACAACGACGGTGCAGCAGTCGATCTTCGGCTTCGGCGGCCCCACGGTGCCCCAGACCCAGAGTTCCGGCGTGATCGGCAGCGGGTTCATCATCTCGTCGAACGGGGACATCATCACCAACGATCACGTCGTGAACAACGCGCATGACATCACGGTGACGGTGCTCGGCTACTCGACGCCATTCAAGGCGCAGGTCGTCGGAACCGACTACAACCTTGACCTCGCGCTGCTCAAGATCAGCGCGCCAAAGCCTTTGCCGTACCTGACCTTCGCCGATCCCTCGAGCATCGAGATTGGCCAGTTCGTCGTCGCGATCGGCATGCCGTACGGCCTCAGCCACACCGTGACATCCGGCGTCGTGTCGGCGCTCGGCCGCCCGCTCCAGATCGGCAGCCGCTCCTACCGCGACCTGCTGCAGACCGATGCGGCGATCAACCCAGGCAACTCGGGCGGACCGCTCCTGAACCTCCAGGGGCAGGTCGTCGCCGTCAATACGGCGGTCAACACGCAGGGCCAGGGCATCGGCTTCGCGATCCCGGAGAGCACCGTGACACAGGCCCTGCCATACCTCGAGCAGGGGAAGGCGGAGCCTGAGCCGTGGCTCGGCATCGGGGTGGAGGACGTCGCGACGGCCCAGTACCTGCCGCAGGGCTACACCGGCAGCACCGGCGTCCTGGTGGACCAGGTGATCTCGGGCGGACCGGCCGCCAAGGCGGGCATCCAGGCGGGCGACGTGATCCTGGCCATCAACGGTCAGGCGACGCCTACGACGGACAGCCTGATCGAGGACGAATACAACACCAAGGTCGGGCAGACAGTGACCTTGAAGGTGTGGCACCAGGGATCGATCGAGACGGTGCAGGTCGTGATGGGCAACATGCCCGCGAACGGCGGCTGATCCCGGGCAGGTACACAGGGATGCCGGCAGGCGCGCCTCATGGCGCGCCTGCCGCGCGTCTATGGGATGGCGCCACGCCAGGCATAATGATGTACGGCATCGCAGCGGCTCGTCCGCTCGGAGATGCCAGAGACTGGCGCCGCGACGCCGCATCCTGAGCGCAGGTGCCGCACATCGAGCGGCGAAACGCTTTGTGGAATACGCTTTGATCAGCGAATGCGACAAGGAGCCGTGACCCGTGCGTTCTAGACGTCTTCTGGCCATGGCCGCATGCCTTGCGGCCGTCGCGCTCGCCGCCGGCGGGTGCGGCGGCTTGCAGCAGTCCTCCGCGCCTATCACCGAACCTCTGGCGACGGTCGAGGGGCCGCTCGAGCAGACGATCTACACGGCGGTGGACTTCGTCGGCCGAAGCGGCCTGCTCGCCGGCTACCGCCAGACCTTGGGCGTTGCGCCGCCGCGTGCGACGGCGGCGGCAGAGGTGCCCGCGACAGCGCCGGCGCCGGTGCCCGGCACGAGCGAGATCTGGCGCACCACGGACGGCGGGCGCACCTGGCGCGGCACGCCGCTCGGCAGCTGGCAGGTGGGGACGATCGACATGGTCACGGCCAAGGTAGGCTACCTGACCGCCACGGATCCCGACACCGGCTCTGCCGTGCTCCGCACCGCCGACGGTGGCCGCACCTGGCACGAGGTGCTGGCGCTCGCGTTCGACCCGAGCATCGTGCGGGTCTGGAGCCCGTCGCAGGCGCTCGTGCTCTCGCAGGGCACCCTCTGGTCCACCGAGGACGGCGGCCTGCGCTGGCACCAGGTCGTGCCCGACGTGCAGGGTATCGCGGCGGCGAGCTTCGTGACGCAGCTGCGCGGGTATGCGGTTTCCGGCACGCGCATCCTGCAAACGCAGGATGGCGGCGTGCACTGGCAGGCGCAGTACGCCCTGCCGCAGGCTCTCACGCTGCAGCTCGGCGCTCCGACCGGGGCGACGATCGACGTGCTCTCAAGCGGGCGCGGCTGGGCGTCGCTGTCGCTGTCGGCCTGCTGGCCGAGCGGCTGTCCGAACGTCGTGCTGCACACCGATGTGAGCGGCCACTGGCAGATCGTGAGCGGCGAGGACGCCGGCCCGATCGCAGGCATCCACGCGTCGGAGGACGGGCTGCCCGGCGGGGCCCAGGCACTATGGGCCACGGGGCCGGAGTCTGCGGTCTGGAACGGCGCCGGCGGCCTCTGGCAGACGGAGGACGGCGGCGCGACCTGGCAGGAGGTCGGAGCGCCGAAGGCCCAGCAGCCGAGCCCGGCCTTTGTCGCGGTGAGCGGCGTAGGTACCGGCGACCTCTGGGCGGTGGGGCAGGACCAGTGGGGCGGCTACCTGCTGCATCGCGCCGCCGCCGGCTGGCAGCAGGTGCGCCCGAAGCCGTACCCGGTGGCCGCGGTGGACTTCGTCACGGCCCGGGTGGGCTACGGCATCGGCCTCAGCTGGGCGCCGCGCGCCATCGTGGGCACGCGAAACGGCGGGCGTACGTGGCACGTCCTCGGCCAGGTGTCCGGCAGCCTGCCGGTCGCCATCGACTTCACCAGCGCCGAGGAGGGTTACCTCGCGACGGCCGGTGCCGGTGGCACACTCTGGCGCACCAGCGACGGCGGGTGGACCTGGCAGGTGATCGGAACGCTCGATGCGCCGCCGATCTCGCTCGCCTTCCGCGACGCGAGCCACGGCACGACCTTGCTCGAGACCGGCCCTGGCTGGCCTCTCCAGTTCTCTCTGCGCCAGACCTCGGACGGGGGTGCGACATGGCTTGCCGGCCGACTTCCTGAAGCGCTCACCGACACGCTGTCGAACACGACGCCGGTCGTCGTGACCTCGGCCGCGGCTGTCTTCCCTGGACCGACCTCCGGCTACTTCCTGGCGCTCGTCGGCCGGCAGCCGCAGATCTGGCAGACGCAGGGATCAAGCTGGCAGGCCGTCGACGTTCCCGTCGGGAGCGGAGGCCGCGGCACCGGCCCGGAGCAGTACCAGGGGGGCGCCATGTCAGCGGCTGGCCCGGCGGACGTCTGGCTGGCCCTGCAGCCGCTGTGGCCCGGCGCGAATGTGCGTGTCCTGCGGCTTGGCGCCTCCCAGTGGCAGGCCTACGACCTGCCGCTGGGACTCCGCCTGGATCTGCCGGAGGGCAGTGAGACGATCTCCGTGTTCGGCCGTCAGAGGGCGGTCCTCCTGACGAACCTCGGGCCGCTCGAAACGGTGGACGGCGGCCGCACCTGGCGTCCGATCTGACCAGGACTCGGTGCCCCGACGCGCCCGCACGGCCGCCTGCGCACCATCGGCATGCCCATCCCGCCGGATCGCGCAGAGCTACCATGACCGCTGCGGCGACAGGTATCGCGGACTGCCCTGGGACCCGAAGGAGTCATTTGCGGCTGTGGCCAGCTACTATGCGGCCCACCAGCGCTGCCGGTAGGGACTGCCGGCCGCGCCGGGCGCCTGGCCGCGCATGACCCTTGCGGCAGGCAGATCGCCGCCGATCCTGTCAGTGGCCCCCGACGCCGAAGTAGGCTTGGCGCACCGCGTCGTCGGCTTCGAGTTCCTGGACGCTGCCGACGAAGGAGATGCGCCCGCCGTCCAGCACGTAGGCGCGGTCCGCGATCTCGAGGAACTTGACGTTCTGCTCGGCGATCAGCATCGTCGGGCCATTCTCCCGCAGCTTGCGCAAGGCCGTCACCACCTCGCCGACAAAGCGCGGCGAGAGCCCCGCCGAGGGTTCGTCCATCAGGAGAAGGCGCGGCGGGACGACGATCGCCTTGGCGACACCCAGCATCTTGCGCTGGCCGCCCGAGAGGCTCGCCGCACTCGCCGCGTGCAGGCGGGCGAGATCCGGGAAGGTCTCATAGAGTTCGGCGATGCGCTGGCGCAGCTCGTGCCGTGGCAAGCCGAACCCGCCGACCTGCAGGTTCTCGTCGATGCTCAGGTTCGGGAAGACGCCGAGCTCCGTCATGTAGTGGATGCCGCGCTTAACCCTGAGGTCGGTGCGCAGGCGCTCCATGTGCTGTCCCCCGAGCAGGATCTCGCCATTGAGCAGCGACCTCAGGCCCATCAGGGCCTTCAGGAGGGTCGTCTTGCCTGCTCCGTTCGAACCGAGCAGCACCGCCACCTCGCCCTGGGCAAGCTCGAGGTCGACGCCCCAGAGCACCTGCAGCCTGCCGTAGGCCGCCTCGATGCCGTGGGCGGCGAAGAAGGGATCCATCGCATCAGCCTCCAAGGAAGACCTCGACCACCCTCGGGTCATTGGCCGCGGCCTCGAGTTTGCCGAAGAAGATCTCAGCGCCCGCGTTCATCACCACGACATCGTCCGTGACCTTGCCGAGAAAGCCCATGAGGTGCTCCACGACCAGCATCGTGATGCCCTCGCCGCGCAGGGCGTTCAGCTTGTCGGCCACGAGCTCGAGGTCCGCCGGGCTGAGTCCCGCGCCCAGCTCGTCGACCAGGAGGAGCTTCGGGTCGGTCGCCATGGCGCGGCCGAGGTCGAGGAGCTTCTGCTGCGCCGTGTTGAGCGAGTTCGCCTCGCGGCCTGCGAGATCCGAGAGGCCGAGAAACCCGAGGACGTCGTCCGTCCGCCGCCGGCTGCGCCGGCTGTGGCCGAGCGCCACCTCCACGTTCTGGCGCACGGTGAGCGAGCCGAAGGGCTTCGGCACCTGAAACGTGCGGTTGACGCCGAGGTGGCTCAGGTGGTGCGGCAGCCGGCCGGTCACATCGACCCCCTGGAGATGGACCTTGCCGGCGCTCGGGGCGTAGATGCCCGAGATGATGTTGATGAGCGTCGTCTTGCCAGAGCCGTTCGGGCCGACGAGGCCGAGTGCGCCGCCGCTCTCGAGGCGCAGGTTCACGCCACGCAGGGCCTGGAACCCGCCGAAGTTCTTCTCGACGCCCTCTACCTCCAGCATGGCGTCAGAGGACATGGATTCCCTTCTTTCGCAGGAGCGACGCTACGCCATCCGGCAGGAAGATCACCAGGGCGACGATCAGGACGCCGTAGATCAGCTGGAAGTACTGCGGGTCGGAGATGCCGATCATGTTGTACATGCCGAACAGCACCACCGTGCCGAAGATCGGCCCCAAGAGGGTCCCGACGCCCCCGAAGAGCGCGAACACGATCGCGAAGATGCTGATGGATAGCGTGAAGACGGCGTCGGGGTAGAAGACCGAGGTCTGCCAGGCGAACACCCCGCCGACGACGCCGGCCAGGCCTGCGGAGATCATCCAGGCCAGGGTCCGCTCTCGCACCACCGGCACGCCGGCCATGGCCGCCGACACCGGGTCGTCGCGCATGGCCTGGAGCGCCATGCCGAAGCGCGAACGCCGGATGTAGAGCACGACGGCGACGGCCAGGAGCAGCACCACGAGCATGGTGTAGTAGCTGGCCGACGGATCGAACTGGTTCGCGAGCTGGATGCCGTAGGGGCCGTAGGTCACGTTCTGCAGGGCCGGGTTCGCGATGATGAGGTAGACGGCCTGGGACGCCGCCAGGCTCGCGATCGCGAAGTAGGCGCCGGAGAGGCGCAGGAGCGGCGACAGGAGGAGGCCCAGCGCGAGCGCCACCACGCCGCCGGCCACGATGCCGGCCAGCGGCGCGAAGTGCAGGTCCAGCATGGCGAGGGATGCGCCGTAGGCGCCGACGCCGAAGAAGCCGACGTAGCCGAACGGCAGGTAGCCCGTGAAGCCGTAGAGGATGTTCACACCCTGGGACAGGGCGAGGTACACCATCAGCTGGAAGAGCAGCATCTGGTTCTGGTACACCCTCGGCAGCAGCAGGAGGGCGATGGCCATCGCGAGGAGGACGGCGCCGTCGCGCCAGATCGCCCTACGCACTGCGCACCTGGCGGCCAAACAGGCCGCTCGGCTTCACGAGCAGCACGAGGAGCAGCAGGACGTACGGCAGGAGGCTCGCCCAGGACGGCAGGTAGGTCTGCATGAGCATGAGCGCCACACCGTAGATGAGCCCGCCTGCGATGGTGCCCAGGGGGTTGCCCAACGTGCCGAGCACGATCACGGCGAAGGCGGTGGTGGTCAGGTCGGTGCCGATGTCCGGCGTGATGCCGCCGAGCATGAACGGCGCGAGCGCCCCGGCGGCGGCCGCCAGACCGAGCCCGATGCCGAAGGCGATCGCAGAGACGCGGTGCAGGTTGATGCCGCTCACTTGCGCCTCCTCGCGGCTCGCCATCACGGCGCGCGTCGAGTAGCCGAGGCGTGAGCGGTAGAGGTAGAGATAGATGAGCGCGAGCGCCACGAGGCTGACGAGCCCGCTCACCACCCAGACGGCCGGCAGCGCCTGGCCGAGCACGGAGATCGGCTGCGTGCCGAAGACCGGTTCAAAGATCGACTGCTCGTTGTTGCCGAACTCGATGACCGCGAGGGCCTGGATGACCTGCGAGAGACCGAAGAAGAGCACGAGGGAGATCATCTCCGGGTCCTTGGTGCGGGCGATCCGCGGCACGAGCAGGTAATAGAGCCCGATCCCGACCACGAACACCGCGGCGGCGGAGAGCACCAGCGACAGGAGCGGGTGCAGGTGCCAGTCCGTGTAGAGCAGGACGGCGGCGAATCCGCCGATCATGACGAAGTCGCCATGCGCCAGGTTCACCATGCGCAGCACGCCGAAGCTCAGGTTCAGGCCGAGGGAGATCAGGGCGTAGTAGAGGCCGAAGAGGATGCCGGCCACGAGGGCATAGAGCATTTGGGTCTTCCTTTCGGACGGGGTCCCTCGAGGCTCAAGCGCTGGCCCGGCTTGCGGCCGGGCCAGCGCTTGCGCGGGAGGTTCTCAGTGGCTGGGGGTGGGCAAGGCCTTGCCGGTCGCGACCGACTGCGGGAACACGATGACCGGGGCCACGCCGGACTTCGACGGCTGCAGCTGGGCGACCGGCAGGAGCTCTCCGAGCTGTGCGCCGGTGCTGGCGAGCTTGTACTGCCCGTCGAGGGTGAAGAACGAGATCTTGCCGGCGGCCGCCCTGAGGTCGAGCTGGCTCAGCGACTTGGCGGTCCCGAGGGTCTTCTGGATGACTAGGCCAGCCTGGTAGCCGGCGATGTCGAGGAAGTTTGGCGCCGAGTGGATCTGGGGCTCTATGGCCTTGGTGAACGCCGACAGCGTGAGGCCGTAGTCGACGCCGCTGTTGTAGGCCAGGAGCGGCGGGGTCGGGTAGGTGTAGGTGTAGCCGAGCGCCTTCGCCCCGACGTTCTGCGTCAGCAGCGCGAGCTGCTGACCCGGGAAGATCGTGAAGACGAACGGGAAGTGGACGCCGGCGGCGGTGATGTTCTGGAAGAACGGGATGTCGTTGGTCGGGTAGCCGAACTCGATCACGGCGTCAGGGTTCGTCTGCGCGATCTGGTGGATGATCACCGTGTAGTTGCTCGTGGAGGTGTCGACGCCGTTGTTGTAGACAGGCGTGATGCCGGCCGACTTGAGTTCGGCCGTCAGCGTCTGGTCCTGGGCGCCGTCGAAGTCGTTCGTTCCGTAGACGATGGCGACCCGCTTCTTGTGCAGGGCGATCAGGTACTTGCCGAGCGAGTCGGGCCACACGGCCGACGTCGGCAGGCTGGTGAGCACGATGTAGGGACTCGGCGGCGTGAAGAAGCTCGAGCCGGTGCCGGTCGGGTCGAAGAGCACCACCTTGTGCTCCTTCGCGACCGTGACGGCAGCCGCCGTCAGGACGGAGCCGAAGTCGGAGACGAGGATGTTCACCTTGTTCTGCGTGATCAGCTGCGCGTAGAGCGTCGTCGCCGTGTTCGGGTCGCTCTGGTCGTTGTAGTCGACGAGATTCACAGGGATCTTCTTGTCATAGGCCTTGACGAAGACTCCGCCCTGGCGGTTGACCTGGCTGATCCAGAACTTGAGGCCGGCGAGCTCCGGCAGCGATGAGGTCGCATACGATCCGGATCCGGCGTAGAGGGTGCCGATCGTGATGGCCTTCGGGGCTGCGGGGGACGCCGCGCTGGCCGTGGCGCCGCTGCCGACGACCATGAGTGCCGCGACCCCGACCAGTGCAGAGAGGTAGCGTCTGAACTGCATCACCTATCCTGTCGCCTCCTCGAGCTGTCTGCTGGAAGCCGCGTGGGCATCCGTCCATCGTGGTCCAACAAGAATATACCAACCATTCGGTGCATCTCTCGTATATGGCATAAAGCACTAATGGTCCGGGGCCATTTGACCCGCATCCGTCCTTTTCCATGTTGCGTGACATCCTGGGAACCGCCGTGGCCCTGTCACCCGATGCAGGGGGAACGGAGGTTGGCGGGTGGTCGCTGCCCGTCTGGCAGGAGTGGCAGGGGGCCCGTCGAATTGAGTGATTTCGTAAGTTATGAAGCTCACCGGGGGCAGAAGGAGGTCTGGGCAGAGACCCGGTCACGGGCGGTCAGCGGTCTACTCGCAGGTATCCCATGCAGTTTGGAGGTGCCCCGTGGTTAAAACGAACTGGCAACGTCTCCTGACCGGTGCGGCCGTCGCGTTTGCGCTCGGTGCCGCCAGCCTGGGCTCACAGATCCCGGCGCAGGCGGCCTCCCCGACGCAGGGCGGCACGCTGTCCATCGAGGTCTCGGCGGATCCCGTCGGACTCGATCCGGCCGTGACCCTCGACAATGACTCCGGCTACATCCTCGGTACGCTGTACGATGGCCTGACGGCCTATGGCGTCGGCACGACCAAGGTGATGCCCGGCCTCGCACAGAGCTGGCAGATCACGAACGGCGGCAAGACCTATATCTTCAACCTGCGCCAGGGCGTCAAGTTCTCGGACGGAACGCCGTTCAACGCGCAGGCGGTGGCCTTCTGGGTCGATCACATGATCAACCCCAAGAACCCCGACTACTACGGCAACCTCAAGGGCGCCGAGACGTTCGTGCCCTTCACGTGGGGCAACGTCACCGGCACCAAGGTGCTCGGCCCGTACAAGATCGCCATCAACATGAGCCAGCCGAACGGCGAGTTCCTGGCCGACCTCGCCATGGTCTGGAACGGCGTCACCAGCCCGAAGATGCTCAAGACCTACGGCACCAACGCCTGGCAGCACCCGGCGGGCACCGGCCCGTTCGAGTTCGTGCGCTGGGTCAAGGGCCAGTACGTCGAGGTCAAGGCGAACCCGAACTACTGGGGCGGCAAGCCGCATCTCTCTGAAATCCTCTTCAAGATCATCCCTGACCAGGCAACGCAGCTGCTGTCGCTCAAGACGGGCGCCGTCAACATCCTGACGGACGTCGCGCCGAGCGAGATCCCGACGATCAAGGCCGACTCGGGCCTCAGGCTCCTCGCGGAGGCGGGCCTTGACGACAACTACATCTCGCTGCCGGTGCAGACGGGCCCGTTCAAGAGCCTGCTCGTGCGTCAGGCCGTCAACTACGCGGTCGACAAGGTGGCCATCGACAAGAGCCTCTACGGCGGCTACGCGCAGGTGATGAACTCGCCGCTGCCCACCGTCGCGTTCGGCTACGACAAGAGCATCCCGGCCTACGCGTACAACCTCCAGAAGGCGAAGCAGCTGATGAAGCAGGCCGGCTACGCGGGTGGCTTCACCTTCACGATGGACGTCTACAACAACGCGCGCGGCTACAACCCGATCGGCGGCCCGGAACTCGCCGTCGCGATCCAGAACGACCTGAAACAGATCGGCATCACGCTGAAGCTCAACGTGCTCGACCCGGCCACGTGGCTCGGAGAGGCGAGGTCGAACAGCTTCAACAAGATGTCGCTCGCAGGCTGGACCGGCGACAACGGCGACCCCGACGACATGATCTCGCCGCTCTTCAACGGCAACGCGTTCCTGACGGGCAACTTCGCGCACTACAGCAACCCGACCGTGAACCAGGACTTCGCCAAGGCCCTCCTGACGTCCGTCCCGGCGCAGCGTGCGGCGTACTACGATGTGATCCAGAAGCAGATCATGCACGACGCGCCGGCGATCTTCCTCAACTACACCGACCTGATGCGTGCCACGACGTCGAACGTCCACGGCTTCGTGCCGAACCCGACGTTCTTCTACGTGAACATGAACCAGGTCTGGCTCTCGAAGTAAAAGACCCGGGAGGGGGCGGCCCGGCCGCCCCCTCCCGCAGAGGGGAGCGTGAGGGATGCTCACCTACGTCGTGCACCGTCTGCTCTGGGCGATCCCCGTGCTGCTCGGCGTGCTGGTCGCCGTGTTCATCGGCCTGCACGTGGTGCCGGGCAACGTCGCCCAGTCCATCGCCGGCGCCCACGCCACGGCTGCGCAGCTCAGGCTCCTCACGCGCCAGCTCGGACTCGACAAGCCGCTGTGGGTGCAGTTCTGGGCCTATCTCGTGCAGATCGTGCAGGGGAACTTCGGCACATCGCTGCAATACCACAACCAGGTCGCACAGGACATCGGCCAGGCCTTCCCGATCACCCTGCAGCTCACCATCGCGGCGTTTCTCATCGCCGGGTTGGTCGGAGTCCTGGCGGGCGTCCTGGCAGCCGCCTTCCGCAACACCTGGCTCGACAGCGTGATCATGCTGCTCGTGCTCGTCGGCATCTCGATGCCGATCTTCTGGACCGGCGTCATGCTCATCCTGGCACTCGGCGTCGATGTGCCGATCTTCCCCTTTTCGAGCGTGATCACGGCCGGCACCGTGCTGCCGCACATCACGGGCATGCCGGTCGTGGACGCCTTGCTGAGCGGCAACATGAGCGCCGCCGCGGATGCGCTGCGCCATCTGGTGCTGCCGGCGATCACGCTCGCCACCTATCCGATCGCCTTCGTCACGCGCATGACGCGCGGCGCGATGATCGAGGTGCTCGGGCAGGACTACCTGCGCACCGCGAGGGCGAAGGGGCTGCGCGAAGGCACGGTCGTCTGGAAGCACGCGCTGCGCAACGCCTCCCTGCCGATCGTCACCGTGCTCGGCGTGCAGGTGGGAGGGCTGCTCTCCGGCGCCGTCCTCACCGAGACGATCTTCGCCATCCCGGGGATCGGGCGGCTGATGATCCAGGCGATCCTCTTCCGCGACTACCCGCTCGTCCAGGGCATCGTCATCCTGGCCGCGAGCCTCTTCGTGTTCATCAACCTGCTCGTGGACCTCGTCTACGCGCGCCTCGACCCGCGCATCCGCTACAGCTAGGAGGGAAGGCCCATGGCTTTGCCGCTTGCGACCGTGCAGGGGGAGGAGTCTCGGGAAGCCCTCCCCACATCCGAGGGGCTCCGCGCCTGGCGCCATTTCCGCCGCAACCGCGGCGCCGTGGTCGCTCTGGTGGTGCTCAGCCTGATCGTCCTGGCGGCCATCTTCGCACCGTTCCTCACGCACCAGGACCCACTGGCGCAGAACCTGGCGCAGGCCTTGCAAGCTCCGTCCTCGGCCCACCTCTTCGGCACCGACGAGTACGGGCGCGACGAGTTCGCGCGCATCCTCTTCGGCGCGCGCACCGCGCTCGAGACGGGCCTCGTCGTCGTCCTGATTTCGCTGACCGTCGGCACGCTCTGGGGCCTCCTGTCCGCCTTCTACGGCGGCCTCTGGGACATGGTCCTGATGCGCGTCGCCGACGTCTTCATGGCCTTCCCGTTCCTGCTGCTCGCGCTGATGATCGTGGCCGCTCTGGGACCGGGCCTCATGCAGGCGGAGATCGCGATCGCCATCACCTACATGCCTGTCTACGCGCGCCTCGTGCGCTCGGTCGGGCTCGGCCTCAAGAGCCTCGAGTTCGTGCAGGCGGCAAAGTCCGTCGGCGCGCGCGACGCCGCGATCCTCTGGCGCCATTTCCTGCCGAACCTCCTGCCGACCCTTCTCGTCCAGGCGACGCTCAACGTCGGCACAGCCATCATCGACGTCGCGGGCCTCTCGTTCCTCGGCATGGGCGTGCAGCCTCCCACGGCCGACTGGGGCGCCATGCTGTCGGACGGCCAGAACTTCATCCTGCTGTCGCCCTGGCTCGTGCTCGCGCCAGGCATCGCCATCCTCGTCGTGGTGCTGGCCGCGAACCTCGTGGGAGACGGCCTGCGCGACGCGCTCGACCCGCGCCAGAGGCACCAAGCCTAGGGGCTCCCGCCCCCGAAGGAGTGACCCACGTTGTCCGAGAGCACAGGAGGCTTCCAGGGCCGCACGGCATTCGTCACAGGGGCGGCGCACGGCATCGGACGCGCCATCGCGGTGGAACTCGGCCGCCGTGGTGCGCGCGTCTTCGCCACGGACGTGCTCGAGCGGGATCTTGCAGCGACCAAGGCCGCCGTCGCGGCCGTGGGCGGCGAGGTGCAGGTGATGGCGCTCGACGTCACCGACTCCGCCCGCGTGACGCAGGCGGTCGCCCGCGCCGCCGAGGGCGGGCTCGACATCCTCGTGAACGTGGCCGGCGGCGTGCTGGGGCAGGTCGGGCGGCCGATCGAGGAGGTCGCCGACGAGGAGTTCCTCGCCATCGTCCAGGTCAACCTGCAGGGGGCTTTCCACACCATCCGCGCCGCGGCGCCGCACATGAAGGCGCGTGCGTACGGGCGGATCGTCAACATCTCCTCGGGTGCCGGCCGGTCCGTGAGCCTCACCGGCATCCAGGCCTACGCAGCTGCGAAGGCGGGGCAGATCGGCTTCACGCGCCAGATGGCCCACGAGCTCGGCCCCTTCGGCATCACCGTCAACAACGTGGCTCCGGGCTTCGTGCGCTCGAACCCGACGACCGAGCGCCAGTGGCAGTCCTACGGCCAGGAGGGGCAGGCGCAGCTCGTCGCCGCGATCCCCTTGCGCAAGCTCGGCCGTGCCGAGGACATCGCCTACGTGGTCTGCTTCTTCGCCTCGGAGGAGGCGGGCTGGATCACAGGCCAGACGCTCAGCGTCGATGGCGGCAAGTTCATGCAGTAGGGAGATGCTCAGATTGCTTCGCGCAAAGGGGCTGCAGGACATCCTGGATCGCCTCTGCCTGCAGGTGGACGCGCAACGTCTCATGTCCTTCACGGACGAGTTCTCGCAGGAAGTGCGCCTCTCCGGCAGCGAGGAGGAGGAGCGGGCCTTTCGCCGCATCGCCGTCCGCCTCGAGGAGATGGGCGCCACGGTGCGGCTCTCGCACCATCCGGGCTATGTCAGCTGGCCGGGGCCTGCCAGGCTCGAGGTCTCGGGCCTGGGTCCGATCCCCTGCATCACGCATGCCATGGCGGCGCCCACCGCGGGCCTCGTTGGCGAGATCCTGGACCTTGGCCGGATCGCGCCCGACGCCCTGGCCGCGTCGGCCGACCCGAGCGGCAGGATCGTCCTGCTGGACGGCGTCGCGAACCCCCAGCGCGTGCAGGCGGCGGAGGCGGCCGGCGCGATCGCGGAGATCTTCGTCAGCGGCAGGCGTCGCCACGAGATGATCGTCTCGCCCGTGTGGGGCAGCCCGGGCCAAAAGGACCTGGACCGCCTGCCGAGGACACCCTCCGTCTCGATCGACCTCGCGGCCGGCGAGGCCTTGCGCAGGCATCTCGGCAGCGGTCCGGCATCGGCCAGGATCGAGGCCGAGGTCGACACGCGCTGGCGCCTGCTGCCGCTCCTCGAGGCGGAGATCGGACCACCCGACGGGGACGGGACATTTGTGCTCCTGTCCGGCCACGTGGACTCCTGGCACCTCGGATCCATGGACAACGGCAGCGCCAACGCGCTGATGCTCGAGATGGCGCGCCTGCTCGCGCCGCAGCGGGCGTCGCTGCAGCGCGGCCTGCGCCTCTGCTTCTGGTCCGGCCACTCGCACGGGCGCTACGCGGGCTCAGCGCGCTACGCCGACCAGCACTTCTTCGAACTGCGCGAGCGGTGCGTCGTGCACGTCAACGTGGACTCGCCCGGCGGACAGGGCGCTACCGACCTCAGCCAGGCCATCGCGAGCGCGGAGCTCTGGCAGCTGGCGCGGGATGCCGTCGGGCCCGAGACCGATGTCCCGTACATCGGCACGCCGCCGCTGAGGGCGGGCGACGAGTCCTTCCTCGGCATGGGCGTTCCGGCCCTCTTCATGGAGGTCTCGGAGCAGCCCCCCGGCGACGAGGGCAGCTCCGGCGTCTCCGCGGGCGGCGGGCTCGGCTGGTGGTGGCATACCCCGGAGGACACCATCGACAAGCTGGACCCCGAGTTCCTCGCGCGCGACGCGCGCATCTACCTGAGGGCGCTCTGGCCGCTGCTCGCGGACGCCGTCCTGCCGATGCAGGCCGAGGCGGCCGCCAGGGAGATGCTGCTGGCGCTCGAGACGCGGGCGAGGGCCGCCAGGGGACGGCTGGACCTCGATCTGCCGATCCGCCTCGCGGAGCGCCTCGTGGGGCGGGCGGAGGCGCTCGATGCCAAGGGTGAAGGCCTGCGCTGGATGGGTGAGGCGGCGCCGCCGGGTGCGGTGCGGCGGGTGAACCGGCGCATCCTTGCCCTCACGCGGGCGCTCGGCCAGGTGCGCTACGCGCGCCAGGGGCCGAGCCAGCAGGACCCGGCCCTGGCGCAGGACCTGCTGCCGGGTCTCGACCGGGCGCGGGAGCTCGGCGCACTCAGGGAGGGCGATGCCATGATCTTGCACCTGCAGGTGGATCTCGGGCGCGAGCGCAACCGGATCGCGCTTGCGCTCGCGCAGGCCCTCGATGCCTTGCGCTGAAGGAGGAACAGCATTGCGGTATCTTGTGGTGGGCGCGGGCGCGATCGGCGCCACCGTCGGCGCGTACATGGCGAGGGCGGGCGAGGACGTGACGTTCGTCGACAAGGACCCCGAGCACGTCGTCGCCATGCAGCAGCGAGGGCTGACGATCCAAGGCTTCGCTGAAACGTTCTCCCTGCCCGTGCGGGCCTTGCGGATCGAGGAGATGCAGGCGGCCCCCGACCCGCCCGACTTCCTCCTGCTTGCCGTCAAGGCCCAGCACACCCGCGAGGCCCTGTCGGCCGCCATGCCCGCCGTCGGCCCCGGCACGGCCGTCGTCTCGCTCCAGAACGGGCTCAACGAACGGACGATCGCCGAGATGTGCGGCGCGGAGCGCACCATCGGCTGCTTCGTCAACTTCTCCGCCGACTACCTCGGCCCGGGCCTCGTCCACTACGGCTCGAGCGGCGCGCTCTACCTCGGGGAGCTCGACGGGCGGATGACGGAGCGGCTCAGGGCGCTCGGACAGGCGGTCGGGCGCTTCGGCAAGGTGGAGCTCACCACCAACATCTGGGGCTACCTCTGGGGCAAGCTCGGCTACGCGAACATGCTGTTCGCCACCGCGCTCGCCGATGAGAGCATGGGCGACGTCACGCGCCGCTACCCGCAGCTCATGGTGGAGCTCGCCTGCGAGGTGTATGACGTGGCCGACAGGGAAGGCGTGCGGCCGGAGGCCTTCGACACCATCACGCCGGACCTCTACTGGCCGCGAGAGGCCCAGGACTGGAGCCGCATCGGCCCAGCGCTCGAGCGCATGGCGGCGTGGCAGCTCTCGAGCCAGAAGACCAAGAGCGGCATCTGGCGGGACCTCAAGGTGCGCCACCGCCCGACGGAGGTGCGCGAGCAGCCGGGCCGGGTGCTCGAGATCGGCCGGCAGCACGGCCTTGCCATGCCCTTGACGGCACGGCTCGTCGCCATGATCGAGGAACTCGAGCGCGGCGAGCGCGAGATGTCCTGGCAGAACCTCGACGAACTCGAGGCGATGCGTCAGGCGAGCCACGCGCGGGCGCCGAGATGAAGGAGGGCGGGTCCTTGCGCGAGACCCTGGAGCGGTATTTCGCGGCGGCGAGACAGCGTCAGCTGGATGAACTCTTCGCATTCCTGCGCATCGAGAGCGTGAGCGCGCAGAAGGCCCACGCGGGGGACATGGACCTGGCCGCCGCCTTCGTGGCGGACGACCTCCGGCGCAGCGGCCTGCAGAAGGTGGAGGTGATGCGGGCGGGCGGGCATCCCGTCGTCTGGGCCGAGCACCTCGGGCGCAGCGGCGCCCCGACGGTCCTGATCTACGGCCACTACGACGTCCAGCCGCCGGAGCCCCTCGACCTCTGGAACTCGCCCCCCTTCACGCCGGACGTGCGCGACGGGCGCATCTACGCACGGGGCGTCAGCGACGACAAGGGACCGCTCTTCGTCGCGCTCAAGGCGATCGAGGCCCTCAAGGCGACCTTGGGCGAACTGCCGGTGAACGTCCGCTTCCTGATCGAGGGAGAGGAGGAGATCGGCAGCCTTCACCTCGCGCCGTTCGTCGCGCAGCATCGCGAAGACCTGCGGGCCGATCTGGTGCTGAGCGCCGACGGCGCCATGTGGCGTGCGAGCGAACCGTCCCTGACCCTGGCGGCGAAGGGCCTGTGCGGCCTCGAGATCCAGCTCGAGACCGCGAACCAGGACCTGCACTCGGGCCGCCACGGCGGCGGCGTGCCGAACGCCCTGCATGTGCTCGCAGAGCTGCTCGCCGGCCTGCACGGGCCGGACGGGCGCGTGCAGGTGCAGGGCTTCTACGACGATGTGCTGGAGCTCACGCAGGCGGAGCGCGCCGAGATCGCCAGGCTCTCGTTCGACGAGGACGCCTACCGGAAGTCCCTCGGCATGCGGGCGCTCTTCGGCGAGCAGGGCTACTCGACGCTCGAGCGCCAGTGGACCCGCCCGACGCTCGAGCTGAACGGCATGGGCGGCGGCTACCAGGGCGAGGGCGGCAAGACGGTCGTGCCGCGCGAGGCGATGGCCAAGCTGACCTGCCGCCTCGTCCCGGACCAGGAGCCGGAGGAGATCCAGGCCCTGGTGGCGGCGGAGATCGAGCGGCGCTGCCCGCCCTGGGCCAGGGTCACGGTGCGGCGGGAGGGCGGGCTCGCGCGCTGGTACCGCATGCCCCATGACCATCCCGTGCTGCCGCTCGCGGCCGAGGTGCTGGAGGAGGTGACCCAGAGGCCGCCGGTCAAGGTGCGGATGGGCGGCACCGAGCCGTGCGCGGAGCTATTCCAGCGCGAGCTCGGCATCCCCACCCTGTTCTACTCCTTCTCCACGTCGGACGAGCAGTACCACGCCCCGAACGAGTTCTTCCGGCTCGAGCGCTTCGACCAGGGCCTGCTGGCGTGGGCCCTGCTCCTCGCGCGCCTGCCCGAGGGATTGAGGGCCGAACCGATCTCGGCTGGGAGGTAGATGGCTGATGAGTCTCGGCACGATGTCGGCACGCAAGCTGCGAGGCTGCCTCGAGGTCCCGGGCACCGAGGTCGAGATCCCCTACACGGATGTGCGCGGTGCGGCGGACGGGCCGACGCTGCTGCTCACAGGCGGCGTCCACGGCGGGGAATACCCCGGCATCGCGGCGGCGATCGAGATCGCGTCACGGCTGGATCCCCAGGAACTCAAGGGCCGCGTCCTCGTGCTGCACCTCACGAACCCGCCGGCCTTCTGGGGCAAGAGCCAGTACTGGAACCCGCTCGACGGCAAGAACCTGAACCGCTGCTTTCCCGGCGATCCGCAGGGCAGCGCCTCGGAGCGCATGGCCGCCCGCGTGATCCAGGAGCTCCGGCGGGCGGACTACTGGATCGACATGCACGGCGGCGACATCCACGAGGAACTCGTGCCGTTCACGATCTTCTCCGATCATGGCAGCGATGCGGTGCGCGCCACGGCCGAGGCCATGGCCAGGGCCTACGGCATCCCGCGCCTCATCCGCTCCGCAAACGTCGCCGGCGGCAGCTACGCCGCGGCGGCGGAACTCGGCGTGCCGGCGATCCTGCCCGAGGCGGGCCAGGTCGGGCAGCTCGATCCCGTGGCGCAGGCCATCCATGTGCAGGGCGTGTTCGACGTGCTGCACCTCCTCGGGCTGCTCCAAGGCGCCCCGGCGCCGCACGCGGCGCCGCAGGTGTACACGCGCTTCGTCTGGAGCCGTGCGTCGCAGCGCGGCTTCTGGCGGGCCAGGATGCATCCTGGCGACCGTGCGGCCAAGGGAGACCTCGCAGGACTGCTGCATGACGCCTATGGCGATCTCCTGGAAGAGGTACGGGCGCCGGAAGAGGGTGAAGTGCTGTTCGCCGCGAGTTCCTTCGCGATCGGCCAGGACGACCCGCTGTTCGCCGTCGCGGCTCCGTGAGACCCCTGGGCAGCGTCGCCGGGGAGGGGGAGCGCCGATGATCCAGACCGTCGTGGACCAGATCCGCGCCGAGCTCCGCCGCCGCGTGCTGATGGGCAGCTGGAGCCTCGGCGAGCGGCTGTACGAGGAGGAGATCGCGCAGGGACTCGGCGTCAGCCGCAGCGCCGTGCGCGAGGCGGTGCGCCTTCTGGAGCAGGAGGGGCTGCTGGTGCGGGCTGCGCACCGCGGCCTCTTCGTCGCGAGCCCATCGGGCCGGGACACCCTGGAGGTGGCGCAGCTCCGGGCAGTGCTCGAGGCGAGCGCCGTGCGCTTCGGCGCACCGCCCGATCTCGGCACGCTGCAGGAGCTCGAGCGCATCTGCCGCCGCTTCGATCAGATCCGCGACTCGGATCACCTCGAGGCGGTCAACCTGGACCGGACGTTTCACGGCCTGATCGCGGCGCACGCGCAGAACGCCCTGCTGCTGCGCAAGTATCACGAGCTTGACGGGCACATCGCGATCTTCTTCCACTGGGTCACGGCGCACGTGCCCGGGCGCCTCGACGACATCGGCCAGCGCCACCGCCAGCTGCTTGCGGCCTATGCCGTGGACGATCCGGATACGTTCGCCAGCTGCGTCACGCAGCACTACGAGGAGGCGGCGGCAGAACTGGCGCGCCACCTGCCCGACGCCGGGTAGGTGGCGCGCCAGTTCTGCTGGTCAGTCCTCCCAGGGTCCCTCGATGGCGGCTCGCGTCTCGGCTACGCCATCGGCCCAGATCGCGAGCATCTCCTCGTCCGGGCGCTGGTAGCGGCCGCCGTAGTTGCCGTCGACCAGGTAGGCCCGCACCTCGCGGGGGGTGAGGAGTCCGAGCCGCACGGGGTCGGTCATCGGCTTCTCGCCGTCCGGCATCGCGACGTCGCCGAGGCGGGTCCAGGGGAAGTTCTCCATCCAGGAAGCATGGGAAAAGTGCGGGTCGAACGAGCGCACCTTGGCGATCGTGCGCGGTGCGTTCCACCAGTTGTGCAGGCGGACGCGGGAGTCCGGGTGGTCGGCCACCCACTCGCCCGACAGGGAGCCAGCGCTCTGGTTGCCGCCATGCCCGTTGACGAGCAGGATGCGTCGGAAGCCTGAGGCGTGCAGGGCGTCCAGGAGGTCGCGGACCACGTGCAGGTAGGTGTCGACGCGCAGGCTGAGGCTGCCGGGGAAGTCCCGGAAGTATGGCGTCACGCCGTACGACTGCGCCGGGAAGACGGGCACGCCGAGGGGCTCGGCAGCCTCCACGGCCACGCGCTCGGCGAGGATCGCGTCGACGCCCAGGCTGAGATAGCCGTGCTGCTCGATGGAACCGAGCGGCAGCACCGCACGGTCGTCGCGGCGAAGGTATTCCTCGACCTGCATCCAGTTCATGTCGACGATGCGCACAGGTACTCCTCCTCACGGGTGGTCGGGATGGAACCTGTCAGGGCGATGGCGGCCGCCTTCGGGCGAGTGCGTCCTCGAGCCAGGCGAGATCCTCTCCGGCGACGATCGCCTGGCGCTGCGCCAAGTTGGCCTTGAGCACCTCCGGGATCTTGGCAAGGACGGCTTCGGCATCGCCGCGCGGCACCAGCACGATCCCGTCCTCGTCGGCCAGGAGGAGATCCCCGGGCGTGACCGTCACGCCGAGGAGATCCACAGGCTCGTCGAGGGCGACATAGTCCTGGCGCCGAGGCTTCTTCGGCTGTGTGCCGCGTGCGAAGACCGGCAGAGAAAGAGCCTCGCGGTCGCGGACGTAGCCGTCGACGATGAAGCCGGCGGCGCCGCGCACCGCCGCCCGCAGCGAGAGCAGCTCCCCCGTGAGAGCCGCCCCGTCGCCACCGCCGACGGCGACGAGGACGTCGCCAGGGTTCGCCTGCACCGCCAAGGCCTGCAGGCCGAGGTTGTCGCCCGGGGCGAGGTGCACGGTGCGGGCGAGACCGCACAGGCGTCCCGAGCCGCCGATGGCAACGAGCCCGGGTGGCAGCGGCACGCCGCCGGCGTCGCCGACGTCCGAGGACGCGATGTCGGAAAACGCCTGCCTGAGAGACTCGGCATCCCGGGCCTTGCCCACCAGTACCGCCTCCTTGCCTTATGGTTACGTATTTCGAAACTTCGACAAAACAACCTGCGTCGGCACGGCGGATTTTTCAGGTTGGTGCCATGCGTCCAGGTTCTGCTAGAGTGTCCTGGGGGATCAGCCGATCAAGGAGGATCTTCAGTCATGCCGAGCCACGAGGAGCTTCTCCGCTACGCCGATATCATCGTCCGGGTGGGTGCCAATGTGCAGCCCGGCCAACCGGTGACCGTCAGCGCGCCCCTCGATACCGCGCCCTTCGCCCGCATCCTCGCCGAGCGCCTTTACGAGGCCGGTGCGGGCATTGTGCGCATGAACTGGCAGGACCCGCTTTGCCAGCGCCTGACCCTGGAGAGGGCAGACGAGGCGAAGCTCGGCCAGGTGCCGACGTGGGAGGCACAGCGCCTGACCGAGGAGATCGACGAGAACTCCATCCGCATCTACGTCGACGCGGAGGACCCGGATCTGCTCAAGGGCGTCGATCCTGGCCGCGTCGCGCTCGCGCGCAAGGCGCGCGGCCAGGCCCTCAAGGCTGCGGACGACCGCATCATGGCCGACGAGGTGACGTGGGTCGTCTGCGCGAGTCCGTCGCCCGCCTGGGCGCGCAAGATGTTTCCCGAGATCGCGGATGCGGATGAGGCCGTAGAGGCGCTCTGGGAGACCCTCCTGCGCGTCATGCGGACCCAGGGCGACGACGCGGTCGCCGCTTGGCGCGCACACTTCGACGACCTCGAGCGCCGCGCGGAATTCCTGAACACCCGGCACTTCCGCCGTCTGCACTACCGTGCGCCCGGCACCGACCTGCACCTCGAACTGCCGCCGCTCCACGTCTGGAGCGCGGCGCGCGCCAAGAACGCCCGGGGCGCGGCCTTCGCCGCCAACCTGCCGACGGAGGAGGTCTACACGCTGCCGGCGCGCGGTGGCGCACAGGGCACGGTGCGGGCGACGATGCCGCTCGTCTACAACGGTGTCGTGATCGAGGGCATCGAGATCAGGTTCGAGGCCGGGCGCATCGTCGACTTCCGCAGCCGCACGGGCTTCGAGACCCTGAAGCAGCTGATCGAGACGGACGAGGGCTCGCACCACCTCGGCGAGGTGGCGCTCGTTCCCGTGACGTCGCCGATCGCCGAGGAGGGCCGGCTCTTCTACAGCACGCTCTTCGACGAGAACGCGTCCTGCCACCTGGCCGTGGGCCATGCCTATCCGACGTGCCTCAAGGGCGGCCGCGACATGTCCGGGGAGGAACTCGCGCAGGCGGGCCTCAACGACAGCATCACCCATGTCGACTTCATGATCGGGTCCAAGGAGCTCGACATTGACGGCGAGACCGAGGCGGGCGAGATGGTGCCGGTCATGCGCAAAGGACTCTGGGCGTTCTGAAGTGGGGCATTTGGTGAGGGGCCAGGCCGGAAGGCGACGCCCCTCACGTGGCGTATCCCAGCCGTGCGCCACCCGCCTCTCGGCGACGGTTGCGAGGTAGATGGCTACCTGACATTGTGGGCGCAGGAGGCGGGCTGAGATGCCGAACCAGTACCGGAAGGGAACGGTGGAAATCACCCTCCGCGTCCCGGAATCGCTGAGGGACGAGATCAAGCGCCAGGCCGAAGCGCGCGCAACCTCGGTCAACCGGTTCATTCGCGATGCTGTGGACGAGTCTCTTGCCACGCGCCTGCGCCAGAGGGTGTAAAACTTCCGCGGATTGCCAGCAACTGGCCGAGGCCGTGGTGCGCGGCGTACCGCCAGAGGATGCGACGTAGCGCCGACTCTTCCCCGACACCCGAGGAACGTGTGGCCGTGCGCCATCGCCGGGTGAACCGGCCAGCGGACGGACGAGCGATTCGGCGTGGACCCGCCGTCTGAGCAGCAGCAGATGCATCGGGCGTCACGGCATGGCGGCGCAGGTGTTCCGCTTGCGACGAACGTTGGACGGCTCTCCTGCCGGACCCGCACCCGTGCACGCCGCATCATCGCCGGGGACGTGGAAGCCATGCGCCGCATCAGCCTTCTTCTCGGATGCCTCGCCCTGCTCGCCGCGGCCTTCGCCGTCGACCGGGCGGGCAGCCTCGGCCCCATTCCTTCGCCCCTGGCCGCCGGCTCCCAGTCGGCCGGCGAGGTCCAGGTCCCACCGCCCCAGGGCGCACGGGCAAGCGCAAACGTGCTGGCGCCGTTTGAGACGATCGGCTCGCCTTACCTGCGGACGACGGTGGGGACCTACCGCGTCCCTCTGACGCCTTTGGCCCTCTACGCCTACTACCAGCCCCTGCTGCAGCACCTCGGCTCCGATCCTCGGGCGTAGGGCAGACCTGCGGGCGGATGGGCTACTGCACCTACGGCTGGGCGTTCGCGCGGGGCACGGACATGTCCGACACGGTCGTGCTGACGGTGGCGCCCAAGACAGAGGGGAGCCTCTACTCCGTCGCCCTCGAGCTCATCATGGCCCCGCCGCGTCCCACGGGCAGCTTCGTGCCTGCGGCTGCCACGCAGGTGACTGTGCGCACGGGCGACGTTCTCGAGCGCGTGGCGAAATGCGACCTTCACAGCGCCTGCGGTGATCGGGCGCCTGCGTAGGATCGTCAATGGCCTGCCTGTCGACATAGGCGGGCGGCTTGGCTGCGCGGCAGACGTCGGCGCCTCCGCCATGGTCACGTTCACCGCGAGCATCGGCAGCTGGAGCTACCTCGAAAACCCCGCCTGCGTCACCGTGGCCAGGCCCGACGGCGCGCATCTCGCGGACCTCACCTGGGACTTGTGGCGGGCGGCGGCGCAGCTGACCCATGTGCGCGTGCCATCGCCCTGAGGCCGGCCCGTGCGGCTGCGCAAAAAGGGGGGTCGGCCCCGCGGTGCGGGACCGGCCCCCCTGGCCGTTCCAGCCTACTGCGCCTTCTTGGCGCTCGCCGAGACGGTGAGGCGGATCCACATGCCTGCGGGCTCGTGACCCGGTACGGCGCAGACGATGTAGTAGGTGCCGGCGCGCGAGGCGCGGAACGCGAACTCCGCCCGCTTGCCCTGGCCGACGCCGGCGGTGGCGTCCTTCATGCCGGAGCCGGGGAACGCCGGCGTGACGCTTGTCTGGCTCTTGGTCACGACCGCGCTGTGCGGCATCGCCCCATGGTTCAGGAAGAGCACCGTGACCTCCCAGCCGGCCGGCACCGTGACGCCGCCCTTGCCCTTCGCGAGGCCGTTGAAGTTGAAGCCGCTGTTGGCGCCGTCGGCCTGGGCTTCGACGAACAGCGTCACTGTCTTCTTGGCGGGATTCTGCGCCTTGACGAGCGGCGGCGCGGCGTGGACACCGGCGGCCGAGGCCGCGGCTGGGCCGAGCATGGCCCCGAAGAGAAGCAGAGTCCCCGCCGCAAGGGCGGTGAGACGCGAACGCAGCATTCTGGTTCCCCCTTCTGCCGAAAGGTAGCATAGCCATGGCAGAGGTCAAGGGGACACGACCTGTAGTGCCGGCCCGGATATGACGGGCAGTTGGCGGACAGGTATCAGGCGTTGACGGTTCCATCCAGCTTGGCGAGGACGAACTGGGCGATCAGGTTGGCCGCGAGCGACGACGTCTGGTTGCGGTGGCGGTCATCGGATTCACCTCGACGATGCTCACCGCACCTGCCCCGGGGCCACCGCCGTTTGGTCGGGCTTGGATGGCCGAAATGTCTTCTTCATGAGTCTCTGCCTTCCCAGCAAACCCATGTGTACCTGATTTGGGACCGGTAAGGACTTATGGTGGCTTTCGGGTCAGGCTCCTAGTCGTATTCGCGCCCTGGTGGCAACATGTAGGCGGGAAACGATGTCCGAGGCGAACGGGAGGGTTCGGGCATGCAGGTTCCAGTCGCTGAGGGAATCTATCGGGAAACACTTGCCCACGGGGCGTCGCTTATGGTGGTGCGCTTTACCTTCCGCAAGGGTGCGTCCGTCCCTCGCCACCGTCATCCCCACGAGCAGTCAAGTTACATCGTGCAAGGCTGCCTCCGCTATACGATCGAGGACAGAGAGGTCGTTCTGCGACCCGGAGACTCCCTTGTCGTGCCAGCAGACGCTGAGCATTCTGCCGTGGCACTGGAGGATACGGTCGACCTGAACAGCTTCACTCCATTGCGTACGGACTATCTGTAAGGCTGCGCCAAGCGGCTCTGCCGTCATGGCGGACCCTGTAGGAGCTGCGCTTCTCCGCCGACCTCCTCGGCATGAAAAAGGACCGCCAGTGCCCGGTCCAGGCATTTCGCATGTTGGGGACGCCATCTGGTGAGATTTCAGGCGGCCTTTCAGGTTACGTCACGTAGGGTTGGGTGAGGATCTGTGGGTCGATGCGTAGCAGTTCGAAGACGCGACGGATCTCCGGGCGAAGGCGGGAGAACGTGCGATGGTGCACACCGCGATCATCGACGGAGAGACGCACCTCGACGCGGCGGAGCATGTCGAGGAGCTGGTCCGTGGTCGGCGTGGAGCGCCAGATCCCGCCTGGCAGCAGCATCTTCTTCTGTAGCGACGTCTCGAGCGAGGCCCGGGCGCGATGCTGGATCAAGCGGTAGATGATGAGGGCGAAGAAGAGGACATAGGCGAAGGCCTCGACGCGCCGCGGAAGCTTGAGGAAGACCGGCGAGAGATGCCACGGCACCTTGAGGAAGCGCCAGTTCTGCTCCGCGAGGAACTGGCTGTGGTAGTCGCGCAGCACGTCCTCTGCCGCCTTGTCCTTCAGGGGCACGTTGGTGATCAGTACGAAAGTGGAGAGGCGCTCCTTCTCGCGCTGGATCACGTCAGTCTGCTGATCACCGAGCTTCAGATCGATGGTGTAGCGAGTGACACGTGGGGGCTCCTCTCCCTTGCGAGGCCGGCCCCGCTGCGAGCGCTTCAGTTGAACCTCCTGCGTCTGGATCTCGGTCTTGATGCCCCAGTAGCGTGGCACCTTGGCCGCGAAAGCGGCCAGTGCAGCCTCGGCATCCTCCTGGCAGGAGAAGGGCTTCTTGATCCAGGCTCCGGTCTGGGCCTCTATGGCCTCCCGCTCCTTGTCGATCGCATGCTGCAGCGCCTGCTCCTTGCGCTTTTCGAGGCTCGAGCTCTTGACGACGATCAGCCGGTACTCGCGATCGTCGATCACGCCAGAGTGCTCCTGGACGCGGTAGGACGCCGCCTGCTTCCCAGGGCTGATCTGGCCCACCTCGATCCAGGCTCCCTCGGCGAAGGCTGTTGCCTTCACCTTGTCCGCCAGCGTGTACACGCTCGGCAGGCGGGAGACGAAGCGCCACCTGAGATCCGCAATGCGTTCGAGGTTCGGCCCCGTGACCATCTGGGAGTCTCCGATGTAGACGAGCCTTGCGATGTCCTCCGCGTCCAGCTGCCGTGACAGGGTTTCGAGCGTCTCGAAGTTCCACGTCTTGTCCGACGAGTTGCCCGAGAGCACCTGGCCGAGCACCGGCATGCCCGGTCCCACGCTCACTCCGCCGAGCTGCAGCTGTTTGGAATGCGCCCGGTTGTTCTCCTTCGCGTGGCCGAAGGTGATCTCGATTGCGCCGTCCTCAGGCTCCTTGTACTCACCCCAGACCGAGATTGTCGCGGTATCCGCTCTGAGCGCTCCCTGCAGCAGGATCGACTCTACCGCCAGGGCCCGCATCGCAAGGGTCGCGATCACGCCCTGTGCGCCAGCGTCGTGCAGCTTGTCGAGCGCACGGCCCAGGGCATCGTCGTTGAAATCATCACTCTGCGCACCGGCCCCGAAGAGCACCTCGAGATCCTCGTCCTCGTAGAACTCGTGCACGCGCCATAGCGCACGCCGGTCCCCGAAGATGCACAGGATCAGCGCCAGGATCCGCTCGCCCGGCCCCATCTTCGCTTGGCTATGCCATTCGGCGGCCTCGTTGACCACATCGACGAGCCCGATCTCGCGGCATAGTTCCCCTACCACGCCCAGGACCCCGGACCGGTAGCCGACGTCGTCTCCCATGCCGGTACTCTTCTACACGATGGTTGGCAGATCCTTGCTCAGGACCTTCTTAATTTGCCACGACCTGACACACCATAGGCGGTGTCACGAAATCCTGCTATGCGGTGGCCTCGACGTGCGGAATGTCTGCCGGTCCGAGGCAGGTCGCGCCTTGGCTACCTCCTGGTCGGCACGGGCACGCGGTGGCGGGGGCATACCTCTCCCTTGGTGCCGCGAGCCTAAAGCCCAGGTGCCGGCAGACCGCGATGCCGGCCAGGAACACCATCGTGCCGACACCTCCCGGCAGGACTCCCGAGGTACCGATCGTACCGCGACGCGCCGCCTCGCATGAGGTCGGATGGCCGGGGCGTGACGGGCGGACAGGGCGTCAGGCGTCGGCGGTCCCATCCAGCTTGGCGAGGACGAACTGGGCGACCAGGTTGGCCGCGAGCGACGATGTCTGGTTGCGGTGGTCGGTCATCGGATTCACCTCGACGATGCTCACCGCGCCTGCCCGGGGCGCCACCTCCGTGACGAAGTCGAAGAGCTCGCGCGGGCTGAGGCCGCCAGCTTCCATGGAATCGGTGCCGGGCGCGAAGCCGGGATCGAGGACGTCGATGTCGATCGCGAGGTGGACGAAGTCCACACCCGCCGTCACCTCGAGCGCCCGCCGCGCCGCGGCGAGGGCCCCGATGCGGCAGAACTCCCTGGCCGGCAGGAGCGTGATGCCGCGTTCCTCGATGTAGGCGAGCGACGACGGCATGTTGACGTTGCGCACCCCGACCTGGATCATGCGGTCTGTCCGGAAGCGGCTGAGCTCTGTCGCGCGGCGGACGCCGCTCGAGTGCGAGAGGCGGCCCTGATGCTCCGAAGCGTCCAGGAGGTCGAGGTGCGCATCGAGGTGGATCAGGCCGATCGTCCCGTCCGTGGCGTCGTGCAGGCCGCGCACGATCGGAAAGGTGGTGCCGTCGTCGCCGCCCAGGGCGATCACCACGCGTCCCTCCTGCGCGATCTCCCGGACCTTGCGGGAGATCTCCCCAAAGCTGCGCTCCACGTCGTGGGCGTAGAGGCCCATGTCACCCTCGTCGCGGAAGAAGGCGCCGCCCGGCAACCGCACGAGCCTTTGGCGGTCGAGCCAGAACACCTGCCCCTGCTCCGGGCGTGAGGAGATCTTCGTGAAGGCTTCGCGCACGGCTCCCGGCGCATAGCGGCTGCCGGGCATGCCCCGCAGCGCGGTGAAGTCCCAGGGGATGCCGAGGAGCGAGAATTCCATGTGCCATGCCTCCCTGTCGCGCCGTCTCGAAAGGCCTCTCCCGTGGGACCGGACGGTAGGGCAGGGGCCCCCGACGCCCGCTGGCATCGGGGGCCCCTGCCGCAGCGCCTCAGCGGGAGAGGCCCGCCTCCGTGCGCAGCTTCGATCCGAGGAACGCTATGTAGAGCCCGCCGGCGACGATCACGCCGATGATCCAGGCGATGTCCGCGCCGCCCATGGCCTTCGAGATCGGACCGACGTAGAGCGTCGTGTCCATGAACGGCACCTCGACGAGGCAGCCGATCAGGTAGGCGGCGATCGCGAGCCAGCGCACGCTGCCGTAGCTGCTGGTCGGCGAGAAGAACGCCGTGTGGTCGTAGTGGCCGTGCCGCACCAGGTAGAAGTCGGCGAGGTTGATCGCCGTCCACGGCACGAGGAAGTAGGACAGGAACAGGATGAAGTTCGAGTAGTTGGTGAGGAAGTTGCCCTGGCCGAGGATCGCGACGAGCGTGCCGATGACGGCGACGCCGACGATGAAGCCGATGCGCGAGCCCATGGAGTGCCTGAGGCGCATCACGGCGCCGAGCGTCGTCAGGGAGGACATGAAGCCGCCGTAGAGGTTCAGCACATTGACCGCGAGGATGCCGAGCACGATCAGGACCAGCATGACGCCGCCGAGGCCGCCGGCGAGGTGCGCCACCGCCGCCACGGCGTTGCCCATCTGCTTGGGTATGGCCGCCGCCAGGAGGGCGCCGAGCGCCATCATCCAGATCGAGGCGACGACACTCGCGATGTAGGTGTACCAGAAGGTCTGCGAGAGGTTGGTGTCCTGCGGCAGGTAGCGGCTGTAGTCCGCGACGTAGGGGGCGTAGGTGATCTGCCAGGTGGCGGCCACCGAGATCATCAGGAGGAACGAGCCCCAGTTGAAGCCGCTCGTCGAGAAGACGGCCGAGGGAATCAGACCGCGCGTGAAGATCGTGATCGTGATGAGCAGGAAGGCGATGCCCGCGAGGTAGGCGACGATGCGCTCGAAACTGTGGATCAGGTCGTAGCCCCAGATGGCGAGCAGCATCGCGATGATGCTCAGGACGATGACGCCGAGATTCACCGAGAAGCCGGGCCAGGCGGTCTGCAGGGCCTGCGCGCCGAGCACGTCGCTCGTCGCGAAGAAGCCGACGTACATGATGACGACGAGGATGAGCGGCAGGATGGCGCCGAAGAACCCGAACTGCGCCCTGGACTGGATCATCTGCGGGATGCCGATCACCGGTCCCTGGGCACTGTGGAACGCCATGAAGAGGCCGCCGAGGACGTTGCCGATGATGATCGCGATCAGGGCCCAGATGAAGGGCAGGCCGAACACGAGCGCGAGGGCGCCGGTGACGACCGTGGTCATCTGCATGTTCGACGACCACCAGATGTTGAAGAGGCTGGACGGCTTGCCATGGCGTTCTGCGGGCGGGATGTAGTCGATGCTGTGCTGTTCTACGGTGAAGGGCCTGGATTGGGCGCTCACTTCGAAACCTCCTTGCGCGGCTGGGACTTGGGTCCGATGAGTGGGGTGTGGATGGGGACCTCCTGGAGCTTGCGCTCGGAGAGCTCGTAGCCGGCGTCGGCGTGGCGGACGACGCCGATGCCGGCGTCGTTGTGC
>JAJZVM010000008.1 GCA_021845645.1 Bacillota bacterium
GCGGATGCTTTCTTCAGCGTTAGAAGCTTGTCTTCCATGGATCGATCTTACAGCGTGGAGGGTCCTACGACAATACTAATGAAGTGTATGAATGTGCGTGAAAATCGGCAACTGTTACGAACCCCTGTATCACGATCTGCAAGGGCTCTACAAGTGTCGATTTGGCTCCGGACTCCGTCCGGGGGAAGAGGATATGCGGCTGGCAGTCTTCTTGGACAACGAGACGGACACCGCCGTGATCTGGGCGGTCGGCTTCCGGGATGCCTACCTGCCCACGGACTTTTACAGACTTTTACGTCAACGCGTCGAGGTCGAACGTGACCTCGGCACTCCGGGATCTGCGCTGGTCGGCAAGACGAGCAGGCGGACCAAGCGGTAAGGCGACGGGAAGCCTGCACGCTCGAGCACACCAGGGCCTCCTTAACGCAGTTTCACATCAAGTTGTCGCAGCTGGGGCAGGCCCTGCGCTTCATCGAAGGTGATGAGGAGAAGTTTGCCCGCCTCGCTCCATGAGGTAACGATGCCTTGCAGCTGCGCGCGCAGCTCTGAGCGGTGCTTGGCCTCTCCGCCTCGTCCCAGGCCGGACTCATCGCGGAGATCGACCGCCTGGGCACGAACCTTCTGACCGTGACGCCCGGGTCCAGCTTCTTCAGCCAGGCGGCGGACCTGCCCAAGTCCGCGCCGGGGGGTGATCGCGCGCCTCAAGGCGGTGACGCATGTGGGCGACACCGGCGCAACCAGCGCGACCATCTGCCGCTCGCCGCGCATTCCGAGCTACATGTCGGGCGGCCTCGCGGTGCAGGCTGCGAGCACGAACCTTCTGGCGGCGATCGGCACCACCGTCGCGCGCGAAAGGTTCCTCAACGCCGCCACGAGCCGGGAGCCCGTCGCCGCCCTCGGCGCGCGGGCCGCACAGCAGCTCGGCATCGACCGCGTGGTCCCCGGCGAGCGCATCTTGGTCGGCGGCCAGTGGTTCTGCGTCGCGGGCATCCTCCGCCCGGCGGGCCTGGCGCCCGAGATCGACAGCTCCGTGCTGATCGGCTTTCCCGCGACCAAGAGGTACTTCGGGTTTGACGGCCACCCCACGACCGTCTACGTCCGGACGGAGAACGCCGCGGTACAGCAGGTCTACGGCCTGCTCGCGGCCGAGAGCGATCGCGAGAGCCCGTCGTCCATCAACGTCCGCCAGCCGTCCCAGGCGCTCGTCGCCCGGGCGGAGGCGAAGAACGCCTTCACCGGACTGTTCGTCGGCCTAGGGGCGGTGGCGCTGTTCGTGGGCGGCGGGGGCGTCGCGAACATCATGGTCATCTCGGTGCTGGAGCGACGCCGCGAGATCGGCCTGCGCCGCTCGCTCGGTGCCACGCGGAGCCTGATCCGCAACCAGTTCCTCGGCGAGGCCATCCTGCTCTCGCTGGCGGGAGGCGCCGGCGGCATCGCCCTAGGCGCCATCGCCACCGCCGTCTACGCCTGGTCCCGCGCCCGGCTCTTCGTCATCCCCACCGAGGCCTGGGCGGGCGGCATCGGTGCGGCCTTGCTGATCGGCGCGATCGCCGGCTTCCTGCCAGCGCGCCGCGCGGCCGACCTGGCCCCGACCAAGGCCTTGCGGACCGCCTGATCCGGATGCTGCCCGCGTCCGTGCGTGTCATGCGACACACTCGCGTCGGGCATCAGCCGGGCAGAGGGGTGCGCACCCAGTGGGAGGCCGCGTACTGCCAAGGGCCTGGCGGGGCCAAGGGTGCGGCAGGCCCTTCCCGCACTCCACGAGATCCCGGACGCTCGCGCACCATACCTGACGTATAGCTCCAAACATGCCGGCGGGATGGTACGCCATTCGAGGCGGCCTTTGTGGTGCGTCCCGCACCGGCACGCCGGGTTCAACGCGCAGACCTCTGCGCCGTCAGGCCCAAGCGTTTCGAATCGCCAGATTGTGACCACCGCCCCTTGTCCCAGTGGCTGCACTTTGCAAGGATAGAAGGGATTGCAGCCAGCTACGAGGGAGCGGCCGATGAAGGATCGTCCAGAGCGCTACCGCTTGGGCTTCTTCACCTGGATCTTCATTGGCTTCTTCGCCGGCAGTCTCGTCCTGCTGGCGCTCATCGGCTTCGTCGCGGTGCACGCCGCGGGCGCACTGTCGCTCGACGTGGCAAGGCGCGAGATGACGACGGCAGTGGAGCTGGCGGCCAGGCAGGTATCCGAACCCAAGTCCCAGGCCGCCTTCCTGGCGGGGACCGCCGCCTACCGGCGGGGCCTCGTGCTCTACGAGCCGGGCCCGCTCACGTTCACGCTGGTGGCTGGCGACGGCCACATCGCCTACACCAGCCCTGCCAGTCTCGACGGCAAGGCGATCTCGGCCCAAGCCCTGCGTCTCTTCCGCACGGCAGCGAAGGGCAGCGCCGTGCTCTACCTGCCCCTGCGCCGCGCCAGCTACCTGCTCGCCTGGCAGAAGACCCCCGGCGGCTACCTCTCGGCCTTGGTGCCGGAGTCGCCCCTGTTCGCGGCCATGCTGCGCAACCTGCTGCGGGATCTTGGCGACTTCATCCTCCTGAGGCTCGCGGTGGTGGCGGCCACGGCGCTCGTTCTGGGGTTCATGCTGAGCCGCATGACCCGCCGGCTGCGCAACGTCTACGACGAGGCGTCCGCCGATGAGGTGTACCGTCGCACGCGCGTCCGCGAGCTGGCGGACATCGCGCGGCGCTGGGGCGACGTGCTGCGCCAGCAGCGCCAGAATGCCGCCAGCCTCAGCCGGGCGTTCGCCTGGCGCGACCGCCTCACCGCCTGGCTCACCGCGGTCTCTTCCCAGCCCGACCAGGATCTCGCCTCCCTCGCCGGGACGATCGTCGAACAGCTTCCGTTCCCAGTGGCGCAGCTCTCCGTGGCGGACCCCAAGCGCAACGTCTCCTTCCCCCTGGCCATGCGCGGCTACGGCAGTATGACCGTCCGGGATCTCACCCTGCCTCTCGACCCGCCGACCGGCCTCGTCTCGCACGCCTACCAGGAGCGGCGGACCATCTGCCTGCCGCAGGACCGCGAGCTGGCCCGGATCGGCATGCCCGCGGAGCTCGGCAGCCGCGCGGCGGTCGCCGTGCCGCTGATCGCCGACGGCGCGGTGCGCGGCGTCCTCACGGCCGCGGTGCACGATATGGCCGACCTGCCGCCGGAGGCGGTGCAGAGCCTGGAGCAGATCGCGCCACTGATCGGCGCCTTGATCGCCCGCCAGGACGCCGTCGACCGTCTGCGGCGCCAGGAGCGGCTTTTCCTCTGGGTCCAGGAGATGAACCCGCTCCTCATGACGGGGCGCGTCGACTCGAACTCCTGGTGGCCGCCCATCGCTCGGGCCCTCGAGGAGATCATCGGCGCGCGCGCCGCCGTCATTCTCGTGCGGCGCGGCCCCGACTGGCGGGTCGCAGGCTCCTTCGGACCGGGCCTGCCGCTGCTCTTCGCCGGCACCCCGATCCGCGAGTGGATCGCGCAGATCGAGCAGGAGCCGCGGCGCTTCCGCGGCTGGCGCGAGGAGGGGGTGCTCTGCACCGGCGGCGTGGGTGCGGAGGAGCTGCCCGATGTCGTCCTCCTCGTGCTCGCCAGCATCGACGGCGAACGCCGGTTCCTGCTGCACACCCTCTTCGACTACCTCGCCCTGGCCAACGAGACATCCGTGCAGCGGGCCGCCGTCCGCGAACTCAGGCACATAGACCCGCTGACGGGCGTCCTCAACCGCCGTGCCCTCGAAGAGCGCTTCGAGGAGATCGTCGCGTCACAGGTCGCGTCGGACGGGCCCGCCTTCCTCTTCGTCCTGCTGGACCTCGACAACTTCAAGGAGCTGAACGACCGCGACGGGCACCAGGCGGGAGATCGCGCCCTGAAAGCATTCGGGCAGCACCTGCGCTCGCGTCTGCGCGCGGAGGACACCGTCGGCAGGATCGGCGGCGACGAGTTCGTCCTGCTGCTGCAGCAAACAGAGGGGCTCTCCCCCACGCGGCTTGCCGAGCTCCTGTCGGCCCCTCTCGCCGCGGGCGGCCTCAAGGCATCCTACGGCAGCGCCCTCGTCCCGGACGAGGCCCTATCCTTCGCCGACGCCTACCGCCTCGCCGACCGCCGCATGTACCACCGCAAGCGCGAGCGGCGCAGCCTGGAGGGCGAGAGGCGCGACGCCTAGCGGCGTCACAGAAGCCCCGCCGCTCCAACCGCGGGCGGCGTTCGTCGCGAGGGTCATCCTGCACGCAGCGAGCCCATCTGCTAGACTGCGGCCACAGGACGTCCACGTCAGGGGGGCTGGGCATGGCCATGGGCAGCGGGCCCGCAAGGGCCGCCACCGAGGCACTCGTCGTCGCCCTGTCGCTCGCGCTCCTTTCGGGCTGCGGGCAGAGCCCGCAGGCGGCCCGCCACGGGTCCCGGACGAGCGCGTCAGGGGCCCGCAGCACAACGAAGCAGCCTCTGGTCACGGCCAGGGTCGGGGATCCCGCCTGGACCACCTACCACGGCAGCCCGAGCCGCTGGGGAAGCTTTCCCGAGCACGAGGTCACGGGTCTGCGGCCCGCCTGGACGACCCCGTCCCTCGACGGGGCGGTCTACGCACAGCCCCTCTGGCAGAACGGCACGGCTTACGTCGCAACGGAGAACGACACCGTCTACGCCCTGAGCCTAGCGACGGGCCGCACCATCTGGCGGCGCCATCTCGGCACGCCCGTGCCCTTGCGCGACCTGCCCTGCGGCGACATCGACCCCCTCGGCATCACGGGCACGCCCGTGATCGCGGGCGGCCGCCTCTACGTGGCGGCGGAGGTGCAGCCGACGCAGCAGCGGCTCTACGCTCTCGACCTCCGGACAGGAGCGGTGGTCGAGAGCTATGGTCTCGACCTCCCGGGAACGCACGCCTACGCCCAGCAGCAGCGCGGCGCCCTCACCTACCTCGACGGCACGGTCTACGTGCCGCTCGGCGGCCTCTACGGCGACTGCGGCCCCTATGTCGGCCAGGTAGTGGCCGTGCGTCCCGGCAAGGGTGCCACCGCCTACCGCGTGCCCACCGCCCGGGGGGGAGCGATCTGGGCGACGGCCGGCCTGTCGGTGGGATCGGGCGGCAACCTCTACGCAGCGACGGGCAACAGCGCGTCGGACGGTCCTTGGGACGGCGGCGACAGCATCCTGCGCCTCTCGCCGTCCCTGAAGCTCCTGGGCTACTTCGCGCCGCGCGACTTCGCGCGCCTGAACCTCCTCGACCTCGACCTCGGCTCGACCGCCCCACTCCCCTTGCCGGGCGGGCTCCTCTTCCAGATCGGCAAGGAGGGCGTGGGCTACCTCCTCAAGGCGGACGACCTCGGCGGCGTCGGGCATGCCGTCGCCAGCGGCGCCGTCTGCTCCGGGGCCTACGGCGGCGACGCCTACAACGGCCGCCTCGTCTATGTGCCGTGCACCGACGGCCTCGTCGCCTTGCGGGTGGACACACGCAGCTTCTCCGTGGCCTTCCGGGCCGGCGGCTTCGATGCCGGCCCGCCGGTCGTGGGCGGCGGTGCGGTGTTCACGGTGGACGAGGGAAGAGGTCGGCTCGACGTGCTGTCGGCGGCCACCGGGCATCTCCTGGCCCAGGTGGCGCTGGGCGTCGTGCCGCACTTCGACAGCCCGGCCCTGGCACCAGGGCTCGTGCTCGTCGCCTCAGGGCATGAGGTGCACGCCTTCTCGCTGGAATGAGCGCCAACGCAAGCCGCCACCCGCGCCCCGATCGCACCACGATCATCGAGGCGCGAGACTCATCCCGGACCTGGTCATGCTCCTACGAGGTGACGGGACGGACAGTCCTTGGAACATCCGGATTGCCTGGTATGCAATCCTCCAAGATGCATACTCTACGGGAAAGTTCCGTCGCGCGAAGGAGAGTATGCTACAATGAAGCCGAGGCAGGTGAAACAAGCCATGGCGTTCGGTAGGCTGCAAGCACGCGGCCAAGTCACAATCCCTCTCGAAGTGCGCAAGGCGGCAGGGTTCGAGCCCGGAGACGTCATCCTATTCCAGGTGCTGGAGAGGGGACGCCTTCAAGCAGTGGCTCTGCCGCGTCACTCGTCGATGGACGAGGTGCTGGCGCGCTTTGGCACGGATGGGTCGCTCGGCCCTGGGGTGTGGGACCAAGTAGGGGCGGATATTGCGCGTGATGTCCTCCGCGCGGCTGAGCTGGAGGATGGACGTCAGGGGTGAGCGGAGCGGTGACGCAGTTCGGCTGGCTAGACGCGAATGTGTTCGTTCACCCTCTGTTCCGCAAGGATCCACATGCCGTGCGCTGCCGCGGCGTGCTCGAGGCCCTGCTGAACGGGACTGGCGAGGGATGGATCGATCCCGTAACCCTGCATGAACTGACGTACGTGTTGCCACGAGCGCTACCACAGCGCTTCAACACGCAGCAGGATGTCTTTGATTACCTTATGGGGTTCCTTACATGCGATACGGTACTGTGCGACGACAAGGAGAGCTTGATCGAAGGTCTGCGCCTCTGGCTGCTGCACGGAATCCGGTTCGGCGACGCGCGCCTGCTTGCGCTGGCCAAAGCGCGGGGGATGGCTGTCTGCACGGTAAATATCAAGGACTTCCCGGGCGTCGCCCATTCCTTGTCTGAGGACACCGATAGTTGAGGCAATCCTTGTGCGGTTCGGATAGCCTGTGCCGCGTCTCAGCGGATACGGATCGCCTCTGCGTCGACAGGAAACCTGCCCGAGCGCGCAAGGAAGGACACGTTGGCTGGATCCTCCTGCACGGCCCCGCGAAAATTCTTCGCGTCCGCGGGGCTTGGTTTCTTGCGCCCCGAGACGCCTCAACCCGCCACACCAGCTAAACTGCAGCCCAGCCGACAGCCATCACCTGCACTCCATAAGACCCTCCGCCCCCGGTTCGCCTGCCCTCAGCCAGTTCTGCTGCGACTTTCCAAGATGGCTCCACATCCAGAGATCCTTGACGGTACGACGGTGTGGTTGCGCCGTCGCCAGAAGAGGAATTCTCGTTGTCTAGGTCAAGATTCATGTTTGCGATTATTGCGTTTGTGGTATGCTGCATGTGAGGAGGGGAGTAGCAATGCCGACAGAGACGTTAGAGCACCTGGTTGCCCCGCAGCCTGAGGAGGCGCCTCGGATTCAAGAGCTGAATCGTAGGTTGACAGGTGGCAGCAAGCAGGCTCGGTACTTTCTGTCTGACAGTGACGGGAACAAGCTAGAAATCCCTCCATCGGCGTTTCGCGTCCTCGTGAGCGCAGTGCGCGACCTTTCTTTAGGTCGGTCGGTCGCGATTATTCACTATGAACACGAGCTTACCACCCAACAGGCTGCAGACATCCTGAATGTGTCTCGGCCCCATCTGGTCAAGTTGGTGGATGAGGGCAAGATCCCGTATCACATGGTTGGAACGCACCGGCGGATCCGCATGGGCGATTTGCTGAGATTCAAGCAAGCTCGTGATGAGGAGCGCCAGGCCGCACTTCGGGATCTGCGCAAGGTTTCTGAGAGTCTAGGTCTTTACGACGGAGAACAGTAGCTATGGCGTTTGTGGCGTTCTTGGACGCTTGCGTCCTCTACCAGGTTCGCTGGAGTCCCGACGTTCTTGCTGAAATGGTTAGAAACCTCGCTGACCGCCCCGGGGTCGATCCTCCGCGCGCGCTTGCCGGAGCCGAGTATGCCAGGGACACGATGGAACGAGCCTTCCCGGACGCCTCCGTAGAACTCGCTGCATATGAACCGCTGATAGCCGCAATGACTAACGATCCCAAGGATCGTCATGTGTAGGCCTCATGCCAGCCCTACAACGTAGATGTTCAAGATCCAGATACTTTTCTGCAGCACCAGTTTGGATTAAATCCTGAGCTCATTACTATAGTCCTAGAAGGCTTGGCTAGCGAGCGAACAAGACCACCAATGATCTAGACGGTATACTAAATTCGTTACAATTGGAGAGCCCAAACTTCGTTGCTATGGCTCGCGCGTACCTTCAAGTGCGACAGGACGCCTGAGGTTCCGACCCAAAGAGATTTCCGTTTGGACTAGGCATACCATAGGTGCGTGGGATGGCGAGAAGATACCGTTCCGTAGCGGCGCTAGCCGGGCGAGCCCGGGTTCGGGAACGGGGCATGGACGGAGGTTCCATGTTCCAGGTCAAGATCCGTTGAGTTCCCGACCTGCCCAGCATTCAAGGTGCTGCGCGTACAGGTCTTTGGAGAGCCGTCGCAACCATGATTACCGCGCTACTTCGTGCTAAGCGCGCGGACTTCCCATGGTCCATGTCGCGGAAGATCGGAATTTCCTGTCCCAGGACACCTATCCGCCCTCAGTCGCCTACGGCAAGCGGATCTCGGTCCGCGACGCGCGGCGCATCGCGGACGTGCGGCTTTGCGCGCCTCGCCCAGGGACAAGGCAGCCATGCTCTCGCCCGTGGGCCCATCAAGGAGAATAGGGCGTGCCCGTAAGTGCCTTGTGGCCCGCCCTGTGTCTGGCGAGCGGTGGCTGAGGCGCAGGCGGCCAGCCGGATCCGCCGCGCGCCGGAGGCGGCTCGACCCGACAGCCGTCCCCGCACCCAGCCGATCTCGGCGGTCTCCTGCGATTCAGGCCTGGTCGACCACCGAAACCGGCTTCGACAGCAGCTGGACGATGGCGAGGACGACGCCGACGATCACGGCAAGGAAGCCGAGGGTGATGGCGACAAAGCCAAGGCCGCCCGTCGCCGTGTCGAGGAAGACGAAGATGACTCCCCCGAGGAATGCGATGATCTCGCCCGCCACGACGGCATACATCGCATAGTCGCGGGAGCGCCCCGGCTGCACAAGCCGGACGAGGGCGACGAGCAGGACCATCGTGGACGGGACCATGAAGAAGGCGAAGTCCTGGTGCCACCACGTGAAGATGGCGTCGGACGCCGCCCCCGGCGCGGCACCCCCCGCACCGAAGACGTTCTCGTGGAACTCGATGTAGTAGCCGCCCACCACCACCGTGAGCAGGATGAGGGCGCTCGCAACGAGGCTACCATAGCGCAGCAGACGTTCGTTGCCGGGCTCCAGGGAGACGCCGAGCAGCGCGATGAAGCCGCCGAGCATCACGCCGACGCCGGTGATGAGGTCGTCGCTCGCGAGGCCGCTCGGTCCATGGGCGAACAGCGTCGGCGGCTGCAGCTGCGTGAAGCCGGCGACGACGTACATCAGGGTCATGAGGATGACGCCCGTCAGCATCAGCCAGAGGCCGAAGCTCGTCAGGCGGGGGCGCCTCTCGCTGTGCATGGGCACGGCGGCGATGGCCACACAGGTGATGAGGGTGATCACGGCGGCGACCATCTCATGCGAATGCGACGTGATGAGGTTTGCCATCCAGTCCTGCCAGCGCAGGCCCGCCAGGCGCGCATAGCCGAGGACCAGGGCCTGGGGATAAGCGCCGAAGTCCAGCAGCCACCCAGCGATGTGGCCCATCACGGCGGCCAGGAACGCACTCAGGGCGGCGGCAGCCGACGTCCACGCGACCAGCTGCCCTGAGCGCCTCGCCACCGTGTACATCGTGATCGTCAGCGTGAGCAGGATCTCGTCCAGGAAGAAGAACGATGTGATCTGTATCCAGAGAGGGAACACGTCGTGCACGGAGCGGTCGAAGATGCCACCGAGGCCGCTGAGGACCGTCGCCCCGAGGGTCCCCCACAGGATGAGGCCGCGCAGGCCGGCATGCTCGCACTGGAACACGTCCATCGCGATCAGGGCAATGAGCCCGACCATACCGATCAGCAGGCCATGAAGATACATGACGTTCGGATAGATGATGTTCGCCCCGGCGGAGACCTCGGACTGGAACGGCGTCGAGATGAGCGTGCTCCCTATGGTTAGGAGCGTAAGCCAGATGAGTATGCCGATGACGACCTTGTGCTCCGTCGAAAAACGGGACTGGAAATTGGCCGCATTCTTGCGGGACATCGTTTCTCCCCCTTGCCTCCAATTGCACAGAAAAAAGAAACCGCACCAGGCCCAGAACCATCCACTTGGCCCAGAATACCATTCTGAATGCCCACAATGTCAACGGTTTGAGAACTCTTGCCGCTTAGCGTCACCCACTTCTCACCTGGGATGACCAGCTATCCCATCTGTTGCGGGGAGACTCGAAGGAGTAAGACTTCCGCCGGCAGATGAGCCCTCACAAAGCGCCGTGAGTTACGCGAGAACGGTGCGGCCGCGTTCCACGCCAGGGCATCGGGCACACGTGCAGGGGCTTCTTGGGCTACGCCCCGCTCTTCGCCTGCCTGGGTCTCGAGGGGTATGCCGTGAACGGGGAGCTGCGCAGCGGCAGCGTGCACAGCCAGGACGGCGCCGTGGAGTCCATTCGGCAAAGCGCGGGCCGCGCCCGGCGAATCACAGAGCGGAAGCTGTTGCTACGGGTGGATTCCGGGCACGACAGCACCGACACGCTGCCGGTGTGCAAGGAGCTCGTCATCGAGTTCATCGTGAGGCGCAACCTGCGCCGCAAGCATCCCGAGCTCTGGCTGGCGATCGCCGGGGAATATGGCGAGGCGGTGGCGGAGCGGCCCGGCAGGACGGTGTGCCGCGGCAGGTGACGGGTGAAGGTCGCGGGGTGAAAGAGCCGGTCTTCAAGGTTTTCGAGGTGGTAGAACGCACCACCCTGTCGCACGGTCAGGTGCTGATCGGACCGGAGGTCGAGGTGGCCACCTGGTATACGAGCCTGGATCAGTCCGTCTCCCAGATCATCAAGTCTTATCTTCCTCATGGCACCTCGGAAAAATGCGTCAAGGAGCTCAAGACGTCATGCCGAGCGGGCTGTACAGAGCCGCCTGACAAGCAGGCTCAACCCGCCACGTCTCGGCAGCCTGCGGTCCGGGGAGTCATCCCTCGCAGATGCGCGCCCTAGGTGCGGGCCTCTGCTCCTAACAAGGTGCCCGCGGCCGGACTTCAGAGCGACGTGACCGCGTGCGGGCGTTTGCGCTCTAGCCGCAGGCGGGGCCTGGCGCCGTACCCCCGCGCCGAGAGGCGGCTCCCGACCGCAGCTGCTGCCGCGCCTCCTTGCGGAAAGAGGCAAGCCTTGGCATAATAGGGTCGGAACCACCCTGTAAAGTGTGGCAAACCCGGCGAAAGCCGGGGACGCAAAGCCATGGGTCTACAGCGGATCGCCGCCATGACCGCCAGGCTGCCGGAGGTGATTCATCCTTTGCTGCCCAAAGCGCAACGTCGAGCCGCGCTCGATCTTGTCACACCCGCCGCCTTCCTGGGCGCCGTCCTGGCCGTGATCGTCGCGGACCTGCTCGACCGCGGCAGCCTGCACGCGCTTTTGAACCTGCCGGCGATGCTGCTCGTGCTGGGCGGGACGCTCGGCGCCACCGTGATGAGCGTGGACCGCCGTGAGCTCCTGGAGGTGCCCTCGGCTCTGCGCCGGCTGCTCCGCCCCGGCGGCGTCCCGCGCCGGGAGACGATCCAGAAGATCGGCGCCTTGGCGGACATCGCGCGGCGCGAGGGGCTCCTGCGCCTCGAGGACGAGATCGCCGCAGGTGAGCTGCCGCCCTTCCTCGCCGCAGGCGTACAGAAGATCGCCGACGGCTTCGACGAGAGCCGCCTGACGGCGTTCGTCGATCGGACGATGGACGTGCAAGGCGAGCGCAGGCTCGCCGTGGCCCTCTTCTTCCGCACGGCGGGCGGCTTCGCCCCCACCCTCGGCATCATCGGCACCGTCGTGGGCCTGGTATCCGTCCTGAGCCACCTGAGCGACGTGGGCCGCCTCGCGCCCTCGATCGCCACCGCCTTCCTCGCCACGCTCTGGGGCATCGCTTCGGCCAACCTCTTCTGGCTGCCGCTCGGCTTCCGGCTCGAGCGCCTGCAGCAGGAGGAGCGCGAGGACGAGGAGATGATGCTGCAGGGCATGCTCGGCATCCTCAGCGGCCAGAACCCCCGCCTGCTTCAGGAGCAGCTCGCGGTATACCTCGAGCCCTCCAAGGCGTCGCAGGGCGAGCCGCCACACCGCCAGGCCTCATGAGAAACCCCTCCGGGCTGCGCATCCCACGAGGCTCGCGGGCGCACGGACGGCGATGAAGGTGAGCAAAGCGGCGGTGGTGATGGCGGCGCTTGGGCCGGAGCTTGCGGCAAAGGTCTACGAGCACCTGGACGAGGAGGAGGTCGAGCAGGTCACGATCGGGCTCGCCCAGGCGGAGCCCGTACCGCCTGCGGAGCGCCTTGAGGTGCTCGAGGAGTTCTGCGACCTGCAGAGGATGCAGGGCCCCTTCCGCATGGGTGCGCGCTACGCGCGCGAGGTGCTCGAGCGGGCGCTCGGCCTACCGCGCGCCCGCGACATGCTCGGGCGCCTGGAGGAGGCGAACGCGCCCCGCCCCTTCGAGTTCCTGCGCGCCCTGGACCCGCCGCAGATCGTCACACTCATAGGCGGCGAGCACCCGCAGACGATCGCGCTCGTCCTCTCCTTTCTCGACCCGGTCCCCGCGGCAGCGATCATCAAGCACCTGACGCCGCAGCAGCAGGGCGAGGTTGCGGAGCGCGTGTCGACCATGGAGCGCATGAACCCCGCGCTGGTCGCCTCGGTGGCGCAGGTCCTCGAGCGCAAGATCGCGTCGCTCTTCGGCACGGACCTCTCCCGCCCCGGCGGCGTCGACGTGGTGGTGCAGCTCCTGACCTGCGTCGACCGCTCCACCGAGCGCAGCATCCTCGGCTCCATGGAGGCGTCGGACCCCGAGCTCGCCGACGAGATTCGCCGCCGGATGTTCCTGTTCGAGGACCTGCGCCTCGTCGACGACCGCTCCATCCAGCGCATCATCCGCGACGCGGACCAGGCCGATCTCGTCCTGGCGCTCAAGGCCGCATCCGACGACATGGCGCAGGTCTTCTTCCGCAACATGTCGACCCGCATGGCCGACGTGATCCGCGAAGACCTCGGCTACCTCGGCCCGACGCGGCTGCGCGACGTCGAGGCGGCGCAGCAGCGCCTGGTGGCCCTGGCGCGCCGCCTGGAGGAGGCTGGCGAGATCGTCCTGTCCGCGGGCCAGGGCGCCGACGCGATCGTCAGCTGAAGCGCCTGGCCGTCCGGCGGCGCGCAAAGGTGGCCTGTGCGGCTGCGTGGCCGTGCACCTGAGAACTCCGAGCGGAGAATCCGGGGTTGGGGACTCCCGGTGGCGCCGCGATCAGGCCGCGATGCCGGGGCGTCGTCGAACATGCGGACGGCCTGCCGTCAGCTCGATCCGAGCACGTCGCGCAGCGGCCGAAGCGCGACGCCGGCATCCTCGAGCGCCGCGCGCACCCTCCCCGCCAGGGCGGGAGCACCCGGGGTGTCGCCGTGGACGCAGATCGTGTCCACCTTCAGCGCGACCCACTCGCCGGTGATCGCCCTGACGCCGCCCTCCCGCACCATGCGCACGGCCCGCGGGGCGATCTCCTCCTCGCCGATCATGGCGCCGGGCGCGGAGCGCCCGACGAGGCTCCCGTCCGCACGGTAGGCGCGATCCGCGAACACCTCGTGGCCGATCGGCAAGCCGAGCCGCTCGCCGGCCTGCAAGAGCTCGCCGCCATAGGCCACGAGGATGAGACGCGGCGAGAAGTCCCGCACGGCAGAGGCCAGGGCCTCCGCCATGGCCTGGTCGTGGAAGGCCATGTTGTTGAGCTGCCCGTGGGGCTTGACGTGCTGAAGCTGCGTGCCCTCCGCCTGGCAGAAGGCATGGAGCGCGCCGACCTGGTAGAGCGTGTCGGTGTAGACCTCGTCCGGCGTCGCCAGGAGGTTCCTGCGCCCGAAGCCGACGAGGTCCGGAAAGCCGGGGTGCGCCCCGACGCCGACGCCGAGCCGTGTCGCCTCGCGCACGGTGCGGTGCATCACCCGCGGGTCGCCGCCGTGGAAGCCGCAGGCGATGTTCGCCGAGGTGATCCTGGGCAGAAGCGCCTCGTCCTCCCCCAGCCGCCAGACGCCGAAACTCTCGCCGAGGTCGCTGTTGAGGTCCACAGAGAGCGGCAAGCAAGACCCTCCTCTCAGGGCAAGGGATGCGGGGGCAGCGCGAGGCTCCTCTCCATCTCCTCGCGGGCCAGGCGCGCCGCGGCGAGCGACGCGACCTCGAAGCGCAGGCGGCTCCCCGGGCGGAGCTGCGCCAGGGCCGGGACGTCCGCGGAGATGACCGTCGCGAGCACCGGGTAGCCGCCGACCGACCCGCGCCCCTGCAGCAGGACGATCGGCTGGCCGCTCGGCAGGATCTCGATGCCGCCGAGCGGGATGCCCTCGGACGGGATGTCCCCAGGCGCCCCGGGGACCTCCGGCCCGACGAGCCGCATCCCGACCCTGTCGGCCTCGGGCGTCACGCGGTAGGGGGCGGAGGTGAGCTGGCGCAGGGCCCCCTCGGGAAAGAGATCGTCGCGCGGCCCCGGCAGGACGCGCAGGCTCTCCCGGAGGATCGCCGTCGGCACCGGCGCGGCGGCAGGCTCGCCGTCGCCGTCCCCGACCTCGAGGACGTCGCCTGCCCTGAGAGCCCGGCCGTGATGGCCGCCGATCCCGGACTGGAGGTCGGTCGCGCGGCTTCCCAGCACCAGGTCGCCCGCGACGCCGCCGCGAAAGGCGAGGTAGGCGCGCAGCCCCTCGGCGGGGGCGCGAAACGTGAGGAGGTCGCCGGGCCGGAGCCTCCGGCTCGTGCCGGTCCTCCAGGGGACGCCGTTCAGCTGCGCCCCGAGCTCGGCGCCGGCCAATGCGGCGAAGCAGGCGTCCTGCACCTCGATCACGGGGCCGAGCAGGGTGATCTCGAGCGCCGCATCGCCCCGCCCCGCGCCGGCGAGCCGCAGTGCCCAGCGCAGGGCGTAAGGGTCCAGGGCTCCCTGCTGGGGCACGCCGAGGTGTCCCTGGCCGTAGCGGCCGATGTCCTGGACCGTCGTCAGCATGCCGGGCCGCACGATATTGAGCCTAGCCATCGGCGCCACCCTCGAGGTTCCGCGCCAGGGTCTCCGCGATGGCCGCCCTGTCCACGATCTCCCTGTACTCCTCCTCGCCGACGGGGCGGAACGCGATGGTGTCGCCGGGCAGGATCGCGGCGGCGTTCGGCCTGCCCCAGGCAAATACGCTTGCGGGTGTCCGGCCGATGAGGTGCCAGCCGCCGGCCGTCTCGAGCGGGTAGATGCCGGTCTGCAGTCCGGCGATGGCGACCGAGCCCTGCGGCACCCGCGTGCGCGGCTGGGACCGGCGGGGCAGCCTCAGGGCGGCGGGCAGCGGCGCGCAGAGCGGGAAGCCCGGCGAGAAGCCGAGGCAGTACACCCGGTACTCCTGGCCCGCGTGCAGGCGCACCACCTCGTCCGGACCGAGGCCCGTGGCACTGGCCACCTCCTCGAGGTCCGGGCCCATCTCGCCGCCGTAGCAGACAGGGATCGCGTGACGCCGCGCGGGCCGCCCGGGTGCCGCCGCTCCGCCGAGCGCGGCGAGGGCTTCCGGCAGGTCCCGCGCGTCCACCTGTCCCGCGTCGAACTCCACCAGCACCGAGAGGTAGCCCGGAGTCACGCCGCGGACACCGGGAATGCGGGCGGCGCGCACCGTCTCGGCGAACGCCTGCGCCCGCGCGTTCACGATCGGGTCGATGCCGGCGCCGAACTCGAAGAGAAGTCCCTCGTCACCCGCCTGGAGCACGCGCGTGAAGGCGTGCCCGGGTCCGATCGCCGTCTCCAGACCGCCATCTCTCCTCGTCACGGTTGCCCTGGTCCTGCTTCCTTGGTACGCGACGGCTTGCCGGGCATGCCCTGCAATTCCGCCAGCATGGACCTGTCCGCATGGAGGTGCGCCCTGACGCAGAGCTCGAGCTGCTCGGGCGAGGCCCCTTCGTCCGCGACCTCCGTCACGAACTCGAGCGGCCACGGGGCCGCATCGCGCCTCGTGGCGCGACGTGCCGTCTGGAAGGGCCAGCCGCGGTCGCGCCGCGAGGGATAGCGGTCGGGGCAGAGCATCTGGCCATAGCGCTCATAGCGGTCCCAGAGGAGAGCCTGCGCCTCCTTGAGCTCCGGATCAAGATCGAGCGCTCCGACGACCCGCTGCCAGAAGGGCAGGATCTCCTGCCCCGGTCCGTCGTCGCCGGGACCGCCCTGGCCGATGCCGTAGAAGACGCCGCTCGGATAGGTGTAGGCGACGGGGAAGAGCGGCGGCGAGCTCCGCCCGCTGAACGGCTGTGCCCACTCGTGGCCCGGCACCCCGTGGTCGTCGACGAGCACGTCCACCGAGAAGTCCTGGGTCAGCCGCGGGCGGACGAGGGCCTCGCCGAAGGGCGAGTCCAGTGGGTCCCTGCCGAACTCGTGCCCGACGGCGTTGAACCGCGCCGCGTGCAGCTTCCAGCGCGGGTGTTCCGTCGCCAGCTCGCGATGCAGGGCCGCGCCGTCCGGATTCTCCATCGGCACCACCAGCACGACGGCTCCGGGGCCTGCCTCCCTGAGTCCATGGAGCAGCCGCAAGGCGCTGACGGTCGACGACGTCTCGTTCGCGTGGTGGCCCGCGACGACAAAGAGTGTCGGCAGGTGGCAGGCCATGCGCCGCGGCGAGTACAGGAGCCCCTCGACGCCGGGACACCACAGGGCGGCGGGGATCTCCCTGCCCATGTAGCTGTGGCCTTCCACCCATGCGATGGCGCCCGACCCGGCCGCCGCCGCCCGGGTCAGGGGCCAGGCCTCCTCGGGCCTGTAAGGCTGCGTCAGGTCGGGGGACCCGGGCCAAGGGGCCATTCCCCCGTCGACGGGCTGCGACGCGAGCCAAAGCCCAGGCGGCAGCTGGCCCGCCGGCACGCCATAGCCGTCGGGCGGCTCGTCCTCGGGCACGGCCAGGAGGCGCCCGTCCCGCCAGGCGATCTCGCGCAGGCGCAAGGGGATGGGGGTGCAGGGCCGCAGTTCCTCCGCGGCGGCGGTCAGGCGCAGGGTGAGGCGGGTGGGCAGGCCCTCTTCCACCCGCACCCGCGGCACGATGGCGCCGGGCGCGCGGATGGCTCCGCCGCCGCGCGCCTTCGTCAAGGGCTCGAGGGCCGCGATCGTCCCGAAGTAGATCTCCTCGTGCAGCTCCTCCGCGGGCGAGAAGCGCTCCCAGGGGACCGGCAGATCCTCGTCGGGCTCCGAGAGCGTCACGCTTGCCTCGAGGCGGCCGAAGAGCGGCAGGCCCGTCTTGGCCTCGAGGATGGGCCGAAGGTCGGAAAGTCCCGCCATGAAGGCCTGGAAGGCGGCTTCGGTGTCCGTCTCGACCGGCGTCTCGGCGAGCAGGCGGCCGTCGGCCGCCCTGAGGCGGACGCCGCCCGTCTCGACGGCCGCCGACTTGCCGGGATAGATCGCCCCAAGGTCCATTGGCCGCAGGAGCGGTGTCAGGCGGCGTTCGAGGACCACGGCCCCCGTCCCGTCCCTGGCCAGGGCGGCGTAGCAGGGCTCGTCGTAGAGAGCGAGCCGCACGGCCCCGGCGGGCAGCCCGAGGGCCGCCTGCAGGAGCTCGTCCGCCGGCGCGAGGCCCGCCACCCAGCTGCAGGCGTCGCCGAGCTCGTCCGCCGCGGCCGCGTGGCGCGGCACCCGCAGCTCGATGTCCGCCACCGGCACCGAGGACAGGTCGGGCAGGACCTCCTCCGCGAGCCAGTGGTAGGCCTGCTTGTAGGCGGAGCGCGGCATGATCTCCGCCGCGTCGGACCCGTGCCGCCGGAGGATCTCCCGGGCCTTTTCCGCGAGATCGCGGCGCACCGCGAGGGTCTCGGACAGGAAAAGCTCGACGCGCCCCGGCGGCGTGCCGGTCTGCCGCAGGAGACCCTCGAGGGCCCCGAGCAGCCGCTCACCTTCCCAGGGCACCTCCCAGGTGCCTTCGTAGATCGCGGTGTCCGAGATGGCCGGCGGGCCCAGGCGCTGGAGGCGGATCGGCCGCTCGGGGTAGACCGGCAGGGCGGCCATCGCCCGCAGGGCCGCGATGCCCGCGGGGCCGCCCGGCAGGCTGAGGCGCCCGCCCGGATCACGGCGGATGGCGTCGGAATCCTGGTCGAGGAAGGGCCCGCTCCGGCCTCGTTCCCCTGTCGTGAGCAAAGGCAGCGACAGCTCGCCCTCGTACGAGACCGCGAGGCGCACCGCATACGCCGCAAAGGCGAGGACCCACTCCGCCTCGACCCCCGCCGGCACCAAAACGCCCCCGGGCATGCCGCCCTGGCCCGGGACCAGGGCGAGGATCTCCGGCTGCGGCGCCTGCGCACCAAGGCCCGGGCCGCCCGGCGCGAGCGTCGCCACCTCGCCCGACGCCATCTGGACCTGAATCTCGCCAAGCTCGCCGGACACCAAGGCGACCGAACGCGCCCCCGCCGGCACCCGCGCCTGCGCGATGGCCCGGGCGAGCAGCACCGCCGCGTCCGGGTCTCGCCAGGCTAGGCGAAAACGCCCTGGGGCCCCTGCCGTCAATCTCGCCGGCGGTCCAGCGTACACCCTGGCGATCTCCAGGACGTGCCCCGCCTCCTCGCCCGACCACACGAGCCTGCGCACGGCCCTGCGCCGCTGCGCGAGGGCGGCAAGCCAGTCCGCAAGACCGAGCAGGGCGTCGCCCGGTGTGTCGCCCTCAAGCAGCAGCGAAAGGTCCAGAGGATCCCCCTCGAGGCATGGCAGCAAGGGATCCAGCAAGAGGCTATCCACCTTCCGTCCCTCCCGGTTCAGTGCCCGTGCGACGGGTCGTTCACATCGCGGAGCCAGTCACCGAGCAGATTGAAGCCCATGACGCTGAAGAAGATGGCGAAGCCGGGGAAGACGGTGAGCCACCACGCCGTCTCGATGTAGTTGCGCCCGTCGGCCACCATGGAGCCCCAGGACGGCGTCGAGGGGCTGATGCCGAGGCCGAGGAAGGCGAGGCCCGCCTCGAGCAGGATGTTCACCGCGATGTTCATCGTCGCGAGCACGATCACGGAGTCCGAGATGTTGGGCAGGATGTGGCGGAAGATGATCCTGGCGCGGGAGGCGCCGCTCGCCTGCGCGGCGTTGACGTAGAGCATGTGCCGCTGCTGCAGCGTCTGGCTGCGCACGATGCGCGCGTAGTCCGTCCAGCCGGAGAGCGCGAGCACGACGACCACCTTCCAGAGGCCGGGACCGGAGATGGCCATCAGGGTGAGGGCCATCAGGATGAAGGGGAAGGCCATCTGCAGGTCGGTGAGGCGCATCAGGAGGTTGCCGAGCCAGCCGCCCGCATAGCCGCTGTAGAGCCCGATCAGGGTGCCGACGGCCATGGAGCAGAGCACCGCGAGCACGGCCAGGTCGACCGAGATGCGCGTGCCGGACACGATCATGCCGAGGAGGTTGCGTCCGAGGTAGTCGCTGCCCAGCGGGTACATGGCGGACCCGCCATGCACGAAGATCGGCGGCAGGAGCGCCTTGTTGAGGTTGATCGCCGTCGCCGCGTGCGGCTCCAGAAAGGGGCCGAACACGGTGGCGAGCACGGTGAGCAGCACGAAGAGGGCACCGATGACGGCACTGGGGCTCCGCACGAAGAGCCGCGCGAGGCGAAGGCCCTTGCGCTGCCTCTTCTCCTGTTGGGTGTCTTCGGGACTTGCGGGCGCGATCATGCCTTCCCCCCTACTCCAGATGGATCTGCGGGTCCAGCAGGAGGTAGAGAAGGTCCACGAGGAGGTTCATCAGCACGAGCAAGGAGGCCGTCACCACCACGATGCCCTGGACGAGCGGGAAGTCCCGCTGCTCCACGGCCTGATAGGCGAGGCTGCCGATGCCCGGCCAGGAGAACACCACCTCGACGAAGACGATGCCTCCGAGCAGGGCGCCGAAGGTGGAGCCCATGTAGGTGACGACCGGGATGAGGGCGTTGCGCAGCGCGTGCCGCATGATGACCGACCGCTCCTTGAGCCCCTTGGCGCGCGCCGTGCGCACGTAGTCGTGGCGCAGCACCTCGAGCATGCTCGAGCGCACGAGGCGGCTCTGGATGCCCGACAGGATGAGCCCGAGCGTGAGGGCGGGCAGCACGAGCGACTGCCATGTGCCGTATCCCGAGGCCGGCAGCCAGCGCAGGGCGACGGAGAAGATGGTGATCAGCATGATGCCGAGCCAGAAGTTCGGGAAGGAGATGCCGGCCAGGGCGAACACCCGCGCGCCGAGGTCGACGAAGGAGTTCGGCCGCAACGCGGCGATGATGCCGACGGGGAACGCGATCAAGGCTCCCACGACCAAGCCGGCGACCGCCAGCAGGGCCGTCGCGCCGAGGCGGCTGCCGATCAGCGACGCCACGGGCTGGCCGGTGTCGTAGGAGGTGCCGAGATTGCCGTGCAGGGCGCCGGCGAGAAACAGCTCGTACTGCCGCCACAGCGGCTGGTCCAGGCCAAGCGCGTGGCGCAGCTGGTCGATGGCCTGCCGCGTCGGTTCGACACCCTGCAGCATGGAGGCTGCGGGGTCGCCGGTGAGGCGGATGGCGACGAACACCACGACCGAGACGAGCAGGATGACGGCCGCCGCGTTGACAAGCCGGCGCACGACGTACCACGCAAGATCCAACGGCCATATCACCCCGGATCGCACAAGGATGAGGGGCGGCGCAGCGATGCCGCGCCGCCGCCCCTCTGCTGCCTTACTGGCTTACGGAGACCGGCCAGAGCCAGACGCGGTCGTCCGGCGGTGCCACGAAGCCGTGCACCCGGCTGTCGGTGGCCCAGAGGTTCGTCACGTCGTAGAGCGGGATGCCGACGACCTGGTCGTGCAGGATCGTGTCGAGCTTGTAGAAGTCCTGGAGCCGCGTCTGGGTGTCGAGCGTGCTGCGCTCGGCGTCGATCAGGCTCGTGACCTCGGGGTTCGAGTAGGTGGGGTTCCAGAACTGCTTCGGGGTGTAGAGCAGCACGGCGGTGTTGTCGAAGTCGAGGGTCCAGCCGCCCCAGCCGAACTCCCAGAGGTCGCCGGCCTTGCCCTGCCCGGCCGGGATCAGGTTGTTGAAGAAGGTGTTCTCGTCATAGGGCTGCAGGTTCGCCTGCAGGCCGACCTGCTGCAGGTAGCCGGCGACCGCCTGCGCGACCTGCTCGAACGTCGAGTCGCTGCCGACGTAGCCGAGCGTCACCGTCGTCCCGGGCTTCACGCCCGCCTGCTGCAGGAGTGCCTTGGACTGCGTCGGGTCGTAGGGGTACGGCTTGAGGTTCGGGTCGTTGCCGAACGAGAGCGGGCCCTGGAACGTGGAGATCCGCTGCGCGTAGCCGTGCAGGACGGTCTTGATGATGGCCGGCATGTTGATGGCCTCGGCGATCGCCAGGCGCACCTTCGGGTTGTTGGTGGGGGCGACGCTCATGTCGGTGCCGAGCTCATAGACGGTCGGCGAGGACACGGGCATGAGGTGCAGCGAGGGGTCGGACTTGACCACGGAGGCCTGCGCGACCGGGACGGCCTGCATGATGTCGATCGCGCCGGTCTGGAGGTCCGCAAGGCGCGTCGAGTCCTCCGTGACGAACTCGAACGTCACCTGCGCCAGCTTGGCCGGTCCCCGCCAGTACTTGTCGAAGCGCTGCAGGACCACCTCGGAGCCCTTGACGTACTTGACCATCTTGAACGGGCCGGTGCCGATCGGGTGGGTGCCGAAGTAGGTGCTGCCGTACTTCGCGATGTACTTCGGCGGCACGATCATCGCGCCGTAGCCCGCCAGCTTGGTGATCAGCGTGGGGTCCGGGTGGCTCAGGGTGAACTCGACCTCGTACGTGCCGAGGGCCTGAACCTTCTGGATGGCGTTGTAGTTGGCGTACTCGGGGCCCTTCTGGCCCAGGGGGCCGGTCAGGCGGTCGAAGGTGAACACCACCGCGTTCGCGTTGAACGGCTCACCGTCCTGGAACTGGACGTTGTGGCGCAGCTGCATGACGAGGTGGGTCGTGTTGAGCCACTTCCACGACGTGGCGAGTCCTGGCTGGATCTTCAGGGTCGGCGTGCGAAAGACGAGGCCGTCAAAGATGTTCGAGGCGATCTCGCCCCAAGCCAGCGTGAAGGTGGCGATCGGATCGAAGTTCCCGGGGTCGGCGTCCGCCTCGCCGATGACGAGGCTGCCTCCACTGAGGGCCTTGGCCGAGGCGGTGGCAGGATGCACAACCCCCCCGACGAGCCCGGCACTCAACGCCAGGACCGCCCCCAGAGCAAGAATCCCCTTGTGTCGAGCCAAAACCTGCACCACCCTTTCTCATCAGATGGACCACTCCGTCCATCCTATTGGCCAGCAGTGTTCGTCGCACGGAGGAAAGATCCTGCTTCCGTCGAAGGCATATTTCCATAACGTTCGTGGGCCACGCTTGAATCAGGAAGGAAACCGCGTATCCCACAGGAGGCTTTTGCTTGGCTAGCGACCAGCTCGGCGCGCTCGAGAAGGCGCTGCATCTCCTTGGTCTCTTCGGACAGAGCGCGGACAGCGTGCAAACCCTGAGCGAGCTGACGCGCAGGTCGGGCCTCAGCAGGGCGACGTGCCACCGCGCGCTCCGCACGCTCCAGGAGTACGGCCTGCTGGACCGCGAGGGCGACGCCTACCGGCTCGGCTACCGCATCCTGGAGCTCGCCGGGTTCGTCAAGGACACGATCGAGCCGCTGCAGGCCGGGCGCGACATCATGGACCGGCTGCGCGACGAGGTCGACCAGTCGGTGCAGCTCGTGGTGCTGAGCGGCGACGAGGGCGTCTACGTGGAGGTGCTCGGATCGTTCTCGCCTGCCCGGCTCTACATCCGCCCCGGACGTCGCGCGCCGCTCTACTGCGGCGCCTCGACGCGGCTTCTCCTCTCGACGCTCGAGGACGCCCAGGTGGACGCGATCCTCGGCCGGGTCTCCTTCACCGCCCTGACGAGCCGCACCCCGCGGACGCCGGAAGAGGTGTGGCACAAGGTGCGGGAGACGCGCGAGAGCTGGGTCGCCCTGAGCCTCGGCGAGATGGAGCCGTACTCCGCGGAGCTCGCGGTGCCGGTCCTCGGCAGCAGGGGCAGCCCCGTCGCGGCGCTCAGCGTGGCCGGCCGGCACGAGCGCTACATGTCCCGCGAAGGGCTCGCGGAACTCCTTGCGGCGCTCGACGCCGCCGCCCTCTCCATCTCGAGGCGTCTCGGCTTCGACGACAGCTGGCCCGTGCGCCCGGACCTCTTCCTGGCCGCGGTCGGCGAGCCGTACCGGAGCGATCTCGCCCGCTGACTAAGGTGTCCCCCGGTCCTCGTCCAACGCCGCCCCGCTGCGGCGCAGCAGGGCGGTCCGTGCGTCGTCCCGCGCCGACGTGGCGCGGACCTTCGGGACATAGGCCTGCGGCACGCCGAGCCTGCCGAGCGGTCCCAGGGGCCGTCACCCCGACGTACGGGAGGCCTCAGCCGCCGCGTCCGCCTACAGCGCCTCGATGACGGTCCCGGCGCCCCAGTCGAGAGACCTCAGCATCCGCTGGCTCTTCCTGCGCTCCTTGAGGGCGTCCTCGTGGTAGAGGCCGCTCAGGCTGAACACACCTTGCAGCGCTGCGTAGCCGCCGCGCTCGAGGGCCGTCCGCACCTGCTCCTCGCGCCCTGCGGCGATGACGAGGCAGGTGTCGCCCAGGACCTCGATCACATCCTGGCGCACCGCACGCAGCGCGAGCGCCGCCTCGGCGTCCTCGCGCGTGTGGCAGACGAGCATGGCCGCCTCCACGAAGCGGTACCGGCCGACCCGCCCGAGCCACTCCTCGATGCGGAAGCGCACGGCCTGCGGCAGACCGGTGCGGCTCCACGCCTCGAGTTCGCCGAGGATGTCGTCCGGCTTCACGCCCGCCTCGACCCCATGTTGCAGGCTCTCCTGGGATACCTGATAGGTGCACACGACATCCACCCTGGCCGGCCGCGCCACCGCCTCCAGCCAGGCAAGCCGGGCGGGCGGCAGGTCCGGGGGCACCAGGATGTCGCCGTTCGGCAGGATGGACCAACGCCCCTCGAGGGCCGGCTCCACCGGCTGCCCGCCGTAGACCACCTCGCCCGCGGGCATGAGGCGCACGCCGGGCTCACCGGCCACCGTGCCCGCCTCCAGCGCGCCGAGCTGCGACAAGGCCCGCAGCAGCGATGCCGCCTCGAGGGGCTGCACCGCCTCGAAGAGGCCCGTGCGCCCCGCCTGGACGGCGGCAAGGAGCCGCGTCGGCAGGAGCCAGCTCGCCGGGCTGATGAACTTCTGCCAGTAGTCCGCGACGAGCGAGCGGGCGTGCAGGTCCCAGACGGCCAGCACCGCCCTGCGCCAGATCTCGGAGACGGGCTTCTTCCCGAGGCGCCGCCGCCAGTCGCGCACGGGCTCTATCTCGCCGTCCCGGACGGCGAGCAGGCCGAGGCCGAACGCGAGCCAGAGCAGGAGGCCGACGTCCGGTTGCGCCTGGCCGGCCCACGGGCCGTAGAGCGAAGGGTCCGGCATGGCCGCGGCGATGGTGCCCCAGGCCTTGGAGACGAGATCCAGGCGGCTGGGCGTGAGCAGCCGCCGCAGGCGCTCCGCGTCGCGCCGGTAGATGCTGCCGGACTGCGTGATGCCCGCCGGCTTGCGGTGGAGCTCGCCCAGGACGCGCACGAGATCCGAAAGCCACTCGCAGCTGAGGGACGCCCTGTCCTCGGGCGCTTTAGAGAGCTGGAGGTAGAATGGACGGCCCGCCGCCTGCGCGGCCTCCGCCGCCAGCACCGGCGCGGCCCACGCCGCCGTTTCCGCCGCCATGTGGTAGCCGGGGCGCGTCGCCCAGTAGTCGCGGACGCCGAGCGAGTGCAGGAGCCCATTGGCCAAGAGGTCCTCGCAGAGCTCCCGGATCCCGGGCCCCTTCAGGCTGTGACCGCCCGGCCCGTCGATCGTGCGCCCAGGCAGCACGCCCGAGCCGTGCCAGGCAATGTCGAAGAGGAGTGCCTGCGCTTCTGGGGAGCAGCCGGAGACGGCCTTCTCCACGCCCGACTGCGTCGAGAGTCCCTCCACCACCTTCGCGAGGAGGGCCTGCGGCGCAAGCCCTTTGACGTCGATGCCCACCGCCTGCGCGACCCGCCGCAGCTCCGAGATCTTGGTGGAGATGCTCCGCTCGAGGAGCGGCAGCTCAGGCATCGCCCGCCCCCCCGCGCAGCCGCCTGCGCGCGTCCTCCAAGGTGATCACGACACCGCCCTCGTCCAGGCCCGGCTCCTCGCCGTAGCGCACGATGCGGTAGCGGTAGCCCTGCTCCGTGAGGAAGCGCTGGCGCAGGATCGCGAACTGCTGCTCGCGGGTGTCGCTCGAGACGAGGGCGTAGAAGTGGGCCGGGCGCCCGTCCGCCTTGGGACGCAGGATGCGCCCGAGCCGCTGCGCCTCTTCCTGGCGCGAGCCGAAGGTGCCCGACACCTCGACCGCCACGCTCGCCTCGGGCAGGTCCAGGGAGAAATTCGCGACGTTCGAGACGACGAGCAGGGGCTGATCGCCATTGCGGAAGGCGGCGAGGAGGCGCTCGCGCTCCGGGAGCGGCGTCTCGCCCGTCAGGAGAGGCGCCTCGAGGGCAGCCGCCAGCTGCGCCAGCTGCGCGAGGAAGCGCCCGATGACCAGCACCTGGTCGCCGCTCGCAAGGTGCTGCTGCGCGATCGCCTGCACCGCCGCGATCTTCGCGGGGTTCTCCGCCGCGATGCGGAACTGCTCGCGCTCCTCCGCCTCGGCGTAGCGCTGGCGCGCCCCCGGCGGCAGGTCGAGCCGCACCTCGGTGCAGTTCGCCTGCGCGATCCAGCCCTGACCCTCGAGCTCCTTCCACGGCGCGTCGAACTTCTTCGGGCCGATCAGGCTGAAGACGTCGCCCTCCCGCCCGTCCTCGCGCAGCAGGGTGGCCGTGAGGCCGAGCCGTCGGCGCGCCTGGATCTCCGCCGTCATGCGGAAGACCGGCGCCGGCAGGAGATGCACCTCGTCGTAGATCACGAGGCCCCAGTCCTGTGCGTCGAAGAGCGAGCGGTGCTCGCGCCGGCCGAGGATGTGGTAGGTCGCGACCGTGACCGGCCGCACTTCCTTCTTCACGCCCGTGTATTCGCCGATCGCGTCGGGCCCGAGCGACGTCTTGTCCTGGAGCTCCTCGATCCACTGCCGCACCGCGAGCGTCGAGGTGCAGAGGATCAGGGTCTCGGCCTGCACCTTGGCCATCGCGCCGAGGCCCACGAGCGTCTTGCCGGCGCCGCAGGGCAGGACGACGACACCGCTGCCGCCGGAGGCCTGGCCGCCTGCCCAGAACGCGTCTACCGCCTGCCGCTGGTAGCCGCGAAGTTCCAGCTCCTTGCCGGAGAGCGTCCGCTCGCGCAGCGAGAGGGCGAGCGGGGCCCCCAGGGCGTGGCCCGCGAGATCGCGGACGGGCCAGCCGATGCGCAGGAGCGCCTGCTTGAGGTGGCCGCGCTGGCCCTGGGCCACCCTGACGCCCTGCGGCCCGAGAAGCTCGAGCAGCGGCGAGACCTTGGGGTGGCCCCGCACCTCGCGCAGCAGCAGGGGATCGTCGGCCCAGAGCACGATGTCCTCGCCCGCCGGCCGCAGCTCCAGCCGCCCGTAGCGGGCCATGGCGCCCCAGATCTCCGCGCCCACGTTCTGCGGCAGCTGGTACTTGCCGAAGCGGTCGAGGCCGGCGATCACCTCCGGCGCTGCGAGGCCGCTCTCGGCTGCGTTCCAGAGCGAGAGGTGCGTGATGCGGTAGGTGTGGACGTGCTCGGGGCTGGCCTCGAGCTCCGCAAAGCGCGCGAGGAAGTCCCTGGCCGCCTCGAACTGCGGGTGATCCGCCTCGAGCAGCACCGAGTGGTCGCTCTGGACGATGAGCGGCTTATCGGAATCGAACAAGCCGAGCGCCTCCGTTGGCAGTCTTCCTTAGCAGTATTGGCGTGGAAGGCGGCGGTTCCTGCGTCGGAGCGCCAGGACCCTGGATCGTCTGCGGCACCCGGCCTGCAAAGGTCACGCGAGGGTCATCGGGCCGGCCAGGGTGCTGCTCGCGGTGTTGCGGGCGGCCGCGCCGGAACACGGCCTTGGCCGCCATCCGGCCGGCGACGCATGGCATGCAGGGCCTGGAGGGCCGCCGACTGCATGCAGACGGCCCGCCGGCCGCCGCGCATCCTGCGCCGCCGCGGCCGGTGGAGCCGGAATCTCTTCGCTGCCATGCCATGTTGGGCGGCAGAGAACGCACGCTCCGCGCGGAATGTCGGAGGAATTGACGCCCATAGCGTGCAAGAATATGCTGGTTGCGTCGCTGCGGTTAGATAACTGTCTAAGTCTATGGTGGTGCCTGGCGGTCCTGATCATGGCCTCGGGAGAATGTCCACTATGGTGCCTTTACCGCAGCCTCGGGCATGGTCGCGATTCTCGCAGCGCAGGGGGCCGGAAAGCATGAGTTCGAACGAAGGTCAGGCACCAGTCGGCAGCCGGGGTACCGGGTCGCTCGGCACCATCTACCTGCTCTCCGCATTGGTCGGACTGGTCAGCGTCGCGGCAAGGGTCTACCTGTCCCTGGGCACCCTCGCGAACGTCATCGGCTGGGTGCTGGACGCCGCCCTGCTCGCCCTGATCATCGTGGGCGTGGTCAAGGTCACCCGCTCCGGTGGCGGGCGTGTGCCTCTCAAGGTATCGCTGATCGGCGTCGTCTACGGTCTCGTGACCGGCCTCGGCATCATTCTCGTGCCGCCGTCGGCAGCCGCCGTGCGGGCCGCCGTCACGCAGGAGCTCAAGCGGTTCCCCAGCCTGTCGCCGACGGTGGTCCAGCAGTCGGTCCAGCGTTCCATGACGCTCGGTTCGCACATCACCTCGGCCGTCAGCGTCATCGTCGTCGTCTGGCTGCTCGCATTGCTCATCGCCTGGATCGTATCGCTGTTCGTGAAGCGGCCGGGACGCTCCGCCTCCGTCTGACCCGCCCCTGAGGCAAGGAGGAGAGCACAAGTGCGCAGGTTCCTCATCCCCGTCGTCGCGGTGGTCGTCATCGTCGGCCTTTTGCTGCTCATGCGGGCGACGCAGCCGAACGGCGCGGCCAGCACCATATCCCCGCTCAGCTACAGCGTCGCGCGGGCGCACTACGGCAACCTGAACGTGTCGGTCAGCGGCAGCGGCACGGTGCAGGCCGGGCAGTCGCTGGACGTCGAGGCGCAGCAGAGCGGCACGGTCGCGTCGGTCGGGGTGATTGTGGGCAGCCTGGTCCGCCAGGGCGGGGTCCTCGCCGCCGTCACGGACGACGGAGCGCTCGAAGGCGACGTCACGTCCGCCGAGGCCCAGCTGGCCGCGGACAAGGCGAGCCTCGCGGCGCTCTATCCGACGCTCGCCACCGCCGCGGCCATCACCGCCCAGCAGGAGCGCGTGCAGGCGGACAAGGCCGTGGTCGCGCGCGACCAGGCCCAGCTCGCGGATCTGACGGTGAATGCTCCTGTGGTCGGCGTGGTCGCGAGCGTGGACGTGGTGGCGGGGCAGGTGGTCAGCCCCGGCACCGAGCTCTTCGAGATCGTCCAGCCGGGCTCCGTCGAGATCGAGGTAAGCGTCCCCGAGATCGACCTGCCCAACATCTACATGGGCGAGGGGGTCCAGGTCTGGACGCAGGACCAGGGCACGATGCAGGCCGCCGTGACCTACATCGGGCTGATCTCGTCCGGCCAGGGTCCCAAGGGGGCCCTCTACCCTGTGACGCTGGCGATCGAGAACCCGCCGTCCGGGCTGCGTCAGGGAATGCAGGCGACCGCAAACTTCACGGAGGACTACTTCTCCGTTCCCGGCACGGTGGCGTTCACGAATCCGCAGCAGGTGGTCGCGCAGGTGTCGGGGACCGTCGCGAATCTGCCGGTCGAGGCCGGGAACACGGTGACATCCGGCGAGACGCTCCTGACACTTGAGAATCAAGGGCTCGCCCCGCAGCTCGACAGCGACCAGGCTGCGCTCGCGGCGGACGTCTCGCAGCTGCAGCAGTTGCTCCACCCCACGCAGCCGACCGCCGCCCAGGTGACGTCGCTGCGCGAGCGCATCGCGAACGACCAGGCCGCGGTGGGCCGCGCCCGGCTGGCCCTCGGGCAGCTCGACATCACGGCGCCGATCTCCGGCGTCGTGACGGCCGTCAACGTCCAGCAGGGCAGTCTCGTCGCGCCGGGGGCGGCGACGCCCCCCTTCACCGTGGAGGACCCGAACTCGTTGCAGGTGCTCGTCCCGATCAGCGAGATCTCGATCGCCCAGGTGGCCCTCGGACAGAGCGCCGCGGTCACCGCCGACGCCCTGCCCGGCGAGACCTTCCACGGTACGGTTGGCGAGATCGCGCCCGCCGGACTGACGTCGCAGGGCGTCGCAACCTTCAATGTCACGGTCGATGTCGCGCATCCTGGCGACCTGCGGGCGGGCATGTCCGCAGACGTCTCGATCCGCGTGGCATCGCTGCGCCACGTGCTGCTGGTGCCGAACGAGGCCCTCAGCGGCTACGGCAGGCAGGCCACGCTGCAGGTCGTCGTGCACGGCACGCCCAAGCTGCGCCACGTGGTCATGGGGCTCTCGAACGAGACGGACACCGAGATCCTCTCCGGCCTCACAGCGGGAACCGAGGTCGTCACGGCCCAGGCCTCGACCGGGACGCTGCCGTTCGGACAGAGCTCGAGCAGTGGCAAGTGACGTGGGTGAGGTCATCCGCGTCGAAGGGCTCGAGCGCGTCTACCGCCTGGGCCCCGTCTCCGTGCCCGCCGTGCAGGGACTGAACTTCGCCGTGCCCGCAGGGCAGATGCTGGCGATCATGGGGCCGTCGGGCTCGGGCAAGTCGACGCTTCTGAACCTGCTCGGCTGCCTGGACCGGCCGACGGCCGGGCGCTACTTCCTCGCGGGCGAGGACGTCGCGCGCAAGAGCAGCGACGAGCTGGCGGAGGTGCGCAACCATCGCATCGGCTTCGTCTTCCAGAGCTACAACCTGCTGCCGCAGCTCACCGCCCTCGAGAACGTCGAGCTGCCCCTGATCTACGGCGGGGTCGGCAGGGCGGAGCGCCGCCGCCGCGCGGAAGCCGCCCTGGACGCCGTGGGCCTCGCCGAGCGCCGCCGCCACCGCCCCATGGAGCTCTCCGGCGGCCAGCAGCAGCGCGTGGGGATCGCGCGCGCGATCGTCGGCAAACCCGACGTGATCCTGGCGGACGAGCCGACCGGCAACCTGGACTCCCGCTCCGGCCTTGAGGTGCTGCAGCTCTTTCACACGCTGCACGAGAGCGGCGGCACGATCGTCATCGTCACGCACGACGAGGACGTCGCGCAGCACTGCCAGAGGATCCTCGGGCTGCATGACGGGCGGCTCGTGCGGGACGCGGAGGTCTCGAAGGCGGCCGTTCCGGCCAGCGGCGGGGAGGATGCGCCATGCTGATCGAAAGCCTGCGCATGGCCTGGCGCAGCCTGACCGCGAACACGGCCCGCGCGCTCCTCACGATGCTCGGGATCATCATCGGCGTCGCGGCCGTGATCGCCCTGGTCTCGGTCGGCCAGGCGGCCACCAGGTCCGTCACATCGCAGGTCGAGAACCTGGGCTCCAACATGATCGTCGTGGTGCCGAACGCGTCCCAGGGCGTCACTCTCAGCGTCTCGGACGGTCCGTGGCTCCTTCAGAGCGTTCCGGAGATCTCGGCGGAGGCGCCCCTTCTGCAGGGAGGGGTGATGGCGCGCTACGGCAGCCGGACGTGGAGCACCGCCCTGCTCGGCACGACACCGCCGTCGAAGGCGATCCAGGGCCGCTCCATGGCGATCGGGCGCTACATCGTCTCCAGCGATGTGGTGCTGCGCCGTCAGGTGGCCGTGCTGGGCACGACGACGGACGAGAGGCTGTTCGGCCACGCGAATCCCCTGGGCCGCACGATCCAGGTGAACGGCACCCCCCTGATCGTCGTCGGCGTCATGAATGCGAGCGGCGGTGCGGGATTCTCCTCCAACCCGGACGACATCATCGTGACGCCGGTGACGGTCGCCGAGCAGATCCTGCGCACCACCACCGTCTCCGGCTTCATGACCGAAGCGCGTTCGTCCGACCTTGCCCCGCTGGCCGTGGGACACCTGCAGGCCGTGATGGACAGGCGCTTCCGCAGTTCGACGGCGGCCGAGGTCGTGTCCGAGGACCAAGTGCTCAAGACGCTTGCCGCCCTGACCGGCACCCTGACCGTCATGCTGGGCGGCATCGCCGGCATCTCGCTCCTGGTGGGCGGCATCGGCATCATGAACATCATGCTCGTGACGGTCAGCGAGCGGACCCGCGAGATCGGCCTTCGGAAGGCGATCGGCGCGAAGCGGAGCGCGGTGGCGCTGCAGTTCCTGATCGAGTCCGGCATCCTCAGCCTGGGCGGGGGTGCCATCGGCGTGGCCCTCGGCTACGCCGGCGCCCTCGCCTTCACGACCGCCCTGCACTGGCCGTCGGGGACGTCGCCCAGCACCATCCTGCTGGCGTTGGTCTTCTCCGTGGCGGTGGGCGTCGTGTTCGGCATGTGGCCGGCCCTGCGGGCGAGCCGGCTCGACCCGATCGAGGCCTTGCGCCAGGGGTAGGGTCCGCGCCGCGCGTGGCCACCGCCCGCTCCGTGCCTCCGGGCCATGACGCGCCGCCGCCAGGCCGCGGTCAGACGGCCTGTTGCGCTGTGCTATGTTGGCAGCGGGCGGTACAGTCCGACAAACCTGGGAGGTGCCTCTCGTGCGCTACCTCGAACCTTCCGGCACCGCATTGCGCCTGCCTGTGATCGGCCAGGGCACCTGGGGCTTCGGCGAGGATCCCCGTCGCCACCGGCAGGAGGTCGAGGCTCTCCGGGAGGGCTTCGAGCGCGGCATGACCCTCGTGGATACGGCGGAGCTCTACGGCGCGGGAGAAAGCGAGCGGGTGGTCGGCGACGCCATCGCGGACTGCCGGGACTCGGTCTTCCTGATCACGAAGATCTGGCCGAACCATGCCGAGCCCGATGCGATGCGCCGTGCGCTCGAGGCCTCCCTGCGCCGCATGCGCACGGACCGGGTCGACGTATGTCTCCTGCACTGGCCGACGACAGCGGTGCCGCTTCCTGGCACAGTTCCTGCGCACGGTCAGGGCACAGCGGCAGGATCTTCGGGGCGAGGCACCGGCCGCCGCACCCCGCATGACCAGACACCGTGTCTGCATCTTCTGTCCTGCTAGCGCCATGCAGGAACGGAGTGTGGTCTACACCGTCAATGCAGGAGACGTCGGACGCGCCGAATCGCTTGGCCTTTAACCATCGACCGGCCCGCGCACCGCTGATGGGGTCCACGGAATGGGGCCTAACGATTGGCTTGCATGCACGGGTCGCACCGCTCGGTAAGGACATCTATGTGATCACCGGGCCAGTACACGTAGGCGCTGTCTCCTGCACGGGCCGCTTCCCGCAACTTCCTCTGTATACAGATGTTCAAAAGACAAGGGTTCCAACGGCCCGGGAGCGAACTGAGAGTACGCGACAGCACACTTTCTGCCGCACTTCATCCGCTCACGGCAGGGAGGGTTCTCTTTGGAGGTTCGCAGGCTTGGTGCCTCTGGCCTTCGCGTCAGCAGCCTCGGCCTAGGCACCATGACGTTCGGCCTGCAGGCCGGACGTAGCACGGCGTTCGCCATCCTCGACAAGGCCCTCGCGGCCGGCGTCTCTTTCATCGATACAGCCGACGTATACCCGCTCGGGCGGTCGCAGGCCGAGTTCGGGGCCACGGAGGAGATCATCGGCGATTGGCTTCAGGGGCGTAGGCAGCAGGTGGTGCTGGCCTCCAAATGCTACGGCGCCATGGGTACGGGGCTCAATGACCAGGGGCTCGGGCGCAAGCACATCATGGAGGCAGTGGAGGCGAGCCTCAGGCGCCTGCGCACCGACTATCTCGACCTGTACCAGGCGCACCAGTTCGACCCGGCCACTCCCCTCGAGGAGACCCTCAACGCCTTCGACGACCTCATCCGGCAGGGCAAGGTACGCTACATCGGCGTCTCGAACTGGCCTGCCTACCAGGTGCAGCGCGCAGTCTGCATTGCGGATCACCGGGGATACAATCCGGTGGTAAGTGCGCAGCCCCGGTACAATCTCCTCTACAGGGCGATCGAGGCGGAGCTCGTGCCGATGGCGCAGGCGGCAGGTGTGGGCATCATCGTGTACAACCCGCTTGCCGGCGGATTCCTTACCGGCCGGTACCGGCCAGGGCAAGAAGTGGAAGCCGGCACACGTTTCGCCCTCGGCGGCATGGCGAAGCCTGGCGAGCGCTATCGGGACCGCTACTGGAATGCAGCGGCGTTTGCGGTCGTCGAGACCTTCCGTGCCTTCTGCGCCGTGCGCGGCTGGGACATGACCACGACGGCCGTCCGCTGGACGCTGCAGCAGCCGGGCATCAGCGTGGCTCTTCTGGGTGCGAGCCATCCCGAGCAGCTCGACAAGTCGCTGCAGGCCGCGACAGAGCCACCCATGAGCCGTGACGACCTCCTCGAGCTCGACGACCTCTGGTTCCAGATGCCCCGTCAAAAGGTGGAGCAGTGAAGGGCTCGGCAAGAGACCACACGGACCTTCGCCTATGGTCGGGTGGGACGTATGACCGGTTTCTCAGCTTGTGTACAATTATGCCATGAGCCATTCTGACCTTACCCTTCGCGGGCACCGCCAGTCGGTTCGGGATCTTATCTACGCCTCGCTCCGGGGTGCAATCTCCCGTGGGAGTCTCGCCCCCGGCCAGATGCTGTCGGAGGAGCAACTCTCGACCTCGCTCAACGTCAGCCGCACACCCCTCAGGGAAGCTCTGCAGAGGCTGACCACGGAGGGGCTGATCGAGCGCGCGGACAACGGCCGCATCAATGTGAAGAACGTGTCGCTCAAGGAGGCGAGCCATCTCTACGCGGTGCGCTCTGTCCTCGAGCAGCTGGCGGCGCGGGAAGCCTGCCTGCACATGACGCCAGAAGGTCTCGCACGCCTCAAGAGTGCGTTCGGCCAGATGCTCACCGACGAGAACGACCCGAACAGGGACGTGGCGGATAGCGGCGGCAGCTTCCACGAAATCATGCTCCAGATCGCCGACAATCCGATCAACCTGCGCCTGCTGGCGAACCTGCAGGTGCTCATCTCCCGCTACCGCTACCTCAGCACAGGCAGGGCGAAGCGGACGCACCACGCGGTCGAGGAGCACGAAGCGATCCTCAGTGCTCTCGCCGCAGGAGACGCAGACGCCGCAGCAGAGGCCATGCGCATCCACATCGAGGAAAGCTTCGCCTCGGTGCGCAGCGCGCTCGTCTCCCGCGAGGAGTCCCAAGGCGTGCCGGTGTCAGAGTAGCTTCAGGCCAGCCTCCTCGATGCGCACCGTGAGCGCTTCGACGAAGGCGGTGGCATCCCCGACGACCCCGACGTCCGCCATCCCGAAAATGGGCGCGCCAGGGTCCTTGTTTACGGCGAGCATGTGCTTCGCGTAGACGTCCGAGACGTGCTGTGGCGCCCCCGAGATGCCGAGCGCCAGATAGATGTCCGGGTGCACGGTGTTGCCCGTCTGTCCAATCTGGGTATCTGATGTGGCCCACCCCGCCTCGACCGCGGCCAGAGTGGCGCCGACATGGGCGCCGAGCACGTCGGCGAGGCGGCGCAACTTGTCGAACGAGGCCAGGCTGCCCATGCCGAGTCCGCCCGAGGCGATGTAGCGCGCCATGTCAATGCCGGAGGCCTGGCTGGCCCGCTCCTCGATCGTCGTCCAGGGGAGGCCCGCTGCGGGCTGCCATGCCGCATCCTGCGGGGTGGCCCCGGTGCGCGCGGGTGCGCTCAACGGCACCTCTGGATCTTTGAGTGTGGCCACGAAGGGCGTGCGCAGGACCTCCACCTCGGCGTAGGCCCTGCCCGCGAACGGTTTCAAAGCGGCGTGCAGCGTCCCGCCTGCGTCCCTGCGCACGGCGAGGCAGCCGACAAGACACGTTCCCTCGAGCCTGACGGCAAGCCCTGCGGCCGTCTCGCGCGCAAGGTTCCTGTCCCGCAGGTAGATCCCGTGCAGGTCCTTGCCCGCGAGTTGAAGCAGCACGTTCTGGACGATCTCGGGGGCAGAAGGAACGTCGACGCCCGACCGGAAGACGCGTGCGGCATCGCCCGGCCAATCGTCGCCGGGCGGGCAGAGCCAGAGACCCAAGACCTCCTCGTGCGGAAATATCTCCGCGAGGCTGCAAGGCAAGGCCGAATCGGCACAGTCCAGTACGATGGCGGCGATCACCTAGGTGGACCTCCATTCTGCGAGTATCTCTGCGGCGCGCGCCACCTGCTCCTCGAGCGTCCCTTCGAGGAACTCGCAATGCGTCACGGGGCGCTCCGCCTTTTCCAGCCGCTCGAGGGCCAGCGACGGTGCGGCGTCGCCCGCCTCGACCAGCACCTCCCGCCGCTTCGCGGCGATCATGTCCTTCAGCTTCGGCTGGCGGAGCTTCAGGTTCGGGATCAGCGTGACGCTGGCGACGAGCGGCAGAGGCGCGAGCACCGTCTCCTCCCTGTGGTCGTCGATCACGTGCTCGATCCGCACTTGCCCGTCCGCCTGCGACGCGATGCTCAAAAGGCGGGGCAGGAAGGGGAATCCGAGCAGGGCGGCGAGTGCAGGGCCGAAGATGCCCTGGTCCCAGTCCCCCGACTGCTCCCCGACGAGGATCAGGTCGGGGAGGTCCATGGTCCGGAGGTGCGCCTCCAGGGCGCGAGCCGCCATCATGGTGTCGAAGGAGCAGTCGAGGTCGATGCGCCGCGCGTCGTCCACGAGGTAGGTGAGGGCGAGTCGCAGTGCCTCGTTCGCCTCCTTGGGACCGATCGAGACGCACCTCACCCGCGTCCCCGGCAGGCTCTCGCGCAGACCGAGTGCGATCTCCAGGCCGACCTTGTCGAAGAGCCCGACCGTATGCGGGACCCGGGGACCGGCCCGGCCATCGGCGAAGCTCAGGAGAGTGTCTGGCAGCTCCGGATCAGGGATCCATTTGAGGGCTACGAGGATATCCAAGTCCTTGACCTCCTCTGGGCCCGGCACGTCAGGACGCACCGCCGCGCCCCGGGGTCGGGCCCGTTCTGGGCTCTTGCCCCCTCGGCGAGAGCCGGCTTCCATTCGCGCGACGCCTCCCCGGCCACGGCGGCGAAGGTAGGGGTTTGCCCGCCGCCGCGATCGGGAAGGCAAGGTCTAGTCCTTGCGCGTCACATAGGTCGCCGCGTTGCGTCCGGCGATGCGGCCGAAGACGGCCCCGCGCAGGAATGACGTCGCTCCGGGGTACTTGCCGTAGTAAAGGCCGGTGATCTCACCGGCTGCGTAGAGCCCCGCGATCGGGCGGTCGTCCCGGTCCAGGACCTGGCTCTCCGTGTCGGTCGCGATGCCGCCGTAGGTGAAGACGATCGAGCAGACGATGGGCCACGACACGTAGGGCGGCGACGTGAGCGGTAACGCCCAGTTGGACTTCGCGGGCTGGAGGTCATGCGCCGCGTTCCCGTCCTTGCGCAGCGGCTGGAACGTGGCCTCTGCGTTGTGCCTGCAGGCTTCGTTGTAGCTCGCGATCGTCCGCGCGAGCGCAGCCTTCGGCAGGCCGAGCTTCTCCGCCAATTCGTCCGGCGTCGCGGCGGTCACGGGCTCGGCGTCGGTGCCAAGGGCATGGTGGTAGTTCGGGATGGAGAAGACGCGCTGGTCGCAGATGCAGTACGCCACCTGGCCCGGCTGGGTCAGGAAGTTGCGCGAGACCCGCTCGTAGATCTCGTCGATCGTGTCCTCGCCCTCGTCCACGAAGCGCTCGCCGAACTTGTTGACGAGGATGCCGTAGGGAAAGAGCATGACGACCGCCTCGGGCATCCTGCTGCGCGGGTCCACCGGCTCCGCGTGGAACGAGTTGAATTCCCCTGCGGGCTTCGCCCCGGCCGCGAGGGCTGCCTCGATCCCCTCGCCCTTGTTGTTCTCGCCGCCCGGGGAGATGTTGCGCAGCCGGTGCACGGGGTGCGGGAAATAGCGCGCCAGCATTTCCATGTTGCCCTCGAACCCGCCCGAGGCCAGGACGACCGCGCGGGTCTTCAGGGTAGCCGGGCCATCGGGGGTGCTCACCTCGATGCCGGAAAGGGCTCCCCCTTCGAAGACGAGGCGCTGCATGGCGGTGTTGTAGAGCATCTCGACACCGTACGATTCAGCCTTGTCCGCAAGCCGCTCCACGACCGCCTTGCCTCCCCCGACCGGCAAGAGGCGTGGCCGGGAGGCCGTGAGGAAGATCGTAGGGAGGTTCTGGAACGCGACGCCCTGCTGCTCCAGCCACTCGAGGGCCTCCGGGGCGTCCTGGGCCAGCCTGCGCACGATCCTCTCGTCGCTGTATCCCTCCGAGAACGCCATCATGTCCTCGACGAAGTTCTCGCCGACCGTCCTGCCGTCAGCCATGCGCAGATAGGCACCCGTCCAGCGGGAACTGCCGCCGCGCATCTCCCGCGTCGAGCGCTCCAGCACCGCGACCGAGACGTCCTCCGCCCCGTCCTCCACCAGCTGCTCGACGCAGGACAGGGCCGTCGACAGCCCTGCCACCCCTGCGCCCACGACGACTACGTCGTAGTAGTCTTGCATCTGCCGTATCCTCCTCAAGATGTCGCTAGAATGTGCGCCGCCCTCCCACCGCCGGGACCCATGCCTCGACGCCTCGTGCCTCCTCCCGCAACGCGGTCAGGAAGGGTTCGGCCGTCGCAACCAGCGCCGGAAACGTGCCGTAGTGGAGCGGCATCGCCATGGGCGCGCCAAGGAAAGTCACCGCCTTGGCCGCGGCCCGCGGCCCCATGGTGAAGTGGTCGCCGATCGGCACCATGGCAAGGTCGATGTCGTACATCTCGCCGTAGAGCCCGAGATCCGAGAAGAGCGCCGTATCACCCAGGTGCGCGAAGGTGAAGCCCTCGACCTGCACGATGTAGCCCGCCGCGACGCCGCTGCGCGACGAGTGCAGGGCCGGGATCATGGTCACGTGCAGGTCGTCGGCGAGCGTTGCGCCGCCACCGAGGTTTAAGGTGAGGAAGCCGCCCTGGTCGACGCCCTCGTCGCGCACGAGCCGGGCCATCGTCTCGGGCTGGGTCACGATCCTGGCCCCGCTCTGCGCGACCTGCGGCACGTCCTGCACATGGTCCCAGTGATCGTGCGTCACGAGGGCGAACCTGGCGTCCGCCGGCGGGGCCGCCTGCGTCACGGGACTCTTCGCATACCAGGGATCGATCACGAAGCTGAGGCCCCTGGACGTGCGTACCTCCACCGTGGAGTGCGCAACCCAGGTGATCTCGACCGACATGTCCCCACTCCTCAAAAGGCGCGTTGCGACAGGCTCACCAAGCGGTCCAGCCGCCGTCGGCGAAGATCACCTGGCCGGTGACGTAATCGGAGGCGGCGGTGGCAAGGAAGACGACGAGGCCTCGGAGGTCTGTCTCGGGGTTGCCGAGCCGCCCGAGGAAGGTCCGCTGCTGCATCCACTCCAGCCGCTCCGGCTGGGCCTGCAGGGGCGCCGTCATCTGGGTGGGGTAGAAGACGCCGGGGGCGACGCAGTTGACCTGCAGGTTGTGCTTGCCCCACTCGAGCGCGAGCCCCCTGGTCAGGTTGGCGACCCCCGCCTTGGAGGCGTAGTACGCGGACTCCGGCAGCGGCCCCACGATGTTTGCGTAGAGCGTCGAGGTGTTGATGATCTTGCCGTGCCCCCGCCCGACCATCTCACGCGCCACCCGCCGGTCGACAAGCCAGGTGCCGGTCAGGTTGATGTCGACGATGCGGTGCCATTCCGCAAGGGTCATCTCGAAGGCGTCCTTGCGCAGCATCACGCCGGCGTGGTGCACGAGAACGTCGATCTTGCCGAACTGCCGCATGGCCTCCGCCACCATGCCGTCGACCGCCGCCTCATCCGCCACGTCCACGAAGCCGACCTCCGCCCGGCGCCCGAGCGCTTCGATCGCGGCCTTGGTTGCTGCAAGGTCCGCCGCACGGCTGGCCTGGTCCGCGAGGAACACGTCCGAGCCGTGCTCCGCGAGCGCGAGCGCGGAGTGGTAGCCGAGCCCCCCGGCGGAAGCTCCTGTCACCAGGGACACCTGACCTGTCAAATCGAACTGGTTCATCGAATCACTCCCTGCGTCCTGAATTTGGATATCCGAGGTGTGGAGAAAGCCTGCCGACCTGCTGCGGAACTCTTGCACGCCTCTACGCCGATTGCAGCCGGGGATCAGGCGGTTCTCCCGGGCCGCAGAAGCGCCCGGACTGCCCACATCCCAGTGTTTCTGGCATTTCGGTATACCTGTGTACTTTTCCTCCCGAGGGACCGCATCCCGCCCGACGGGCGGGTCGGCTCACCCTTGCCCGGTCCGCTCCCAGCCGCCGCCCGAGAGAAGCCAGGCGATAAGGCCGCCCTGCGCCACCATCTCCATGAGGAAGGGCGGCAGCGGAGTGGCCAGGATCTCCTCCTGGGAGCGGGCGTTGCACAGCCGGCCGCTCTCAAGCGCAAGCTCGAGTTCGTCGCCTGTCTTTGCGAAGTGCGAGATCCCCGGGACCTCCATGGCGATGAGGCCGTTGTTGAAGGCGTTGCGGTAGAAGTTGCGGGCGAAGGACTCAGCGAAGACCGCCCAGACCCCCGCCTGCCGAAGACCGATGGCCGCATGCTCGCGCGACGAGCCCGAGCCGAAGCTGCGGCCAGCCACGACGAAGTCTCCCTGGGCAACCCTGTGCGCGAAGTCCGGCATGACGCCCTCCATGATGTGGGCTGCCCAGACCCCAGGGTCCTGGTGGACGAGGTACATCGACGGGATGATGGCGTCCGTGTCGACGTCGTCGCCGAACGTCCACGCGCGACCCCTGTGGATTGTCTCCATCCTCTACACCTCCCCTGCCGAGCGGATCTCGCCGGCGAGCGCGGATGCGGCGACCGTCGCCGGCGAGGCCAGGTACACCTGAGACTCGGAGTGACCCGACCGACCGCGGAAGTTGCGGTTCTGGGTCGAGATGCGCACCTCGCCCCGGGCGAGCGTCCCCTCGTGGATGCCGGGACAGGAGCCGCAGCCGGGAGAGCAGATGATGGCACCGGCGTTGGCAAAGACTGCGAGCAGTCCCTCCGCCATGGCCAGGCGGTATTCCCGCATGGTCGACGGTGTGACGAGGAGGCGCACATCGTTGTGGACGTGTCTGCCGCGCAGTACGTCGGCCGCCACCCGCAGGTCCTCGATCGTGCCGTGGGTACAACTGCCAAGGTAGGCCTGGTCGACGCGGACGCACCGCACCTCGCGCAGCGGGTGGACGTTGGCGGGATTCGGCGGCATTGCCACCACAGACTCGAAGCTGCCCGCGTCGTAGCGGTGGACCGCTTCGAATGCGGCATCCAGGTCGCTCGCGAGCTCGGGACACGGTTTGCCGAGCGCGGCGTGATGCCTGCGGGTCACCTCGTCCACGGCCACGATCCCGTTCTTCGCGCCGAACTCGGTCGAGAGGTTGCAGAGCGTCATGCGGCCGGGGAGGTCCATCCCGCGGACGGCTGAGCCTGCCCACTCGATCGTTTTGTAGGTCGCGGCATGCCGCCCGTGCTCGCCGAGCAGCGTGAGGCCAACGTCCATGGCCATGACGCCTCGGGGCAGCTCGCCCTCGATCTCGAAGCGGATGGTCGGAGGCACGCGCATCCAGGTCTTGCCTGTCGCGAAGACGGCCGCCACGTCGGTCGGGCCAAGCGCGACGGCGAGCGCCCCGACCGCGCCTGACGTGTTGGTGTGCGAATCGGTCGCGACCAGGATGTCGCCAGCCCGGACGAGGCCGCTGTCGATGAAGAACTGATGCTTGATGCCGTAGTCGGTCACCGCCCTCAGCCCGTGTTCCCGGCTGAAGGCCACGAGCCCGCGTACGATCTCCGCCTCCTCGAGGCCAGAGGCGGGCATGTAGTGGTCGGAGATCGCGATGGCGCGTTCCGAGTCCCAGGCCCTGCCACCCAGCCGCTCGAAGGTCTCGGCGAAGATCGAGAACTGGACATCGTCGATACTCGCCAGATCGACGTCCACGACGACCAGTTCGCCGGGCCCTACCCGGTCGCGGTGCGAACGTCTTGCAAGGATCTTCTCCGTGATCGTCATGCCCATCGCCGATCATCTCCTCCTATGGAATCGCTCCCGCGCCGCACGGACCTAGCCGGGGAGGGGGGCGGCCGCTCGCGCAAAGTGCGGCAGGTCCCGCTTCGTCAGGACGAGCCAGATGGCGATGGCCCCTGCGAGGGTCAGCCAGAGGGCAAGTGCGAGCCAGGCGTCGCCGAAGTGGTGCGTCACGTCGACGATATGGCCGAAGAGCGGCGGGTAGATGGCCGAGCCCAGGAACGAGGCGGCCGCGGGCCAGCTCATCGCCTCGCCGGAGCGGGCGAGGGGCACGCATTCCGCCGCCCAGAGGTTCGTCGTGGAGGACCAGCCGATCGTGCCAAGCCCCAAGAGGAAGAGGACGACGAACACCGGCAGCAGTCCGGTGCCTTGCGGCATCACCCCGACCGTGAGGCTCGTTAGGGCGGCGATGAGAGAGAGCGCGATCAGGACCGGCGCCCGCCGCCCGCCCGCGAGATCGGTCAGGGTGCCGGCCAGGAGGCGCCCTGTGATCCCCCCGACCTGCGCGACGGCGAGGCCCACCCCCCCGAGGGCGGTGGTCCAGCCCAGGCTGTTGTGCAGGTCGGGGATGATGTAGGCGATCACTGTGTACTGGCCGGAGACGAGCATCCAGCTGAGCAGCGTCGGCCAGATGGCCGGAAGGATCCCCTTGAAGGACCAGCCGCCGCGATTGCGCACGGTCCAGTTGCGCGGCAGGTGGAAGAAGAAGAGGGTGCTCGTCGCCACGAGCACCACCGCCAGTCCTACCCAGACGAGCGGCAGCGAGAGGCGCACGAGCGCGAGCGGCAGGAGAAGGGCTGCGAGGATGCCGCCGATCGGCACCCCTGTCTGCCGCAGAGACATCACGAGGCCGCGGGCGGAATGGAGGAAGCCCTCGAAGATCGCGCGCGAGCTCGAGAGCGGCACGGCGGCCGAGGTCACGCCGATCGCGAACAGCACGGCGAGAAGCGGCACGTAGGACGTCATCTGCCCCGCCAGCACCACGAAGACCGTCATCGCGGCGACGCCGCACGAGAGGAGCCAGCGCGGCCCGCGGCTGTCCACCAGGCGACCCGCGACCAGCATGCCGACGAAGACCCCGGCCAGGGTCGCCGATGAGAGCAGACCCATCTGGCCGAGATTCAGGTGCATGTCGCCGCGGATCCGAAGCGAGATGATGGCGACGCCCTGCTGGACGAGCGCGGCGCCCATCTGCGCGATGATGCCCGTGGCGAGAAGGAGAAGGGCGCTCCGCGGCACGTTCAGAAGCGTCCTGGGTGCTGACATGTCTTCCTCACCTGTCGGGTTCGCATGTTTTTGCGGGCCTAGGTCTCAAGCAGGCGCCTCGGGGTCTCACGCGTCATCCGTCCGACCTGCGCCACCGTGAGTCCTGCCGCGAGCAGTCGCTGCGCAAAGGCCTCGAACCCCCGGATGGGATCGCCGTGGTCGCGCTTGCCGAAGTCGCTCGAGAGCACAACACGCGCGTCGCCCACGACCGCGATCGCCTGCAGGAGGTCTGGCAGGGCCACGGCCTTCGGCGCCTCCAGGATCGTGGCGCAGTGCTCGATGTAGGCGCCCATCTCGGCAAGCTCCCACTGCGCCTCGATCGGCAGGTCCGGCCCGACCCGCCGGTTCATGGCATGCGTGACGACCACCTTGCGCACGCCCATCGCCCGTGCCTCCGCCGTGAGCACGACCACCTCGGCGGCCGGCAGGTGGCCGGTCGCCAGGATCATGCCGTGGTCGCGCACGATCTCGAGGATCTCCATCATGCCCGGGGCGAGCTTGCCCGGCGCGCCGTCGTCCATGACGCTCGGGCGTTCTCCAGTCGGCATCCAGACCACGCGTGCGCCGAGGCGCGCCGCCGCCTCGACCGCCCGCGGGTTCAGCCCGCCGACAGGCGGGTCGAGGGTGATGCCGCCGGCGATGACGAGCGAGGGGTACCTGTCGCCCACGACGCGTGCGATAGGAGCCGTATCGTAGCTGTGGCTCTTGAACACGAAGCCGCCCATGCCCGCCTCGGCTGCCCGCAGGGCGGCTTCCTCCACATCGTAGAAGCGGGGCACGTAGGGGTCTGGGCCGAGGTGCAGATGCAGGTCGATGACCCCTTGCAGGACGCCGTCATGCACCATGCCCAGGCCCCCTCGCCGCATCCTCCACCAGGGCGTCGAGCGCCTGGTCGACGCTCTCGAAGGGCACGCTCCGCCAGGACGGGTCGCGCGAGGCCAGGTACTGGAGACGGTCGCGGGTTGCCCGCGTCATGTCCGCCGGGACCCCGAGCTCCCCGAGGAACGCCTCGACCTCCTCCATCTCGCCCACCCTGCGGCCCGCATGCTGCAGGCTGCCGCAGACGAAGCGATGGACCATGTCGCCGAAGTCCCGCTGGTGGATGGACTCCTCGAGCCCCTGGAGCACCTGCTCCTCCACCCCCGCCTTGCGCGCAGCCCAGAGCGCCTCGATGAGGAGCATTGCGAGTCCCTTCATGACGACACTGCGCGCCATCTTCAGCGTCGCGGCCATGCCGACCCGGTCGCCGACGACGTCCACCGCGGCGCCGAACGGGACGAGCATCGCGGCGACCCGCTCCGCGCAGGGTCCCGAGAGCGTGATGCTGATGCGGCCCGAGGAGGCCGGAGCACCCATGATCGCGCCGTCTGCCGTCTCGGCGCCGGATGCCTCGACGAGCCTGGCGATGGCCTCCTTCGTGCCCGGCCCCACCGAATTGACGTCGAGGAAGCACTGCGGCGGGCAAAGGTGCGGCGACACGAGGCGCGCAGACTCCAAAGCCCCCCTGGGGCTGACCGCGCTGACGATGAGGTCGAGGCCCGGCGCGAAGTCCTGCGGCTCCTCGTGGAGCGCGATGCCGAGCTCCGCGGCGTGCCGGGTGGCACGCAGGGGGTCTGCCCCGGGACGCGCAGCGAGGTAGAGGGCACGGACGTTTTCGGGTGGCAGGCCACTCTGCAGCAGAGCCCGGGCGTACGAGGAACCCACCTCGCCCAGGCCGATGAACCCGATGCTTGGCTGCATGGCGATCATTCCTTACGGTGCGAAGGATCTCGGCCCGAAGTAGTAGCCGTCGAGTTCGTCGAGGCGGCCCTCAGGCGGCCGCCTCGAGAAGTAGCTGACGCGCGCGTGGCGTAGGTCCGTCAGCTGCTGAAGCGCCACCATCATCTCCGCCGTCTTCAGGGTCGCCGCGAGGCCGTCGACGATTGGCACGTCACCGATGCGCCTGAGGCCCGCCTTCTGGATCACGGCGTTCAGCACCGCCTCGCCTGGGATCACCACCTCGATCCCCTGCGCCGAAAGCTCGCGCACCTTCGCCTGCAGGGCCTCGAGCACCGGGCCCGGTTCCTCGTAGCCCTTGGACACCTCGGCAAAACCGAGCCCCAGCCAGTAGGCCCCGACGAACTGGCCGCCCAACCCGTAGCGCCGCACGTTGGCGTCGTAGAGGGGCGCGAGCTCCTTGATCATGCAGACGATACCGAAGCGGTGGCCCGACATGGCGGCCACGTGCATGCTGGACTGGCCGTAGCCGACGACCGGGATGTCGACGAGCGTGCGGGCCTCCATGAGACCCGCGTCCGGCAAGGTGCTGATCATGAAGCCGTCGTAGCCCTCACGCTCCGCCTGGCGCACGTTGCGCAGGATCTGCTGCGCATGCAGGCCCTGCACGTACAGGTATCGGATGTCCTCGCCGGGGTAGGCGGAGAGGTAGGTGCCCGGGTCCATGCCGTGCATCACCACTTCGGTGCCGGGAGCGGCGAGACGCCGGAACTCGTGCTCGAGCACCGCCTGGTAGGCCGGAACGTTGTCGAGAACGGTGAAGCTCTGGTGCCACAGTTTCATGCCGCTGCCCTCCACGCACCCGCCTCAGCGGTAGATCTCGTCACCGTAGAAGTGTCGGACCTCCTCGAGTACGTGCCCGGTCGGGGGGGCATAGGTCAGGACCTTGCTCGTGAAGGTGCCGAGGATGCCCCGGAGCTTCACGGCCATCTCGCCCATCTTGATCAGCGCCGGGACACCATCCAGGATCGGCGCGCCGTCGATCTCGCGGATGCCGTTGCGGCTCAAAAGCTGCATGACGACCCCGCCGGCCGCGATCAGGACCTCCGCCCCTTCGGCGATGCACTTGCGCCCGGCCTCGGTGAACTGGCCGACGATCATATCCTGGGCAGGGCCCGGCTGGAATCCGTCGCCGAGCGACGTGATCTTCGGGATGCTCATGCGCTGGATCGAGGCGAGCTGCTCCGTGAGTCCGTAGTACTTCACGTTCTCCATGATGCGCGGGGTGAACTTCGGGTTGATCGTGATCATTCCATAGCGCCTGCCCATCATGCAGGCGAGGTGCAGGCTCGTCTCGCAAAGACCCAGCGCCGGAATACGGATAAGCTCGCGGATCTCGTGCAGGCCGGGGTCCGCAATGTTGCCGAGCAGGAAGCCGTCGAAACCCTCGCGCTCGGCGCGGACGGCGTTCTCGATCACCTCGGCGGTGTCGAGGTACTGGATATAGCGATAGTCGTCGGCGACGCCGCCGCCACGCTCGATGCCATGGATCTCGATCTCGGTCCCTGGATCGGCCGCATGGTGCACGGTCTCTCGCAAGGTCTCGGCATAGGGACCGAACTCGGTGGCGCGCGCGAAGCTCTGGTACCAAAGTCTCATGGCATGACCCTCCGTTTCTTATCGCCTGGCCGCCTTGGGCGGCCGCTAGACCACGTCGGTACCGACCTTGTGCTTTCTCCTAGTGATCAGGGCGTGGACGAGACTGGCCACCGACAGCAGGAGGAAGGCCAAGGCGATCGGGCGGGTGAAGATGGCAGACCAGATGGAGCCGTAGACCTGGAGCGCCTGGTAGAGGTTCGTCTCCAGGATCGGCCCGAGGATGAGCCCGAGCAGCAGGGGCACCGTGCTGATGCCCATGGACCTCAGGCCGTAGCCCAAAAGGCCCGCCAGGAACGCGATGAGCACGTCGAACCAGTTATTGTTCACGGCGAACGCCCCGACCAGGGCCACGACCGTGACGATGGGCAGGAGGAACTTCGTCGGCACGAGCGCGAGCTTGGCCGTCCAGCGCGACGCGAAGAGACCTATGACCAACATCAGGATGTTGGCGACAAAGGCGCCCGTGAAGATCGTGTAGACAAACGCCGCGTGCTGCAGGAAGAGGGTCGGGCCCGGCTGGAGTCCGTGCAGCGTCAGGGCGGCGATGATGATGACGGTGTCGACGCTGCCGGGAATGCCGAGCGTGAAGGCCGGGATCAGTCCCGAAAGCACGGCGGCGTTGGCCCCGGTGTCGGACGCGATGACGCCGTCGATGTTCCCCTCGCCGAATGGGGGATCCGATTTATTGACGCGCCGCGCCTCGTTGTACGTGATGAAGCTCGAGATGGTCGGGCCGGCGCCGGGGTGGATCCCCATGAAGACGCCGATCACCGCGGAACGGACGAAGTTGAACCAGTGCTTTCCCCAGTCCTGCGCGCGGTAGAGGAAGAGATCCCTCTCCCGGCTCGGCTCCACCTGCACGATGCGTGGGCGCCGATGGCGGATCAGGTTGATGAGCTCGGGAAACGTGAAGAGGCCGATCAAGGCGGGTATGAGGGCCACGCCGCTCAAGAGGTTCGGGGTGAAGACGAAGCGCGCGAAGCCCGAGGGGGCGAATCCGATGGTACCTATGAAAAGACCGATCAGCACGGAGATGACGCTCTTCGAGAGCGTGCCCCGCGTGATCGATACCACGAGCGTCAGTCCAAAAGATGCAAATGCAAAGATCTCTGCCGGGCCAAGGTAGATCACGACGTTGCCGATGAGCGGCGCTACGAACAGGAGCGCGATGGCCGCCGCGATGCTGCCCACGAACGCCCCGATGATCGAGGTGCGGATCGCCCGCTGCGCGTGCCCCTTCAGCGCGAGTGGATGGCCGTCGAGCAGGGTCGCCGCCGCCGCCGACGTGCCGGGGATGTTCATCACGATGGCCGGCACGGCGCCGGCCCAGACGGCGGCGTTCCAGATCGCGATCAGAAGCAGCACGGCCGACACGGCCGGCATGCCGTACGAGAGGGGCAGCAGCATCGTCATGGCCGCCGCACCTGTCAGTCCCGGCAGGGATGCGAAGACGATGCCGATCACGACCCCTACTGCCATGAGGGCCACGTTCAACGGTGATAGGCTTGCGGCAAAGCCTTGCAAGATCAGGTGAGCCACCGAATCTCCCTCATCTCAAGAAGAACCCTCTGGGAAATGGCAGGTAAAGAACCGACTGGAACACCACATAGAGAACCGCCGTCAGCAGCACCGGCAAGGCGATGATCATCCAGATCCTGCGCTCACCGTTCAAGACCAGCAGGGTCCCGGAAAAGATGAACGCCGCCGGCAGGGTGCCGATCCAATTCCAGGAGAGGATGAACAGCAGCGTGAGTGGGATGTACACCCAGACATGCCCGAGGCCGCTGCCGGCCTTGGCCTCTGTCTGCGGAGCATCTTCCTGCGGACGTTCCTGCCGGCTGGCCGCGAACGACTGGTAGAGGCCTGCGGCAGCCAGCAGGGCGAGAATGGTGAGGACCACGTGGGGATAGGCCCCGTCCTGCAAGGCGTACGAGCGGCTCACGAAGATCAGGACGGCAGCGCCGACGATCATGACGGCGTAGCCGATCTTCTCTCCGAGTCTCGTCACCCTGACACCCCCTTTGACGTGCGGTTGAGCGGGCCACGGGTGGGTGAGCGCGACCTGGCGCGTGGCCGAACCTCGTCCGAAGACCTCCTCAGGCGGGGACCGGGCGCCGCAGCACGGAGCGTCGGACCCGGCGGGCAGGGAGGGTGTTCCACGACTTCCCTGCCCGCTGGTTCCTGCGATGGCTTGTGCTGAGGCCCCTGGGCAACCGGGAGACCTCACCGCCCCCGGCCGGGGCGCGATGTTCGCACCAAGGCCGTCACGGCCGATCGGGCCGGATGTCCCGCCTTACTTCGCGACGCCGAGCTTCTTGAACAAGGCTCCGTCCGACTTGTACTCCGAGTAGATCAGCTTCGTGGTCTCGGCGGAGTTCAGGTAGTCCACGGTGATGCCGATGTTCGCGAAGTTTGCCTTCAGCTGCGGCGACTTGACCGCCTGGGCGAGCGCCTTCCCCAGGATGTTGATCACGTACTGTGGTGTCTTGGCCGGAGCCGCGAGGCCCTGCCACACGCCGACCGCGACCGGGTACCCCTGCTCCGTGAAGGTGGGAACCTTGGGGAACACGGAGGAACGCGTGGTCGCCGAGGTTGCCAGGATGCGTACCTTCCCGGCCTGGACGTTTGAGAGGATTTCGCCGGTGTTGTTGTAGCTGAAGCTGGTGCGGCCGGCCAGCGCCGAGAGGAGCTCGTCTGGGCCTCCGGTGAATCCGCTCACGGTCGTGAACTTGAGATGGGCGTCAAAGGCGAACTCGGCTCCCATCACATCGGTGCTGGGCCAACCAGCCGTGAATGGCGCCTTCAACTTGTAGGGGTTCTTGCGGGCGTACGTCACGAGCTGCGCCAGGGTCTTGAACGGGCTCGACATCGGCACGACCAGGTAGTTCGGGATGTATGTGACCTGTCCGACGTACTTGAAGCTCTGCGGTCCGAACGGGACACCCTGCTCGATCCACGGCGCATCGATGATGCCCGGCGAGTCGAAGAAGAGGGTGTAGCCATCGGCCACCGAGTCCGCCGCAACACTCGTGCCGGTGATGCTGCCTGCGCCGGGGATGTCCGCGACGATGACAGGCACCTTGAGTTCCTGCTGCAGGATCGGGGCAATCGCGCGGGCCGTCTTGTCGACACCGCCTCCGGCGGCGTAGGGGACAATGATCTCGATCGGGCGCACCGGGTACTTGGGTGCTGCGGCACTGGCTGTCGGCAGGGCCATGAGCGCCGTGGATGCCGCGAACACCAGAGCAGCGGATGCGCCTAATCCCTTCGAAAACTTGCGGGCCATGCGGTTACCTCCCTCGCTTCGTACATGCGGTTACCTGTCCGTTGACCGCCAGGACACCGGACGTGTGCTCAACACCCCCCTACAGACCGAGACGTGCCTGACAACCTGGGAAACCCTGATAGCGGGCTACGCGATCGACGCGGCCTCGCGACCTGCGATACGGCCGAAGACCGTGGCCTTGCCCAGCGACGTGCCCGTCATGTAGGCGGCACCGTGGAACCCGCCCATGACCTCTCCTGCTGCGAAGAGGCGCGGGATGGGCTCGCCGAAGACGTCCAGGACGTTGGCCTTCGGGTTCACGGTGATGCCGGCGTAGGTAGCGATGATGGCGGATGTGGAGGGGTAGGCGTAGAAAGGGGGCTCCTCGATCGTCACGAGCGACCCGAACCGATGGGTGAGGTGCTTGCGGCCGAAGGGGTCCTCCCCGCCGCTGCGGACCAGGTCGTTGTAGGCCGCCACCGTTTCCGCAAGCCTGTCCGAGGACACGCCGATCCTGTCGGCGAGTTCCTCGAGCGTCGGCGCAGTGATCATGAGCCCCTCGGTGATGCGGCGGTGGAAGTCGAATATGGGGTAGCCCGGGACCTCCTGGCGCATCACGCCCTCGTCGAAGATCTGAAACCCGAGCGCATCCTCCTGCTCCAGACAGGCGTCGCCGAGCAGCTTGTAGTCCAGCGACTCGTCAACGAAGCGCCGGCCTTCTTTGTTGACGGCGATACCGCCCTTGTAGACGGCGAGGCATGCCGTGTGGTGGCCGGACTGCGCCTTGGGGTGGTTGCCGAAGGTCCCCTTCACGTAGGGCATGTCCCTGAGACCTGCCCCCAGCAGCCACGCCATCTTGATACCGTCGCCGTAGTTCCCGCGGCCGCCGAGACGCAGGGCTCGCTCCTTGCCCGGAGCGAACGCCGCGATCATCTCCTCGTTCTGGCAGAACCCGCCGCTCGTCAGCACGACGCCGTGCGAGGCGTTCAGCCGGAACTCCTGCTCCCCCTGGTGTGCCATGACGGCGACGATCCTGCCCGTTTCGTGGTTCTGGATGAGTCGGTCCGCCACGACGCCTGTGACCACGGTGAGGTTCGGCACCTGGCGCGCCGCGGCGTGCAGGAGCTCGATGACCCGCCGCGGATTCGAGGGATGCGAACGGGGCACCGACTGCCCGGAAGCCGCCTGCACCTGGCCGAACTCGACACCGTGGTCGCGCAGCCAGTGATAGGCACTGAGGTTATCCTCCACGTACTGGCGCACGAGGGCCGGGTCATTGCGGTACTGCCCGACCTCCATCAGGTCATCAAGCAGGAGTTCGGGCGAGTCCTCGATGCCCTGGGCCCTCTGCAGGTCGGTGCCGGTGAAGCAGAAGGAACCGCCGCTCAGCACGGTGCTCCCGCCCACCTCGTCCTCCTTCTCGCAGAGGACCACCTCGCCGCCCGTCTCGGCGGCCGTGAGGGCGGCGGCGAAGCCCGCCAGCCCCGCACCGACGACAACGACCGCGCTGTCCAACTCGTCCATGCTGTCTCCCTCCGCCCGCCTGGTTCTCTGCGTCCTACTCCCCGAGGCCGAGGACGTAGCGCACCGCATTCGCACCCGCGATGCGGCCATACACCAGCCCGCGCAGTACGGACGTCGCGCCGGGGTACTTGCCGTAGTAGAGTCCGGTGATCTCGCCTGCCGCGTAGAGGCCGGGGATCGGCGCGTCGTCCTGGCTGAGGACCTGCGCCTCCTCGTCCGCCGCGATGCCGCCGAAGGTGAAGACGATCGAGCAGGAGAACGGCCAGGCGACGAACGGCGGCTCGTCGATGCGGCGCGCCCAGTTCGACTTGGGCGGCTCGATGCCGCGTGCGGCCCTGCCGTCGAGGCGGAAGGGGTCGAAAGGACCGTCCGGGACCGCGGCGTTGTACCTGTGCACGGTCTCCACGAAGGCCCTGCGGTCGAGGAGGTCGAGCTTCTCCGCCAGCTCCTCGAGCGTGTCGGCCTCGATCGGCGGCTCGGTGGACATGATGGCGCGCTCGTGCCCCTTGATGCCGAAGACCTTCTGGTCGGCGACGCAGTAGACGAAGGCCCCCGGCTCCTTGAGAACCGTGCGCGTGACCTCCTCGTACCGCTCGTCGACCGTGCCGGCTCCCTCGTCCACGAAGCGCCGGCCGAGTCGGTTCACGAGGATGCAGTACGGGAAGATCATCATCGCCGGCTCTTCGCTGCTGCTCCGAGGATCGATCGGCTCCGCGTGGAAGCGGTCCCAGCGTCCGCTCGGCTTGGCGCCGATCTCGAGCGCCATGCGGATGCCCTCGCCCTTGTTGCGCTCGCCGCCCGGAGAGATGTTCTTGACGTGGTAGGCGTCCTGCCCGAGGTACTGGGTGAGCATGCGCTCGTCTCCCTCGAACCCGCCGCTCGCCAGGATGACGGCGCGGCAACCGATCGCACGCGTCTGCCCCGTCGCGTTGTCCCGCACGACGAGGCTCGCGATCTCTCCTTTTGCGCCGAGTTGCAGCCGCAGCGCCGTGAGACCGTACATGATCTCCACGCCGGTCTGCTGTGCGCGCCGCGCCAGGACGTCGACGATGGCCTTGCCGCCGCCTACCGGCAAGAGACGCGGCCGGCTGCTCGTGAGAAAGCCTGTCGGGAGGGCGTCGAAGGCGACGCCGTGGGCCTCGACCCAGTGCAAGGTGTCTGCCGCCTGCGCCGCGAGCCGGTGCACCACCTTGCGGTCTGCCTTCCCCTCGGAAAACGCCATGATCTCCTGCTCGAAGCTCTCCGCCGGCGTGAAGTCGGAATTCAGCCGCAGGAAGGCCCCCGTGTAACGCGTACTGCCGCCTCGATCGTCCTCGCTCGTCCGCTCGATGATGGCGACGGTCATCTCCCGGTCCCCCTGGAGGACCGTCTCAGCGGCCGAGAGCGCAGCCGAGACACCTGCTCCGCCACAGCCGACGACCACGACGTCGTAATCCACCGCGTCCGCCACCTGGTTCACCTCCACTCCCCGAGAACAGCGGAGTCCGTCAGGCCTTCGGGACGAAACGTCGCTCGAGGTCGAAGATCCCGGGCAGGCCCAGGAGGTCGTTGATCTCCTCGAACGACACCGCGAGATCGCTCCGGTCGGGCACGCTCTCGGCTTGCATGGTCTCCTCGAACGCCTCGAAGGCGCGGATCATCCCCTGGATGGCGGCTGCCGTCAGCATGCGGGGGTACTCGACCACCGCAACGCCGAGTTCCTGGAGGCGCCGCGGCGAGAGGAGAGGCGTCGTCCGGCGGCTGCGAATGCCGAAGCCCATGTTGATGGCGACCGGCTTCTCGACGTTCCGGCAGAAGGTCGCGATGTCGTCCTCCGAGAGGAGCGCATCGGCGAAGAGCAGGCTTGCCCCGGCCTCGCCGTAGAGGTTCGCCCGGCGGACGGCCTCCGCGATGCCGAGCGGGGCGGCCGCGTCTGTCCTGGCCTTGATCAGGAAGTCCGGATCCCGTCTCCCCTCGACGGCGGCATGGATCTTCTCAACCATCTCCTCGGCCGGAATAACCTCTTTGCCGGCCATGTGCCCGCATCGCTTCGGCCAAGTCTGGTCCTCCAGCATGAGGCCGGCGGCGCCGGCATCCTCGAAGTCCCGCACCGTGTGGTAGACGTTGACGGCGTTCCCGTAGCCCGTGTCCCCGTCCGCGACCAGGGCCATGTCCGTGACGCGGGACAGCATGCGGACCGCGTCGAGGTTCTGCTGCAGGCCCATCAGCCCCACGTCGGGGTAGCCCCAGCGGCTCTCCGAGACCCCGGCGCCGGTGATGAGAGCCGCCTTGTAGCCCCGGCGCTCCGCGAGGAGTGCGCTGAACGCATCGAACACCCCTGGTGCGATCAGGATATCCGGGGCCTCGATCAGGCTCCTCAGTCGCCTTGAACGTTCACTCACGTCACGAGCCTCCTCGCATCCGTCCACGCTCTCCCTAGCCCTTCAGCCCGGCCGGCCGGCCCCAGCCCAGGAGCTCGATCTCGCTGCCCACCACAGCCGCCCTGCCTGCCGGCGACGCCGCGAACCAGACTGCCTCCGCCACGGTCGACGGCTCCATCCAGGTGGCCGCCTCCTCGGGCTTGACAAAGGGCTTGGTCATCTCCGTCAGCACAGGTCCCGGACTGATGGCCGCGAACTGGATGCCCTGCCCGCGGTACTCCTCCGAGAGCGACTTCGTCAGGCCGAGAAGCCCCCACTTGGACGCGATGTAGGCACTGCGCTTCACGCCCGCCGCTCGCGACCAGATGGAGCAGATATTGATCACCGTCCCGCCGCCGCGTGCCAGCATGCCGGGCAGCACCGCCCGCGTCGTGGTCGCCGCGCCGATCAGATTTACGTCGACGATGCGGTTCCACCGCTCCGCCGGGAGCTCCAGGAAGTCGTCATACTGGGCGAGCCCCGCGGCGTTCACGAGGCAGGCGACCTGGCCGAGCTGTGCCTCCGTCGCCTGGAGCGCTGCCTGCACTGCTCTGACATCGGTGATGTCGCAGAGCAGGCTGAGCTGCGGGCCCTGATCATCCGATGGCGAAGGCTTGACGTCCCAGATGGCCACCTGCCGCCCCTCGCGGGAGAACCTGCGCGCGATTGCCCGGCCGATGTCCCCTGCTCCTCCGGCTACCACCACGACGTCCATCCGGGTGCACCTCCAAGGTTTCCGAACCGCGCAGAGGGGGTCCAGTCGCCCCTCTGGGCCGCTGCGCACTTTGACCGCAGTCGCATGCGAGTTCCGCCCTGGGCGGTCCGCTATCGGATGTTCGGTTCTGCATTCCTGTATACATGTCCTTCTCTGGGGCAAAGTCTTTTTTCTCACACTGCAACTATCCTCGTCGCCCGCGGCCTCGCATCTCCGTGTGGCTCGCCACAGAGGTGCCCGCGGTGGGGTGTGCGGGCGTGGGGAGACCTCCGGTGCAGCAGTCCATGGAGCGAAAGGCGCTCACAAGGTGTAGCGGGCGAGGAAGAACATACAGTACGCTGGCAAAAATGAATCAGGATAGGGAGAGTACGCGGATGAAGCTCGCCAAGCGCACGTCGCTGCTCAAAGGTTCTCCGACGATGGCGCTGGACGCGCGCGCCAAGGAGCTGCAGCGCGCCGGCAAGCAGATCATCTCGTTCGGGGTGGGGGAACCGGATTTCGACACGCCGGAGCGAATCAAGGAGGCGGCGATCGCCGCCCTGCGGGCTGGCAAGACGAAGTACACGCCGGTGGCCGGCATACCCGAGCTACGCGAGGCAATCGCGCGGCGCTTCCAGGAAGAGCAGGGCGTCCAATATCCCGTACAGGGCGTCGTCGTGACCGCGGGGGCCAAGCAAGCCCTCTACGAGCTCTTCCAGGTGCTGCTCGACGAGGGCGACGAGGTGATCATTCCGGCGCCGTTCTGGGTCACCTACCCGGACCAGGTGATCCTCGCAGGCGGGGTTCCGGTGCTCGTCCCCGTCGGCATGGACCGGCAGTTCGCCTTCACGGCGGACGATCTCCGCGGCGCAATCACGCCTCGCACCCGCGCTCTCGTCCTCAACTCGCCGCAGAACCCCGCGGGAGTCGTCCTGTCGCCGGAGGAGATCGCCTGCATCGTAGAGACGGCCACAGAGCGCGGTATCGTCATCATCTCGGACGAGGTCTACGCTAAGCTCATCTACGACGGGGCGGTCCACCGCTCGCCGGCGACGGTGAGCCCCAAGGCGCGCGAGATGACCATCGTGGTCGACGCCGTGTCCAAGACCTACGCCATGACCGGCTGGCGGATCGGCTACCTCCTTACCTCCGATCGCGCCCTCGCCCGCGCCGTGGCAGACCTGCAGAGCCAGTCCACCTCGAACACGAACACGATCGCGCAGTACGCCGCGCTCGCGGCCCTGACGGGCGAGGACGACGAGCTCAGGCACATGGTCTCGAGCTTTGCGACGCGCCGCGTCCTGATGGTGGAGCTTTTGCGGGAGCTACCCAGCTTCCGCGTCGACGTGCCGCGCGGCGCCTTCTACTGCTTCCCCGAGGTGAGCGGCATCTTTGGCCGTACCCTTGGAGGAAGGGAGATCCGGTCCTCCGACGACCTCGCGGAGTACCTCCTCGAGGAGGCCGGCGTGGTAGCGGTACCTGGCGGCGCGTTCGGCCTGCCGGGGTACCTCCGCTTCTCCTACGCGACGAGCGAGGAGAAGATCCGCGAGGGTCTCGAGCGCGCGCGCCGCGCCCTCGAGCGTTGACGCTGCCCCGCGCCGCTCGTCTCCTCAACTGAGGCCGCGACCTTGCCACAGAAGAACCCTGTGCACCTTCTCCCAGCCTCCAACCCTTTGGCACTGCCTCCAGCAGCACAAACCCGGTGTCCAGCGACCGCACGGAGTGTCGATGGGGGCCGTCCCCGGTCAGGTCAATGCGCTGCCATAGCTGTGAGAGAGGATTGTCCTGGTAGGCGGCCCTCTCTTGCCGTTTGGCGGTCAAGACCCAATCCACGTGGTCTTTGGCAAATCTTCCATGGGTGGCAGGAGGTATACAGAAGTACAAGAATACCAGCCATGAGGTTGCAGCAAGGGGAGGTGCGATGGAGGTACGAGGTTGCCGGCGCGCGGGCTTCGATCACGCTCAAGGCGGCATGCTCCGCGTTCCCGCGTTTGCACCGCCCTCTGTCGCCTAAGAACGGTGGTCCCCCCTTGTGCCGGTAAGGAGGAGAGCCCGAGGACGGCAGGCGTCCCGGGCCGTTACTGAAAGGATCTGCCCAGTCGAGTTTGGGGAGGCGAGAGAGATGGCGTTCCTCTACCAGTCGGAGCGCATGGGGTCCAGGCAGTACGCTGCCTTCCTCGGTGCCGTCGTAGGTTGGATCTTCGACTACTTCGAAGTCGCTCTCCTGACGTTCCTCGTGATCCCGATCGCAAAGGAGTTTGGCCTCACCGCTGGGCAGGAGGCGGCCCTCTTCTCCGTGCAGCTCGCGTCCCTCGCCCTCGGCGGCATCGTCTTCGGCGTGCTGGGAGACAAGCTGGGCCGGCGACAGATGCTCATCTATACCGTCCTGATCTACAGCCTCGGCACCCTGATGCGGGCATTCACGTTCGACTACGCCTGGCTCGTGATCTGGACCGCGGTCGCCGGCTTCGGCATTGGCGGCGAGTATGGTGTCGGCCAGGCGCTCGTGAGCGAGGTCGTACCCCCCAAGCAGCGAGGCTGGTGGAGCGGCCTGCTCTACGGGGGCATCTTCATCGGCATCATGCTCGCGGCCATCCTAGGCGGCTACGTGCTGCCCCTGATCGGCTGGCAGTGGACGTTCGGGCTCTCCGCACTTCCCGCCCTGCTCGCGGCCTACATCCGAGTGCGCTCGCCGGAGTCGGACATCTGGCAGAAGGCGACTAAGGCCCGCAGGGCCTCGTTCGAGGTCCTCGGCACCGCGAGGTTCTGGAAACCGCTCCTCCTCTGCCTCGTCGCGGCCATCTTCCAGTTCTTCGCCTACTACGGCATCACCGAGTTCCTGCCGACCTACCTCGTGACCTACGCGCACTTCTCGCTCGGCCATGCGGCCTGGTGGCTCTTCTTCACCGCCTTCGCCGGGCTCGTGGGCTCGATTGTCGGCGCCTACACGTCGGACCGCTGGGGGCGCCGTATCACGCTCTCCTACCTCGGTTTCGCGGCGGCGGTCGGCGGACTCATCCTCTACCTCGGCTGGCGATCGATGCTGCATTCGACCTGGATCCTGGTCCCGTTCTTCATCCTCTATTTCGGCTCGAACGGCGCCGCCGTCTTCGGCTCCCTCTTCTCCGAGCTCTTCCCGGTCGACGTTCGCAGCACCGGCGTCTCATGGGCACTGCAGATCGGGCGCGGCTTGGCGTTCATCCCACCCCTGATCACCGCGGCAATCTTCCCCGTGTACGGCTATGGCCCAGTGGTCCTGATTGGCGCCGCGGAGTTCCTGGCCCTCGGGCTCTGGGCCTGGCTCTTCCCCGAGACCCGCCACGTCGTGCTGGACCAGGAGGTCGTCCAGGAGGGCGTGGAAGCCTAGCCTGTCGCCCCTCCCGTGGTGCAGTCCAAGACAGGCGGCCCGCGAAGGCGCGGGCCGCCCCTGTTGCGGCAGGATGCGGGCCGAGACCTCTCGCGCGGTGGCATCCGCTTCTCGGGCGATTGCATGGGTCCGGGCTAGCGGTAGATCTCCCGATCGAAGAGACGGAAGTCGTGGGGCGGGAGGAGCCGGCCGTCCAGACGCTCGAGCTGAAGGAAGGTCTCGTAGTAGTCCCCGAGGCTGTAGTGATGGGTGTCCGGGATGTGGGGCCACGAGGGGGGCTTCCCCTGCCAGTTGTCGTAGAGCGGCACGTTGTCGCTGGGCAGGACATAGAGTCCGCTCGCCGCCTGCACCGTAACAGTCTGCATGCCGGGCGTGTGGCCGGGAGAGTGCAGCACGTGCAGGCCTGGCAGGAGCTCCCGGTCCCCGTCGATCACCTCCCAGGCCGTACGGGCCCATAGGGGCGTGCGGCCCACGACGAAAGAGTCGTAGCTTCTGGCGTGCCAGGGAAGGGGAGCCGCCGCATAGCGCAGCTCCGCGCGCTGCACCAATAAGCGCGCCTGCGGGAAGAGGTCGAGGCCGTAGCTGTGATCCCAGTGCAGGTGGCTGAGGACTACAAGCCCGATGGAGGCGGGGTTGACTCCGACGGCGCCGAGGCGCGCCAGGAGATGCTGCTCCGGCGGCCGCTCGAACGGATGATGGTCTTCGTGCGCGGTGGCGGGGTCGTCGCAGCCCGTGTCGACGAGCACCCGCGTTTCGCCCCTTTCGAGGAGGAACGCCGTCACGGGGACATCGAGCGGCTCCGGACCGCCGCCGGAGTAGAGAAAGCTGGAGCGCTTGCGGTGCAAGGTGCCGATCCAGAGCGGGCGGATCGTCCAGTCCAAGAGACCGCCTCCTTCTTGGCGCTTCTCTGCGTCGGAGGAACACCCTGAGGCGGGCCGCCCTCAGTCGGCGAGAAGCCTGGTGAGCTCCCTGATGCTGGCAAGCGACTCGAGGCCTGCTACGATGTCCCGGATCTCTTCGAGCCGGCTCGGCCCGAAGCGAGCCCCCGCGAGGCTTTGGAACTTGCGCCAGTGCTCCTCGGGGGTCATGGGGTTTTGCAGGGACCCTTTCGGGTAGTCCACCTGCGCCTCGAGGGACTCGCCCGAGGCGAGCGTGATGCGCAGATTGCACGAGACGCCGCGCGGCAGGTTCGGATCCTCCGCGAACTGCAGCATGCCCGAGAGCCGCCGCACCTCGGGATGCGCAATCCACGCCTCCTGGAACTGGTCGAGGAAGGCCGCCCCTTCGACGAGCGCCAGCCCGACCGCGTGGTTCAGGCTCACCTGCGCCTCGTGGTGGCTGCGGGGGCTGGCGATCTGGTGGTAGCGGGCCCAGGTCGGATGGCGGAAGATCGTCATCTCGCGGATCTCCGGCAGGCGGCCCGACACCCTGGCGCGCAGGAGAAGCGCGCAGTCGACCGCATTGTGGATCGGGCGCGCGCAGGCGTACGCCTTGTATTCGATCCGCACGGGGTACTCCTCGCCCAGCCCCTCGACGAGTGCCGCAGGGTTGCCCCCGCCGGTGAAGGCGCGCAGCACCCCCCGCTCACCCTCGAGGATGGTGTCGGCCCCCGTGTAGCCGCGCTGCGCAAGCCTGGCCGCGACGACGCCGTTCTGGGCGGCGGGACCGGGATTGATCCGCTTCTGCATCGATGGCCCGTACATCTCCATCAGGCCGGCCGCGTGGGCGCCTGCGATGCCGAAGCTGCTGGCCACCTCGGCCGGCGACAGTCCCGCGATGGCGGCCGCGGCGGCCGTCGCGCCGAACACCCCGCAGGTGGCCGTGCTGTGAAAGCCGCGGTCGCGCATCGCGGGGTTGGTCGCGTTCGAGACGCGCGCCATGACCTCGGCGCCTGCCGCCGCGGCGAGGAGGTACGCCTTGCCGCCCGCGCCCGCCGCCTCCGCCGCGCCCAGCGCCGCGGACAGCACGGGCGGGCTGAAGTGGAACAGCGCAAGGTCGTCCACGTCGTCGAGCTCGATGCTGTGTGCGGCCACGGCGTTCGCGAAGGCGGCCGCCTGCGCGCTGACCCTGGCGCCGGTTCCGATGATCGTCGCCTCGTCCCGCGCCGCGCCGTACTCGCCCTGGAACTCCGCCACGATGCGCGCCGCATCGGTGGTGGAGCCGCGCAGAGCCACGCCAAGGTAGTCGAGGGTCAGGACCTTGAGCTCCTTCAGCAGGGATCCCGGAACATCTTCAAACCTCAGCCTCGACACGTGCTCGGCGAGGCGCAGCGTCTCGTGCATCGTGGTCTCCTCCCTGTGACGATGATCCATGGCCTCAGGCAGTCCCGCCGTCCGAGGGTCCGGCCGTCAGTGCGAGGCGCTCCCTCCCTGGCGAGGCAACGCCATGGCCGTCAGCCAGGCGTCGCGGATCGCGGTGAGGAAGTCGCCCGGCTGATTGCAGTCGCCGACGAGAACATGCGGCAGGCCGAGCTCCTCCAGCATCGGCAGGACCGAGCGCTCCGGCCTGACGCCCATCGCCAGCACCAGGAAGTCGCCGGCGTCGTGCGTCCTTTCCTCGCCTTTCACCGTGAGGTGCAGAGCAGCGCCCTCGACGCGCTCGACCCTTGCGTCCGCGACCATGTCGACGCCCGCGCCTGCGAGGCGCAGCAGGAGGTCCGCCCGGTTGTTGCGCGGCATGGTTGCGGCGATCCGCGGCAGCATCTCGAGGATGGTGATCCGGCATCCGAGGGTGGTCAGGAGCTCCGCGGTCTCTACCCCGACGAGGCCGCCGCCGACGATCGTCACGCGGGAGCCCGGGGGGATGCGCCCCGGGTCCTCGAGGACCTCCCAGGCGGTAAGGCAAGGTACGCCGGCATCCGCGAAGAGGGCGGGACGGACGGGCCTGGCGCCCGTCGCCACGACGACCTCATCTGGCGTGAACTTCCCGATGGCCTCCGGCGTGGCGGTGACCCCCAGCCGCACAGGCACGCCGAGGCTCTGCAGCTGCTGCCAGCGATAGGTCCAGACGCCCTGAACCTCCTCCTTGTGGGGAGGGACGAGTGCCAGGAGGAGCTGCCCGCCCGGCTTCTCCGCCCGCTCCCACACCTCCACCTCGTGCCCCTGCGCCGCAAGGTGGCGCGCCGCCTCTACACCCGCCACGCCGGCCCCGAGGACCAGGACGCGCCGGGGGTTTCCCGGCAGGGGCCGTCTCGCGACCTGCGGCTCGGCGGACTCGATCGCCTCGAACCGGCTGCCGGCCAGAGGGTTCTGCAGGCAGGCGACGTCCTGCTCGGTCGTCAGGCGCTCGAAGCAGACGTTGCAGGAGATGCATTTGCGAATCGGTGTCGGGAACTCGCCGCTCGCCTTGCGCACCCAGTAGGCATCCGCCAGGAGCGCGCGGCCGAGCGCCACGAAGTCGCAGGCATCCGCAGCGAGCAGCGTCTCGACGTCCTCGGGATCGATGATGCGGCCCGCCAGGATCACCGGGATGTCGACGGCCGCCTTCACAGGGCCCGAGTGGCGCGCGAGGTAGCGCCGCGGCACGGAGGGCGGCTGGATGCAGAACCGGGAGAGATCGGGGTGCTCGTTCGTGCCGCTCGAGAGGTCGAGCGCGGCCACGCCCTCGTCCTCCAGCGCCTTCGCCAGTTCGGCCGCCTCCTCGGCGGTGTAGCCCTCGGGGGCGTGCTCCACGACGGAGATGCGCACGAGCACGGTCAGGTCGGGCAGGGCGTCGCGGATGCGCCTTACCGTCTCGCGCAGGAAGCGGCTGCGATTCTCGAAGCTCCCGCCGTACTGATCGATGCGGTGGTTGATGCGGCGCGAGAAGAACTGCTGAAAGAGGTACCCGTTGGCGGCATGGATCTCCACCCCGTCGTAGCCCGCGCGCCAGAGCCGGCGGCCCGCGTCGAGAAAGTCCTGCTGGATCGCGCGGATCTCCTCGACGGTGAGCGGCCGCACCGCGTCTCCCGTGTTGGGGTTCGCCCAGGGGGAGGGGCCGACGGGCTCCATGTCCAGCACGGAGCGGCGCAGCAGGCCGCCGCGGTGGTTCAGTTGGCCGACCGCCACGGCACCGTGCTCGTGCACCGCCGAGACGATCTCGGCCAGGCCCGGGATGAACCGGTCATGGTAGACGCCGAGCGAGTGGGTATGGTTGCGCGCCTGGGCCGAGATCGACATCGCCTCGGTGATGATCATCGCCGCGCCGCCCCGCGCGCGCTCGGCATAGTAGAGCTGGTCCCGCACCGAGGCGAGCCCGTCCGATGTGCCATAGTTCGTGCCCATCGGTGCCATGACGATGCGGTTGCGCATCTTCATCCGCCCGATCGTGCCCGGCTGCAGGAGCCTCGGGGTCGTGGCCCCGACCACCTGGGCGCCTGGAACCGTGTCCCGGGCCGTCGTCACCAGGCCGGAAGCCGAGCGCCCCGCATTCCCGTCCGCTGCGGCACGCCTTCCTTGGGCAGAGGCGCTATGCATGCTGCGGCCCCGCAAAGACGCGTGCGGGCAGGAACGCGTACCCCTCCAGCAAGCGCCGCGCCGTGCGACCCAAGGTCGCACGCCGCACCTCGGGACCGTCCGGGCCGAATTCCAGCAGGGACTCCGTCTCGACGATCCCCGCCGGGTGCCCGATGCGCACCGTCATGTCCTGGCGCGCCCCCTCGCGCAGCACCTCGTACACCAGGCTGCCGGCAATGTGGGCGGCGACGCCGGTACAGGCGGTGGAGGTGCCGGCATACGTCTTGTGCGCCACCTGCATGTACATGAGGCGCGCGACGAGGTCCATCTCGTCCGCGACGATGCGGCCCGCCCCAAGGTAGCGGTCATAGTCCGCAGGCGGGGAAACAACGCCGATGATGGGCGTGGCCGGGCTTTCGGCCTTGCCGTGCCTGGGGGACGTGATCATACCCATGCGGAAGGCGGCGGCGGCCCGGATGCGCTCGAGCCTCTCCGAGAGCCCGGGGGTCCTGTCGATCTCGTCGGGGGACTCGGTACCGCGCATGCCCACGTCCCTTGCGCGCACGAAGACGTGCGCGTTCCCGATGTCGAGGAGCGATGCCTCGAGCTCCCCTACACCCTCGACCGAGAGCACGTCGACGGGGGATCCCGTGGGCAGGAGGCGGCCGGTGGTGCCGCCGGCGGTGTCCCCGAGGTCCAGCTGGATGCGGGCCCCCGTGCCCGGCACCCCGGGGATCGCGTAGTCGCCGGTGTCGACGGGCCTGCCGTCCTTCACGGGCACTTCGATGCGCAGCACCCGCTCGAGGTTCGTGTTGTAGGCTCGCACCATGGTGATGGGCTCGGTGGCCCTGACGATCCCCTCGTACACGGCGTAGTGGCCGACGGCCGAGGAGATGTTGCCGCAGAGGCTCCTGAGGTCCACCACCGGCTCCGAGATTTCGACCTGTGCGAACGTATAGTCGAGGTCGACGTCGGAGGACCGGGGCGGCCCGATGATGGCGAGCTTGCTGGTGAGCGGGTCCGCCCCGCCGAGGCCGTCGATCTGCCGCCTGTCCGGCGATCCGAAGATGCCGAGGATGACGCGCTCGCGCAGGGCGTCATCCCTGGGGAGATCGCCCTCCCGAAGAAAGAGGGCCTTGCTGGTGCCACCCCGCATGATGACGCAACGGATCGTCGGACTTTCCATATCGCCCCTCCTCATCGTGCGACCTTGACCAGAAACCCTGGACAGGCTGCGCTTGGCGGCCTGCCTCAAGCGTAGACGTCGGGTCCGTAGAAGCGGTGGACCTCGTCGAGCACGGCACCTTCCGGCGGCCTGTAGGAGAGCGCTTTGCTCGTGAAGGTGCCGACGAGCGAGCGCAGCTTGACGGCCGTCTCGCCCATCTTGATCAGCGTCGGAATGCCGTCGAGGATCGGGGCGCCGTCGACCTCGCGGATGCCCAGACGACTGAGCAGGGCCATGAGGGTGCCGCCGGCCGGGAACAGCACCTCGGCTCCCTGCGCGAGGCAGGACCTCGCCGCCGTGTTGAACTGTTCGAGGATGGCCCTCTGGCGCTCGCCCTCGACGAAGCCCGCCGCAAGCGAGGAGAGCTGCGTCACCTGCATCAGCTCGACGGCGGCCATCTGCTGCGAGAGGCCGTACCGCTGGACGTTCTGCAAGATTCTCGGCGTGAATTTCGGATTGACCGTGACGATGCCGTAGCGCCGCCCCATCATGCAGGCGATGTGCAGGTTCGTCTCGCAGAGCCCGACGACCGGGATGTGCAGGAGTTCGCGGCACTCGTCGATGCCCGGGTCGAGGATGTTCCCGAGCAGGAAGGCGTCGAAGCCCTCCTTCTCCGCCTGGATGGCGTTCTCGATCACTTCGCGGGTGTCTCGGTACTCGAGGTAGAGGTACTGGTCCGCCACGCCGCCGCCGCGCTCGATGGCGTGGATTTCGACATCGGTGCCCGGATCGGCCGCCGTGTGGACGGCGTGGCGCAACGCCTCGCCGTAGTGCCCGCGCTCGCTCGCGCGGGCAAAGCTCTGGTACCAAAGCCGCACCTGATCACGCTCCTCAGAGGCGAAGGCTGGGTCCGGCTGTCCGCAGCGCAGGTCGGAGCAACCTCCAGCCGCAGGCCAAAAGTGCCTAGGATGCCCTGCGGGAAAGTTCCTTGCCGGCGATGCGGCCGAAGACGGTGGCCTTCCCCAGCGACGTACCGGTCATGTAGGCCGCGCCATGGAAGCCGCCCATGATCTCACCCGCCGCGTAGAGGTGGGGTATCGCCTCGCCGAACACGTCGATGACCTGCGCCTGGGGGTTGACGGTGATGCCGGCATAGGTGGCCACGATCCCCGTGGTGGACGGATAGGCGTAGAAGGGTGGGGTGTCGAGCTCGACCAGATCGCCGAAGCGGTGCGTCAAGTGCCTGCGGCCGAAAGGGTCGTCGCTGCCGCTGCGCACCATCTCGTTGTAGGTCTTGACGGTCGCCTCGAGCTGCGCGGCAGGAACCCCGATCTTCCCGGCGAGTTCCGCAAGCGTCGGCGCCGTCAGCATCAAGCCTTGTTCCAGGCGGCGGCGGAAGTCGAATATCGTGTAACCCGGAATGGACGCGTCCATCACCTTCTGGTCGAGGATCTGGAACGAGAGGGCATCCTCCTGCAGCAGGCAGTAATCCCCCAACCGCTTGTAGTCCAGGGACTCGTTCATGAAGCGGCGGCCGGCCTTGTTGACGGCGATCGCTCCCTTGTACACCGCCTCGAGGCCGAGATGCTGACCAGCCTTGCTCTGCGGGTAGTTGCCGAAGGTGCCCTTGACGTACGGCATGTCCCTAAGGCCTGCGCCGAGCTTCCACGCCATCTTCAGGCCGTCCCCGACGTTGCCGAGAGCGCCCAGGAGGAGCGCCTTCTCCTTGCCGGGAGCGAAGGCGGCGATCATCTCCTTGTTCTGGCCGAAGCCCCCGCTTGTGAGGACGACCCCGCTTCGGGCGCGGAGAAGGAATTCGGTGGTGCCCTGACGCGCCATCACGCCCGTAACCTGCCTCGTCTGTGGGTCTTGCACAAGGCGTTCGGCGGCGCACCCGGTCACGACATGAAGGTTTGGCAGGCTCCTGGCCGTCTTGTGCAGGAGCTCGATCACGGTGCGGGGATTGGCAAGGTGCGAGCGCGGGACGGACTGCCCGGACGCCGCCTGGACCGAAGTGAACTCGACCCCGTGGTCTCTCAGCCAGTAGTACGCAGCGAGCTGGCTGCGGACGTACTGCCCGACTAGCTCGGGGTCGTTCTTGCCCTGGCCGACCTCAATGAGATCCCGGTACAGGAGATCCTCGGAGTCCTCGATGCCCCGCTCCTGCTGCATGTCGGTGCCGGCGAACGCGAAGGAGCCGCCCGCCAGCACGCTGCTGCCCCCGACCTGCTCCTGCTTCTCGACGAGCAGGACGTCCAGCCCCTCTTCCGCTGCAGCCAGCGCGGCGGCATGTCCGGCCAGGCCTCCCCCGATGACCAGGACATCACACTCCAGCTGTTCCATGCCCTTCTCCTTCCTCGTCCCCACCGAAGACGTGCTGCCACACCCATTGCCGTCGTGCCGACTGCAGTTCTGCATTCCTGTATACAGTTCCTGCGTCCCATACCGCACATTCCTCTGCTCCGGACGGCAAGGGAGAGATCTTGCGATCACGGCCTGAAAGGCGGGCGGCGGAAGTGGGCGGGAACTAGGCGCGGCTATGCTATCGTGGTCAGCAGGACGACACGCGGAGTCCCGATCCAGCGCATGCGGAGGTGAACCGTTCGTGCGGTACCTGGAGCCTCAAGGCACGCCCCTGCGCCTGCCGGTGATCGGCCAGGGCACGTGGGGCTTCGGCGAGGATCCCCGTCGCCACCGGCAGGAAGTCGAAGCCCTCCGAGAAGGCTTCGCGCACGGCATGATTCTCGTGGACACGGCGGAACTCTACGGCGCGGGAGAAAGCGAGCGAGTGGTCGGCGACGCCATCACGGACTGCCGGGACTCGGTCTTCCTGATCACGAAGATCTGGCCGAACCACGCGGAGCCCGACGCGATGCGCCGTGCGCTCGAGGCCTCCCTACGCCGCATGCGCACGGGCCAGGTCGACGTCTGCCTCCTGCACTGGCCGACGACATCGCTGCCGCTCCCGCGCATCGCAAGCGGCCTCAAGGCGCTCAAGGACCTGGGACTCGCCCGCGAGGTGGGCGTGAGCAACTTCCCCCGCGCCATGGCGCGGGAGACCATCGCCCAACTCGGTGTCGCGGGCGCAGGGCAAGGCCGCGCGGTCTTCTTCCACGAGCTGCCGTACAGCCTTGAGGACCGCCGCGTCGAGCTGAGCCTGCTGCCGCAGGTGCAGGCGGCGGGAGGGGTGCTGCTCGCCTACAGCCCGCTCGGCCACGGGCGCCTGCTCCGCCACCAGGGGCCCGGGTTTGCAGCCTTGAAGGACGTCGCGGCAGGGCATGGCATCACGCCCGCCCAGGCGGCCCTCGCCTTCCTCATGGCGGAGAGCGGCGTGCTGGTTCTGGCGAAGGCCGCGAGCACCTCCCACGTGCGGGAGAACGCGGAGAGCGGCGATGTCGTGCTGAGCTCCGAAGACCTCGGGCGCCTGCGCGCCGCCTTCCCGCGGGCGACCAAGGACATCGGCTTCAGCCTGCCGCCGTCCGGGGCGTTCTTCTCGCTCGTCCACGGCGGCATGCACCTCGTGCAGTCCCTGCACGGCCGCCACCGCGCCTGACCGCACCTGCCAGCGGCCTCCTGGCACATGGGCCGCGGACGGACGGCCCAAGGCATCCGTCGCATGCCCAGGCGGCACCAGGATCCGCGCCACCTGGTGGGACTACGGTCTTGGACGCCGGAGCCTCTTCGCGTCGTGATGCAAGGTGTTCGCCTGGTTCATGTCGGCCCGGGCTCTCGTCGCCCGCTGCTACACGACGCTCGCGCTCAGCCTCTCCTGCAAAGGCCCGCCCGGGCTCCCGCAGCGGGCGACAGCTCCCGAGCTGCGGCTCGTCAGCGTGCTCAAGCCGCTGCACGGCCTCGAGCCCGACCTTCTGCGCAACCTCGCTTTCTTGTGCCGGCGGGACTATCCAGCCTCGCTCTGCACCTCTTCGTCCGGATCGAGCACGATGCGCCCGGCCGCGTCGCAGGGCAAGGGCACATCGTGCTCGCCCTTGCGGGCCTGGTTCAGCTTGCCGCCGAGTAGCCGGCCGCGCACGCGGAGCGAACGAGAAAGGCCGCCTCCCGAGCGGGTTCACCACCCGAGGGAAGGCGGCCCCATTTGGCGCACGCTTAATCATACTCAAAGCCCTCGGTGAACCCTTTGCGGGCTGCATCGCGCATATCGGCGAGGTACAGGAGGTCACTGTGGAGAGGCATACATCACGCGCCTCCGCCGTAGAACATCCTCACGGATGTACTGCTTGAGCAGGTGTTTGTACACGAGATCAACCTTGCGACCGAACATCGTCTCCAGTTCCTCTTGCATCGCAAGGATCTCCGCGAGCTTGTGTCGGTGGTCGGGACCCGGCTCTATCAGCACATCGACGTCGCTGCTGTCGGTAAAGTCGTCGCGCAAGACGGAGCCGAAGAGAGTAAGCTCATGGACGCCGTGTCGCCGGCAGAAGTCCGCCATCGCTTCCATGGCGACGGGAACTCTGACCTGCGCCTGCGTCTTGCTCACCTGCCTCACCTCTCCATGCACATGATAGCCGCAGTCGTGTCACGTGGCGTTCGGCTCCAGAATCATCGGGGCAGCGATGCCGATGTGCGGCGGTGGACCCTGGGCCAATCCCGCATTACGGCCGGACTGTCCGTGACCCGCGGCCGTCCGAGGCGTCTCCCCTCTCGCCGGGCCCGCTTCTTGGGGGTGGCTTTTCCCAAGCCCTTGTGGGTAACGGTCGGCCCCTGGGCAGCCGCGAGAGGAGTCGAAGCGATGGGCCTGCATGCTGCGTACATATGCAATGCATGCTGTATTGGATGCTCATGACCTTAAAAGAACAGGCAATTCCTAGGTCTGGCACACAGGATAGGACCAAACATCTCCAACCAACTCCTGCCTTTCTTTCTTGCATTCTTCCTTCCCCTTCGCTACATTGGCATTGGTGACACGGAATTCTTAGCGTTTTCTTGGCAATTTCGCTCTACTGTCGATAGAGTCCGATGTGAGAGATCTGCTGGATCGCAGCCGCCGCAGGCGGCGAAGCCGCGCCGCCCGAGGGCCTAACGGGAGGTACTTCTCTACTTGCGCCAGGCCTTACGAGCTTCGTTCAGCATTGCGCTCCTGCTGTCGACTTTTGTCGGCGCCGCCCTGGCCGGTCCCGGTTTGGGCCGTGCCGCTGCGCCCACCCAGAATGTCACCAGGAGCGAATTCACCGTCGAGCTTGCGCAGCAGCTGCACCTCCAGCCTGCGACGGGCACCCAGCAGGTCTTCTCGGACCTGCCGAAGACCAGCCCGTCGTTCGGCCTGATCATGGCCGCCTACGAGGCCGGCTGGATCTCCGGGTACCCGAACGGCACCTTCCAGCCTGGTGCCTCCCTGACGCGCGAGCAGGTCGCGAAGTGCGAGATCATCGCCCTCGGGCTGCAGACGGCCGCCGCTGGACTGGCGGACAAGACCCCGTCCTACGCGGATGCTGGCGAGATCGGCAAGTGGGCCTGGGGATACGTCAACGAGGCGCAGGCGATCGGCATCCTGCGCGGCTTCAGCACGAGCGCCTTCGGGCCGCAGAGCACCTTCACCGAGCCCGAGATCCGGCACGCCGAGACCCAGATGGCGTCGTACCTGGCGACGACGCCGGTCAAGGCGTTCGCGACGATGCCCACCGCGGCACCCGGTAGCGCCACCGGCACGAGCGCCATCGCCGTGACGCCCTTCGCCGCGCAGGACCAGATCGCCGTGCAGGTCTCGTCGATTCCCCTGTCCGTCCCCACCTGGGGTGAGACCCTGCCGAGCGGTGCGTCGGCGTACAGCCCAGGTGCCAACCTCACCGTCACGCCAGGGGCCTACGTCGGCGTCTACGAGGTGGGAGCGGGAAACGTCATCTCGGCATTCTCGCAGCTGCAGGTGACATCCGTCGAGATCGCCGAGCCGCCCGCGGGGCTTGCGCTCTCCGGCCCGCAGGGCGGCACTGCCGCCGCCTCCGCGGGCATCGGCCCGTTTACGCTGACGCTCGTGGATCAAAACGGCAACCCGGCACCGGCCCCGTCCGGCGGCGAGACCGTCTCGTTCGCCTCGAACTCCGCGGGCAGCTACGTATTCTCGCTTGGGGCGTCCGGCCCGGACATCTCGAGCGTGACGGTTGCGCAGGGCAGCACGAGCGCCACCTTCTACTACGGCGACACCGCGGCCGGCGCGCCGGTGCTGCTGGCCACGAGCCCAGGCCTCGGCAGCGCGACCTTCGGCGTGCAGATCGCCGCGGGCCTGCCGGCGAAGCTCGAACTCTCTGGGCCCACGTCCGGCTTCAGCACCCAGAGCGCCTCACTCGGCCCGTTCACGCTGGCCCTGACGGACGCCTACGGCAACCCCGCGCCCGCGCCGGCCGGCGGCGTCCAGGTGAGCCTCGCCTCGAGCTCCCCAGGCCCCTACGAGTTCTCCCTCCAGCCCGGCGGGCCGTCCGTCGCGAGCGTCACGATCCCGCAGGGCGGGACGAGCCTCAGCTTCTACTACGGCGACGCCGCCCAGGGCACGCCGAACCTCACGGCCACGAGCCCTGGCCTGCAGAGCGGCAGCATGAGCCTGCAGCTCGGATCGACGACCGCGACCGAGCTCACCCTCTCCGGCCCCGCGACCGGCGCCGCCGGCACCTCGGCGTCCACCGGGCCCTTCACCGTCACCCTGGCCGACGCGAGCGGCGACCCAGTGCCCGCGCCAGCCTCCGGCGTCCCCGTCACTCTCTACTCCAACTCGAGCGGGCAGCACGAGTTCTCCACGACCCCTGCCGGAATCCCGGTGGCGAGCGTCGTCATCCCGGGCGGCAGCACAGGGGCCACCTTCTACTACGGCGACACCCAGCCAGGCGCCGTGGCGCTCTCGGCCACGGCTGCAGGCTTCTCCGCCGCGAGCGCCATGGTCGAGCTGGCGACCACCGTGAGCCTCGCCGGCCAGGGCCTCGACTCCTTCTCGCCGCCGGCCACGCCGTCGCAGGTGCAGACCTGGTACGGGCAGGGCCTGCGCAACATCTTCCTCAACACGTACGCCCCGACGTTCGTCCAGGAGTACGCGGCGAGCCTGCAGAGCATGGACGTCGTGCTGTTCCAGGGATACTGGACGTCCGCCTTCACGAGCGAGACCGGCCAGCAGCGCGCCCAGGAGGCCATCAATGCGGCCGAGACCGTCGGCTATCCCAAGGGGGCCTACATCTTCGTCGACGTCGAGAGCACCGGCTCGGCCACGGAGCAGCAGATGATCGCCTGGATCAACTCCTGGAGCGCGGCGGTGCAGGCGGCCGGCTACGGTGCAGGCGTCTACTTCGGCGTGCCCCAGCCCGTGACGGCCCAGGACACCACCCAGCTGCTCGCCGACCGGTTCTGGAAGTCCTATTCGGGCACCAGCATCACGCCTGCGGGGCGCGGCGTCTGCGTGGTGCAGACCGGCACCACGCAGACGTACGACACCGATACGTTCAGCGCGGACAACCTCGGGGAGTATTGTGTCGGTGCGGGCATCTAATCTAAGGATGAAGCGACCGCTCCGTCCCGGGGCGACGCCGCCCCACCACCGGAACGCGGTCCGACGGGAGGCATGCCAGTGAAGACCCACGGCCGCACGGCTCTCAGGCACCTCTTCGGACTGCTCGCCGTGACGCTGCTCGTCCAGGGCTGCGGAGCCGTGGCTGTCAGCCGGCACCCGGCACGCCACAAGAAGACGCAGGCGAACACGGCGGTAGGGTACTTCCACGGGCCCCTGCCCGCCCTTGACGCGGTGCAGTTCCTGAGTCCGGACCAGGGCTTCCTCGCGGGCCAGGGCATCGTCCTCGCGACGGGCGACGGCGGCCAGACCTGGACGCGCATCTACAGCGGGACCCAGACCATCGAGGCCATCGCCTTCCTGAGTCTCAAGAGCGGCTATGCCTTGACGGGGAGCGGCCAGATCCTCGCCTGGACCGGCGGCTCCACCTGGCAGAGAGTCGCGGCGTCGCTCGGCCCCGCATCCGCCTTCGCCCTCGACGGCAACTCGCTTGGGCAGATCCTGACGGCGAAGGGCACCCTCTACCAGGCCACCGGGCCCGACGGGCCCTGGCAGGCCGAGAGCCTCGAGGGCGTGAGCGCCGTGAGCTTCAGCGGCGGGACGACCGGGTGGGCGGTCACGCAGGGCCAGAACGCGGCACCAGAGGTCTGGCTCACGCAGGATGGCGGCAGCACCTGGACGCAATCCTACAGCCCGAGCCTCGGACTGGCGCAGGGCTGGACTGCGTCGATCGCAGCGTCGGGCGACACCGCCTGGCTGCTCCTGACCTCGTCGTCCGGGCAGGTGGAGCACCAGCCGTACGTCGCCTACGTCACCCACGACCTCGGCCAGCACTGGCAGGAGATCCTGGGCGCGGCCCTCTTCGCACAGCAGGGCATGTACCAGCCGGCGCCCGAGAGCCTCTACGGCCTGCAGGCCGGTCCTCTGGCCGGCACCGCGCAAAGCGCCTATTTCCTCTCCTGGCAGCCCGGAAGCCCGAACGACACCTTGGCGCTCACCGCGACCGGCGACGGCGGGCAGACATGGCGCCAGCTGCCGCTGACCAGCGTGCCGCACGCCGCGACACCGTACTTCTTCCAGCCGCTCGCCCTGACCGCCCTTCCCGGTGGGACGCTCTGGCTCGCAGGCAGCCGCAGCGGCAGCGGCAAGGTGCTCGTCTCGCACGACGGCGGCGCTTCCTGGCAGTCTCCCACGTTCTGAGGCAGGGCCCGGCGGGGCGTTCGGGTCGGGCGGAAGTGACTTGCGCCCGCGCCGGCCGAGGAGATGACCGACTGGTCCTCGGCGTGTCAGATGTCGCGAGCCGGCCACAACCCCGGCCGGTTCGGCGCGACCCGGTCCGGCGAGCGCTGTCCCGGCGCCCGCCGTCACACCGTGGGGCGATCCGCCACGGCCTTGAGGCTGGTGCTGTGCGGCAGGGCACCCTTCCGTTCGGGATGCACGTGCGCGCGGATGGGTCCCATGGCGATGCCCACCTCGCCGAAGCCGGTCGCGATCAGCTTCACCTTGCCGGGATAGGCCGCGATGTCGCCGGCGGCGTAGACGCCGGGCAGATTGGTGGCCATCGTCGCGGGGTCCACCGCGATGGCGTGCGACCCCTGGAACGTCAGGCCCCACTCCTTGAGCGGCCCGAGCTGCGCATGGAAGCCCAGGCCGGAGACGATGGCCTGGGCTGCGAGCGTCTCGGCGCCGCCGCCCTCCAGATGCTCGAGCACCGCATGGGTGAGGGTATCGCCGCCCTGCACCGCCTTGAGCTCGCAGGGCGCCTTCAGGTGGACGTTCGCGAGCTGGCGGATCCGGTCGAGACTGCCGCTCTGGGCGCGGAACTCCGGGCGCCGGTGCACGAGGTAGACCCTGCGCGCGTGCTGGGCGATCTCCCACGCCCAGTCGAGGGCGGTGTCGCCACCGCCCACCACCACGACGTCCTTGCCGCGGAATTCCCGCAACGCCGGCGGCACGTAGTAGACGCCGGCCCCTTCGTACCTCCCGGCGCCTTCGGCGGGCAGCCGGCGGGGTGCGAACGCCCCTAGCCCCGCCGTCACGAGGACGGTGCGCGTCGCGAGCTGCCCGCCGCTCGTCACGAGGACGTATCCTCCGTCGTCGAGGGGCCTCAGGGTCTCGGCCGTCACCCCGAGCCGCAAGGCCGGCCGGTAGTGCAGGGCCTGGGCGATCAAGGCGTCGGCAAGGTCCGCGCCTGTCACCGACGTGAAGCCTGCCACGTCGAAGATGCGCTTTTCAGGGTAGAGGGTCGTCAGCTGCCCGCCGAGCTGCGGCAGGCTCTCGACGATCGCGGTGGTCATCCCGTGCAGCCCTGCCATGGCGGCCGCGAAGAGGCCGACCGGGCCGCCGCCGACAATCACGAGATCATAGGCTTCCAAGGTATCCCTCCGGTGGTGACGCAGCGCCGGGGCTTCGTGCGGGCCCAGGACGGTGGCGCAAGTATACGGGCAAGGGTATCAGCGGGCAGAGGGAAGGTCAACCGCCCGGGCGTGAAGCTTTGCTGAACGGGACATCCCCCCTTGCCGCTGCCCGCCGCATGCAGCATCGCTCCGCGCGGCGTGTCGTACCGAGCTCCATGGCGATCGTGCAGGCGTTCGGTGGCCCGACTGCCGCCGGCGACAGCAATCGGGCGCGTCCGACAGCGCATCGGGCCGATTGCCCTTTCTGCATGCAGTTTTCCGATTGACCGCCCCCTCTTTCGCCCAAGACTACCTCCGGGGGAAGGAGGTGGTCTTGTGGCGGCGGCCAAGGGCCGGCACCGGGTCCGTCACGGCTTCGGCGGGCTTCGCTACCTGCTGGCGGCCCTGACGCTCTTCGTAGGTCTCATCGTCACCGCGGGACTCGGCGCCTTCCTCATGCCCCTGCCGGCCTCGGCCACCATCGCCCCGACCCTGGTCTACGACCGGACGGGCCAGTTGATCGGCACGCTCTCGCCTGAGAGCCGCATCCCGGTCTCCTACAGCCAGTTGCCGCAGGACCTGCAGCAGGCGATCGTCGCGACGGAAGACCGGACGTTCTGGACCAACATCGGCGTGAACCCCACCTCGCTCCTGCGCGCCGCCCTCGTCGACCTGACCCACGGCGGTGTCGTGGAAGGCGGCTCCACCTTGACGCAGGAGCTTGCGAAGAACCTCTTCCTGACGCAGGAACGCACCGTGTCGCGCAAGTTCGCGGAGCTCTTCCTCGCCCTGCGGCTCACGGCGACCTTCCCGAAGCGCGACATCCTCACCATGTACTTCAACACCGTCTACTTCGGAGAGGGCGCCTGGGGTGTCGGCGAGGCCGCCCGCACCTATTTCGGCATCCCCGTCTCGCAGCTCGACCTCTCCCAGGCGGCCCTCCTGGCCGGGCTCGTCGCGGCGCCGAGCGCCTACGACCCGTACCATCAGCCGGGGCTCGCGCGCTCGCGCCGCGCCTGGGTGCTGCATCGCATGCAGGCCATGGGCTACATCACCAAAGGGCAGGAGGCGGCCGCCGCCGCCGAGCCCCTGAACCTCGCCTCCTCGGCCAGCTCGGCGCCGATCGCGCCATACGCCTTCGAGGCGGCCTTGCAGGAGCTGCAGGGCAAGGATCCGAGCCTGGCGCAGGACCTGCCGCTCGGCGGCTACAAGATCTACACGACCCTCGACCTGCATGACCAGCTCGCGGCGGACCAGGCGGTGGCCAACGCCATGCCGCCGGTGCAGAGCACCTGGCAAGGAGCTCCCGAGCCGGAAGGCGCCTTGGTCTCGCTCGACCCCCGCACCGGCGGCGTGCGGGCGCTCGTAGGCGGCCGCGACGCGACGACCGCCCCCTTCGACCGGGCCATCGACGCCTACCGCCTGGTGGGATCCACGTTCAAGCCGTTCCTCTACGCGACGCTGCTCGGCACGGGGCATTACACGGCGGCGTCGATCATGAGCGACAGCCCCGTCTCGTTCGTCGGCGTCGACGGCCAGCGCTACCAGCCGCGCAACGCCGGCGGAGAGGTGGCGGGCCCCTTGCCGGTGCGCCGCGCGCTCGCCATCTCCGACAACGTCATCGCCATCAAATGGGCAGACATCGTCGGGCCGCCGGCCATCATCAAGACCGCGGAGGCGTTCGGCATCCCGGGGCCCCTGCCGAACAACCTGACGATCACGCTCGGCACGGCCTCGATCTCGCCGATCGAGATGGCGCAGGCCTACCAGGCGTTCGCGAACGGCGGCGTCTGGCACGACGCGCACATCGTCGCCCGCGTCGTCGGCCCGTCGGGGAAGGTGGTCTACAGAGCGAGGGTGACGGCGCACAGGGCCGTCTCGCCGCAGATCGCCTTCGTCATGACGAAGCTGATGGAGGCCGTCTTCAACGCGGGCGGGACGGGCTACGGCCTGAGCCAGAACCTGAGCTTCCCGGTGGCCGGCAAGACCGGGACGACGAACAACCTCTACGACGGATGGTTCGCCGGCTATTCCTCGCGGCTCGTCACCGTGGTCTGGGTCGGCAACGACGAGCCGAACCACCCGCTCACGGGCCAGGGGGCCGCAACGGCGGGACCGGTCTGGGCCGACTACATGGCGCTCGCGGAGAATAGCAACCCGCCGCCCGACTTCCAGCGCCCGCCGGGCGTTGTGCGCTCGCCGATGGCGACCCTGGACGGCATGCTGCCGAACGCGACGACGCCCTCATACTACGAGTGGTTTCTCAAGGGCACACAGCCCAGATCCGTGTCGCCGATCCAGTACACGGGGCCATGGACGCTCTGGCCGACGAACCCCGGCACCTGGTATTACGCCTACCACGGGCCGCAGGGCCACAATCCCCTGTGGGTGAAGCTGATGGGATTCCCAGCTGGGGCGGGCGGCGGCTAGAGCCGACGGTGACCTGCAGGCTCCTCACCTTCTGGCGTTCACCGTGAACGTCCGACCGCGCCCGAACGTCCTCTCCACCGTGAAGCCGGCCGCCTCCAGGAGGGCCTTCACCTCGTGCATCGGGCGCGCATCGGGATCCCCGATCTGCTCCGTGACCGACATGAGCCCAAGGGGCCGCAGCACGCGGTGGAGCTCGGCAAGGCCCCGCCCGGGATCCGGCAGTTCGCCGAGCACCGCGACGAGGAACGCCGCGTCGAAGCTCCCCTCGCCCATCGGCAGCGCAAGCGCGTCCCCCTGCACGTACTCCACGTTGGCAAGGCCGCTCTGCGCGATGCGCTCTCGTGCCATCGCGAGCATCTCCCCTTGCACGTCCAGGAGCCACAGCGTTCCCTGGGGAATGCTCCTCGCGACCTCGACGCTGAAGTAGCCGGGACCCGGCCCCACCTCCAGCACGACTGCGTCCTTCGGCAGCCCCAGACGCCGCACGAGGGCGGCGGGCGACAGGATGAGCCCGCGCAAGGGATGCACGAGATGCCTTGCATGGGTGTAGGGCATGGGTCCTGCCGTACGGGAGCGGTGATCCGGCATGTCTCAGACCTCCTCCGGCTCCAGTATCGCGAAATCTGCATGACGCGAATATTGGACCTGGGATCGATGTGGGCACCCCGGGCGCTGATCACCACAAGGATGTCGGGGCGGCCCTGACCCCGCAAGGCTTTCGCGGGGCAGGTTTGCGTTGCGCCCAAGAGGCGCAGCCTGCAGACAGGGCACCGCGATCCGCATGGGATCGCGGTGCCCTGCGCCATGGACCCGCCGGTCGCCGCCAAGCCCCTCTACCAGCGCAGCAGCGTCGCTCCCCAGGTGAGACCCGCGCCGAACGCCACCATCAGCACGACGTCGCCGGCCTTCAGCCTGCCGTTCTGCCTCGCCTCGGTGAGCGCCAGCGGGATCGACGCCGAGGACGTGTTGCCGTAGCGCTGCACGTTCGTGTAGACCTTCTCCATCGGCAGGCCGAGCTGCTCCGCGATGTAGGTGATGATGCGCAGGTTGGCCTGGTGCGGCACCAGGAGGTCGACGTCCTCGAGGCCGAGGCCCGAGTCCTCGAGTACCTGCTTTGCGATCGCGGCCATGTTGCGGGTCGCGTGCTTGAACGTCTCGCGCCCGTTCATCTTGAAGTAGTGCATGCGCTCGTCCACCGTGCGGTGGCTCGCCGGGTTGCGCGAGCCACCCCCCGGGATGTAGAGGAGGTTGGCCTTCGTGCCGTCGCTCGCGACGCGGGTCGCGAGGATGCCGCTGTCGCTGTCGCCGGCGGGCCCGAGCACGACGGCGCCTGCGGAGTCCCCGAGGAGCACGCAGGTGGCGCGATCGGTCCAGTCGAGGGTGCGCGAGAGCACCTCGCCGCCGATCAGGAGGACGCGCCGGTAGGCTCCGCCGCGGATCAGCCCCTGCACGAGGTTCAGGCCGTAGAGGAAGCCCGTGCAGCCGGCGGCGATGTCGAAGGCGGCCGCGTTCTTGAGGCCGAGGTTCGCTTGGACGAAGCAGGCGGTCGCCGGGAACGGCATGTCGCCCGTGACCGACGCGCAGATCAGGAGGTCGATGTCGTCGGGCGAGAGGCCCGCGTCGGCGATGGCCCGCCTGCCGGCCTGCGTCGCGAGGTCCGAGGCGGCCTCGTCCTCGGCGGCGATGTGGCGCTCCGAAATGCCCGTGCGCTCGAGGATCCAGGCATCGCTCGTGTCCACCATCTTCTCGAGGTCGTGGTTCGTCAGCACCCGCTCCGGGGAGTAGGCCCCGATGCCAAGGATGCGTGCGCGCGTGGCTTCCATGTCAGACGGCACCTCCTGATTGGGATTCGCCCGGCATGAAGCGGGCGGCTAGGAAACGCGCGAGAGAGGCGAGCAGGATCCCGATGACGGCTCCGGCGACCACGTCGCTCGGCCAGTGGGCGCCAAGGTACAGGCGAGACCAGCCGACCGCCGCCGCGTAGACGTAGCCGAGGATCGTCCCCCGACGGCCCTGCCCGCCCCATGTGCCGGCGCCGGCGAACGCCGCGGCGCTGTGACCCGAAGGGAACGACGCGCCGCCAGGCACGGGCCCCAGCAGGATCGCGCGGCCGAGCACGAGGAAGGGGCGCGGGCGGCCGACGAGCGGCTTGAGGACGAGGTCCACCACGAGGAGGACCAGGAGCAGGGCGAGGAGGATCGTGACGCCGAGCCTGCGCCCATCCCCCCGGCGCAGGAGCAGCGCTGCCCCCAGAAGGAGCCAGACGCCACCGAAGGAGCCGATGGAGGTCAGGCCCATGGCCAGCGGCAAGAGCCAGTGCGGCTGGCCTGCGAAGAAGCGCAGAACCGTGATGTCCGGGTGCATCAGCGCAATCCCCACGGCGCCTTCAGCACCGCACGCCCCTGTGCCTGGGTGAGCGCTCCCGCCTGCTCCATCGCCGCCACCACCTGGGCCTGGCGCTGGGCTGCGGCCTTCGGGTCGGCGAGGGGATCGTAGTAGCTCGGAGCCTGGGGCAGACCGGCGAGAAGAGTGCTCTGGGCGAGGGTGAGCTCGGCGGGAGTCCGGCCGAAGTAGGTCTCGGATGCCGCGAAGATGCCGTAGGCGCCGTGGCCGAGATAGACCTGGTTCAGGTAGAGCGTCAGGATCTCCCGCTTCGGGTCGAGACGGGTGAGCGCGATGGCCAGGACCATCTCCTCAAGCTTGCGTGGCACCGTCTTCTGGTCGTTCAGCAGCTGGTCGCGCACCAGCTGCTGCGTCAGGGTGGACCCGCCCTCGACGAAGCGGCCGTACGCCATGTCGACGAGCACGGAGCGCGCGATGCCCTCGAAGCTCACCCCCGGGTTGCTCCAGAAAGTCCTGTCCTCCGTGGCGAGCAGCGCCGTCACAAGGCTCGGCGCCACATCGCGCAGCGGCACCCATCGGCTCTGGTGCAGGCTGAGCTCCTGGCGCACCTTCTGCGGCAGGGCCCTCAGGTCGGGCAGGCGCAGGTAGGCATAGGTGCCCCCCGCGGCGAGGGCCACGACGGCTGCGAAGGCCAGGGTGAAGAGGATCGAGAGCCCCTTCCGCAGTCTCCCTACCGGACGCCTCTGCGTGGCGGGCGCGATGCCTTCCACCCCCCAAGGTGCAAGAGGGCCTCCACCGGTCCCGCGAAGAGGCCCTGGGCCAGCAGCACGGCCACCGCCGAGCTGACGCCGAGGATCAGCGCCCCTACCTCGTCGCTCGGGAAGTAGAGGCCCGCGACCATCTCGCCGAGCGCCGCCAGGGCGGCGTAGGCGAAGCCGAGCACGACGGCGTCCTCCCCGGCGCCCCAGAGACCTGCCGCTGCCCCGAAGAGAAAGGCCCCGAGGCGGGACGGAAAGGCCGACGACTGGGGCATCGCCACCAGGGCCCGGACGAGCCCGCCCGTCGCCGCGGGCGGACGCGCGATCGGGAAGGAACTCGCAAGCAGCGCCGCCAGGAGATACGCGAGCACCCCCGCAAAGAAGGCGTGGACGATCGCCCGACGCACCCGCTCGCCACGGCGCGGCCACAGGACGATGCCTGCGAGCAGAAGCAGCACCGCGCCGGCACCGGCCCACTGAGCCACGAGGATGGCGGCCGGGCCGAAGCCGAGCGCTACGGCCTCCGCCTGCAGCCAGTGCAATGGGTAGATTTCAACGCCCAAGTGCTATCACCTGCTCATAAGACATCGGTCGGCGGGTCAGACGGTATGCCGGAAGGCCTCAAGGTCGGCGAGCGTCGGCAGGGCGGCCTGCGCCCCCTTGCGCTGGGTGGCCGCCGCCCCGGCCGCCGCGGCGAACTGAGCCGCGGCGAAGGGGTCCCGGCCATGGCAGAACCCGTAGGCGAGCGCGCCGAGGAAGGCGTCGCCCGCCCCTGTCGTGTCGACGGGCTGCACCGCGGGCGCCGGCACCAGCCGCTCCTCCGCCGCCGTCACGACGAGGGCCCCTTGCGCGCCGAGCGTGATGAAGACGGCCTCGGGCCCGAGGGCGAGGAGCGCCCTGGCCGCGGCCGACGGATCGCGGCTGCCCGTGAGGATCTCCGCCTCGAGGCGGTTCGGCACGATCCAGTGCGAGAGGGCGAGGAGATCCGCCAGCTGCCGCCCTGGCGGCGAGGGGTTCAGCAGGACGAGCGCCCCCGCGGCGCGGGCGCGCCTCGCCGCGGCGACGGCCGCCTCGAGCGGCACCTCGAGCTGCAGCAGGAGCGCCCTGCAGGCGAAGACCGCGTCGGGCAGGGCCAGGATGCGCTCGGGCGAGAGCTCGGCGTTCGCGCCCTGGGCGACGGTGATCGCGTTCTCGCCGTCCGGCGTCAGGGAGATGGCGGCCATGCCGCTCATGCCCCGCACCGCGCCCACCGTATCGGTCAGGACACCTTCGGCCTCGAGGCCTCGCCGCAGGGCTGTACCGACCGCGTCGTCGCCGACTAGCCCCGCCATCCGCACCCTGAGGCCGAGCCTGCGCGCCGCGACCGCCTGGTTCGCGCCCTTGCCTCCCGGCAGGAGCTCCCCGCCCCGCGCGAGGATCGTCTCGCCGGGCCTCGGCGCCGCCGCGACCTCGAGCATGAGGTCCATATTGATGCTGCCGACGACGAGCACGTCGCTGCCATCAGGCATCTTCGATGCCCCCTTCGCGCGCGCCGCTCTCCTTGGCCGCCTGCACAGCGCGGAAATATGCGGCGAGGCTGCGTCCCTCGCCCTCGGTCACCCGGAGAAAGGCCCGGCGCAAGGGGTCCAGGCGCAGGCCGTCCAGCTCGAGCGTCGGCTGTCCGCCCTCCTCGCGCCACAGCCCGCCGAGGCGGCGGACGATCGTCTCGCCGAGGTAAGCGCCGATCACCTCGGCCAGCATCTCCGGCTCCGCGGGCTGCGGCGCCACGTCCCGCCTGATCAGCGCGTCGAGCTGCTCGAGCGACGCCAGGGAGAAGTCGAGAAGGCCGCCATCCGCCTCGCGCGCGGCGCGCACCTGGATGAAGGCGAGCCCCTTCATGCGGTCTCCGATGTCCAAAGTGTACCCCCGTAGGCCTCTTGGCAGCGTAGTCCTCCCGGGCCCACGATTGCCCGAGTGCTCCCATCGTATCCACTCGCCGCGGCATGTGGCAACCTAGCCGGCGTAGTGCCCGCGTCCCGTGCCGGACCTGGTCGACGAGCGAAGGTGAACCCATGGCGCGCTCGCGCGACACGGCTAGCCTAGGCTGCATTCCGATCCTAAGTAACCCACGTTCGGGGAAGTACATGCAATTAACGCATAGGCAGGTAAGGAGCGGGCGGCAGTCAAATGCTAGGTGGCTTCAACCCCATCGACCGCTATACAACCGCAGGTGGAGGCGAGCCATGGTCGATCCCACTTTGGAGAGGGCTGCAGGGTTCGTCCGCCGCGCGGGAACCCCGTTCGAGCAGGCGCGTCTGGAGTATCTGCTGAGCGGTAGGTCGCTTGGGGCAAGCGTTGTTGCACTGCTGGCAGGCCAACGATCTAACGGTGGCTTCTTGCCGCCGTGGTCGCCCAACTACAGCAGCATCGACGCCACCTGCTTCCGCCTCGCGCAAGCCGAACAGGCCGGCCTCCATCCCGGTCATCCACTGCTTGAAGAGGCTGTAGCGTTTCTGGTCGGACGGCAGTCCGGCGACGGTTCTTGGCAGGAGGATGCTGAGCAGGCGAACTTCGCGCCGCGCTGGGCCATGCCGGGGAATCCCATGGCGCAGGCGTATCTGACGGCGAACGCCGGCCTTTGGGTTGCGCGCGCCGGGGTCGGCAGCGCCGGGCGCAAGGCAGCGGAATTTCTGAAACGAACACTCACGCAAGACGGATCGGTGCCGTCCTTTCTGCACGCCAACTGGCTTGCCGCGGCCCTGTTTTGGGCCATGGATGACCGGGTGGCCGCCGAGAAGCTGATGTCATGCCTTTACGCGCGCATCTCGGACATCTCCGCGAGCGGCCTTGCCTGGCTGATCGTCAGCCTTTTCGCAGGCGGCGTCGATCCGGGGCATGCGCTGATCAGGAAAGCGCGAAGCGCACTGCTGCAAAGCCAGCGCGACGACGGCGCCTTCGCCAGCGAAGACGGTCCAACCCACGATGTCTACTCCACGCTGGAGGCCATTCACGCGCTCGTGGGCGAACCGCAGTAGAAATCCAAGATGCGATCCTCGTCGGGTCAGCCTATCGGGGTCGCTCCGCTCCTTTCGCTTGCGCAATGGAGTCCGAAGTCAAGTAGGACGGCGTCCACGTGGAGCAAGAACCCAAACATATGTTCATTGACGAGGTGGAACCTCACTTTGCTTGCAGCGTTCCGCTCGTTGGCGCACTGACACTGTCGCTGCTTGCCGTCCAGTCCGACGGAACAGAGACGTGCCCGAATTGAACAAGACGCCCGTCTTCAGCGGTTCCCTCGCCTCCAATGTCCTGATGCTTGTCCCGGCCAGAGAATCGACATGACTTATGGCGATTCAGCACATAAGTTATGTCGATTCCGAAGCGCTGATGTGAACGGGCCATCCGGAGTGCACAGTACCCGCCTTCCCATGCCTGCCCAGGTGAGCGAGAAACGCCCGCCCTCCATTGCGAGAGGGCGGGGCTCCCGGCTCTAGGCTAGGTCTGGAGCGACTTTATCCGCGTTGTCCTCGCCCCACTGCCGGGCAAACGCCATGAATTCCTCGCGGGAGGCCGCCTCCCAATGCTCTTCCGCGACCGGGAAGACGGTCGCAGCGCCCTGACCGTCGCGCTCAGCTAGGTCATGACGCCCCCACTGGAGGTGATCGAAGGCGACTTGTCAAATTCTAACTAGCGTGTGCTATCTTCAGAAACAGGGTAGGAGGGGTGTGGCTGATGGGATCCGACCCCTCGGGCGTGGCGCCCTCCTTGATTCATGGTGGACCCGTTCTGATGTCCTACACGCTGACCCTGCAGATCCCGGCTTGGGCGGCCAGCCCTACGTCTGCCGCTTATGGGGAGATGTATGCCGCTCTTCAGTCGCAACTTGAACTCGCGCATCTTGAAACTCCCGGCACGCCACCGTCGTGTGTGATGGCCAGGGGGAACGGTCTTGTGATCCGGGTGCTCGTCGACCAGGGCCAGTTCCAGTGTGAGCGAAACCTGGAGACCGTGGATGGCGCTCAACGCATAGTAGCGTTCGATGAGATCACCCGTGAATTCCTTGCCGCTCTACATGCAGCTCGCCGGTACCTTCGGCCTGTCCTCTTCGTCAGCCCAATCGTTCAGTTACGCGCTAAGTGGAGCGTCAATGGGGACTCGGCCGATCTGCTTCACGCGTGCACCGGGGGAAGACCGCAGGTGCGTGACGACTGGCTAATGGGTTTCCATTTCCTTAGGGCAAACCCAGCACAGCCGTCGAACCCAAACGAGGTCAGCATGGCCGACGTGAGGGTCGAGCCGTTTGTCCGGGACCGCAGATTCGTCTGGATCGAGGCAACCGTTCAAGAACCGCTCGTTGCCCTCCCGGGCCTTGGGGTATTCTTCCGTGGGCCAGAGGGTGAGGTGCGGCATGATGGTGATAGTGACGTCTCCGGAATCGTCGCGTGCGCTAGGAAGGCGCACGACCTGCTCGACAGCATACCGGCCTTTCTCGGGCTGGAAGGAGCTTAGCCCATGCAGAACCTCGACCTGGCGGCTTCTCTCTCACACAACGGGTTTGTGATTGGAATGCCCAACGTCAAGCCGCTGGACCCGCCCGTTATGCCAACGCTGCTGCCTGCCGCAAGCGGGAACGCACCCGTGGGTTTGATCGTGTGTGGTCCGGCTGACTCCGGGAACACTCTCTCTATGCGGGTCAACGTTCCAGCTGGGACTCAGGGCATTGACAAAACCACGGTTCGGTCGTTCCCGGCAGTCCAACTATTCGGATCGCCGCGTAGCGTGGCCATCGTCGTTGATGGCCTGCCGTTCCATGGCGTTGGAGCCACCGATGCCGAGGCCAAGAGCGACTTAGTGGCCACGATGGAAGAAATGTTAGAGGAATTGGAAGCGGACGTTTCCAATGGAGTGGAGTTATCTCCGCACCTTCTTAGAACCCTGCACTTTGTCCGGTCAGTTTTCGGCGTTTAGTTCAGATTGAACGTATGCAGATTAGGGACATAAAACGGGCGCTAACCGCCAAGTTGGACGCGCGTGAAGTCGAAGGCAAGAAGCATGACCGTTATGCTGTGTATGATCCGGACAAGCCCGACCGGAAGCTTTGCTCCATATATTTCTCTCGTGGGGCTGCGTCGATCGATGGCGAAAGCTTGCTCCGTCACATTGCCGTCGAGGAGTTACGGCTCCGGTCGCTGAGAGATCTGAAAGACCTCGTAAACTGCCCGCTCGATGGAGCGACTGCCTTGAAACTCATCCACACTTCTGTGTCTGACTTGCGATGACCATACAGTAGCACCGCGGCAGTGTCGAGCCGTTCGTGCTCGGTGCTTCTTTCTTCTCTCGACCTCCGCTGTGCACCAGCGACGGCGTTGTCCGGAGCAGGGTACGGGCCGCTGCGCGTGGCCATGTACGACACCACGACCAAGACGGGTGACTACGCGGTTGGCGTGCAGGCGAGCACGGGGGTCTGGCCTGCTGACGTGCCCGGTGCACCTAAGGCTCGTCGCAGTCGCATGGGGCGACCACCCGTGTGCTGGGACTACGGCGATGCCCGTCCGATGTCGGTGGAGGCAATGGCGCGCTCCGCGCCCGCTGAGGCGTGGCAAACGGTCTCTTGGGACTACGGTGCGGGCAAGAAGACGTCCAAGTTCTACAGGCAGCGGGTTCATCCGGCCCCCCGCGATTCCTTTCACGGCAAGTGGCCGGAGCCGGAAGAGTGGCTCCTGACCGAGTGGCCCGAGGATCAGGAGGAACCGTCGCACTATTGGCTTTCAACCCTGCCAGCAGACATCGACATGCAGGCATTCGTCCGCACGGCCAAGCTTCGCTGGCGCATCGAGTTCGACTGCCGGCAACTCAAGGACGAACTTGGGCTCGACCATTTCGAAGGACGCCGCTGGCCAGGCTGGCAGCGTCACGTCACGCTCGTTTCCGTGGCCTATCACTTTCTCATCCGACAGCAGCTTCAGGGTAAAAAAACGGCTGACTCTCCCGCGTGTCCGCCAGGACATGCAGCGCATCCTTGCCCTATGGACTGGGGTCTGCCCCATCTGCGAACGTCGTATTCCGTGCCGCATCGCGCTTTCTGGCGAACCTTAACGGAGTAATACTAGCGCGCCTGCAGACCCTGGCGGGCGAGCTCCGGATAGGTCCCGATGCCGCACAGCCTGCCGTCCTCGAGCCAGACGACCTCGTTCACCTCCCGCAGCAGCTGCCGCCTGCTCGTGACGATGAGGCATGTCCGTCCTGTGACCGCGAGCCGACGCCAGAGCTGATATTCTGTCTCCGCATCGAGGGCGCTCGTGACGTCGTCCAGGATGAGCAGGTCCGGCCTGCCCACGAGCGCCCGCGCGATGGCGACGCGCTGGGCCTGTCCCCCTGAAAGCCGGACGCCGCCTGGCCCGACGGGAGTGTCCCAGCCGGCGGGCATGCCCTCGAGATCGCCCGACAGCATGGCGTCCGCAGCCGCCCGCCTGAGCTCCCCATCCGCGAGCGGGCGTCCCATGGCGACATTCTCCCGCACGGTACCGCTGAGGAGCGCCGGCACCTGCGGCACGTAGGCGACCCTCGGCGCCACCATGAACTCCCTCGGGTTCGAGACCGGGAGGCCGTTCCAGAGGATCTCGCCCCCTGCCGGCACGAGGCCCAGCAGAGCGCGCACGAGACTCGTCTTGCCGGCGCCGGTACCGCCGGCGACGGCCGTCATGCTTCCCCGCTCCATGGTGAAGGAGACGCCGGACAGCCCGCGGCCGCCGTCGTGCGTCACCGAGATCTCCCGCACCGTCAGGGTCTCGAAGGGGGTGGCCGCGTGCCGTGCCGGCGTCTCCTCGCGCGTCGGCCCCTCCTCCCACCCGCGCACGAGGGTGGCGGGCGGCACGCCGCGCATCATGCGCAGCATGCGCCCGAAGCTGACGGCAGACTGCTGGTACGAGGAGATCAGGTACGCGACGAAGCCCATGTAATCGGCGACCTGCATGAGGTAGGTCGCGAAGAGCGCGAAGTCCCCGACCGAGAAGGTACCGCTGCGCAGGTCGGCAGCGGCCAGAAGCAGCACGATGCCCGCACCGGCACGCATCGCATAGCTGAACGCCGCGTCGAAGCCCGCGTCCAGCATGACGTCGCGCACCGCGGTGCGCGCGCGACGCTCGCCGAGCCGCCCCAGGTGGGCAAGGACGCGTTCCTCGGCTGACGCGGCCTGCACCGCCTGCACCGCATGGAAGATCTCGCCGACGCCCCCCGTCACATCCGCCGTCGCCTGCCGGCTCTGCGCACGTGCCCGGACGAGGCGGGCACGCACGGCGTTCGCCAGCGCGAGCAGGACCGCGATGGGCAGGACGACGAGCGCGGTGAGCCGCGCGTTCACGAGGAGCAGGATGGCGATGCCGCCGCCCGCGAAGACGGACCCCGCCAAGGCGTCGTACGGCCAGTCCGCCGCGAGCGCGGCCTGCTCGGCGTCGTCGCGCAGGGTGGAGACGGCGTCGCCGACGCTGCCCTCGAGCGCACGGGCGCCGGGCAGCTGCAGGACCTGCCGTAGGATATTGAGCTGCAGGAGCGAGCGCATGCGAAAGCGCATCGGGGTGCCCGCCCGGGCCGCGACGAGCATCGCGGCCGCCCGGGCGGCACCTGTCGCGACCACCAGCGCGACGATGGCATACGGGCCGAGGCCGATCGGGGCCCGGCCCAGGAGCGCGTCGAAGAACCACTTCGCAAGCACGCCCGCCATGAGCGGCAGGCTGTGCCAGACGATCCATGCGGCGGCGGTGAGGGCATACGCCGGCCGCTCCGCCCGTATCAGCGCGCGGACGAACCGGGCGGGGGACGGCGCGATCTCGCGATTCAACCGCTCACCTCCTGTCCTTCGCGCAGGAGTCTGCGGAAGCGAGAGGCGGGATCTGCCGCAAGGAAGGCCCTCGGACCGTACTCGACCGCCTCGCCGTCCGCCAGAACGAGGATGTCGTCGACCCGCTCCAGCGTCTTGCGTCGGTGCGCGATGACGATCGCCGTCCGCCCCTCGAGGAGGTGGCCGAGGGCCTCCTCGAGCGCGGCTTCCGTCTGGGGGTCCAGCCGACTCGCGATCTCGTCCAGCACCACGACCTGCGGATCCTTGTGCAGCACGCGCACGATCGAGACCAGCTGGGCCTCGCCGGCCGACAACGTCGCCGATGCGATCGGCGTCGCGAGCCCTTGCGGCTGGCGGGCCAGCCAGGGCCCCAGCCCGATCCGCTCGAGGTAGCCTCGCAGGGCCTCGTCGCTCGCCGTCTCGTCGAAGAGCGTGAGGTTCTGGCGCAGGCTCGCATGGAAGATCTGCACCTCCTGCGTGACGTAGCCGATCTGCCTGCGCAGGCCCTCCAGGCGCAACTGGCGCAGGTCCACGCCGCCCAGCCGCACGCTGCCCTCCTCGGGGTCGTAGAGGCGCATCACCATGCGACCAAGCGTCGACTTGCCGGCGCCGGTGCGGCCGACGACGCCGAGGCGGTGCCCCGCCGCGAGGTGGAAGGAGACCCCGTGGAGCGCCCCAAGCCCGCCGCCTGCCCCTGCCACGACCGGCGGGTAGGCGAAGCCGACGCGTTCGAAGTCGAGGTCAAGCGGCCCAGGGGGCACTTCTGCCTCGCCGTCCGCAAGCGAGGAGCGCTCGCTGAAGAGCTCCCGGATGCGCAGGATGCCGGCGTCGGCGCCCTGCAACTCCTCGAGGCGTTCGCGCAGGGTGCCGAGAGGCTGCGCCACGAGCTGCGCATAGGCAACCAGCGTGTAGACCCCGCCAAGCGGCAAGGCCCCTTGGACGTACAGGTGGGCACCGAAGGCGTAGGCGAGGCCGTCCCCGATCCCGAACGCGACGAGCGCCACAACCCAGACGCCGTAGGCGCCGGCCTGTGCCCGCACGTAGATGGGCAGCCACGTCGCGAGCCGGTCCCGCAGCCTCGCGAGGACATAGCCTGCCGCACCGAGCGGCTGCAAGTCCTCCGCCGCGGCGAGCACCTCTCCGACGAAGCCGAAGAAGGCGGCGCTCTCGGCACGGCTACGCTCCTCCCTCGGCACCGTGCGCCGGCGGACGAGCTCGAGTGCCGACGCCGTGATCAGCACGAAGATGAAGAAGGCGACGCCCAGCAGGGCGTGCAACGCGAACAGCGCCACGATCAGGCCGCAGATCAGGAGGGCGCTGCCGAGGACGTCCGCGCCGGCCCTGGACAGCAGGCTGCTGAGATGCGAGACGTCGCCGTCCACCCGCTCGATCAGCTCCCCAGGCAGATGGCGGGCATGGAATCCCGGATCCAGCCGCAGGAGGTGGCGGGCAAGGTCGAGGCGCAGGTCGTTCGTCGCCTGCCAGGCCACCTGCTCGGAGAGGCCCGTCGCCAGAAGCCGGGTTCCCTGCGCAAGAAACCCTGCGCCGAGGAAGAGGGCCGCGACGCTTGCGAGTCGCCCCTGCCCTGCTCCGGACACCGCGGCGTCGATGAAGTCGCCGGCAAGTGCGGGCGTCAGGATCTGCAGGCCGGTCGCGGCCAGCAGGGCGAGAACCATTACGGCCACCTTACCCGAGCGCGGGCGCAGGTAGCGCGCGAGAAGCGCACGGTAGGCGTCGAGGGGCACGGTGCGGCGCATGGCGTCCCTCCGGTCGGAACTTTCGGGCCTCCCGACCGTACCATATAATGATGACAGGAACTGTCCCTATTTCACCTGGAGAGGTGAGCGCGTGCCGAAATCCGAGCGGCTCCTGGACGTCCTCCTGAGGCTCCACAGCGGCAGGAGCTTCACCGCGCGGGACCTCGCCCGGGAGCTCGGCGTCAGCCGGCGGACAGCGCTCCGGTACCTGCACGAGCTGTCGGCGGCCGGCGTGCCGCTCGCAGCGCGCCCGGGGCCCGGCGGCGGCTATCTGGTGCTCCATGACCGCACCTTGCCGCCGCTCGCGTTTACGGTGGACGAGGCGGTGTCGCTCTTCTTCGCCTACCAGTCGCTACAGGACTATGGCGTGCTCCCCTTCGACGCCGAGTACGGCTCGGTGCTGCGCAAGCTCTTCGGCCACCTGCCGCCCGACGCGAAGCAGCGCATCGACCGCATGCGCGATCGCCTCCAGTTCTCCAGCCGCCGCACCGACCTCGAGGCACCGCACCTCGGCCTCCTGCTCGCGGCCGCCATCGACCGCCAGGTGGTCGAGATCCTTTACCGCGCGCGCGGCGGCCCGCGCCGCAGGGCCATCCAGCCGATCGGCGTCTACGCCCAGAACGGCCTCTGGTACTGCCCCGCATACTGCTTCACTCGCCAGGCGATCAGGCGTTTCCGCGTCGACCGCGTCCTCGAGGCCGAGCGCGCCGAATCGCCGCCGCCGCGACCCGAGATCGCGGCGCTGACGCTCAAGGACTATTACGAGCACGTGCGCGCAGACGCCGAGACGACGATGATGGAGGTGGACCTGACAGAGGCGGGGCGGCGCGAGACGGAGCACATGAGCGGAGAGATGGTTGCGCAGGGCATGGGCTGGCGCCTGCGCATGGAGATCGAGGTGTCGGACATCCCGCTGTTCGCCCGGATCTTCCTGGCCATGGGAGGAGACGCGCGCGTTGTGGCGCCAAGCGCGATGCTCGACCTGCTTCGGGACATGCTGCGCCGCCAGGCGGGAATCTACGGCGCGTGACGCGGTCCCGCACCGTGCCCTGCCGCGTGGCACCGGTTGCCGCACGACCCGCGGCCCAGGTAGACCATCGAAGCGGGCCGGGTCTGGGTGCGGGGCGAGATGCCTCTCAGGCTTGCGCGCGCCGCCGCCCGGGCCGCCAGTCACGCCGCGGCGACCGCCCACGTGCCGACACGCGCCCCGCACGCGCAGGCGGATCTCCGAGTGAACAACCCGGTCAAGCCGTTCACCCGGACGCAACGCGATGAGGAGCCGCTGGCGGCTCCTCATCGGATGGCGTCTCGCGGCGCGGGAGAGGCCTTCTCGTGTCCCTGCGCCGCAGCTGCACCCGTGCGCTCAGGGATGCCGGTTCATGCCGCCCGTCTCGGCCAGCCAGTCCTTGAGGATGTCGTCAAACAGCTGAGTACGCTCCAGGTTCGGCAGGTGGGCCGCATGCTCGATGATGCGCAGGCGGGCAAGGGGCAGCCGACGCTGAAGCTCGCGCCCAGCCTCGACGACGTGGGGCACGTCCTGGTCCCCGACCAGTACCAGCACAGGCATGTGCAGGTGCTCGAGCCTGCCCGCCGCGGACCAGTCGCGGTCGAGCGACTGCGCCCCGTTGTCGGGGCGGCCCGCCCTCGCCAGGAGCTGCCTGCCGCGCGCGAGGTAGCCGGCATCGACCTCGTCGGGTCTGCGCGACGGTCCCACGAGCCACAGCTGTTCCAGCAAGGAGAAGGCTTCGGCCACGTCCTCGCGCGCGAACGCGGCGTCGACCCGCGCGAAGAGGTCCTCGACGCCCGGAGGATTCTTGGCCTCGTGCCCGGGAAGGCCCGAGCCCACCAGCACGAGCCGCTCCACCCGCTCCGGCTGCTCCACCGCGACCTTGATGGCGACGCTGCCCGCGAAGGAGCAGCCCATGAGCGTGGCCTGCGCAATCCCGAGCGCGTCCATGACGCGCAGCACGTCACCCGAGTAGCTGAAGGGACCCGCGACGTGCGGCGTATCGCCGAACCCCCTGAAGTCCCAGCGCACGGTCCGGAAGCGCTGCGCAAGCCAGTCCCACTGCGGGTCCCACATGTGCCGGTCCGCGATGCCGGCGTGCATCAGGAGGAGCGCAGGGCCGCTGCCCGCCTCCTCGACCTGCAGCCGGACGCCTCCCGAGAGCACGACGTCGCGCACCTCGATGTCCACCACAATCCCTCCTGCCACGTGCCGCGATACGCCTCGGCGCCGTCCTTGCGCTGGTGCAGCCAAACCCAGTTCCCTGAGGGATCCCGCACCGTGGCCATGTAGCATGGCGGGAACTCCGTGGCCCCGACCGTGATCGGCACGCCCTTCGCGCGGAGCTCGTCCACGGCCGCCTGGACGTCCTCCACCGCGATCGCCACCCCGATGGCGGCCTCAGGACCGGCCGCGAGCCGCTTGGCGATCGCGTCGGCGTCCGCCTCGATCAGCGACAAGGTCACGTTGCCGGCGTCATATTCGGCCCAGTGCTCGCCGAAGGCCCCGGCGGGGGAGAGCCCGAGCACGCCGCCGTAGAATGCCTTGGCCGCCTGGATATCGGACACCGCGATGCCTATGAAATCGACGCCGCGAGGCTGCATGCGCACGCTCCCTTCCCCGACCGTTGCCACCAACCTAATAGAACATCCGTTCTACGTCAAGGCGTCTCGGTCCCTGCGACCGGCGGACGCCCATGTGCGCCGGAGGACTTTGGCCCGGTCACCCTCCGCATCACCACTCTGCCTTTCGGGCTGCGACGTGCCACCTCGACAAAGCCGGCCTCGGCGAACATCGAGGTCGTCCCAGTGTAGGAGCCGCTAGGCGTGCGCCGGCGGGTGGCCGGATCGCCTGGCACGCCCTCGACGGCCGACGCCCCATGGGCTGCAGCGAACTCCACCGCCGCCGCCAGGAGGGCCCTGGCCACGCCCTGGCGCCTGCGGCCCTCGAGGACAAAGAAGCACGGGACGGCCCAGACGCCGGGACGTCCGTCGACGGGCGCCGTGTCCCGGCCCGCCTGCAGGCGCGGGTAGTCCTCCCTGGGACCTGCGGCCGCCCATCCCACCGGTTCCCCGCCCTCGTAGGCGATGAGTCCGATCGGCGGCCCGGGCCTGAGCACGAGGGCATGCGCCCGCTCCCTTGCCGTGCCCTCCTGCGGCGTACCGTCCTGGCGCCACCACATGCACCAGCAGGAGCGGTTCGGCCCCATCTGCCGGCAGAGGCAGGCGTAATCCTCCCATCGATCGGGAGTCAGCGGCAGCATTTCCAGAATGACGTTCCCCTCCCGCCCAGGGCACTTCGGATCAGGCCCAGTCCCCTGCCGGGGCGCGCAGAGCCTGCAAGGCGCGCGACTGGTCCGACGGCGACGCCCAGACCCGCAGCCCCCCTGTCTGGCGCGACGTGCCGGATCTCGGTTATATCGATCATGCCGGGCAGGATGCCGTGCACGCCGGACACCTTCCCCGTCCGGCCGGCCGTCACCTGCCCGCCTTCGCGCGACCGGACCCATGGCGCATCTGTGCAGGCACAGGCCCCGGGGCCTACACCATGATCTTGCCGCCAGCGACGTCGAACGTGATGCCCGTCGTCCAGGAAGCGGCGTCGGATGCGAAGACGAGTGCGTCGGCGGCGACGTCCTTCGGTTGACCGATGCTCCGCAGCGAGAACTCCTCGGCGAGTTCCTGCATCCGCTCTGCAGGTACCCACCGGCGCATCCGCTCGTTCTCGATGGCGGACGGTGCGATGAGTTGACGCGGATCCCGTCCGCCGCCACCTCCCGGGCGAGATGACGTGAGAAGGCGATTACCCCTGCCTTGGCCGCAGCGTAGGCGGCGCAAGACTGCGCGACGCGCTGGTGGCGAAGTAGACGCCGCTCACGAGGACGAGCACCGTCGCGGGCGCGCCAAGCAGGGGCCGCGAGAAGGGCCCGAGGCACTCGATGAACTCTGGGTCCTTGCGGGCCCGCCCGAGGCGGGCTACCAGCACTCCGTCGACGGTCAAGGCGAGGAAGACGCCGATGGCACCGAGAACATGGGGGAAGAGCAAGACTGTACAAGGAGGCTCCGCCTTCGTCGCGGCGTGACCGAAGGCGCATTGGAGCCGCGGCGGCCGTCCCGCCCCGGATCCGACGTGCCCGGCCTAGGGGCGGCGGCGCCCCCCGTCGCCCGCAGCCAAGCGACAGGTCCAGCGACGTAGCCCGCGTGGACGAGACGTGGACGCGATATCGCGATTCCATGGAGACCACACCGCACAAGGGATCACACTGCACGATGCGACCCAAGCCCCGCAACGCCGCGCGCCGGCGCCCGCACGCCGGTATGCGGGCGGTGGCCGACGTACGTTGCATTGCGTTCCCGGCCGCGCGAGTGAAGCGGCGCAGGATCGCATCCTGCCCATGGGAGGCCTGTCGAGGTGTGTCAAGATGCGACCCGGACCGCAGTTCCGCGCTCCGTGCTGGCAGCGCTCCATCTCCCGGATCACGCCACGGCCGTCCCTGCGGCAGGCGGTTCCGACGCACCAGTCTGGCGCATCGACGCCGCTGGCCGACGATACGCCCTTCGCATGCGCCCATCGGCCGAGCAGGATACCATCCAGCGCGAGGCGACCGCCATGCGCGCAGCAGCGTCCGGCGGCATTCCTGTACCCGACGTGGTGCAGGTCCGGGTCGCAGGGGACGTCGCCTGCCTCCTGACGACCTGGTGCCCCGGCGAAACCTTGGCCTCCGCCCTGCTCGAGCACGGCGCGGACCCCCTGCACCTCGGAGCCGCCTGCGGCCGGCTGCAGGCTCAGCTGCACGCTATCCCCGCACCCCCCGCCCTCGCCGCCCAGGGCCCTGGCTGGCTCTCCCAGGCGCCAGAGGAGGAGCGTCTCCTGGCAGGCGTTCCAGACAGGGAGGGCTCGCGGCTGCTGCACCTCGACTTCCATCCCCTGAACATCCTGACGGACGGCCTCGCCATCACCGGCGTCGTGGACTGGGTCAATGCCGCCGCCGGCGACCCGCGTCAGGATCTCGCGCGGACGCTCGCGATCCTTCGCCTTGAGCTGCCGGCGCATATCGCGTCTCCTGACGCTGAGCGCTCGACGGAGGCCCTTGCCGACGCGTGGGCGCGAGGCTACGAGGAGCGCGCCGGCCTCCTGCGGTCCATGCCTGCATTCATGGCCTGGGCCGGACTGCGCACGGTCAGGGACCTGGCTGGGAAGCGGTCGGCCGCAGCCGTTCAGGCGATGGCAGCCAGGGTGGCCGTCTGGGTCCGGGATGCCGCGACATGACCTCCGCTCATAGGGCGAGGGGACCGCGGCCAGATCGCCGCGGTCCCCTGCGCACATCCAAAGGTCAATGCGCGTGGTCTGGCCGCCACACCTTCCACACATGGCCGGCGAGGTCCGGCGACGGGTGCAGCGCCGTCTGCCCGGGCCGCCAGCCGGAAGGCGTCACCTCGCCGGTCGCGCGGACATGCTGGAACGCGCGCACCTGCCGGATGAGCTCGTCCACGTTGCGGCCCACGGCCGGCGTCAGGACCTCCATGGCCTGGATCACGCCATCGGGGTCGATCAGGAAGCGGCCGCGCAGATCGACGCCGGCGACCGGGTCATAGACGCCGTAGACCTCGCCGATGCTGCCGCTCTGGTCGCTCAGCATCGGATAGGGCACGCCTCCAGGGATCATGCGCTCGAGCTCGTCCGCCTGCCAGATCTTGTGGACGAAGCGGCTGTCGGTGCTGACCGAAAGGACCTCGACGTCGAGCGCCTGAAGTTCCCCGTACCTGGCGGCAACTGCCGTCAATTCGGTCGGTCAGACGAAGGTGAAGTCGCCGGGATAGAAGCAGAGCACCACCCAGTGGCCGAGATAGTCGGACAGTCGCACGTTCTTGAAGCCTCCGCCGATCAGGGCGCTCGCCTCGAAGTCCGGGGCCTTGCCGCCCACCCTGGCCGTCATGACACCCGCCTCCTCCCGCCTGTCCCCCCTGTCCGCATCCGCGGCCTTTGCCGCGATCGGGCCCCGCGCGGCGCTGACGCAGCCATCCTTGCTTCCCGACATCTCCCCACCTCCCGCACCTCTTGCCCAGTTCCCGCCGCGAGACGGGGCAGCCTGCCGCCAGAGGTGGCAAAGACGGCGGACGAACGGATCTTCAGGTTTGTCCGGGCGACCGGTCGACAGGTGGCGGCCGTCAGCGATGGTATGGCGTGCCGTCCAGGATCGAGACGGCGCGATAGATCTGCTCGAAAAGCAAGCCAGGCACCATCTGGTGCGAGAAGGTGAGGCGCGACAGCGAGAGGAGCCGCGCGCGCCGCCTTAGCTCCCCATCGAGGCCGAGATGGCCGCCGATCACGAGCGCCTGCGCCGCGGACGCCTGCTGCCACGCGGCGACCATGCGCGCGAAGGCGAGGGAGTCCTGCTCCTCGCCGAGCGGATCGAGCGCCCAGAGCTCGATGTCCTGCGGCAGCCCCTGTGTGAGACGCTGCGCCTCGAGGCGGCGCACGCGGTCCTCGTCGCGCGCGCCCAGACGCGGGTCGGCCCGCAGCTCCGGCTTCTCCTCCCAGGAGAGCGGCAGGCGTCCCTGCAGGCGCTGCAGGTACTGCTCCGCCGCCTCCCGCCAGGGACCGCGCACCGGGCCCAGCGATCGCACGAGGATCCTGCCCAAGCCCATCGCCCCCTGGACGTCGCGATTCGCGCAGGCCGCGAAACCTCCTGCGGCGACGCCGGCACGAGGTCAGCCGGGCAGCCCGAGGTGATCCGGCAGGGCCTGCAGGCGCACCGGCCGCTCCAGGACCTGCCCCTGGCGCGCGAGGGCGATGCGCACCACATTTCCAGGCGCGAACTTGGCGAGTTCCCGGTAGAGCTCCGCGAGATTGGCGATCGGCCGGCCGTTCAGGGCCAGGATGACGTCGTGCGGCATGAGGCCTGCCTGCGCGGCGGGTCCGCCCGCGTTCACCGCCGTCAGCGCGACGCCGGTCCTGGTCTTCCCCCCGAGCTGCACCGCCGGCGCGTCGCTCGCGGAGATGCCGAGCCACGGCCTTGGCACCCGGCCGTGGGCGATCAGTGCGTCAACCACGGGCGAGACCACCTGGCTCGGGATCGCGAAGCCCATGCTCTCGAACCCGATCGAGCTGATCTTGACCGAGTTGATGCCGATGACCTCGCCATCGGCGTCGCAGAGCGGCCCGCCCGAATTGCCGGGGTTGATCGCGGCATCCGTCTGGATGAGGCCGTAGGCGCGCTGCGCGTAGCCCTGGCCCAGGGAGCGGTCGATGCCGGAGACGACGCCCACCGTCACGGTCCTGGCGAAGCCGAGACCCATCGGGTTGCCGATGGCGATCGCCATCTCCCCTACCTCGGGGTTGTGGCGCGTGAGCGGCGCCGCGCTGAGGCCGTGCGCCGGAATGCGCACGACCGCGAGGTCGGTGAGGGGATCCTCTCCGACCAGCTGCCCGGAGTAGGACTTGCCGCCCTGCAGCAGGACCTTGAGTCGGCTGGCACCTGAGACGACGTGGTCGTTCGTCACGATGTAGCCGTCGGAGCGCACGATGAGGCCGCTGCCCGACCCCCGCGCGATGAGCGGCCCGTCCGGGCTGCCCTGCAGGTTGACGATGCCGACGACGCTCGGCGAGACCTCGCGCGCCACAGCGATGGGAGGCCACGGGACCGCCTTGACGGCGGCAGGCGACGAAAGGAGCGCGGCGAGGCCGATGGCGATGAGGCTCAACGGGGCACCTCCTGACCGCGCTAGTCTGCCCGCGGGCAAAGGAAAACCACCGGAGGCGGCCCCGGCGGCTTTCCTGTATGTGCGCTGCTGCTCGAGCCGGAGGCGGTGCCTGTCTAGTCGCCGCTTTCGCTCGGAGCCGTGGGGTTCAGCGGCGTTGGGGTCGTCGAGCCGGTGGCGGTGATCGTCTGCGCCACGAGGCCGCCTTCGCTCGCGACGCCCTGCGCCTGCAGCTGGTCGCCCGGCTGGATGTCCATCAGCGTCGCGGCCTGGCCGTTGCGCGTGATCTGGGTCGCGCCTGTGACCTCGACGCGCACCATGCCGCTCGACGTGTCGAGCATGAGCCAGTCCTCGTGCGTCCGCATCACCATGCCGCTGACGGTCTCGGCCTGGGCCTCGATGATGATCATGGTCACCTGGCCGCTGCTGTCGACGACGAGCCGGACGAGGTCGCCCGGCTGCACGTTCGAGAGGTTGCCCGACATGCCGCCGACCACCACCGCGACCGAGCTGCTCAAGGGGTAGGTGCCTGGCGCCAGGTTGCCCTGATCGCCCCGGTCCTGCTGCCCCTGGCCGCCAGATGGCGCCGTGATGCTGATCGCGCTCGAGCTCACCTGGTAGACGGTGCCCGTCACGGTGCCCGCCTGCGTCTGGACCTGCGTCGGGGCGGTGTCGACGATGACGCCTGCCTCGCCGTCCTGGTCCAGGGTGATGACCACGGGGTCACCCGCCTTGAACGATGCCAGTGTCGAGACCTGGTTGCCATAGAAGATCTGCGCCGCGGGCGAGACGGTGAACGTCTCGTTCGTGCCGGTCTGGGCAGTGGTCGTCGTGCCACCGGTCGAGACGGGCTGCAGGCCGTAGACGCTCACGGTCACGGTGGACTGCGTCTGCCCGGTCGGTCCCGTGGTCGTGCCGCTGCCGACGAAGGTGCCGCGCACCGTCGAGTTCTGCACGGTCTGGCTCGCGCCGAGGAGCTCCTCCAGGCGCATCAGCAGGACGGCCAGCTCTGCGCGCGTGATGTCGCCGCCGGGGATCAGGTTGCCCTGGTCGCCCTGGAGCAGACCGAGCTGGACGCCGAGCGCCAGGGAGCCCTTGGCCCAGCCGGGCACTTCGCCGCGGTCCTGGAAGCTTCCGAGGAGGCTCGCTTCAGCGCCCGCACCGGGTCCTTGCAAGCCGAGCGAGGACGTGATCATCGCCATCGCCTGGGCCCGCGTCGCGTCTTCTCCGGGGTTCGCGTTGGCGCCGATGTTCTGGAAGTATCCGTCGCTCTGGGCTGTCTGCACCTGGCCCGCGAACGAGCTCTGGGCCTGCACCTTGCCCTGGTAGCGGAGCAGGATGGCTCCCAGCTGGCCGAGCGTGATCGGAGCGCCCGGATCGAACTGCGTCTGGCTGACCCCGTTCAAGAGCCCCTGCGCCGCCAGGGTTGTGATCGCGGACTGCGCAAACTGCGCGTTGCCGAGATCCTTGAACTCGCCGGGGCCACCCATCTTGCCGTGTGCAAAGGCGCTGCCGACGCTTGCCAGGACAAGCATACCGGTCAAGGCGCTTGCCGCGAGCACCTTCATCCGCATTGCATGTGACCTCCCCTGTGCCATTTTGGCTGGACGCTCACACCATTCGCAGCCCGGAGGGCGCTTTCGGGGGGTAGAGTACGGCAGAATGCGACAGGTCTCGTCACGCAAGGCGAGCCATGGCACGCCTATACGCGGCCGGCAGAGAAACTGGCGGCGATCCCCGGACGCGGCGCACGGATGCAAGGGATCCGGCGCGGACGGCGTCCGATCGGCTCGTCACGCGGGCGGCATCTGGTGTAGCTTTGACGTGAGGTCTTCACCACGGCTGGAAAAGGTTTCAGGGGGTGTCCGCCACGTACGAGGCGATCGGCTACCGGCATGCCGCCGCAACCGCCCATCCACTCGCGACAGCCGTCGCGGCCCGCGTCCTGCGCGCGGGCGGCAGCGCCGTCGACGCGGCCATCGCGGCCAACGCCGTGCTGGCCGTCACCCAGCCCGACGCCTGCGGCCCAGGGGGCGACCTCTTCGCCCTCGTCTACACGCGCAAGGATGGCCGCATCCAGGCCTACGCGGCCGCCGGTCCCGCCGGCGCCGCCGCGGACCGTGCCGCCCTGCGGCGGCGCTTCGAGCGCATCCCGCCGCGCAGCGCCATGGCGGTGACCGTGCCAGGGGCGGTGCGCGGCTGGGAGCTCCTGCACCGCCGGCACGGCCTCGTGCCGTGGCGGACGCTGTTCGAACCTGCCGCCGAGATCGCGGAGCGGGGCCACCCCTTGACGCGCAAGGTGGCCGAGAGCCTCGCCGGGGCCGCGGCGTTCGCCGATCAGGCACTGCGTGCCACGCTCATGCCGAGCGGGCCGCCCCGGCCGGGCAGCCTCCTGCGCAACCCCGACCTCGCCGCGACGCTGCGCGCGATCGGCGAGCAGGGCGCGGACTGGTACTACCGCGGCCCCTTCGCCCAGACGCTCGAGAGGACGCTGTCGCAGTCGGGCGGCTTCGTCACGGCCGCCGACATGGCCGCGTTCCAGGCCGAGGCGGTCACCCCCCTGCAGGCCACCTACCGGGGACGCACCGTGACGGTCACGCCGCCGCCGAGCCAGGGCGTCGCCCTGCTGCTCGCGCTGCGCATCCTCGAGGGCTTCAGGCCGTCCGGCGACCGTTTCGACGATCCCCGCTGGCAGCACCTTGCGATCGAGGCCAAGCGCCGCGCCTTCCTGCTGCGCGACCGTCTGCTGGGAGATCCCGACGCCGTGCCGCGAGACTGGGCTCTTCTCCTCGGCGACGACGCGATCGCCACCGCCCGGGCCGACATCGACGAGATGGTCAGCCGCAGGCCTTCCGGGACCATCCTTCCCGGCGATACGACATTCCTCTGCACGGTCGACGGGCAGGGCAACGCCTGCTCCATGGTGCAGAGCCTCTACATGGGCGTCGGCAGCGGCATCATGGTGCCTGGCTTCGGCGTGCACCTGCAGAACCGCGGCTGCTACTTCAGCCTGGAGGACGGCCACCCGAACGCGCTCGCCCCCGGCAAGCGGACCGCGCACACCCTGATGGGGGCGATCGTCACGGACCAGAGCGGCCTCAGGGCCGCGCTCGGCACGATGGGCGGCGACGGCCAGCCGCAGACGCTCCTGCAGATCCTGAGCCGCCTCTACGATTACGGCGAGGACGTGGACGAGGCGATCGCGGCGCCGCGCTGGCTGGACGGCGGTGCGTCGGACCACCTGCTGCACCTCGAGGCTCCGCTCGCCGGCATTGCGCCGGACCTCGAGATGCGGGGGCACCAGGTGCGGGTCGGGGAGGCGCTCATGCACGCCATGGGACACGCCCAGGCCATCGTCCGCCGCGAGGATGGCCTCCTGCGCGCGGCGGCCGACCCGCGGGGCGACGGCATCGCCTGGGCGGAGTGACGGCCTGCGACCGCACCGTGGCCGCTGCGGTCGAGAGCTTGGCCGCCGCCGCCCGCCCCTTCGCGGCAGGCAGCCCGGAGGGCGCTGTCAGTCCCCGCTCGTCAGGCGTTCGCCGCCTGTCTCGGCGCCGGTTCGGCTGGCGCCCCCCGCACCGTGAACCTCGGGATGAAGATGTGCGCCAAGGGGCCGATCGCCAGGGCGTAGGCGAGCGTCCCGATGCCGACGTTGCCCCCCAGCAGCCAGCCCGCGATCAGCACCGTCAACTCGATCGACGTGCGCACCACCCGCAGCGAGTAGCCACGTGCGGCGAGTCCCACCATGAGCCCGTCCCGCGGCCCGGGGCCAAGGCCCGCGCCGATGTAGGCCCCTGTCGCGACGCCGTTGAGGCCGACGCCGCCGATCATCAGGGCGACTCTCAGCCACATGGCGTGCGGCGGGGAGACGGCGCCCAGGACGACATCCATCGTCAGGCCGATCAGCGCCGCGTTCGCCACCGTGCCGGGACCCGGCCACTGGCGCAGGGGGATCCAGAGGAAGAGTACGGCGATGCCGACGAGTATGGACCAGGTGCCGATCGGGATGCTGCTGTGCCGCGCAAGTCCCTGCTGAAACACGTCCCAGGGGTCGAGGCCGAGCCTGCCCAGGACGAGCATGGAGTCGCTGATGCCGTAGAGGATCAGGCCGAACAGCAGCTGGCCGGTGCGCCGGCCCATGTGCCGCCGCGATGCGGGCGGCAGCATCGCATCAGGCACGGCTCGCAGGCGGCGGACCCAAGCCGCCCGCCGCGACGGCTCCCCCATCGGCCCGCCCCCCATCTGCGGATTTTGTCCCTCCGGTGCGCAGTGCGCGGGAACGCGGGTCGCGCGGCCGTCTCAAGGCGTCGCGCGCCGGAGCCTCCCAGCGCGGGCACCGAGGGACTGCAGCCGACAGTCCCAGCATACAGGAACGGGCCGACATACCTCGCCGCCTGGAGAGAGGGGAAGAGCGTTCCCCACCCGGTGGCCGCCGAGGATCTCTCAGCTGACCGCCTTGTCTGCGACTTCCCCACGCGGACCCAAAGCGATGGCTCCGGCCGGAAGGCGACGATGCGCTGCGTCAGCTCTCAAAGCGTCGCCGCAGTCCCTCGACATCGCCGCTGGCGGCCGCGAACACGACGATCCGGTCGCCGGCCTCGAGTACGGTGCCGCCATGCGGGATGACCGCCTTGCCCTGGCGCCGGATGGCTACGACGAGCGCACTCTGCGGCAGGCCGAGGTCGACGATGGATGTGCCCACCACGGCGGATGACGACCGCAGGTAGATGTCGAAGAACTGGCCGGGATCCGCGGCGTCCTCCGTGAGCTCCTGGATCTGCCGGCTGATCGTGAGCGTCCTGAGCGTCGCCTGGCGGTAGCCGCGCAGTACCGCGCCGCGGCTGATGACGCCGATCACCCGGCCCTGGTCCGTCACCGGCAGGGCGTCCATGTCATACTGCCCCAGCTGGCGCAGGGCCGCGTCGAGGCTGGCATCGGCCTCGATCGGGCGCGGCATGGGAGGCAGGATCTCCCGCACCGGCCGCTCGGCGGAACCGGGAGCGTCGAGTGCGTGCACCAGTTCGACGAGCGTCAGGAGTCCGAGCACCGTGCCGTCGTCATCCGCGACGAGGGCGAAGGGGCGGTCGGACGCCGTCAGGAACTCGTAGGCGTCGCTGCTCGTCATGCTGGCCGAGATGCGCCGTTGCTGCATTCTGTCCACCTGGGAGCGCACCGTCACCTGGTCGGTGGGACGTACGTCCTGTCCGCGCAGGATGACGATGCCGCGCCGGCTCAGGCGCACCGTGTACATGGAGTACGGCGTGAACAGGCGGTACAGGCCGTAGCTGATGGCCGCGGCCGCCATCACGGGGGCCGTGAGGCGGTAGTCGCCGGTGATCTCGAGGAGGATGGTGATCGCCACGAACGGCGCCTGCGCCGCTGCGGCGAACATCGCCGCCATGCCCGCGACGGCGTAGATCTCCGGGAACGGCGCGAGCGACGGCGAGATGGCGTGCAGGAGCGCGCCGAACGCGCCGCCGGCCATGCCGCCGATGAACAGGGACGGCGCGAAGACGCCGCCCGACCCGCCGGCTCCGATCGTCAGCAAGGTTGCGACGAGCTTCGCGGCGAAGAGCACCAGGAGGAGCCCGAAACCCAGGCTGCCGAGCAAGGCCGCGTGCATCACGGGGTAGCCGACGCCCAGCACCTGCGGCAGTATGAGACCCAAAAGTCCGACGAGGAGGCCGCCGAGGAGCCCCTTCTGCCAGAACTGCAGCGGCAGCCGGGCAAAGAGGTCCTCGCTGAAGGTGAGCCCCGACGTGTAGAGCCAGGCGACGAAGGCCATGACGACGCCGAGTGCGAGCATGAAGAGCACGGCGAAGTGGTTGATCACATGGTATGGCGGTGTGACGAGCACCGCACGACTCCCCATGAAGGCGTTGAACACGCTGACGCCCATGACCGAAGCAAGGAAGACGGGCACCAGGGCGCCCATGGCGTAGGTGCCGAGGATTACCTCAAGGCCGAAGAAGCCGCCGGCGATCGGCGCGTTGAAGGTGGCGCCGATGCCGGCGGCGGCGCCGCAGGCCAGAAGCAGCGAGATGTCGCGCTCGGACAGGCGCAGGGACTGGCCGAGGAGCGAGCCGAAGGCCGCTCCGATCAGGGCGATCGGCCCCTCCCGCCCGACCGAGCCGCCGCTGCCGATGGTGATCGCTGGGGCGAGGATGCCGAAGAAGCTGACGCGCGGCCTGATGCGCCCGCCGTGCAGCGCCAGCGCCTCCAGGATCTGCGGCACGCCATGCCCCTTGACTTCCCGCGCGAGGTAATGGCTGATCAGGTTGACCGCGACGATGCCCGCGGCGGGCGCGAGCGCGATCAGCAGATGCGAGGGCGACACCGACCGCCCCGGCACGACCCAGGCGACCAATGCCTGCACGACGCCTATGAGCCAGCGGAAGACGATGGCGCCGAGGCCGCCGATCACCCCCGTCAGAAGCGAGAGCGCTATGAGATGCGGCGAGTACGCCCTCGTACGCTGTGCGAGGTTGCCAAGCACGCCGGAAACCATGGCTCAACTCCTCTCGACGCACGGTACAACGCGGTATGGGTTCAGGCATCGAGGACGGTGACCGCGAGGCGCATGCCTTCCTCGCTGACGAGGCGCATCTCGCCGGCGGCGATCGAGATCTCGTAGCCACCCTCCTGCGCGAGCGGCAGGTTCACCTCGGAGTAGACGAGGGCCTCGCCGAGATCGGATACGTCGCCGATCACGGTGAGGAACTCTTCGTCGAGATCGGCATCTTCGACGTGCAGCGGGAAGCGTGCAAGGGCCCAGCCGCCGTACCCCAGCTCGACCAGGGCCCTGCGGCCGCGGATGGCCTCCAGGAACGAGAGCGCGTCCTTGAGCGCCAGCGGCGTGCCGCCTTCAGTCGAGGGCATGGGCAAGCTCCGCGAGCAGATCTTCGAGGCGCTCGATGCCGAGGGAGAGCCGGATGGTGCCCGGCAGGATGCCGAGGCGCTGCTGCTCGGCGCGCTCCAGCTGGCGATGCGAGGTGGTGGCGGGGTGCAGCACGATCGTCGAGACGTCGCCGAGCGACGGCGCATAGCGGATCATCTCCAGCCGCTCGATGAAGCGGGCCGCGGCCGCCTCGTCCCGGAGATCGAAGGCCAGGATGGCGGGCCCCTCGCCGGAGAGGAAGCGTGCCGCGAGCGCATGGTCGCCATGCCCGGAGAGGCTCGCGTGGTGCACCCGGAGCACTTCCTTGCGCCCGGCCAGGAACCCCGCGACGCCGCGCGCGTTGTCGACCGCGCGCTGCATGCGCACGCCGAACGTCCTGAGGCCTCTCAACGCGAGCCAGCAGGCGAACGGGTCCGGCGTCGCTCCGAACGTCACGAGCGCGGTCTGGCTCTGGCGGACGAGATCCCGCTCGCCGGTTACGACGCCGAGTGTGACGTCGCCGTGGCCCGCGAGGAACTTCGTCACCGAGTGCACGACGAGGTCGGCGCCGTGCTCGAGCGGCCTGCAAAGGTAAGGCGTCGCGAACGTGTTGTCCACGATCAGGCGTGCGCCGTGGCGGTGCGCCGCCATGGCGAGCGCCGAGAGGTCCGAGAGGCGGCCGAGCGGGTTCGATGCGCTCTCGACGAGCACGGCTCCAGCCTCTGCCGGCACGCTCTCCGGATGGTGGGCGTCGAAGCGCAGGCAGCTGACGCCCAGGGGCCGCAGGAAGCCTTCGAGCAACGCCACGGAGCCGCCGTAGATCTCGTCTGCGGCCGCGACCGCCCGCCCGTCGCGGGCGGCGACCAGCGCGGCGAGGATGGCGCCCATGCCCGACGCGGCCACGGCCCCTGCCGGCCCACCTTCGAGCGCAGCGACCGCGGCGGCGAACATGTCGGCGTTCGGCTGGCCGATGCGGGCGTACGAGTAGCCCTCCTGGACGCCGCCCGTGACGTCCGCCGCGGTGTAGAGGTCCTTGAAGGTGAAGACGGATGTCTGGTAGATCGGCGGCACGAGGGGTGACGGCGCCAGCAAAGGCTCCTCGCCCATGTGGACCGCCAGGGTGTCCGGATGCATCTCGGCACTCCTCCGATCACGAAGCTTCGACGCTCCGCGCATGGGGACGGGTCATGCGGTGAGGGCGCCGCGCGGCAGCTGCCGACAGCTTTCGCGCGCCGTGCGCGGCCCTCCTGCCGCCAGCTGCTAGTCTCCCCCTGCAGCGCCGACGCGCAGGATCAGGCCAGAGAGCAGCGCTGCGCGCGGTGCCACCGAGCCGAGGTCGATGAACTCCTCCGCGCTGTGGGCCCTGCCACCCACCGGTCCAAGTCCGTCCAGCACCGGCACGCCTGCCGCGGCGACGCGGTTGCCGTCCGACCCCCCGCCGGTGGCGACATCCTCGAGCGGCAGGCCGATCGCCTGTGCCGCCTCGCGCGCATGTCCGAGCAGCACCTCGCTCTCGGGAGTCTTCTCCATCGGCGGACCCTGGAATCCGCCACTGAGGCTGAGATGCACGCGCCCGTCCGTGCCCTGGAGGGCGGCGGCGGCCAGCATCTCCTGCGCCGGCGCCATATCCGCGCCGCGCGGCACGCGCACGTCGATGAGGCACGTCGCCTCCCCGGCCACGACATTGGGCCGGGTTCCCCCCTCGATGCGGCCGACGTTGACGTGGACGCCATCGATGCGCGAGGAGAGGTCCGCGATCGCCGCGACACGCCGCGCCAGCTCGTGGACGGCGCTGGCGCCGCGCCACGGCTCGACGCCCGCGTGGGCCTCGACGCCCCGGGCGACGACGCGGAAGCTTCCCACGGCCTTGCGCGCCGAGACGATCGCACCGCTCTCGCGGCCGGGCTCGAGCACGAGGGCTGCCTTGCGGCCGCGCGCGACGCGTGCGATCTCGTGGCGCGAACGCTCGGCGCCCGTCTCCTCGTCGCCCGTGATCAGGACGGTGAGCGGCGCACCGATCGCACCTCGCTCCTTCATGAGCCGCAGTACCCAGAGCAGGAGCGCGATGCCTCCCTTCATGTCTGCGACGCCCGGCCCGTAGGCGCGGCCGTCCGCGACCGTGAAGGGCCGCCTCTCGGCCTCGCCGTGGCCGAACACGGTGTCGGCGTGCAGGAGCAGGAGGATACCTCCTTGCCGGGGGCCGAACGCCGCCTCGAGGATGTCGCGCGCCGGTCGCCGCATCGCGGCGCCGAGCGCTGCGATGCGCGGCGCGAGAAGGTCCAGCAGCGCGCCGACGGCCGCCGGGTCGTCGCTCGGCGTGTCGATGGCCACAAGGTCACCGAGGTCACGGCAGTAGTCGTCAAGGTGCTCCGCCATGGCGCGGAGAATCTCTCGTTCCAAGCCTACCCTGTCTCCTCTCGCCACGAGGTTTCCGGAAGGCCTTTCGCGAACCGACTGCCCAATGCCTTGTGCAAGGGAGCAGAGTGCGATGGCGCACGACGAGGCGACGCAAGACAGCAAAGACGCGAGGGTGCCGCTCCCGTCGACTCCGATGCAGGACGCCCGGCACCATCTCGAGCGCCTGCGGCGCCTCTATGCCACGCTGTCCGCATGCCTTGGAGCAGTGATCGCGGCGGAGACGCGCGACGACCTCTTGCGTCGCACCTGCGAGGCGGCGGTATCGGCGGGCGGCTTTCGCTTCGCCTGGGTCGGTCTCGTCGAGCAGGAGAGCCTGCGCATCCGGCCTGGGGCCTTTTCGGGTGCGGAACTCGGCTACCTTCAGGAGCTCGACCTCTCCCTCGACGCCGGAACGCGGGGCGGGCAGGGACCGATGGGCGTCGCGCTGCGCGAGGACCGCCAGACGCATGTCGCCGACTTTCTCCACGATCCCTGGACGGCCCCCTGGCAGGGCCTTGCCACGGCGCGCGGCTACCGCTCCGCCGTGTTCTGCCCCCTGCACGTCGGCGGCCGGGTGATCGGGGGCCTCGGCATCTACGCGGCCGAGGCGTACTTCTTCCAGCCCGAGGAGCTTGTGCTGGTGCAAGAGATCGCGCGCAGCCTGGACCTCGCCCTGGATCGCCTGGACGCACGGCAGTCCGGCAAAGCGGCGCGCGACCTCAGCCTGCTTCTCGACCTCGCGGTGCAGCAGTCCCACGACGCCGTCGTCATCACGCTCTTGCCGCCGGGCGGCGGCCCGCCTGAGGCGGTGTTCGTCAATCACGCCTTCACGGAGCTCACCGGCTACAGCCTCGAAGACCTCAAGGCGGGCGCGCCCGGCATCGTGCCCTCGTCGCCCGAGGCGGTCGAAGGCATGCTGGCGGCCCTGAAGGGCCACCGGCGAAGCGGTGAGACCGTGCTGCTGCGCAAGGACGGCAGCCGCTACGACGCCGCCTGGTCGATGCAGTCCCTGCTGGGGGCCGACGGCCGGCCGCGCCACGTCGTGATCACGCAGCGGGACATCAGCGAGCACAGGCGGCAGGAGGAAGCGCTGCGCTTTCTCGCGCTCCACGATCCGCTCACGGGCCTGCCGAACCGCCTCCTGCTGCAGGACCGCCTGCAGCTGGCCCTCGCCCGCGCCCAGCGGGACGGGGATCCGTTCGCCGTCGTCATGATGGACCTCGACAACTTCAAGCTCGTCAACGACAGCCTCGGTCACGCGGACGGGGACCTCGTGCTGCAGCACCTCGCGTCGCGGCTGCGCTCCGCCCTGCGCCAGGGAGACACCTTGGCGCGCTTCGGCGGGGACGAGTTCGTGGCCGTCATCGGGCACTGCCGCACCTCGCAGGATCTCGAGCACGTGCTCTCCCGCCTCAAATCCGTCACGGACGCACCCTTCCCGCTGCACGGGCACGACTACCCCCTGGACCTCAGCCTCGGCGTCGCCGTCTTCCCTGGCGACGGGAGGGATGCCGAGACCCTCCTGCGCCGGGCCGACAGCGCGCTCTACGACGCAAAGTCCGGCGGCGGCGGCCGCTGCCGCTACTTCGACGCCGCGCGCGAGGAGGCCCAGGCAGTGCGCGCGGAGATGCGCCGGGACCTCGCCCGCGCCCTGCGCGAAGGCCAGCTGCGCCTGTACTACCAGCCGCAGGTGGACCTCAAGACCCGTCATGTGCGCGGCGTCGAAGGGCTCTTGCGCTGGATCCTTCCGAGCGGCCACATGCTGCTGCCGGACGAGTTCCTGCCGGCGGTGGACGAGTCGTCGCTCGTGCCGGAGCTCGGACGCTGGGTGTTCGAGGAGGCTCTCCGCCAGGCTGACGACTGGCAGCGCCAGGGCATCGTCCTGCGCGTCGCGGTGAACGTGCCGCCGAGCTACCTGCAGCTGCCCACCTTCGGCGTGGATGTCGAACAGGGACTCAGCCGCTACCCGCACCTCGACCGCGGGCGGATCGAACTCGAGATCACAGAGGGTTCTGGGCTGCCCGACGAGCGGCTCTGGATCCAGCGCCTGCGGGACTGCCGCGAGCTCGGCCTGCACATCGCGATCGACGACTTCGGTACGGGCTACAGCTCGTTCTCCCGCCTCATCGGACTGGAAGCGGCCCTGATCAAGATCGACCGCGGCTTCATCGCGTCGCTGCCCGACAGCCGCCCGGCCTGCAGCCTGGTCCGCGGCATGGTGTCGATCGTCCAGGCCACCGGCAGCGAGGTGCTTGCGGAGGGCGTCGAAACCCCGCAGCAGGCGGGGCTCTTGCAGGATATGGGCTGCAGTTTGGCGCAAGGGAACCTCATCAGCCCGCCGATGCCCGCCGAGCATGTGATGTCCTGGCTCGCGATGTGGTCGCGTGCGGCGGTCGGCGGCGCCTAGAGGCTTCAGGAGGCAACTGGGCGCTTCGATACAGTAAAGTGTTCTACGAGGTGACGTCCCCTGACCTCGACCGCTCGCGTGAGTGTGCGTGCAGCCCTGGCGAACCGCCAGCTTGGCCATGTCTTCGCACCCGTATGGCAGGCCCAGAGCGGTGCCCTCTTCGGCTTCGAGGCCTCGCCGCGCTTCCCCGACGGCACGACGCCGGCCGAGGCATTCGCCGTCGCGCGCGAGACGGGCGACCTCGCCGCCTTCGGGGAGCTCTCCCTGCTCTCGGCCCTGCGGGTCAGCTGGAACCTGCCCGGCAGGCTGCTGCTGCGGGTCGATCCCACGCCGGACTTCACCTGCGCCTTGCCGAACGGCGCCATGCTACGCCGCAGCGGCGCCATCGTGGCGGAACTGCAGGTCTCTGCGCACCTGCAGGCGGAAGCGCTCCGGCACACGGCCGACGCGCTGCGCCGTCAGGGGGTCTCGATCGCGCTGTCGGGGCAGGACGTCCAGGCGCTCGAAAGGGCCTTCGAGGATCTGCGGCCGGACATCGTCAAGGTAGGTCCGCAGCAGTGGAGCCAAGGCGAGGATGATGCATTGGGTCTCATCGGCATGACGCATGGCGCGCAAGCACTCGCGCTCTGCAGCGGCATCGACCGCCCGGGCCAGATCGGGCGTCTCGCAACGCTCGGCTGCGATCTCGTGGAGGGGCGCCACATCGGCCGGCCTGCGCCCGCCGATGCCTGGACTCCGGCGCGGATCGGGCTGAGCTGGCCCCCCGAGGCGTCACGTTGACACGCGGTCTCTGGCGCGGGGGAAGCCGCACGCACTTCCCCGGGCGCAACGAGTGGCGCTGGCACCTGCAGCTCCAGGCTGAGCGGCTGGCCTCGCCCCTGAGGATGGCCGCGATCGTGGCCTTTCTCGTCCTCTGGTTCGTCTTCGCCCCGCACACCCCACACCCGGGCGGTTTCCTGCTGGCCTTCCTCTTGGCGGGTCTCCTGCTCTACGCCCTCGTGGACTTCCTGGTCCTGCGCCTGCGCCCCAGTCTCGTCGCGCACTTTCCGTACGGCTCCGCCGTGCTGGACTTGCTGTTCGTCGTCGCGCTCTGTGCGACAACCGGCGGTGCAAAGAGCCCTCTTCTGCCTATTCTGTTCCTGGGCGCCGCGAGCACCGCGGTACGGCTCGGCACGTATCCCGGCCTCATCAGCAGCCTGTTCTACGCCGTGGCCGCCGCCGGGCTGGATCCCGGCCATCCGTTCCTGGCCGCGTCCCTCCTGCTGCTCGGGGTCAGCCTGACGCTCTGGGGTACCCAGATCCTCGAGGCTCGCGTCGAGCACCTGCGCGATCCCCTGACCGGAGCCTTCACGCGCGCCTACGCCCTTTTCCATCTCGAGCGCCTGCTCGAGCAGCGCAGGACGTTCTGCGTCGGCCTCGTGGACCTCGACCACTTCAAGGCGGTCAACGACAGGATCGGTCACGTCGCGGGCGACGCCGTGCTGCAGCAGTATGTGCACAGGATCCAGGCAGGCCTGCGGGCGGGGGATCTCCTCGGCCGCTTTGGCGGAGACGAGCTCCTGATCGTGTTCGAAGGCGTGACGATCGCGCAGGCGCTGCCGATCGCGGAGCGTCTGCGCCAGTCTGTGGCCGACCAGGCGATCCGCGTGCCCGATGCGCGCGAGACGGTAGCCATCACCGTCTCGATCGGTGTGATCGAAGCGTTGGCGGGCACGCGCACGCCTGACCTGCTGCGGCGGGTCGACACCTGCCTCTACAAATCCAAGCGCATGCGCAACGAGGTCTCCGCCTGCTGATCTGGCCCCTTTCGCTTGCGGCTATGCGCGACGCAGGTCACGTTGCGCATAGCCCACGCGTCGCGGACGGCGGACCAGCCTCGTGCATCGTGACTAGCTTGGGGCTTTGGACGTCCTGAGGTGCCGCAGCCGTACGAGCACATCCTGCGCTCCTTGCAGCAGCCGCTCCCGCTGTGGGAATTCGGGCAGAGCGAACCCGATCGACAGCACCCCGTGGACGTACGCGGTGGGTCCGCCAAGGCGCTGGACGAGATCCAGTAGGACCTCGTCCGGAAGGTATTCCCGTGTGACGGTGAGCATCACCGCCATGCCCGCCAGCTGATTGCGGGCCTCGCTGTCCGACGCCCCGTCCTCCATGCCGTGCATGCCATGCCTCTCGTGCACTGTCGTTATGCTGTACAGGCATTTGTTCCATGCCTTACGCGTCCTTCCTGCTGGACTGCCAGTCAGAAATGATGGTTGCAGGGAGGCCGAGACGTGCAAGACCGGCGCACACAGCTCGGGAGCCGCATCCGTCAGCTCCGGCTGGAACGCCATTTCACACAGTCCAGGCTTGCGGAGCTGGCGGAAACCGATCAGGCGCACCTGGCGCGTGTCGAACGCGGCGAGCGCTGGCCGAGCGTTCCTCTGCTGTTTCGCCTGGCCGACGCGCTCGAGACAGACGTGGCAAGACTCTTCCGCCGCGACGAAAGCGCTGAGGACATGCATGACGAGGTATGGCTGGTCCTGCGGGACGCCACGGTGGACCAGCAGGCCCTTGCCAGGGAGATGCTGCGCATCCTGCGCAGCTCCTGGCGGCTCAAGGAGGGGGATGTGGCCGGCGATCCGCCGCACGACCCGGCCTGAGCCGCACAGGCTCCGTGGTGGCGTGCAACGCGTGGCGATATGGATCTACCGCCAGGGGCGGCGGGACGCAGTGCGTCTCGCCGCCTGCCTGTCAGTAGTGACCAAGGCTCCCCCTGCTGCGCGCCAGCTCGTGCACCCGGCCATAGGCGACGTAGCCCGCAAAGGTCCAGAGCAAGGCGTTGACGACCGCCAGCAGGAGCCACATCGCTTCTCCCGGGAATCGGCTCTGGCCGATCGCAAGGTGCCTCAGCACGCCCATCTGCGGGCCCGCGGGAACGATCACGGCGATGAAGCGCAGCGGTCCCTTGAGGTCGGTGAAAGGCGTCATCACGAGGAACAGCAGCAGGAACTGCAGGAGGTTCAGGAACTGGTTCGAGCGCTTGACGAGGACCGTGACGCTCGCGACCAGGTAGCCGATGCCGATGGACACCGCGATGCCGAGGATGAACGGCACGATCTCGAGCAGCGAGAAGTCGATGCGGTGTCCCGTGAGGACGATGATCAGGAGAAGCGCCATGGCGGTCAGGAGGAGGTCGTAGAGGAGGTTCGCCAGCGAGCGCAGGGCGAAGATCGCCCGCAGCGAGAGGGGTCCGACGCAGACCTGCTCGAGCGTGCCGTTCTGCGCCTCCATGGAGATGCCCCAGCCCATGTTCCCGATCGCTCCGAGCATGAGCGTCCAGAGCGCGTAGCCGACGATGATCTCGCTCAGCCTGCTGCCGAGGATGCTGCCGCCGGCCATGTAGCTGCTGCCGAGGAAGATGCCGTAGAAGATGATCCCCGTCACGAGCGCCTCGCTCAGGAGCTCGGTGGGATAGCGCAGCATCTGCGTCAGCTCGCGGCGCAGCTCCGCCTGGAGCGCGGTCCAGATCACGGCTGCACCTCACCGTCGGCCCCGTTTCCCACGTAGTGGCGAAAGACCGTGGCAAGGTCGGCGGTGTCGCGACCTGCGCCGAGGACGCCGATCGGTTCGATGTCGCGCAGAACCGCGTAGAAGTCCCTGGGCTCGCGCAGCAGCAGGCGGAAGCTCCTGGGGGAATCGAAGAGGGCGCCGCGCCCCGTCAGCCGGGCCAGCTGCTCCTGTCCGGGCTCCCGCTCGAGCTCGAAGCGATAGCTGTCGCCGCCGAGCCGGCGCGTCACCTCCTGTGTCAGGCCGTGCAGCACGACCGCACCTTCGCGCAGCAGCACCACCTCGTCCGAGAGGTGTTCGGCGACGTCCATCTGGTGGGTGGTCAGCACGATGCCGACGCCCTCCTCGCGGGCGAGTCGCGCGACCTGCGCCTGGATGCGGTCGGCGGCGTCCAGGTCGAGGCCAAGGGTCGGTTCGTCGAGCAGGAGGATGCGGGGTTCGTGGACGAGAGCGCTGCAGATGGCGACAAGCTGCTGCATGCCCCGGCTGAGGTGCTGGACCGTCTCGCCCGCCTTGCCCTCGAGACCGCAAAGCCTCAAGAGGCGCATGCCCCGCTCGCGCGCCCTGGCCCGCGGCACGCCGCGTATGCCGGCGAAGTACTCGATGTTCTCCAGGGGCGTGAGGCGCCAGTACAGGTTGCGGCTTCCTTCGAGCACGGCACCGAGCCGCCCGATGGCGACGCGACCCGAGCCCTTGATGCTCCGTCCCTCGATGCGGACATCGCCGCCGTCCATCCGCACGAGTCCCGCGATCATCTTGATCGTCGTCGTCTTGCCTGCGCCGTTGGGGCCGAGGAAGGCGAGGATCCTGCCGGACTCGAGCGTGAAGGACACGTCCCGGACCGCAGGCACTTCACCGCCGTCCCGCTTCCTGTAGCGCTTCGCCACGTGGTCGACCTCGAGCAGCACGCCGTCGCCTCCCACCCATCCCGCCCCAGGGCCACCGCGAGTGGCCCGAAGGCCGCCCCTCCCGGTTCGGCACCTGCGCAACCGATACGCCAAGGCAGCAGCCTCCACCTCCGAAGAGCGTCCCACTCCTTGGGAGATTCCTTTGTCGGAGCAGCGGTCTCACCGCCAGGCATAGCCGCCGAACCGGGACGCGAACAGGATCAAGCGAGGAATGCCTACCCATGATCGCGAGACGGCCCGACGTGCCCCGATCCGTCCCCCGCGATGCCCCCTGTCGAGGTCTTCGTCATGGGAGAGAACCGCTGGCGCTACTTTCCCTCCTGGCCGGTAGCCGCGGCGCAGGATGAGCGCTGGTACCTCTCGAGTGGTGGACGGGCCAACACGTCCGGCGGCGATGGCCGCCTCGTGCGCGGTGCGCCTGGTCGGGAGCCGCCCGACCGCTTCGTCTACGATCCTCTCGACCCTGTGCCCACCCTCGGAGGCAGCCTGCTGATGCCCGCCAGCTACCGCCCAGGTCCCTTGGACCAGCGGCCGAACGAGGCGAGGCAGGACGTGCTCTGCTACACGAGCGAGCCCTTCGCAGAGCCTTACACGGTCATCGGGCCCGTGGCGGCAACGCTGCGAATCTCGTCGTCTGCGCCCGACACCGATGTCGTGGCGCGGCTCGTCGACGTCCACCCAGACGGCCGGGCGATGCATGTCGCCGATGGCATCGTCCGCGCCCGCTGGCGGCAGACCTACGCCGTCCCAGGTGAGATCCGCCCGCAGCCGCCCCAGTTGCTGCGGACCGGGGAGATCGCCACCTGGACGGTCGATCTCTGGGCCACGGGCATCACGTTCCTGCCGGGCCACCGCCTGCGCCTCGAGGTGACGAGCAGCTGCTTCCCGCGCTGGGATCGCAACCTCAACACCGGCCAAGACGAGTTTCTCGCGGTCTTGACGCCGCGGCAGGCAGACCAGCAGGTGTTCCACGACGAGGAGCATCCGAGCTGGATCGCGCTGCCGCACGTACCTGCCTGACCGCTCGCAAAAGGGCGCCTTCCCGTCGGGACGCATCCCTGCGCTCCTTCCTGCCGTTGGCGGCGCGCCGGCGATCGCGCCGCATCGCGGTGATGGACATCCGTGCCCTGGTGCATGCTTGCGCATGCCGGCGGGCCCTGGCTGGCGTGGCTATGCTGCCATCGCTGATGTGTGCGGCAGCCACTCCAGAAATTGCCTCTGATTCGCAAGACCTTCGTTGCGCGAGATCTTGCCCTGCTCTAAGGCCGCTCTAGCGGACGGTGGGTACGCTGCGAGCAGAACCGCGAACGTTTGCGCGAAAAGGAGGCCGATGTGCGTGAAACTCGCGATCTTGGGCGTTGCCGGGGTCGCCCTGCTCATCTGGCCGGGGACGGCGGCACCGTCCTCACCGCTGCGTAGCGCCCCGCAGGTCGCCGCCGCCGGCAGCGGCAAGGCCGCATCCTCCGCAACCGCGAAGCCGGGCGGCTACGCCGTCGCGTCGGCAAGCGTATCCTCCAACTGGTCCGGCTACGTCGACGGTTCCGGGCCGTATGCCGGCGTCTCCGGCGCGTGGACGGTGCCAAGCCTGACGCAGCAACAGGGTGGCGTCGTGGCCGAATGGGTCGGCATCGGCGGCACGGGCAGGAACCCGGATCTTCTTCAGGCCGGTGTGATCGAGGAGTGGTCGGACGGTCAGCCCGTGGCGACCGCTTTCACGGAGAGCCTGCCCGCCTCCGCGAAGATGGGGCAGACAGTGGCGATCGGCGCCCCGGTGACGGCCAGTGTCACTCCGTCCGGCACGGGCGGGTGGACGCTCAGCGTGCGCAGCGGCTCCACCGTCCTGGCGACGCAGACGGTGACGCTCTCTCAGACCGATGCGCAGCTGGTGGAGCAGTCGGCTGAGTGGATCACCGAGGCGCCGAGCACCGGGGGCGGCCGCATCGAGCCCCTCGCCTCGTTCTCGCCGGTGACCTTCCAGGCGGCGAGCGTCGAGACGGCGGGCGGACAGACGGAAAGCCTTGCGACCGCAGCCACCCCCACCCCGTTCGTGCTCGCAAGCATGGATGGACTCCAGGCACAGCCGGGCGCCATCGGCTCGGACGGTGAGAGCTTCACCGTGACGGAGTCGGCGGAAGAGGCGCAGTCTCCCTACGTGAGCGTCTACCCGTACGGCAGTCACGCCTATCGAGGATTCGGTGGCGGGTTCGGCGGCTATGGCAGGTTCAGCGGCTATGGCGGGTACGGTGGATACGGCGGGTACGGATACCGCAGCGCCTGGGGCTGGTAAGCGCGGGTTGAAGGCAGGAGCGGGGCGGCACGCAACCGCCCCGCTCCTGGTGCTAGACGCTCTGCGGCGCTGGCGGCGGGTCCGCGAGTGGCCAGCGCACGGTGACGGTGGTCCCCTTCCCAATCTCCGTCTCCATGGCCACCGTTCCGCCGCGCGACTCGACGAGCACGCGGGCCAGCGCGAGGCCCAGGCCGAGCCCCCCGTGGCGATCGCCCCGGTAGAAGCGCTCGAAGGCGTGCTCCGCTACCTCCGGCGGCATGCCGCTCCCCTTGTCGCGCACCCAGGCTACGGCGACACCCGCGTCCTGGCGCCAGCCGAGGTCGATCTCGGTGCTAGGCGGGTTGTGACGCTCGGCGTTGTCGACAAGGAGTTCGAGCACCTGGCGCACCTCGGCGGCCGGAGCGGTCACCCATGTATCCTCCGGCCCGTCCGTGCGCGCATGGCCGCGGGCAGCGCGGCGCACGGCCAGGGCGAGCTGCGAAAGCGGTTCGCCCTCCTGCGTGTCGAGGTCCCGGATGCGGGTTGCAAGGCGGGTGGCCTCGCGCTGCGCGAGCGACGCCGCCTCTTGAGCTTCGGAACTCTTCAGGCGGCCGCTCGAGAGCAGTTCGAGCGTGCCGAGCACCGTCGACAGGGGCGTGCGCAGGTCGTGGAGCGTCATCTCGCGCAAGGCGCGCTCGCGCTGCTCGGACGCCTCGAGTGCCCCGAACATCTGGCTCAGCCGGCCGAGCATCTGCTGCAATGCCTCGGCCAGCCCTCGGATCTCCCGCACGCCGTGGTCCTTCGGCAGGTGGGTTTCAAGATCGCCCGTCTCGCTGATGCGGGCCGCCTCCGACGAGAGGGCCGACAGAGGCGCCGTCAGGCCGTGCGCAATGCCTTCCGCGACGAGCGCGGCGAGCACGATCGCGGCCAGCGTGACCAGCGCCAGCACCTCTTCCAGGATCCTGACAGGCCTCTGTACGGCGCTCGCATCGACCTGCTCGAGAAAGAAGCCGCCCGGCACGGGAAGGACGTCGCGCAGCGAGTTCCCCTGCTGGCTGAGGCCCGGCGGGGGAATCTTGGCCGGCGCCGAGCCGATGGCGGCGATCCGCTGCCCGGTCGCGTCGTAGATCGCGATCGACTCGCCGGGCTCCTGGCGGCCGCGCACCGCGCCGGTGCGCAGGTAGAAGCGCGCGTCGGCCTGCGCGGAGGTCTCGAGCTGGATCTCCAGGTTCTGCTGGAGCACGCTGTGCAGGAAGTACACGGCGCCGATGTCCACCAGAAGCAGCGATGCGCCGACGAGCGCGACCATGGCGAGCAGCAGTCGGCGGCTCAGGCTCTGCAGGCCCTGTCTAAGCCTCGCCATGGTCGTCCAGCCGGTAGCCGAAGCCGCGCATGGTGTGGATCAGGCGTGGCCCGTAGGCTTCGAGCTTGCGCCTCAGATAGCTGATGTAGACGTCGAGGACCCCTCCGCCCACCTCGCTGTCGTAGCCCCACACCCGCTCGAGAATCTGGTCGCGCGTCAGGATGCGGCGTGGGTTGCGCAAGAAGAGGCACAGGAGGTCGTACTCGCGGCGCGTGAGATCGAGGATGTTGCCTGCGCGCAAGGCTTCCTGGCGCTCGAGGTGCACTTCGATGTCCGCAAACGCGAGAACGGGAAGGCGATCCGCAGGAACCGGGTGGCGCGCCACGGCCCGCATGCGCAGGACGAGCTCCTCGAAGGCGAACGGCTTGGCCACGTAGTCGTCCGCCCCGAGCTCGAAGCCGTGGATGCGGTCCGGTACGCTGCCACGGGCCGTCAGCATGATCACCAGGATGCTGCGATCCTTGAGGCGCGGCACGAGGGCGAACCCCGACCCGTCGGGGAGGTTGACGTCGACGAGGGCAAGCTGGAACGCGGAGCGGCCCATCACATCCATCGCAGCCGCGACCGTGTCCGCGAGCGTCGCCTCGAAGCCCTCTGCGGCCAGGCCCAGGCGCAGGGTCGCGGCAAGCGAGGGATCGTCCTCCACCACCAGGACACGCATGAACGGTACATCTCCCTTGTATCCCTCTTGCACGAGGGTGTGCTTGCATGAAGCTTCTCGGCAAACCGGCGCTCTTCGTCGCAAGGCTTCGTCTGTCCCGATCCATTCTGGTCGCCGCATCTTGTAAAGCTCTTACTTCCCCATAAGATCCGTTAAAGCCGCGACGTCGCACGTGATGACTCGACTCCTTGCGGGCGCACCGCCACGTGACCATCGCAAACGGCCGCACCACGGCCGATGTGGCCCAGTCGGGTTGGTGTCGCGGCGCATGCACGGCCCCGGCTGCATGGCGTTGCCGTCCCAATTCGACCCCGACTTTATGGCGTAGTCGAAATTACGACATTTGACACTTCAGATTGGACATGCCGATGCGTGTCCATAAGGTTGGACACGTTTGGCGCAGCGGATGCCAGGGGGCGGTAGATTGCTTCGGACCTTGGGCGCAAAAGTCATGTGGACGGCGATCGGCGCATCGGTGGCGCTGGCACTTCTTGCCGGCAGCGGTTTCGTCATCATGGGCATGGTGCACGCGGACGCGGCGCCCTACCCCGCATTGCACAGTCTCGCTGCCATGGCCGCCGTCATCCGGGTGCTATGCCTCATCTTCGGGGCACTGTCGATCGCGGTTGCGCTGCCTCTTGGCGTCTATTTCTCACGCTTCCTCGGGTCGCGCCTGGAGACGGTTGTCGCGTCGCTGGAGAGCGTCGGTGCCGGAGACCTCTCCAAGTCCCCGGACGCGTTTCATGGTCAGGACGAGACAGCGCGCCTGGCGCAGGCGGGGCGCGAGATGATCGTGAAGCTGCGTCATCTCATGCTCGGGCTGCAGCAGATGGGTGCGCAGGTCACGTCCGGCAGCCACGAGATCGATGCGGCGGCCCGTCGGCTGGACGCCGCCGTCGTACAGGCGCGTGAGGCCGTGGGCACGGTGGCGCGGGCGGCGGCAGAGCAGCAGGGCGGCCTGCAAGAAGCGTCGCGCTCCATGCGCGAGGTGCTGATCAGCATTGACCAGGTCGCGCGCGCGGCACGTGCGCAGGCGGAACAGGCGCAGGAGGTGTCGGGCCTCGCGAGCGAGAGCGCGGAGCGGGCGGCCGAGATGATGCAGGCCCTCTCGCGCCTGGCGCGCGTCACCGAGGAGTCCGACGAGGCGGTCACCTCCGGCGAGCTGGAGCTTGCGGACGCCCTTGAAATCCAGCAGGACGTCGTCGCACAGGCGGAGGCGGCCAAGGCGCGCATGAGTGACCTTTACGTGCGCACGGGCAGGATCCGCGAGGTGGCGGAGTTCGTCGGGGACATCGCCTCGCAGACCAATCTGCTCGCCCTCAATGCGGCGATCGAAGCCGCCAGGGCCGGAGAGCACGGCCGAGGGTTCGCCGTCGTTGCGGACAGCGTGCGCACGCTTGCGGACAACACGACCAAGGCCGTCCGGGAAATCGGTGAGCTTCTGCTGTCGGTGGAGGCGTCGGCGTCCGCTGTCCGGGAGGCGGTGGACGCGAGTGCGCAGGCGGTGGAGGCCTTGATGCAATCCGGGCAGAACGTGGCGCACGCATTCCACCGGATTCAGGAGGGAACCCAGGCGGCGAACGATGTGGTGGAGCAGGCACGCGATAGCGGCCAGCGCATCGAGGAGATCTCGCGGCGGACCAGCCAGGCGATCTCCGACTTCTCCTCCATCGCTGAGGAGGACAGCGCCTCCGCGGAGGAGATGCTGACCTCGGCAAGCGGCGTCGAAGGCATCGTGTCGCAGGTGGCGGCAGGCTCCGAGCAGACCGCGGCGATGGCCGAGAAGCTGGCAGCTTCGCAGGACATGTTGAGCCACGGCATCCTGTCGATCGGCGAGATGGCCACGGCACTCTCGGGTGCGGCGCACGGCATCGACGAGAAGCTCGAAACCTTCAAGCTGGCTTGAGCCAGCTGATGGCGAATGCTCTCTCGGAGTGCGCGTGTCTTTGGGGCAAACCGCCCAAACGCGTTTCGCCGCCACGGATTCCCCCGAGTCAGAAACGCTTAGGGGACGGAACGGATGTTGGCGAATGACAAGTAACCAGACCCGCGTCCCACCTGGCAGATGTCCCTGCTGATCCACGGGAAAGGGGACATCCTCCTTTCTAAGGCCGAGCCCGCGCGTCTGCGAAGAAAGGAGGCTGACAGGTGCCCTAGACCCGGTGCGCCTCGCACGGTCTGTAGCCGATCACAATTCTGTCGTCATGTGGCAGGTGCATGTAGAACGTCGAAGAATCTGATTCCAGGACTTGGAGCCGGTGGGTCAGGGGATGACCGTCCTGCGACCGCGTGAGGAGACAGCCACATGCAACATCGAATTCAAGGGGTCGTTGCCTGCATCGGTCGTCGCACGCGCTGGCCCGCGATAGCTGTGAGCGCACTCATCGCTTTCGGTCTCGCCGGCTGCGGGCTGCAGCACTCCGCGCGGGGCATAGCAACGCAGCATCACAGTACGAAGGGCACCACCACGCCAACATCAACGCCAAACGGCACGACTGCCACACTTTCGCCCGAGGTGAATGACCAACCGACAGTTGCCCCGAGCACGAAGCCGGTTAACGGCTGCCGTCCATCGGTCTTCGGCTTCTGCGTGACCACGAAGCCTCAATTCTACTGCTGCTCCGCCGCCTATACAGGATGGAGCGGCATCTACGTCGGAGAGACGGTCGACGTCAAGGGAGCCGTCCCGCTCTACACAAACGGACAGTCGACCGCGAAGGACGTGTACATCGTGGCCCCCTCCGGAGCGCACACGGTGTTGACCGTGAATGCCGAAGGCGGGTTCTCCCAGACCGTGCGCTTCTCCCAGCAGGGAAAGTATCTCATGGGGGTCGACGCGAGCGGACCGGGCACGCTCTGGAGTCCTGGCGGGGGAGCACAGCCCCTTCCCTTCTACGTCGCCTTCCGGGCGATCCCCGCAGCGGGCGAGCGGCTCAGCGACATCTTCCCAGCATCGTCACAGAGTTGGAGGGGCATCACGGTGCTCGCGGCCCCGCTAGGCGCTGACACCACTCTGCGCGTGCGGATCGTCGACGCCTCTGGAAACCCGGCCGCCGCCGTCCGACTGCCGGAGTGGAACGGCGGAGGGAGCATCGTCACGGACGTGCAGGGCTACGCGGAGATCCCCTACCACTCGCCCGACACAGGGAACTACTCGCTTGACGAGCTGTACACGGGCTTCTTCGTCCAGACCTACTCGCGGCTCACCATCTCCGGGGATACCTTGGCAGGACTCCCCTCGGCCCGCATCACGGGAGCACCCAGCGGCGTGCGCGTGATTCGGTCGGGCGGGACGCCGATGGTGGACGTCTCCGACTTCCTGCAAGCGGGTGTCTGGCAGATCTTCCAAAGCCCTCCCGGTTCGCCGCCGCCGATCTCCTATGACGCGGCGACCGGGATCCTGGACCTCACTGCGCTGCAGAATGCGACGCTCAACACCCGGACGGGCGCGTTCGTCTACTCGCCGCCGACCCAAAGCATCTCTCCCGGAGCCCACTTCGTGCTCAAGCCGGTGGTGGTGAACGGACAGGTCTACCTCTCCCTGCCCGATCTCGCGAAGATCCTCGACATCTTCTCCTGGGCTCAGCCGCTGCCCGATGGAAGCATGCTTTTTTCCATGTTCCAGGTGCCGTAGCGCCGCCGGTCCGCCCTTTTTGCTCCGCTTCCCAAGGCGAACGAGTTACTTGGTGTTAAGTGCGCGTACTTCCCCGCGCCAAAATCACAAGGTGTCAAGCTCTTCCGGGCAGATTGGTCAACTAATTCAGTGAACGTTAAGGTGCGTCGTCAGGCCGGTTGATCCAAACGTTCGGATCGATGGTGCGAGGACGCGGGTGGCCACGTTTGAAGCGTTTTCGACTGGGCGCAGATCACGCGCGATGACATGTGGCGGCTCTATGTGGACTACGGCCTCCTGCCGGTGCAGATAGCCCGCGTGTACGAGGTCACGAAGGAGAAGGTCAACCAGCGGCGCTACAAGTGGGACAACCTGCTATCCGATCAGCCGCCGGACCCCGAGACCGTGAGCGACGTCCTCAAGCTGCTTGACGCGCACGAGAAGGCGGTGCTCAAGGAGGCCGAAAGGCAGGCCCCGCCTTTCGAGTGCCGCTATCGGGCCGCCTCCGGCACACGCTGGGTCCTGTCACTCAAGGACGGCTGGCTTCTCGTAACCGGCACGCCCGCAAATAGCAACGACACCGCCTTGGGCACGTCGATCCGCCAGGAGGCTGAGATTTTGATGGCCCGCTGCATGCAAGGCCGGAGCGATATACCCTTCCAGAAGAACCTCCAGCACGTGTACCCAGGATACGCCAAGGTGGCCGCCTCGTCAGAGGCGAACCCCGTCGACCCGAGCGGCCAGTTTGCCGACTACCTCGACGACCAAGAGGCGCTGTGGCTGGCGGGGTCGCTGCGGATCGCGCTGTCGCTGTGGCCGGCGGTGAAGTCGACTTAGCTCCAGAGATTGCGCAAGGGAGCGCCCACGTGGGCCGCTCCCTTGTCGTGTAGCCGCATGCTCTCGGGAAGAGACGGCCTCCCTGTTCCGACGGCGGCGGTCTTACACCCCGCCTCCCCGATAGAGTGGGCGCCCTTGGGCGTCCTTCATGGAGCCTGTCGCAATGAGGATCAGGTCGATGAGCCACCAGATACCCAAGCCGCCACCGGTAATGAGTTTAAGAATGCCAGTTCCGATCTTGCCCAGGTAGAATCGGTCAATGCCGAGTTCCCCGAGGAAGATGGAAAGGAGCAGGGCCACGAGCCAACTCTTGCTGCCTGCAGGAGCGGCTGAGGAGACAGGAGTAGCGACACCGCAGCTCGGACAAATCGCAGCTCTAGGGTCAATCTCCTTGCCGCAAGCTCGGCAGAATGTCTTGACTCCTGGAGCGGCGTCGATCACCTCAGGCATTCGCAGGACCACCTCCTTAGTGTGATGGAGTCCGCACCTCTTCCCGCCCTAAGGTTCCTGGTCTAACCAGGCAGTCCTGCTTCTGCTTCACCATGACAGAGTGAGGGATCTCGGAACCGCCAAGGACCATAGCTGCAGTGCTCGCCTTGTGGTCGCAGGAAGAAGCTGCCGGCGGGAGAACTACTCGGCATGTCGGGCATCTGTGATGAGGCCCATGATCCACTTCCGAAGCTGGCCGTAGGGGCCCTGGTAATAGCCTGGAAGCTCGACAGCGTCGTGTCAACCGCCCAGACTTCCCCGCGCCTGGGCTCTCATAGCCCGCCCAGGCCCCCCGCGGCCGTTCCGCGGGGGGCCTGGGTTCTTCCATGTGCGCTGGCGCCATGCATGACTTTATGCGAGCCATTCCCTGGACGATGCGCACAGGCGTGGAGCAGCGTGGGACGGATCTAGGCGCCGGTGCTCCTCTCCACACCCCGCCCAGCGCGGCGGGGGCGGAGATAGGCAATGTAGTAGATGGCCGCCACGACGATGATGACCGCAGTGATGATCAGATCGCGGGTCAGCTGCTGGGTGAGGGCGAGCGCGACGCCGAGGATCGCCACCACGGGCGGCAGCGGCCAGAACGGCATGCGCCACGGGCGCTCGAGCGACTTGTCGCGTACCCGGCTGACCAGCGCGGCAATCGCCACCATCAGGTAGATGACCACGATGACGACACCGGTGAAGGTGATCAGCATGGCAAGCGAGGCGAAGTAGCAGAGGATGGCGTTGCCGATCCCCAGCACGATGAAGCCCCACATCGGTACCTGAGACTTGTTGACGGTGCCGAAGACGCGGTTCAGGCTCCCTGGCCAGAGCTTGTCGCGCGCTGACGCGAAGTAGATGCGCGCGTAGGCGAGGTTGCCGGCGAGGCCGGTATCGAACATGGCGATGATCGCGCCGACCAGTAGCACAGTGGCGCCGGTGCGGCCCATGACGCTGGTCGCGATATAAGTCAGGGGTGCGGAGGAGGCTGACGTCGCGCCCAGGTTCTTGATGGCGAGAGTCGCCGCGACGACCGCCAGGACTTCCACCACGACGGACACCGTGACCGCGATCAGGACGGCGCGGGCCAGCATCTTCTTCGGGTTCTTGGCCTCCTCGCCGAAGTAGAGCGGCCAGTCGTACCCGTTGAAGGCGAAGAGTGCCGGCACGACGGCGATCAGGATCGCCGAGAACGTCACGGGGCTCAGCCCGCCGTGGGCGGGAAGTACGGGGTGGCTCAGCGGATTGGTGGCGAGCGCGGGATGGGCGAGCGCGAAGCCCGTGAAGACCAGGATGACGGTCAGCTCGATGGCGAGCATGATGCCCGCCACGACGCTGGTCGGGCCGATGCGCTCCAAAGAGAGGATCGTGATGATGATCATCATGGCTACGGCCGCCCAGTTGGCGGGAAGCCCCGGCACCAGCGAGTTGAGGTACGTCGCCGCGGCGACGAGGATCGTCGCGGTGATCACGATGCCGAGAACAAGAAAGAGGACGTTCGTGATCGTGCCAAAGGCATCGCCGAGGACATTGCGCACGATGGTATACGCGCCGCCTGCCGACGGGTAGCTGCCGCCGACCTCCGCATAGCTGAACGCCATGCCGATCGCGATCACGGCACCGATGATGAAGGCCCAGATGATGCCCGTCCCCGCAGTGCTGAGGCCGGCTCCGTAGACGAGGAAGACGGATGTCGTGGGTGAAATGGCGGCGATCGCGATAGCGAGTATGCTCATGATACCCAGGGAGGAAGCGTGCAGCCCGGAGACTTCAGACTTGGGTTTACTCAAGGAATTCGCCTCCTTCAACCAGCGGGTCCTGCCAGACGGTCTGCCAGAGATTCAGAAGGTTGCCGTGTGCGAATCGCGCCGTCTGCTCCGCGGAGTAGCCCATGTCCAGGAGATCCTGCATGAGTCCCTGGACGTCCTCGAGCCCTGCGAGCCCCCGCGCCAAGGTCCTTGTGCTGAAGTCCACCCGGTCCAAGAGGTAGTCGACGAAATCGAAACCGAACGCGACATGGTCAGGGCCGATCAGATCCGCGACGTGCCGCAGGTGACGAAGAAACTGCTCCCGGCTCGCGGATCGCGGCGCGAGGAACGGCGGCCACGCATTCAGTCCGACGACCCCGCCTCGCTCCGCCAAGGCCTTGAGCTGCAGGTCGGTCAGGTTCCTATCGTGGGCGCAGAGCGCAGAGGCGTTGGAATGCGAGGCCAAAATCGGACACCGGGTCTCCTCTAGAAGCTCCCAGAAGGCCGGCTCGGGCAGGTGCGACACGTCGATGAGCCAATGCCTGCCCTCAATCTCCCGCAAGACCTCCTTTCCCAACCGCGTGAGATGATCTGCCTGAACGGCTGCGTTGTCGACATTCCAACGCAGCATGGCGTGGCGCACGCCGCGTTCATGCAGACCTGCGATGGTGCCTGGCGGCACTTCGATCCCCTCGGCGCCGAGGATGATGGCGATCGCGCCGCGATCACGCGCTGCCTGAAGCTCGGCCGGGGTGCGGCAGAGAGCTGCGTCGCGCTCTGCTGCGATGCCCTGCTCCAGGAGTTCGAGCTGGCGCAGCTGCTGCGCCCCTGCCTCAAGGCGCCCGTCGGCATAGCCCCAGAGGCAGGCGATCACGGCGCCTACGTTCGCCCTGCGAAGTCTGGTGAGATGGTACCCGAGGCGTTGAGGCGAGTCTCTCAGATAGAGGTCTCCAGGGATGTCGCTGTGCGCGTCCCATACCCATGCTGCGGCTGATTCCTGCTGCGCGTTCATAAGGCGAAACTAACGCAGCCATGTGGTCTTTTGTAGGTCGGAACTGCCGCAGAGTCATTGTGCACATTGCACAATCAGCCAGATTGCAAGCGGTTCAGCCAGATGGCCCAATCGAGCCATCGGCGGACCAGCGGTCGCGTGATCGGCAGACCGATCTCCGCCTCGAGCTTGCTCAGGCGGTAGGTCAGCGTGTTGCGGTGGATGCCGAGCCGACCTGCGCTCGCGGTGAGAGATGGTTCGGAGCACAAGGCTGCCACCGTCTCGTCGAGGCCGAGCGCCTGGATGCGCCGAAGGAGAGGCAGCGCAAAGGCAGCCATGTGCTGGGTGCCGGCAATGGCCGAAAAGAGATGGAATGGCTCGGCTTCCTCCCAGAACGTCTGACAAGTACCAAACTGCTCGGCGACGGAGAGCGCGGCCTGCGCCTCGTTGCGCTGCCGCTCCAGGTGCCGCGGGCCATAACCCAGGCTGGAGATCCCGACCGGACGGTGTGCGTCGCTGGCGATGGCCAGGCGGTCGTCGGCGTCGTGGCAGCACACGACCTCAAAGCGGACGCCAGGCTCCCCGGATTCCACAGGCTCCGTGACGCACGCCGCAACGACCGCCGCCGGGACCGGCGGATCGCACCCGCGACATGCCGCGACCACGTGACCGTCGCGGCCCACCTGCTCGGGCCAGTTTCGCTCGAGGTGGCGCCACGCATCGGGAGGCGCCGTTTGCCCTCCCGCGTTCGCCTGCATCAACAAGGCGCCCAACTGCTCCGTGAACGCCGGCACGTCGAAGGAATTGGGCGCAAGGAAGATCGGCAACGCAAGCTTGTCGGCCTCGTACAGAGCAGCCTCGGTCAAACCGTCCTGGTAATAGCCCTGTTTGAACAGCACGCCGGAAACGCCCCGTCGCGCGAACTCCCGGATGGCGTGCTCCTGGAGCCCGGGGGACTGGGCGAGGCCATACCCCGTGGTGACGATGAAGTCGTCGGGACGAAACACGGAAAAGTCGTCTAGGATCTCGGAGATGTGCATCCAGCGCACCCGGCGAGCGATCCCACCCGTACCCGCGAGAATCCTGGCCGATGCAAATACTCCCGCGCCAACGGCATCCCTGACGGTCGTCATGTCTTCCACCGCTCATGTCTTCAGATAGACCGATGGCTGGGAAGTTCGCTGCGCATGGCTGGTGGCCTGCTGCGCAGCGGCCCGCGGCGCATGGACGACGCGTCAAACGGCAAAGGGCGTCTCACATGTCGCTGCCATGCGATTGCGGTCCTGCACGCTGGACCTCCGCTCATTGCCGCGGTATTGCCGGGCGACTCTGCATTGCGGAGGGCACGCGCAAGCTGCATGCAGGCCAAATGTCTTGCCATCTCGACCGCTCGGAACGCGCGCAGGTTCATGCAGTTGCGCGACAGGACGATGCGGACGCGCGCTCAGCTCGAGACTGGAAGGGAGCCGGCTGGCGACGAGAGACTCCTGCCGCAACAAGTGCCTTCTGAACATGTCCTGCCAAGGCCTTACAAGCAACCTGCCACCAAGTGGGATCACCACTGGATTGTCTGATCGCCAGAGGGATTTGTGCATTCGGTTTCCCTTACAGCGGATCTGCTCCGCTCTTGGCGCGCTACAGAACATGACGCAAAAGCTACTTGTTATGTAGCCTTGTGGCATGCGCCGAAGCTCGCCCAGAGGCGAGCACGGGGGACCTAAGCCCATGGGGTGAAGGGAGTCCGACTCCCAGGGGAGCCTTGCCCCCAACCCGTCAGCTAACCCCGCAGGCGTCAAGGAGTGGACCCGTTGCGAGCCATCCTTGCGCTGTTCGGAACCATGCTTGTGGCCTCGGCGGTTTCGGCTCCAGGTTTCATAGGACAGGCCGCCGCCGCAACCGTGACACCCGGGGAGACGCTCTCTCTGGTGGCGACGGCATACGGGCCGAGCCTGAAGGACAACTACCCGTACGGTGCCGTCGACTACTACGGGAACGCCCTGAAGCCTGGCGACGTGGCGGTGGATCCGCGGGTGATCCCGCTTGGCACGCGGCTCTACGTGACGGGATATCACTCGTCGCTCCTGCCGGCCGGTGGCTTTTACGCTGTGGCGGTGGACACGGGCGGCGCGATCAAGGGGAATCGCATCGACCTCTACATCAATGCGCCGGACTCCCGGGTCCTGACGTTCGGCATCCAGAACGTCAAGGTCACCATCCTGGACAGGAACGGGCAGGTACCCACGACGTCACCTGAACAGAGCAGTTCGAGAGCCTCGAGCGCATCTGCATCCGGCACCACGAGCACCTCCGGCAACCAGACCGTCGGCTCGGGCAGCTCGCCGAGCAGCCCCGCTGCAAGCAGCACGCCCGCGGCGCAGAGCCTGAAGGGCTGGACGATCGTTGTGGACCCTGGGCATGGGCGTGACCCGCGTTACGGCAACTACACCGGCGCCGAGGGCGTGAACGGCGTCTCCGAAGACCAGAATGTCCTGGACATCGGCCAGCGTCTCGTCACGCAGCTGCGGGCGCAGGGGGCCACGGTCTACATCACGCGCGGCACGTACGATCCGGCCCCACCGCCAGTCCAGGGTCTCATCAAGCGCGTTTCGCTGGCTGAGAAGGTCCACGCGGACCTCTTCCTTGTAACCGCTCACGCTCTCTGAGACGGGATCGCTCACGCTTTGTGAGAGCGATCGGCGCGGCGTAGGTCCGCTGCCCAAGCCAGGGCGGTAGTAAGGAGTTCAGCAGGGGCATCCGGGAAGTCCTGGTGGAGGAGACCGGCGGCGGCCGCAGGGCTGTGGCCAGAGGCAAGCAGGTGATAGGCACGCAGGTAGGCGCGGCCAAGCGGCGACGCGGTCTGCGCGGTTTGTTTTGCCGGCGGTGGCGAAGGCGGTCGGCGGGAGGCGGTTTCCCGATCGTCCCGGACGCGGCGGAGCACGCCGCGGAAGAAGGCGCCTGGGGAGCGGATGGCACCGGTCTGGTAGGCCTTGTGGCGCAGGATGCGGCGCAAGGCCTCTTGGGCGTCAGCCGGCACTGCCCCCTCCTCCTGGAGGATCCGCTCGCAGGCCCGCAGCGGGATGCCCAGGGCCCGCGCGATGCCAGCGATATCGCTCATCTGAGGTCGAACTCCTCGACGGCGCCCTGGACGTCATCCACGCTGACGGCGCCCTGATGGTGCTCCGCGGCGCGCAGGGAGAGCCTGGCGAGCGCGGCGAGGACGCGCGGGATGGCGCGGGAGCGCTGGAACAAAAGCTCCTGGGCCTCGGGAGTGAAGTCGCCGAGGCCTTGCAGGAACTCGGCAGTCTCGCCGCGGGTGAAGCCGTAGAGGCGCACGCGTACGGTGACGCGCTGGGCGATCGGCTCCATCGCGTGGGAACGCAGACGGGCAGGCAGGGAACCCGTGCCGACAAGCAGGATGCGCACGGGCAGGGGCTCGCCAAGCGGCATCGCGAGCAGGCTGCGCAGACCGGTGAGCACGTCCTGGGGCAGGTCCTGGGCTTCGTCCAGTGCGATGAGGAGGAGCTTGCCGGCCTCCCGCCACGGGGTGACGATGGCGTGGATCTGGGCGAGCAGTTCCGTGGTCGTCCAGGCGGGGTGCTCGCCAAGGGCGAGCACCAGGGCGCGCAGAAAGGCCCTGAGGCTCTGCAGGGGCGTCGAGAGCGGCACAGTGACGGTGCTGCGGGGGTCGAGGCCGCGGACGAAGGCCTGCACCGCGAGCGTCTTGCCGACGCCGGGCTCGCCGCTGACAAGGGCGATGCCGCCGACGGCGAGGAAGTAGGAAAGGCGGTTCTCGAGATCCTGGCGGCCCTGGGAGAGGAGAATCTCCCGCAGCGCAGCTGCCATCAGACATCACGCTCCTTCATGATCGCCGCGAGGTAGCGGCTGAGGTGCAGGTCCCGCCCGGCACGGCGGATGAAGGCCCTAAGGCGCAGGTCGGCCTCGGCGGGCAGAGGCAGGCCCGGCCGTTCGAGGGTGCGGCGCACGAGGTCCAACTCCTCGATGTGCAACTCCCGGCCGAGGGTCGCCTGCAGCAGCGCGGCGAGCGAGGCGTCGGTGAGGGCGAAGGCCGGCGGCGGCGCGGGAGTCTGCCCCGGCCGCGCGGGCAGGGCCTGCAGGTAACCGCCCGGCGCCTTGCGCTGACGCCGTGCGGGCTCAGTGAGCTTGGGCAGGGCGAGATGAGCCACGGGGAGAACGGGCTTGGCCGTGATCGTCTGGTCCTGGGCCGCCCCCGGCGGCCCGTTCTGCGAACCCTTGAGCTCCACGTACACCTCACGGAGGTCGAACGGGTGGAAGGCGACGGTGACGCGCAAGCCGACAAGATCATCGGGGACGGCGTAGTGGTTGCCGCCCAGGGAGATCTCGCCCCTCTTGGTCACCTTGCGCTCCTCGCGCCAGAGGAAGATCTCGCCGAGACGCCGCAGGTCCGGGTAGGGCTTCGTCTCGCCCAGAAGATCGCAGGGGGCCTGCTTTGTCGTGCCGTGGGGGCGGTGATTGTATTCCTCGATCCAGCGGGCCAAGAGGTCGTTGACGGCATCGAGGGTCGTGATCTCGCGGCGGTCGATCAGCTCCCGGAGCACTGGTTCCACCTGGTCCTGAATGGTCTTGAAGAGCCGCTCGATCCGGCCCTTGCCGGTCGGCTGCCGCGGCGTCGCATGGATCGGTCGGATGCCGAGGTCGGCGAGCACCCGCAGGAAGTGACGCGAGACGTAGGGAGATCCGTTATCGATATGCACCGAGGACGGCACGCCGTGGCGGGCGATCGCCCGCCACAGGCAGTCGTCGAAGGCCGGCAGCCGCTGGTTAAGGTAGTAGCGGGCGGCCACAACGGCACGGGAGTAGGCGTCGAGCCAGGCGTAGAGCTGCAGGCGCTGCCCGTGCAGCCAAGGGCCGGGCGAGGCGTCGCCCTGCCAGAGCGCCATCGGCCCTGCCACCTCGAAGCGGCGATATGCCCGCTTCGTCGTGTCCTCCCGGGCCCGCGGTGCCAGATTGCGCAGGATCCGGCGCACGGTGGAGGGCCGCAACTGCCCTGCTGCCACCTCGCCCTGCAACTCCAAGGTGCGAATCAGCACCGGCGCCGAGGCCCGGGGATACTCGGTGCGCAGGGCGACGAGCCGCGCGACGGTCTTGGCATCGATCGCCCGGATGCTGCCCCGGTCCTTGCGGCGCCGGCGGCGCAGTTGGTGCGCCCCTCCTTCGCGGGCCGCCTTCAGGATCCGGTAGAGCGTCGCCCGGCTGAGGTGGGTCGTGCCGTCCTGCAGCACGAGCTCGCTCTCCGCGAGTTCCTGCACCTGACGCACGACGTCGCCGCGCTCGCCCCTGCGGTGCAGGATGCCGCCGACGAGCGCGTATCGCTCCAAGGCCTTCGCGAGATCCGGGTCCATCGCTTCGTCCATTCCCGTCCACCTCCGGCCGCAGGTTTGGCCTTCGGCGGCGGACCGCCCTATCGGAAGCCCGTGGGCGAGAGGAGCAGCTTTGGCTTGGCCGCATTCTTCGCCCCGAACAGCAGCCGGTTCAGCTCCGTGAACACGCAGAGCTCCCGGGAGAGACCCAGGAGCTGACGCAGGTAGGCGATGTCCGCCATGCCCGGGGTGAGCACGGGGCGCCGCATCAGGGCATCCTGGAGCAGCAGGAGCTCGACGAAACGGATGAGGTCGCTCGTCGCGGCCTGCCACAGCGCGAGCCACGCCGCGATGCGCTCAACGCTGATGCCATCCAGTTGCGCCGAGATCCTGGCCTTGGCTGTGCCTGCGGCGGCACAGACCCGCTCCAACACCTCCAGCCGGTAGCGCTTGTACGGCCCGAACTCTGGCGGCAGCACCGTATGCGTCGCCCCGCAGGCGGTGCAGCGCAAGCGCGCCACCCGCACCCGGGCCCGCTGTTGCCGCCCGCCGGCCGGCCGTTCCTGGTATGTTCGCCACGGCCGCCCGTGTCCGATGAGCCCTGCTGCATCGCATCCGGGGCAACGCCGCTCCAGCCATAGCAGAACCGCATGGCTGTCCACGTTAGGAATCTGCTCGCCCATCTTCACGACAGGGCGAGTACCGTCTACGATAATGATGTGGGGTTATCGGTGGAGCGGACCTGTTGCGAGCAGGTCCGCTCCAAACTCTCCTTCCAGCGCTACCCGTCGTCCGCTGGATTACTCGTCCGCCATCGCCCCTCCTGCGCAACAACGCCTGCCGCTCCCAACGGCAGGCGTCCTGTCTGTCTGTCCTTCGGTCTCAAATATCCTGAGCGGTTCCCAGCTTGACCGTCTCTCGTACCGCGGGCGCTCACAGG
>JAJZVM010000176.1 GCA_021845645.1 Bacillota bacterium
GAATCGCTCCTGGTTGAGCACCAGGAGCGATAGCCGCTTAACGACTCCGCGAAGCGCTTCTTAGTTGGTGCCGGGGGCGGGACTCGAACCCGCATGGTGTTGCCACCGGAGGATTTTAAGTCCCCTAAGGGCCCCTTCTCTGGTGGTGTGCAACCTTCCCCGTGATTCATCCTATCGCCGCAACCCGCTCCTGGAGCGGTTCTCAGCTATTCTCCTCTTCTACCCAGTTCTCACAGCTGCCCCGTTTGCTCCAGTCTAGCATGCGTTTTGGCCCAAAAATGGCCCAAAAGCTACTGCGGAGCCCCGCGCTCCGACTGCTGCACGAAACGATCGAAACGCTCCGCAGCCTGCCGCCGCGTGGCGTCCAGGACGTGCGCATACGTTTGGGCCGTGAAGGCCACCGAGGTATGGCCCAAGAGCGCGGAGATTTCTGCTATGCCCACCCCCGCCTGCAGAGCGAGGGATGCGAAGGTGTGCCGCAGTGCGTGGAACCGATACGGGGGCAGGCCAGCCAGATCGCGCATTCGCTTGTAGAAGCCCTGCACGGTGCTGGAGGAGAGGGGGCGACCGTCGGTACGGGCGAAGACTAGCCCCGCGTCCTGCCACTTAGCACCCGCCTTCTCGCGCTCAGCCTCCTGCCGCGTCCGGTGCCGCTGGAGGAGAGGGACGAGGTCCGAGGTGAGCAGCACAGTGCGAAAGCCCGCCGACGTCTTTGGGAGGGGCTTCAGCCTTGGCGGTTGCCGCGGAATCTCCACGAGGGTACGCTGGACCGACAACGTGCGGTCTACCAGGTTCAAATCGGACCATTTGAGCGCCAGGATCTCTCCCAGCCGCAGACCGGTCTGCCAGGCGAGCGTTGGGATCACAGAGAGGCGGTCGTCTAGCATGATCACTATCTCGTCCAGCCGCTGCGCCTCATCTCGCGTGAACGACTGAACCCGCTGCGGAGACTGCTTCGGCGGACGCACCCGATCCACCGGGTTCTCCGTCGTAAGCAGACCTCGCCTTTGGGCCTCGTGTAGCGCAGCCCTCAGCACCTGTCGGGCATAGGCGATGCGGCGAGGCGACAGCGGTTTACCGTTGGGAGTCTGCTTGCCAGCAAGCTCGCCCTGCCAGTCCGCGATCATCTTCGGCGTCAGGCGGTCCAGCCGCTGATGGCCAAGGTGCGGGCCGATGTGCACCCGGATGAGGTCGTCGTACGACTTGAACGTCGAATCCTCCAGGTGCTGGCGCCCGTAGTCGGCCATCCAGCTGTCCAGCCACTCCCGCAGCAGCATGCGCCGGTCCTCGACCGTGGCCTGACTGTGACGCGTCGCCTGCAGCTCGGCCTGCCGTTCGTACCACCGCTGGTTGGCCTCTGACTTGCTGCCGTGAAACAGCTCCCGCTCCCGTTGGCGCTTGCCGTCCGGGCCGGGAGGCAGTTCCCAGGTCAGGCGGTGCGATGTTGGACGGTCAGGGCGATCACCATTTCGGCACCACGACTCGATTCTTGGCATAGAGGAGAGTTTCGGCCCAACCTGCTTGGTATCCTGCGGACCAACAGTCGGTTAGACAGGGCACTCGCCCCCTCTCGACATCACGCCGTCTCAGGCGGCGTTGTAGTGAATTTCCGAGGCTGCAGCCGGCCTAGAGCTATCCCCGGCGGCGCTTCCTGATGAGGTGGTCGGCGAGAACGAGGGCCCCTCCGGCGGCGATTGTGGCGAGGGGCAACACAAGCCACGGAGGCGCTCCCTTCTTGCATGCCTCTTTGATAGCGGCCAGAAGTACCTCCGCGGCGGCACCGGCGTAAGGCACTCCGGCTGCTTCGCCGAGGAGTTCTGATAGAACTCGCAGGACGTCTTCATCCCGCGAGTTGTTTACGAGCGCACAGATCTCATCGGTAAAGAACTGCCCGTCGTTCCGGAGATCAGTGACGATAGAGTTCTTCGATGCCTCAAGCAGGTAATAGTTGGCCAGGAGGTATTCGCTGTCAAGGGCCGGCACACGAGAAGCCCATTGCTGCCGCTTTACCACGATGTACTGACGAAACTGCTGCTCGGTCGCCATGGCTGGTCACCCCTCTTGCGGCACGACTACGACACGCACCGTTGGAATTCCTACCACTCACTGGAGGTCTGCAAGGGGCGACCCCTCGCACTGAAAACGCAGACGTCCCAGCGCTCCTACGGGCTCCAGTCGGACGCGTCGATCACCTCGATGCTGGACGTCTCCTGCTCCACAGCGTCCGCCATCAACTGCAGCACCTTGTCGAGCCCGGCATTCACCCCGCCGTCGAAGGCCTCTCCAGGAGAGTGCCAGAGAATGGTGCCGACAAGATGCCACTGCGAGATCGGTCGCCTTATGCCTGCGCCTCCCCCGGGTACACCTCCTCCGCGATCGCCTGCCCCATCTCCTCACGCACCTGCTCCATGTCGACCTCCACGTCGACCACGGGGAAGTCGTCGATCGACCGCTGAGGGATGACCTCGACGGAGAAGCGTCGCTCGCCGTCCTGCTGGAGGAGGATCTTGCACCCCGGCTCGATACCGAGCGCCTTGCGGAACTGCGCCGGGATGGTCACATGGCCACGGGCACCGACTCGCACCAACGCCATAGCGGCACCGCTGTCACCCTTTGCCACGACCACCACCCCTGCCCTGTGTTTCGTCCGGCTACAGGCTCTCCCTGCTCAGTGCTCCAAGGCTGGTCGGAGAGCGAGCTGTCCCTCGGAATCCACCCGCAGCTCCAGCCGCTGCCCCTCCGTCCAACCCATCTTCTGAAGCACCTCGGGTGGAATCACGAGATGGCCATCCCCGTCGATGCGCAGGATGTCGAGATAAAGCCCGTCCTCTGGTCCGCGCATCCCCTAGTTCCCCGAAACCGCGATCGCGGAGCCGAGATCCTGATCCCCGAAGCTGGTGTTCGAGCCGTAGAACACGGCTTCCGCCTGGTCCGTCGCCTGGGCCGGTGTCACGGCGCTATCGATCAGGCTGTAATAGTTGCTGTCGATATGCGCGATCAGCCCGTCCTGGTCGAGTCCAACCGGGACGTTGAGGCCCAGCACCGACGAGTTCGGCACGGGACCACCAAACCTGGGCGATTTCGGCAGGGTCGGCAAGGTGACAGGCTGCCCCGTGGTCGCGCTTACCGACTGGATGGTGAGCATGGGCTCCACGAGATAGTCTGCACTAGCTTCCAGTGACGGGTAGTAGTCGATCTCCGTCAGCCCGTTACTGACGCCGAGCACCTTCCAGCGGATGCCGGAGGGGACGTCCTGGCTCTGGAACTGCTGCTCCATCTGGTCGAACTGCTGCTGGACGCTTGCCATGTGCGATGGCTCGACGTACTGCGAGATCGAGGAGAAGGGCAGGTCCAGCACCATGGCGGCCATGATGTCGCCGATGTGCACGGCGGATGTCTGCGCCTGCTGCATGCTGATGCTGCCGGCCGGGATCCCCTTGTACGGCCCGGCGTTGGCATCCAGGAAGCGCCAGTCGATCGGACTGCTCTGGGAGACCGCGAGCACCGACTTCAGCTGCTGCACGAGATCTGCCGTCTGCGCCTGGGTGAGGTCCTGCATCGGCCCGAACGTGCCGTTCGGGAAGCCGCGCAGGAGGCCTGTCCAGGTCGCGACCGCGACGTCGCCCTGCAGGGCCGTCGGGATCTGCGTGGCATCCGAGAACGTACCCGTGTTCGGGTTGGCCGGCGGCGTGTCAGCATTCCAGTACGCCGTCTTCTGCGCGTAGTGCGCGGCCTCGCCGCTGTAGGCGCGCAGGTCGAACGCCGCCGCTTCGGCCCGTGTCAAGGAGTCGTTCACGCCGAAGAAGGTCTTCGTCATGCCGGTCGTGATGCCGGCCTGGACCGCCGCCTCGACGTAGCCGAAGTAGGGGTTCGTCTTCGGGACGTCGGTGAAGGTCTGCTGGGCGTTCGAGATAGGAGCGATCCCAACCGCCTGCAAGAGCTGCTCCACGTACTGGCCCCGCGTCACGTACCCGGTGCCTGCAGCGTGCACGGCCGTCGCGGTTGCCTCGAACACCAGGCTCGCTGTCATCAGGGTTACCGCTACTGTCTTCAGGATCGTGTTCGCCATGCGCCAGCCCATGTTCTTGTCCTCCAAGCGTGTCATGCCGTGGGTGACCGACTTCTTCCGACATGATATTGCACTATTTGGGAGGGGGCGGTACACTCCATCTAACAAATTATCCCTATGAACGGGCAAACCCGGCGAAAGCCGGGGGCGCAAAGCTACGGGCCTACCCCCCTCCGTGGGCATGGCGGCCGAGTTGCCGAGGGACGAGGTGCAGGCCTTCGCCGTCTCGGCGGAGGCCTGCGTGTTATTCCGGACGTTTGGAGGCGCACTCATGGTTAGGCAGGCCACCGCTCTCGCTCTAGCGTTGGGACTCGCAGGCACCGCCGTCGCGTCACCCGTCAGCACCCAATCCGTCCGCCACGTCCAAATCGCTCAGGCGTCACCGCCCGTCATCTCGACCTGGCGCCCCAAGGCGGCTGCTCCGGTTACTTCAGTCCCGGTGCAGCCCGTCACGTTCAACGTCAGCATCAGCGATACGTACCAGACAACCAACTTCAACGGACAGTCCCTAGATCCGAACACAAACGATCCGAACAGTCAGCTCTATCCGATCTCGCTTGAGTACCAGAATGAGTACTACCTGCCGGTGAGCCTTCTCGCCAGTGCAGTGGGCGACACCGTCCACGCGGTCGGGTCGGATCTCTTCTGGACGTCGGCCGGAATCCCATATTCGCAGCGTCTTTCCTCAACGGCGGTGATCTACACCAACGCGCCGGGTGTGTCGGCGCAGACCGCCACCGTGGCCCCCTGGGAGATCTTCGTTGACGGTCAAGATGCCACGCTGCCCGGCGACATGTTTGGCACCGGCACCACCACTGTGCCGGTCTTCTTGAGTCTCGACGGCCTGACCTACGCCGCAATCGGCTATGCCGAGGAGGCTTTGGGCGTCGATGTGTTCCTCAACAGCAGCGGCACCGGCATCACCCTGGAGCCGATCACCACGACCATCCCAAGCGCGTGGCAGAATCTCGACAACCCGACCGGCGGCGGTGGCCCTTCCGTGTCATCCGGCACGTCTCCGGTGCGGGTCGCTTCAACCTCGAACCAGCCCCCGGTTGGGTCCGGCATTGCCGCCATCCCTGAGCCCAATATCGACCCCACGAACCTTTACAGTCCGAGCCAGCCCATCCTGTCGGACCCCGTCACCTACGACGTCACCTTCAAGGCGGACGACGTGGCGAACGGAGGCGCCGCGGCGCCCTTCTCGATCACGGACGAGGAGGAGTTCGGCCTCTCAACGCCGGTCTCGAACGCCACGATGACGGCGCCGATCGTGACGGGCCCCGTGCTGTCCTCGATCTCCAGCGACGACCTCGGTGACCAGTTTGTGACCGTGACAGGCAGCGGCACCGGGTCCATCTCCTACACGATCACCGCCAAGGAGACGGTCTACGCCGTCGACGGCCGCATTCTCAATCCCTGGACGATCCCGGCCTACGATACCTCGTCGCCGATCTACCAGCAGTGGGCCAACCCGTCTCTCAACGAGAACGGCAGGATCCAAGCCACAGATCCGGCGATCGTCGCGATGGCCAAGCAGATCGTCGGCACCGAGCAAAACCCTTACATCAAGGCCTGGTTGCTCTTCCACTGGATCACCCAGAACATCACCTACTCGCCCACTACTACCGCCGCGGGCGGCGCCTCGCAGGTTCTGCAATCGCGCATCGGCATCTGCAGCGACTTCGCGGACCTCTACGTCGCCTTCCTACGCGACGAGGGCATCCCGGCGCGCGTCGTCAGCGGTTGGTTGGCCGACGCCGGCACGCCGTCGAACTCCGGCTGGCACTCCTGGGTTGAGTTCTACATCCCCGGCCACGGCTGGCTGCCGGCGGACCCGACCTGGGGCAATCCGAACAGCGACGCCTATTTCGCCCAGCTCACCGACAACTGGCATGTCCCCTTCTACATGGCCTACAACGGCACAACCCTCAACCTCGGCGGCTACAACAACCAGGACTACAGCACCCTCGACCCCTCGTTCGCAGTGGACGCCGCCTCGGCCGCACCAGTGACCATGCCGACGACGCTCGGGCTTGACGATCCGATCACGGTCGCGCCCAAGGCTCTCCCCTATGCGGACGTGACAGCATCGACGCCGGACGAGGGCGCGATCAACGCACTCTACCAAGCCGGCTACATCCTGCCCGGGCAGGACTTCTATCCCGGAAACCCGGTCTCACGCCAGGACTTCGTCGACTGGCTGATGGAGGCCAGGACCCACGCGGTCATCTCGGCCCCCGAGGAGGCCATGGCCGAGGCCCAGGCGGCCGGCTGGTTCCAGGGCGACCCCTACACCGCCAGCGCCCAGCCGACGGACGCCATCACGCGCGCCGAGATCGCCATTCTGCTGCAGAAAGTCCTCCGCTTGCGCCCGGTCATGCTCCGCAACATCGCTGACCTCCACGCGCTGCCGAGCGCCACGCAGGCCGCGATCGGGGCCGTCCTCCAGGCGAAGGTTTGGCAGCCGTTCCCCGCGCATCCGGCGGACTTCTACCCGACGGCCACCCTGGCGCGCGGAGCGGTGGCCGCGCTGATCGCGCACGTCATGACCCAGCCGCTGTAACCACCGTCGGCGTATCCCGCACGGCAACACAAGGAGAAGTGTTCATGTTCAAGCGCTTCGTGCTTCCGCTCGTCGTCGGCCTGCTACTCGTCGGCTGCAGCTCCGCTCCAAGCAACGCATCTGCGCTGCCGCTGCACACGACCATCCTCTCCGTCATCACAAATCCGAAGTACATTGGCGTCAAGTTGGCTTGGGCCGCGCACTTTGGCGACAGCTACAGCAGCAGCGCCGCCCTAGCGGACGGCACCGCCACAATCTACGTCACGAGCAACCCCAGCCCTGGCACCTACCCTTTGAACAAGTTCATTGCCGCCCGAAACAAGACCCTGACCGGTTACAAGCTCGTGCGGCAGAACAACGGCGACATCGCGATCACGTTCTACTTCCAACAGGGCTACACGAGCGGAGCCCGCCCTGTCACGTACAACGATCAAGGCGTGAGCGCGACGATGGAGATTCCCGTGCAGGCAGATAGCACGGCTGCGGGAAGCGGGCCGTGGCTCGAAGTCGCTGCGATCCCGCGCGGAGACCAGGTGGTAGGGGTAGAGCCCGAGGGCAATGATCTCTGGCTCATGCTCCAGACACCCGCCACCGTCAATCACGGGCCAGAGTACGTCGGTGCAGTGGTCAGCACCACGAATCACCGGCTATTGCAGGTCACGCCGCCGTACCTTCCCACGGCCCCCATGACCTTCTCGAACGCCATGGAATGGGGACGCACAAGCAGCGGACAGTGGTGGATCGCGAATACCAACACCACCATCAGCCGGACGACCACTGCCACGGCGGTCTGGAGCCCCAGCAGATCGGCCTGGACCGAACTGCAGCCACTGGTTCTGTCGATCAGCTACGATGGTCTTTCTTACCGCCCGATGGTGACGGTCTACCGCGGAGTGGACGGAAACGCTTGGCTCACCACGGAATACGACGAGTTTGGCGTACTGGGCGTGGCGCAAAACGCTGTCTACAGGCTCACCGGCCCGAGTTGGCGGCTGGTGCATACGTTCCCGCAGGTTCCGGGGAACGGTTACCCTCCGTACGCTTTCGCCGCGCCGGCCGGACCAGCCGCCTTGCTGGTGATCAACAAGGGCGCAACACCCATCGTGCTGTCCAGTACCGGGGCTGTCGAGAAGACGTTGTCTCTACCCAACAGCCTGCTAGGCCCTTTCCAAACGGATGAAGATGCGCTCTCGGTCGCCGGGAATGGGACGATCTACCTGCACAGCACCGGAACCTTGCTGGCGTGGCGAGGCAACACGGTGTTGTCACTCATCGCTCCAGGTAGCCTACTGACCGACGGAGCATGGGCGGGGCTGTGGGGCGATGCGCCTGTCATGACCGCTTACTCCAACAACGTCGAGGTCGCCTACGCCTATGAGGGCGGCCGGTGGACGCCAATGCCCTCCCCCATTGCCAAGACACCCGGCTACGTTTCCTCGATGTATCTATCCGATGCTGCGCAGTGGAGCAACGGTTCTGCCCTCTGGACCGTCAGTCAACAGGGCACGATCTATCTGCTCCGCGGGGTAAAGGCCCCGATGTGAC
>JAJZVM010000177.1 GCA_021845645.1 Bacillota bacterium
ACGCGGGGCGCTGTACCAATGGCGGCCGAGCGATGGCAAGGCGCAAGGGCCTTCTGCTCCGGTGGAGCCCGGTGATCCACCATGTCCCGGGTGCGCTGAGCCCAGGACGGGCGGAGAAGCCGGAACGGCCAGATCATGTTCCTTCCGCGAGGGGCCATGGCGCGCGCCAGCCGCCTGCCGCAGGCGGCGCAGGGATAGCCCTGTGGGGAGCAGATGGGCGGAGCAGCGCGGGTTGAGCCGAGTCCGCCGGTGTGGGAGATCAGGGTCTGCGCCCTCCACTGGCGGTCGTCGCTTCCGGCGTGGGCGCGTCGCGTGGCGCAGCGCGACCGCCAACTCGAGGGCCGCTGCGTTCGCCGGGGCTCATGGAAGGCGGACCCACAGCAGCCCGGATAGCGAGCTTTCGGCACCTGTCGGGCTGGTGGAGCGCGGCTGGGGCCTTCGCGCCAGATGTTGAACGCAGCCCGCTAAAGCCTCGCGGCGTCCCGCACCGCGGCCGCGATGGCGGTGCTGAGGAGCGCCGCGAAGGCGGCGAGCGAGAAGAGGACGAGCGCCGCCGCACGCCCTTGGGGCAGGGCTGCGGCGATCGCCACCGAGGAGCCCATCGTGCCGACATAGCGCAGCAGGGTGTAGAGACCCGACGCGCTGCCGGCGTCCGTAGCGGGGGCGCTCTCGAGCGCAAGCTTCTGCAGGAGCACATTGCTCAGCGCGAAGCTCACGCCGATCAGGGCGAGCGGAATGAAGACCAGACCGAGCGGCATGACAAGAGTCTGGGTCAGGCTGAGGCTGCCCAGCACCAGCAGCGCGCCGGCCAGGAGGAGCGGCCCCCGCCGGCGCGTGCCCTGCGCCAGCCGGCCAGCCAAGGGCGACACGGCGGCCAGCACCCCGGCGAAGCCCAGGAGGAAGAAGCCGCTCGCGAGCGGCGTGAGGCCCCGTCCCGCCTCGAGCAGGCTGGGCAGCCCGTAGAGGACGAGGTACATCACGAAGTTCACGAGCACGGTGACGGCTCCGGCGACGGCAAAGGCGGGGCGGCGCAGAAGGCGGACGTCGAAGGCGGGGGCCACCGCGCGCAGCTCGACGGTCCACAGGATGGACACGAGCAAGGCACCCGCGAGGAGCAGCCAGAGCGACGCGGGATCGCCGGGTATGGCCGATGCCGCGAGCAGCAGCCCGAGACTCGCGGCCAGGAGGACGATGCCTGGCAGATCGACAGCCGTGAGGACGCCTTGGCGGACCGGCGCCCGCGATGCTGGGGTATCCCTGAGTCCCAGGCGCAGGAAGACGGCGACAGCGGCGATCAGCGGTGCGTTCAGCCAGAAGATGCCACGCCAGCCGACGAGCGCGAGCACGCCGCCAGCGAGCGGCGGCCCCAGGGCGAGCGCCACGCCGACGGACGTGCCGATCCAGCCGAGGATCCGGCCGAGCTCCCGGTCGTGGTGCTGGCGCACGAGCCCGATGGCGCTCGGGAAGAGCATGGAGGTGCCGATGGCCTGCACCGCCCGCCAGGCGATGAGCCAGCCGAAGGACGGGGCGAAAGGGGCCAGCACGGTGGGCACGACCAGGATGGCGAGGCCGAGATAGACGAAGATGCGGTAGCCGAACTGGTCGCCCAGCTTGCCGAAGACCGGCTGCGCGAGGGCGCTGCCGAAGTAGTAGGCGGAGATCAGCCAGACGAGGTCGCCCGGCCCCGCGTGGAAGTGTCGCAGCAGCACGGGCAGCGCGACGGAGATGGTGGAGGAGTTCAGCGGGTTCAGGACGGATGCGCACAAGACGGCGGCAAGGAAGAAGGCACGCGAGAGGCGCACCCGACGCAGGTCGCGGTTCTCGAGGTCTGCCAATGCTCAAGCCCTCTCGATGCGATTTGAGGGGGACATCGCCGCATGCTTCCATAGGACCATGCCGTTCTCCCGCCCAAGCGGCCTCAGGCCGGTTCGCAGCGTGAGCGGCCTAGGCTCTGCCCTGTCCGCCGAGGCTGCGCAGGGCATCGAGTTCGGCCGGGGTCGGGCTCGGGACCACTCCGAGGTCCCGAGCCACCCTCAACCGCCAGCCGCATCGCACCTGGACGTCCTCGGCCGAGACGCCCTCGTACGTCGCCGCGAGCCGCATCTCGCCGTCCGCGTCGAAGTCGAAGACGCCGAGGTCCGTGACGACCGCATCGGGACCCCGCTCGCGGCGCAGGCCCAGGGGGTGGCCAGGGGATGTGACGAAGTCGATCCGGGCCGGGAAGCGCTCGAGTGACTGCGGCAGCAGGACGACGGTCCGCTTCGCGAAGGACGCGATGTCGGCGGCCCCGCCTGAGCCGGCGAGCCGCACGGTCGGATGGTCGTAGCTGCCGATGACGGTGGAGTTCAGGTTGCCGCGCCGGTCGACCTGAGCGCCGCCGAGCAGGCCGACGTCGATCCAGCCAGGCTGCAGGTACTGGCTGAAGAGGTCGAGGATCGGCACGACAGCGAGCGACGTGCGCACGAGATCCGGATCGCCGATCGAGAGCGGCGGGCGCGTCGGGCGCGCGTCGATCACCCCGGACTCGTAGACCAGGACAAGGTTCGGCGCGTGCACGCGCCGTGCGATGTTGGCGGCGAGATTCGGCAGGCCGACGCCGACCAGTACACGCTCTCCGTCCCGCAAGAGGCGTGCCGCCGCGATCGCCATCTCGCCGCGGCGGTCACGCTCCATGCTCTGCCGCCTCCTTCAGCGCCCGCAGCCTCTCGGGCTGCAGGAGGGACAGGTAGCCTGCCCGGTCCGGCACACCGTGGACGAACGCGTCGAGCCACTCGCTGGTGGCCCCGGCGTCGCGCGAGATGCGGTCCCACTCCGTGTAGGCGGCGGTGTCGCGGTCGTAGACGCCGTGCACGTAGGAGGGGTGGGCCCCCCAGGGCGCGACGGAGACGCTCTCCACGCGAAAGGCCGGCAGCAGCAGGTGGTCGCGCTCGGCGCGCAGCCCGTCCCCGGGGCGCACCTCCTCGACCGAGACCAGCACGCGGCGCGCGGCGAGCGCCGCCTCGCGCACCTCGCCGAGGAGACCCCAGGCGTAGATGTTGCCCATCTCGTCGGCGCAGTGGGCGTGCACGAGCGTGACGTCCGGGCGCAGAGCCGGCACGACGGCCACCTCTTCAGGACCGAAAGGGCTTTTCACCCTGGGTCTCGGGCGACGCGCCGAGAGATCGCTGTCGAGCGAGCGCAGGGGCCAGAAGGGCAGGTCGGCGGCACCGGCCGCGAGCCTCGCGACCAGCTCGAAGTGCGTGTATTCCTCGAGCGCCAGCTCGCCGTGCTCGACCGCCCGCCGGAAGGCTTGCAGCAGCCCCACGCCGGGGTTGCCGGCGTAGCTGAACACGAGGGTGTCCGCGACGCCCGCAGCGATCATCTGGTCGTAGACGAGATCGGGTGTCGCGCGGCAGAGCGTCAGGTGGCGGCGCCTTTGGCGGATGATCTCATGTCCGAAGGCAAAAGGGATCAGGTGCGTGAAGCCGGCCAGGTAGATGGCGTCGCCGTCGCCGACGTACCGCGAGACTGCCTCTTGCACCGTGAGGAACGCGGTCATGGTGCCTCCTTGCGGGAAAGGGCTCAGGTTGCGGCCGCCAGATCCCTCAGGGACTGAAAGCTGTCCCTGAAGGCCTCCTCGGTGCGCGCGATGACGTCATCGCCGTGGGCGGCGGACAGCGAGAAGCGGTTCAGGGGCTTAGAAAAGACGCCGCGCTCCATGAGCAGGAAGTCCAGGGCGAGACGCGAGTCCTTGTCTGCTGCGATGCGGGAGCGGTAGTTTTTCACTTCCCCCTCGCTGAACAGCACGTCGAAGACGGTACCCACGCCGATCGTCTGCACCGGGAAACCGGCCTCGCGGCCAAGCTGCTCGATGCTCCGGCGCAGGCGGTCCGTCGCGTCCAGCACCCCCTGGAAGACGCCGGGCGCCTTGAGGAGCTCAAGCGTGGCGAGGCCGGCCGACACTGAGAGCGGGTTGCCGTTGAACGTGCCGCTGTGGAAGACGGCTCCGCCCTTGCGCAGCGGGGAGGTGAGCTCGAGGATCTCGCGCTTGCCGCCCACGGCTCCGATCGGCAGGCCGCCGCCGAGGATCTTGCCGAGTGCCGTGAGGTCCGCCTTGACGCCGTAGTACTCCTGTGCGCCGCCCAGGCGGACGCGGAAGCCGGTCTTCACCTCGTCGAAGACGAGGACCATGCCGAGCCTCGTCGTCAGTTCGCGCAGCTGCTGCACGAATGCCCGGTCCGCGGCCACGTAACCGGCCTCCATCGGCTCCATCACCACGACGCCGACGCGGTCCCGCTCCGCGGTGAGAATCGCCTCGCAGGCCTCGTAGTCGTTGAAGGGCAGCACGACCGTGTGCTGCGCGAAGTGCTCCGGCAGGCCGAGGGAGGCGGGCACGGCGGCGGGATGCCGCGCTGGGCCCGCCCGGTCCAGGTCGGGGCTGACGCTCACGAGCACCTGCTCGTGGCCGCCGTGGTAGTGCCCCTCGAACTTCGCCACGACGTCGCGCCCGCTGGCCGCGATGCCGAGGCGTACGGCGAGCAGCGTTGCCTCGAGCCCGGAGTTGGTGAACCGGAGTTCCTCCACGCTTGGGAAGAAGCCCTGCACGACTTCCGCGAGCTGGGCCTCGAGCGGGCTTGCGAGCCCGAACGCGCTCGTGCCGTAGTCCCGCCAGACGCGCCGCGTCGCGTCGACGACGGCCGGGTGGCCGTGCCCGAGCATCAGGGCGCCGAAGGAGAGCAGGTAGTCGACGTACTCGTGGCCGTCGACGTCCTGCAGGAGCGGCCCATGGGCGCGGGCGAAGGTCAGGGGATAGGGGCTGTAGTGCTTGATGCTGCCCTCGACGCCGCCGGGAATCACGCGGCGTGCGGCATCGTAGAGCCGTTTCGATTCGACGGTGCGGGACTCATACCGCGTAACCAGAGCCGTATCCATCGCGCAGCCCTCGCAGTGGCGGGCCCTACCTCCCCGGCAGGGCCCGAGGGTAGTCGCAGCTAATCGAGCTCCCTGGCCATGGCCTTGATGTCGCCAGCGCCCCAGTCGGGCTTGCGCGCGACCTGGAGGGCGCAGTAGATCAGTCCGCGACCAGGATGGCAACCATGGCAAGGATCGCCCCCAGGGTCTGCTGCGTCAAGACGATGATGCTGCCGGCAAGGCCGATCAGCACCATCGCGGGCCAGATCGGCGGCATGCAGTACCGGCGGTCCGGGCCCTTGTCCCTGAAGCGGCTGACGACGGCGGCGATCGCGACGATCAGGTGGTGGAAGACAAGGTCGACGCCGATGAACGTGACGCCGGCGCTTCCGAGCACCTTCGTGCCGAGCAGGTTGGGTGGGTCCCGGCTGCGGATCAGGGCGAGCGCAGGTACCGAGAGCAGCATGCCGATGATCGGCAGGATCTCGAGGATGATCACGATGGTCGCCGAACGTGGGCCAAAAGGCCGTAGCGGGATGGCCATACGTCCGAGTGTGATGGCATATGGCAGATCGCATGGCCGTGCCGCTACCGTGATCAGGCGCTTGCAGCATGTCCGGGCGCATCACAGGGAGGATTCGCCTCGGCGGGGACAAATACTCCACATAGACCCAGCGTTGCCGCCTGCAGTCATCCACGCCGCGAGCGGGCGCGCGACCAGGAAGACCGGAAAGCCATGGGCAAGCGGATCGGCGACTACTACCAGGCACTGATGGGCGAGACCGACGGCATCCTCGTCACCATCGGCGACGGATGCATCCGGTGGGTCAGCCCTGAGGTGCGTTCGGTCCTGGGGTACGCGCCAAAGGACATCGTTGGGCGTAGCGCCAGGCGCTTCCTGGCACCGCGGGACGGCGCCGCAGTGCGCTGGAACGCGCTTTTGCCGGCAGAACCCGGGGTGCTCAAGCGCAGCGTCCAGCGCGTCCGGCACGCCAACGGATCTTATCGCACGATGGAGGTCGTCGGCCGCGACCTGCGCGACCGCCCTGGCATAGAGGCGATCGTGCTGCACCTGCGGGATGTAACCGACGAGCGGCAGGTACGGCTCGCCCTCGCGGAGAGCGAGGCGAGGCTGGACGAGGCGTACCGCCTGGCGGGCCTTGGCTGGTGGCAGCTCGATCCGGCATCGGGCGAGGTCCGCATGTCCGCGCAACTGGTGCGTCTGGCCGGCTGGCGGCGGCAGCCGGCAATGCGCTGGCGCGAGATTCGCCATCTGCTCGTCCACCCCGACGACCTGGGGCGCGTCGAGGAGAGCCTCGCCGTCGAGCAGCTGGCCAAAGGATCGGTCAGCATCGAGCACAGGGTGGTCCGGCCGGACGGCAGCGTGCGCCACTGGCTGCTGCAGGCGCAGGGGATCAGGGATGGTGCGGGCCGGATCGCGCGGATCACCGGGACCGTGATGGACGTCACGGAGACGCGCCAGGCGGAAGCGGAGATCTTCCGGGCGCAGAAGCTCGAGGCTCTCGACCTGCTGGCCGCGGGGATCGCCCACGACTTCAACAACCTGCTCTCGGTGATCCAGGGCAACATTTCCCTGGCCAAGCAGACCGAGGGGCAGACAGAGCTTTTGCCGCTGCTCCAGGAGGCGGAGGCCGCCTGCGACCGCGCCGCGTATCTCGCCCATCAGCTGTCGCGGTACGCGCGCAGCGCCGAGGCGCGGGCCTTCGAGCCAACGGAGCTCCGCCCCTTGCTCCACGAGGTGATTCCCCTATTGCTGCGCGGAACGCGCGTGCGCGGCGAGATCCAGGTGGATGAGGGGCTCCGGCCGGTCCACGGCGATGCCGGAGAGCTCGCTCAGGTATTGCAGAACATCGTTCTCAACGCGGTGGCGGCCATGCCCGCTGGAGGGGTGCTGCGCGCCGAAGCCACAAACGTGCGGCTGCCCGATGCCGACCCCAACGTGCCCCTGGGAGCCGGGGCATACGTCAGGCTGGTTTTGGCGGACTCGGGACGGGGCATCGCTCCCGAACACCTGCCGCGCATCTTCGATCCGTACTTCACCACGCGTCCCGAGGGGCACGGGCTTGGCCTAGCGACCACGCACCGCATCGTCCGCCGCCACGAGGGGCACATCCGGGTGGAGTCGCGCGCGGGGCAGGGCACCACGTTCACCATTCACCTGCCTGCGGTCGAGCGGGACGAGGTTGCGGTCGGCGAGGCGAACGAGGGTCGTCCGCGGCAGGCTGAGATCTCACCGGGTCTCCGCGTACTGCTGGTGGACGACGAGGCGATGGTGCGCAACGCCGGGGTGAACATGCTCAAGGAACTCGGCTGCCATGCGGAGATCGCGGCAGGCAGCGAGGGTGCCCTCGCTATCGTGCGCAGGGCCCTGACGCAAGGCAGTCCGATCCAAGTGGCGATCCTCGACGTGACGCTGCCCGGCGACCTCTGCGCAAGCGACCTCTTCAGGGAACTGTGGGCCCTCGACCCGAACCTGCGCGGAGTGGTGTCGAGCGGCTACACGCGACACGAAGCCATCGTGCAGTACCGCCGGCACGGTTTCAGGGCGGCGCTGCCCAAGCCCTACGGCCTGAGGGAACTGCAGGCCGCCTTGGACGCGGCGCTCTCCGACGACCAGGGCCCGTTGTAGATGGACCTGAGGGCTCGCGCGGCAGTTCTGCGCCAAATGGGAGCAGGGGATGCCGCCGCCAGAGGCTTCCCCGCTTGTGCGCAGGTTCTGTTCGATCCGGGAAGGGCGGGCGTCACGCTTGTCAGATAAGACGCGTGAGCCCGGCCAGCGAGCGCAGGCGCGCCTCGGCGGTGTCGGCGTAGGTGTCCCAAGGATCGTAGAGCAGGGCGCGCATGCCGGCCGACCTGGCACCCGCCATGTCGATGTCGGGCAGATCTCCGACGTACAGCGCATTCGCCGGCGGCTGGTGCAGGGCGGCCAGGGCCAGGTGGAAGATGCCCGGATCGGGCTTTCTTAGGCCCACCTCCGCAGAATCGATCACCACGGCAAAGAAGTGGCGCAACCCTGCGAGCTCGAGATGCCTTTGCGCCTGTCCATCCGAGTTGGACACGACCGCAAGGCTCAGGCCCCGCCTGGCGAGCGCCGCAAGGGTGGCCCGCGCCGCCGGGACCGGACAACGCCAGAGGCCCCGTGGATCCCGCATGTCCTCCCGCCGGGCGGCGCAGGCGAAGTCGGCGGCGGCGGCCGCTCCCAGGCCGAG
>JAJZVM010000034.1 GCA_021845645.1 Bacillota bacterium
GCACTGGCTTTCCGGTGCCTGGCTGGGGGACTCCTGAGCGGGTCCGGATCGCGGCGGCACCGCTGCCAACCCCTCGTCGCACCACATAAGCAGATTACGGTAACATGCCGGCTCCCCGTTCATAGACAGAATCGAGGGGACTGCGTGTCGCGGGCGAGGGCTCTTGACAACCTCGCGGCGCGATTGGGGCGGCACGTGCGACACGGTGCGCCAAAGGGCTGGGCCGCATCGCGACCGCGAGCCCCTCCACCGGATGTTCTTACGGGAGGTGCAGCCGTGAACCGCCGCTACTTCGATCCCGGACGCGTACCAAGAAGCCCGTATATCCCGACGACCGACGCCTGGCTCCGCGCAGCGCGTCCCCTGCCCGCGCAGGTCGACTTCTCGCAGCTGTGCACCATCCGCGACCAGGGCCCGGAGGGTGCGTGCACAGGCTTCGGCGAAACCGGCCAGTACCAGGTCGCAAGGGCTGTCGCCGGCCTGCCGCCCAAGGGTCTGCTCTTCTCGCCCCAGTTCCTCTACTTTCTCGAGGGCCAGAGGGAAGGCCATCCGGGCCAGGACACCGGTGCGGTCCCCACCGACGGCCTCGCGATCCTCGAGCACATCGGGGTTGCCCCCGAAAGCCTGGACCCGTACGTCCCCGGCCGGATCGCACCGCCCTCCGCAAGGGCTTTGGCAGCCGCGGCCGGGTACCGCATCAAGTCCTGGTCGGCCGTCTCCCGGGTCGCGCCCGCTTCACCCCGTGCTGCCCTGCTCCCCGTCCTGCGACTCCTCGCCCAAAGGAAGCCCATCAACGTCGCCATCTCGGTGTACCAGTCGTTCGAGAACGCACCCAACGGCGTCATACCGATGCCCGGGCCCGACGAGACCCTGCTCGGCGGCCACGACTTGTACCTCGTGGGCTACAAGGACGACCCCGCGTTCCCAGGGGGCGGCTACGTCAAGGCAGCGAACTCCTGGGGCACAACTTGGGGGCAGGGCGGCTTCGCCTTGATCCCCTACGCGTTCGCCAGCGACCCGGACCTGACACTGGGACTCTGGTCCATCGAGCTGCCGCCCGCCGCGCGAACCCGGCGTTCACTTCTCCATCGCGTCTGCGGGGGTGGTTGAGGTGCTCGGCGTCGGCGTCGGCATCGACTGCGCCCGCCAACTCACGCCCGGCCAGGCGAACGCCCTGGCCGGGGCGGGCTGCGGCTTCGTCTGCCGCTACGTTTCTGGCATCGCCGGCAGCACGCTCACCCACGCCGAGGCGGTCGCCATCAGCAGCGCCGGCCTCGGCATCGTCTCGGTCTTCGAGACGATGGGCACTTACGCAGGCTACTTCACCGCGCCACAGGGCCAGACCGACGCGCGTCGGGCCACGGCCGCGGCCTTCATGGCCGGGCAGCGGGGCGGCCACATCTTCGCAGCCGTGGACTACGACGCGAGTGTCGCGGATCTGACCAGGATCGGCCAATACCTCAAGGCCTTCGCCGCGGGCATCGCCCCGGCGTACGCCGCCGGCGTCTATGGCTCGCGGCTCCTCGAAGGCCTCGGCTACCCGCTATGGCAGACGATGGCCTGGAGCGGCGGCATCGTGAGCGGCAAGGCCCGCATCGTCCAGGCCTTGGCCAACGTCGCCTATGCGGGGGTATCCCCGGTGGACATCGACGTGGCCATGTCGCCGCTCCATGACCTGGGCTGGCATCTGGGCTAGCGCGCAGCCACCGGACCCCAACCCCACCAGGAGGGATGAACAGTGTTCACATGGCTTGCGCATCTCGACACCGCGCTGCAGGCCGTCGTCCTGGCGCTCCTCGCCGTCGCCGGCGGCTACGCCATCACCTGGCTGCGCAGCAGCGCCATCTTCAAGAAGGTCGAGAACGCGACGGAAGCCCTCCAGCGCCGTCTCGCGCTGCTCGTCGGCCAGAAGACGCTGGACGAGGCGGAGGCCCTCCTCGAGAGCACCTTGGCCAGGGAGGTGGCAAGGCTGACCGGTCTGCCGCAGGCGGAAGTGATGGTCATCGGCAGGGAGATCCTGCAGCAGCTTTTCGCGCCGCCGACATCCCTCGCGTGGCCCAAGTGAGGCCAGAGCGCCCCAGCCAGCCGCTGCGCGACATCCGCGCAGCGGCGCTTCATGCCCGGGAGAGGTACTCCCCGGACCGTGTGTCGACGATCAGCGTGTCGCCGTTCTCGATGAAGAGGGGAACGCGCACCACGTAGCCGGTCTCCAGCTTGGCGGGCTTCGTCCCGCCTGTCGCGGTGTCGCCGCGCAGGCCCGGGTCCGTCTCGACAACCTTGAGCTCCACCGAGTTTGGCACGTCGACGCCGATCGTGATCCCCTGGAACTGCAGCAGCGCGATGGTCATGTTTTCCTTGAGGAAGTGGAGCGCGTCGCCGAGTTCTGCCGCCGTCAGGGAGACCTGCTCGAACGTCTCGGTGTCCATGAAGCTGTACTCGTCGCCGCTCGCGTAGAGGTACTGCATCTCGCGGCGTTCGACATGCGCGCGCGGCAGCTTCTCGCCCGCGTTGAAGGTGCGCTCGACGACGGCTCCGGTCTTGACGTTCCGGAGCTTCGTACGCACAAACGCCGAGCCCTTGCCTGGCTTGACGTGCTGGAACTCGATCACCGAAAACACCTGGCCGTCCAGTTCGATCGTAACCCCGTTGCGGAAGTCGTTCGAAGAGATCACATCTTGTCCCCCGTCCATGGATGATTCGGTCCTGGAACTCTCACATCAGAGCATGCGCAACGACTTGGGCGATGGCGTGAGCACCTCCGCACCGTCCGCCGTGACCAGCACCGTGTCCTCGATACGCACACCCCCGAGCCCTGGCAGGTAGATGCCCGGCTCGACGGTCAGGACCATGCCGACGGCAAGCGTGTCGTCGCTGCGCGTCGAGACTTGCGGCCACTCGTGGATCTCGAGCCCCACCCCATGGCCGGTGCCGTGGCCGAAGCGCTCGCCGTAGCCGGCCGCCGCGATCACCTCGCGGGCGGCCCTGTCCACGTCCCTGGCCAAAACGCCGGGCCTTGCGGCCGCGATGCCGGCCGCCTGCGCCTGGCGGACCACCTCGTAGATCTGTCTCAGCTCCGCAGCCGGCGTACCGAGCCCGACCGTGCGCGTGATGTCCGAATGATAGCCGAGGTAACGGCAACCGACATCGAGCGTCACCATGTCCCCCGCCTGCAGCACGCGTGCGCTGGCGCCGGCGTGCGGCAAGGAGCCGCGCGGGCCCGACGCGACGATGAACGGGAAGGCCGCGCCTTCGGCACCCATCTCGCGCATGCGGCCCTCGAGCCAGACCGCCGCGTCCTGTTCGGTCATACCTGGACGCAGCCGGTCGATCAGCTCCTCGAGGGCGTCCGCCGCAATGGCGCAGGCGCGCCGCAGCCTGGCGATCTCTTCCCGGTCCTTGACCATGCGCAAACTCAGAACGATGCCCTGCGTGGGCACAAGCTGCGTCCCCTGCGCCTGCAGCCGCTGGTAGAGTCCGTAGCTGACGCTCTCGGCGTCGAAGCCCCAGCGCTCGCCGCCCATCTGCCGCATGGCCGCCGCCACGTCCTGGACCAGCGGCTGGCCGTGTTGCGCGGTCCTGGCCCCGCGCACCTCGGCCTGCGCCGTCTCGATGTAGCGGCTGTCGGTGAGCAGCAGGGCATCCGCCTGCCCCACGACCAGGGCCCCCGCGTCGCCGCTGAAGCCGACGAGGTAGCGGAAATCCTGCTCGCGGAAGCCCAGAAACCCGTCGAGACCGTCCTGTGTCAGCCGCTCCCGCAAGGCCCCAAGCCGCTGTTCGCTCATGTCGTACGCTTGCCTGCGCCGCGAACGCCCCTGGCGAAGGCCTCCAGCGCGAGTTCGTAGGAAAGCGCGCCGAACCCCGCGATACGCCCGACGCAGACCGGAGCGATCACCGACACGTGGCGGAACTCCTCGCGGCTCTCCGGCAGGCTGAGATGCACCTCGACGACCGGCAGGTCGATCGAGGCGATCGCGTCGCGCAATGCATAGCCGTAGTGGGTGTAGGCGCCGGCGTTCAGAATGACTCCGTCCGCCTCATGCCGGGCGGCGTGCAGGATGTCGACCATGGCGCCCTCGCTGTTCTGCTGCCGGCATGTCAGCTCGATGCCGAGGCCAGCCGCCCGCTCGTGCAGGCGCTGCTCGATCTCCGGCCATGTCTCGCGTCCGTAGTGCCTCGGCTCGCGCTCGCCGAGCAGGTTGAGGTTTGGTCCATTCAGGAGCAGAAGCCGCACGCCATCAGCCTCCCGCCGGATTGTAGCACAGGCCGGAAATCCTACTTCCTGGCCGCCTGCTGGTAGGCCTGCCAAAGCTGGGCCTCGGTCTGCCAGCCCTCGAGGCCCACGACCGCCTTGCCCTTGGCATCGTAGAAGAGGAAGGATGGATATCCCTGCAGGTTGACCGCCTGGGCGTAGGTGAGCCCAGGGTCGTAGTACAGCGCGAACGGCAGATGGAACGTGGCCTTGTATTTCGCCAGGGCCTGCAGGCTCATCGCCTCCTCCTGGCCGGAAGGCGGCTGGAGATGGCTGCCCTCGATACCCTGCTCGGGGTGGCCGAGAGGTCCAGGCACAGCCTGTCCCAACTGGTTCGACGAGTCCACGGCAAAGATCCGTCCGCCCGCCTTCACCACCTTGCCCGCGAATGCGGGCATCACCCATCTCGAGTCGTAAGCGCAGTAGGGGCACCAGACGGCGAAAAACTCCACCACGGTCACGCGCTTGCCGGAAAGCGGCACCTGTGTGCGCCGCCCCTGCATCGTCACGAGCCCCACGCTGACCGGCGCAACCTTGCTCTTCGTCTGGACCGGGTTGCTCGACGAACCGCCGAGCGCGACACCCCAGACGACCGCGAGCACGACCAGGACCACTGCCGCCACGGCCACGACGGCGGTCGTGGAGAAGCGGATGCCCTTCTTCGAGGAACGGGGCGGTGCCAAGGTCACTCCTCCTTGTGCTGGGCGTCACCCGGCGCGGCGGGCGGCCCCGGGGCCGGTTCCTGCCCCGGTTGCCCGGCAAGCAAAGCCCACATGATACAATTTACTATGGATGCGGGTTGGTTCCTCTGATCCCGCGCCATGGGCCGCGGCCACCATGCCGCGCCGAATGCAGAGAAGGGCGGTCTAAGACTTGCAGCAATTCCACAGAGCCGCCGCGGACTCCCCGCGGCAGGCGGCTGGATCCAGTAGCGGCCTCTCCGCCGCCCAAGGCGGGGCGACCGGCTTCGGCGCCGAGGACGCACGTATCGTCAACGTCCTGCGCGGCCTCGCCATAGATGAGGTGGAGCAGGCGCGCTCCGGTCATCCCGGACTGCCGCTTGGCGTCGCGCCGATGGCGTACGTCCTGTTCTCGCGCCATCTGCACTTCGCGCCGACGCGGCCCGACTGGCCCGACCGCGATCGCTTCGTCCTGTCCGCTGGCCACGGTTCGGCACTAGTTTACGCGCTCCTGCACGTCTTCGGCTACGACCTGCCGCTGGACGAGCTCGGGCGCTTCCGCCAGTGGGGCAGCCGCACGCCGGGTCACCCCGAGCGCGGCGTCACACCAGGCATCGAAGTCACCACGGGGCCCTTGGGCCAGGGCATCGCCAACGCCGTCGGCATGTCGCTCGCGACGGCCCACCTCGCCAGCCGCTTCAACCAACCGGACAACAAGGTGGTCGACCACCGCACCTACGCGATCTGCTCGGACGGCGACCTGATGGAGGGCATCTCCCACGAGGCCGCGTCGTTCGCCGGGCACCTGCGTCTGCCAGGGCTGATCCTGCTCTACGACGACAACCGCATCTCGATCGAGGGATCGACCGACCTCGCCTTCACCGACGACACCACCGCCCGCTTCCGCTCCTACGGCTGGGAGGTGCTGCAGGTCGAGGACGGCAACGATCTCGCGGCGATCGACGCCGCCGTCTGCCTGGCCGAGACGATGGACCGCCCGGTGATGATCCGCGTGCACACGCACATCGGCTACGGCTCGCCCAAGGCCGACACGGCGGCGGTCCACGGAGCCGCCCTCGGGCCCGAGGCCCTCGCGGCGACCCATCGCTTCCTCGGCCTGCCGGAGGGAGAGAGGTTTTGGCTCCCGGATGACGTGAAGACCCTGGCGGAGACCTACCGCCAGCGCGGTGAGGCGCTGGTCGCCAGCTGGCAGGAGCGCGTCGCTGCGCTCAGCCGGCGCGACGCCGGTCTGCACAGCGAATTCCAGCGTGTGCTCGCGGGCGACACGCCTGAAAACCTGCTGCAGGCTGTCCCCCCGTTCCCGCCGGAGGGCGGGATGGCGACGCGCGCAGCGTCCGGCAAGGTGCTGCAGCCCCTGGCCGTGCGCCTGCCCGAACTCCTGGGAGGCTCGGCGGATCTCGCCCCCTCCAACGACACGGCCCTGCTCGGCATGGGCGACATCGCAACCGGCAGCTTCTCGGGACGCAACATCCACTACGGCGTGCGCGAACACGCGATGGCGGCGGTCATGAACGGAATGGCCGCCCACGGCGGCATCCGGCCGTACGGCGGCACGTTCCTCATCTTCTCCGACTACATGCGGCCGTCCATGCGGCTTGCGGCGCTTATGCGCCTGCCCGTCACCTACGTGCTGACCCACGACTCGATCGGCCTGGGCGAGGACGGCCCGACGCACCAGCCGATCGAGCACCTCGCGGCGCTCGAGCTGATCCCCAACCTCTACGTGGTCCGCCCCGCCGACGCGAACGAGACGCGCCTCGCCTGGGCCTTCGCCGCGTCGTCCAAGGACCACCCCACGGCGCTCGCCCTCAGCAGGCAGAAGCTGCCGACGCTCGCCTGGGTGCCGGAGGACGCCATCGAGCAGGGCGCATACATTCTCCGCGAGGCCGAAGAGAGCCCGGCTGCCGTGCTCGTGGCTTCGGGCAGCGAAGTCGAAATCACTCTGGCTGCGCAGGACCTGCTCCAGGCGGACGGCATCCCCGTTCGGGTGGTCAGCGCTCCTTGCCTGAAGAATTTCTCAAGAAGGTCCCGCGCGGAGCGTGAGGCGGTGCTTCCGCCCGCGCTGCCGCAAGTGGTGGTCGTGGCGGCTCAGCCGGGGCAGTTCCTGCCCTTCCTCGGCCCCAGGCGGGATTTCGTCGCTCTGTACGACTTCGGCGCCTCGGCCCCGGGCGAGGTGCTCTACCGCGAGTTCGGGCTCACGCCGCAGGCGGCCCGCAGCGCCGTGCTCCGTCTAGTAGGAAAGGAGGACCGTCATGCCTGACCTCGTCCAGCTTCAGGAACTCGGTCAAAGTGTCTGGCTCGACTACATCCTGCGTTCCTACCTGCTCGACGGCGGCTTCACGCGCGATGTCGCCGCGGGAGTGCGCGGCGTGACCTCGAACCCGTCCATCTTCGAGCAAGCCATCGGGCGCAGTTCCGACTACGACCGGCAGATCGGCGCACTGGCCGCCATGGGCGCCGGCACCGCCGAGATCTACGAGGAACTTGCGCTGCGGGACATCACGCTGGCTGCGCACATCCTGCGCGCGGTGCACGACGGCACGAAGGGGCTGGACGGCTTCGTCAGCCTCGAAGTGTCGCCAGGACTCGCGCACGACGCGGCCGGGACGATCGCGGAAGCCCTCCACCTGTTCGGCCGGCTGAACCTGCCGAACGTGATGATCAAGGTGCCTGGAACCGTCGAAGGCGCTGAGGCGATCGAGGAACTCACCTACCGGGGAGTCAGCATCAACGTCACGCTGCTCTTCTCGCTGCCCCAGTACAGGCGCATCGCCGAGGCCTACGTGCGGGGCCTCGAGCGTCGCCGCGAGGAGGGGCTCGATGTCGGGCACATCCATTCCGTCGCGAGCTTCTTCGTGAGCCGCGTCGATACGCTGCTCGACCCCCGCCTGGCCGAGTCGGGCGAGGCGGGCCAGGCCCTCAGGGGCAAGGCGGCCATCGCGAACGCGCGGCTCGCCTATGAGGCGTTCACGGAGATCTTCCACGGCGTGCGCTTCGCCCAGCTCAAGGCGAACGGGGCGAATGTGCAGCGTCCGCTCTGGGCGAGCACCTCGACCAAGAACCCGGACTACAGCGATGTCCTCTACGTCGAGGAGCTCGTCGGCAGCGAGACGGTCAACACCATGCCGCCTGCGACGATCGCGGCCTTCCGCGACCATGGCCAGCCGCGGGAGCGGCTGCGCGCAGGCATGGCCGAGGCCGAGGAGGCGCTTTCCGCCCTCGCCAGGCTCGGCGTGGACCTCGACGCCGTAGGCGAGGAACTGCAGCGCCAGGGCGTCGCGAGTTTCACCGACGCCTTCGCAAGGCTGTTCAATGAGATCGAGCGCAAGGCGAGGGAGCTCCGGCCCGATGATGCGACGTCCTTCGCACTGGGCCCCCTGGCGGGCGAAGCGGCACAGGCGCTTGAAATCCTCGCCGACGACGACGCGCCAGGGCGCCTGCGGCATGCCGACGCCGGTCTCTTCGTCGCGCCGAACGTGGCAGAGAACCGGCTCGGCTGGTTGCCGCTCGCCGACGCGATGCAGGAGCGCCTGCCGGAGCTGGAGGCCTTCGCCCAGGATCTCCTGAGGCGCGGCGTGCGGCGGCTGGTGCTTTGCGGCATGGGCGGCAGCTCGCTCTTCCCGGACGTCCTGCGCCGCGTCACGCAGTCTCCGCGCATCGCCGTGGACGTCGTCGACACGACGCAGCCGGACACGATCTCCGCCCTTCTCGCCTCCATCGCCTGGCGGGAGACGACCGTGCTGCTTTCCTCCAAGAGCGGCAAGACGCGAGAGGTCGACGCGCTCTACCGCATCCTGCGCGCCGCCGCGAACAAGTCCCTCGGCGAGGACGCGAGCCGCGCCTTCTACGCCGTGACGGATCCCGGCACGCCGCTCGCGGCCCTGGCCGAAGCCGAACGCTTCGGCGGCTGCTTCCTCAATCCGCCCGACATCGGCGGGCGCTATTCCGCCCTGTCGCTTTTCGGCCTCGTCCCAGGGGCTGTGCTGGGTTACGATCTCGAAGCCCTGCTGGCAGGCGGCCGCCACGCGATCGAGCAGCTCCTCGGCCCTGCCGAGCGCTGCACTGCGGCGCGCCTCGCGGCCGCGCTGGCCGCCGGACATTGGCGCGGGCGTCAGAAGCTCGGCCTGCCCTCGCCGGACGATCTGCCGTTCGTCGACTGGCTCGAGCAGCTGCTCGCCGAGAGCACGGGCAAGTCCGAGCGCGGCATCCTGCCGGCGCCCGGCGCAGCAGCGGGCCCCGACCGCCTGACGGTCTCCTTCGCCGGCCAGTCCCGCGAAGGGCCGCACATCGCGCTCGGCCCGATCGCGGATGCTACAGCGCTGGGTGCCGCCGTCGTCACGTGGGAGTGCGCGACGGCCCTGCTCGGACACCTGCTCGAAATCGACCCGTTCGACGAGCCGAACGTGGCCGAGAGCAAGCACAACACCGAGCAGGTGCTGCAGGAAGGCAGATCCCGCGGCGCGCTCAAGGCGGTCGGCGACGCGGCCACCGCTCTGGACCTGAAGCCTCCCGGCTACCTGACGGTGCAGGTCTACGCGAGGCCCGACAGCGGGGCGCTGCAAAGCGCACGCCAACTGGCACGCACCATCGCGGCGCGGACGGGGGCCGTAGTCACGGTCGGCCTCGGCCCACGCTATCTCCATTCGACGGGCCAGTACCACAAGGGCGGGCCCAAGGTCGGGAGCTACCTGCAGCTCTACCAGACACCCACCGCCGACGTCGAGCTGCCGGGCCTGCCCTTTTCACTGGCGGACCTGTTCGCTGCTCAGGCGGAGGGGGACGCGCAGGCGCTCGTCGACCGCGGCCGGCCGTTCGCACGCGTCGTGCTCGAGGGCGACGTCGCAAGCGCTATAGACCGCATCGCGCGGGGCTTTGCCCCGCATGGGCCTGGGGAAGGGAGCTGAGCACGAGATGGAAATCGGCATGGTCGGACTCGGCCGCATGGGTGCGAACATGGCTCGCCGCCTGGTGCGCGGCGGCCACCAGGTAGTCGGGTTTGATCCCAGCCACGAGGCCAGAGCCGCCGCCGCCAAGGACGGCATCACCGCCGCCGCGTCGCTCGAGGAGCTCTGCCACAAGCTGCAGCCGCCGCGCGCCGTCTGGCTGATGGTTCCCGCGGGAGACCCGACCAGGCAGACCATCGACAAGCTCCTCGGCCTGCTCGACCGCAGCGACATCCTGGTCGACGGCGGCAACAGCCACTACAAGGACAGTCTCGCGATGGCCGAACTCTGCGCCAAGAGTGGCGTCGAGTTCGTCGACGCGGGCACGAGCGGCGGCATCTGGGGCCTTGAGGAGGGCTACTGTCTGATGGTCGGCGGCAGCACCGAGGCGTTCAGCCGCCTCGAGCCGGCACTGTCCGCCCTTGCCCCCAAGGGAGGACTCCTGCACACGGGGCCGCCCGGCAGCGGCCATTACGTCAAGATGGTCCACAACGGCATCGAGTACGGCCTGCTGGAGGCCTATGGCGAAGGCTTCGAGCTACTCAAGCGGGGGCCCTTCGACCTGCAGCTCGGCGAGGTCGCCGAGCTCTGGCGCCACGCCTCCGTCGTCCGCAGCTGGCTTCTGGATCTGCTGGCCCGAGCGCTCGAGAAGGATCCCCAGCTCGAACACCTGCGCGGCTACGTCGACGATTCAGGCGAGGGACGGTGGACAGCCGTCGAGGCCATCGAGCGAGGCGTCGCGGCGCCCGTCATCACGCTTTCGCTGCAGCAGCGCTTCCTGTCGCGCCAGGAGGACACGCTGTCGAACCGTGTCATCGCCGCGTTGCGCAACGAGTTCGGCGGCCACAAGGTGGAGCCTCGATGAGCGCCAAGGCAAGGGGCGCGCTGCTTTGCGTCCTCGGTGCGACTGGGGACCTGACGCACCGCAAGCTCGTGCCGGCGGTGGCCGGACTGCGCCGCGCGGGCCTGATCGACGGCCCTCTGCCGATCGTCGGCTTCGCGCGCCAGCAGTTGGATGACGAGAGCTTCCGCCAGCGTCTGCGCGAGACGGTGGAGGGCGACGGCGCGGACGAGGTGATCGCCCAGACGGTCTACGTGCCTGGCGACATGCGCCGCGCCGAGGACTACGTCGCCCTCGCCCGCCGCCTGGAGCAGGTCGAGGCCGAACACGGCCCGTTCGCCGGGCGCCTGTACTACCTCGCCGCGCCCCCCAGCACCTACACCGACATCTTCCGCAACCTGGGGAAGGCCGATCTGCAAAAGGAGCAGGGCGGCTTCCGCCGGATCGTCGTCGAGAAGCCGTTCGGGCACGACCTCGAAAGCGCCCGCGCGCTGAACCGTGAGCTGCTCTCCGTCTTCCGCGAAGACCAGGTGTTCCGCATCGACCACTACCTCGGCAAGGAGACGGTGCAGAACATCCTGGTGCTGCGCTTCGCCAACGGCATCTTCGAGCCGCTCTGGAACAGGCGCTACGTCGACCATGTCCAGATCTCGGTCGCCGAATCGATCGGCGTCGAGCACCGCGGCAAGTATTACGAGGAGGCCGGCGCGCTCCGGGACATGATGCAGAACCACCTGCTGCAGCTCCTGACCCTGATCGCGATGGAGCCACCGGTGGCGTTTGACGCCGATCAGGTGCACAACGAGAAGGTCAAGGTGCTGCGGGCAATCCGCCTGCCGGCGCCCTCCGACGTGTCGCGTGTCACGGTGCGCGGCCAGTACGGACCGGGCGAGGTCGCGGGCAAGGCTGTTCCGGGATACCGCGACGAGCCCGACGTGCGTCCGGACTCCCAGCAGGAGACCTTCGTCGCGCTCAAGCTGCAGATCGAGAACTGGCGCTGGGCCGACGTGCCGTTCTACCTGCGCACAGGCAAGCGCCTAAATCGCAGGGCGAGCGAGATCTCGGTGCAGTTCCAGCGGGCGCCGCAGCGTCTCTTCCCCCGCGAGACGCGGCTGCAGCCCAACGTGCTGCGGCTGCGCATCCAGCCCGACGAGGGCATGACGCTCTCGGTCGGGGCAAAGGTGCCCGGCATGCGCATCGAGCTGCGCGACGTCGACATGGCCTTCGACTACGGCACCTTCGGCAAGCCGCGGACCGAGGCGTACGAGCGGCTGCTCTACGACGCACTGACGGGCGACAGCACGCTCTTCACGCGCCGCGACGAGGTGGAGGCCGCGTGGCAGGTCGTCGACACCATCGAGGCCGGCTGGCGGCAGGAGGAGATCGGCCCTGACAGCTACCCCGCGGGCAGTTCCGGCCCCGAAGCGGCCGACGAGCTCCTGCACCACGACGGCCGCCGGTGGCACCTGCGATGAGCCCCGTGCGGCTGGTGCTGCGCGAGACGGCGGAGGAGACGCTGCAGGCGTGCGCCGAGGCCGTCGCAGCGGGCTTGCGGGCTGCGTCCGCGCCGCACTTCGTTCTGGCGGGGGGGCAGACGCCGCGCGGCGTCTACACCCGCCTCGCGGCCGCCGCGAAGGACGCCGACGCGCCCGCGTGGCACGATGTGGAGTTCTGGTTCGGCGACGAGCGGTGTGTGGGACCGGACCATCCCAAAAGCAACTTCCACCTGGCGCAGGAGACCCTCCTGCGCCCGCTCCGCATCCCCGGCGGACACATCCACCGCATGCTCGGGGAACTCGGCGCCGAGGAGGGAGCCCGGCGCTACGCAGCCCGCATTCGCGCGCGGCTCGGCTCGCAGCCGCAGTTCACCGTGGTTCTCATAGGTCTCGGACCCGAGGGTCACACCCTCTCGCTTTTCCCGGAGAGCGAAGGCCTGCTCGCCGACGATCTCGCCGTTGCGGCGCTCGTGCCGACGCCGCCGCGCGAGCGGATATCCCTGACGCCGACGGCCTTGGGCGCGGCGGAGCGCATCTTCCTGCTCGCGACCGGTTCCGAGAAGCGCCAGGCGCTCAGGGCGGCCCTCGGCGCGACGCGTCCCGATCCAGGCATCCCGACCTCATTCCTGCGCGGCCGCATCGAGACCGTTGTCTTCTGCGACCGTGGGGCCTTGCCCGAACCTCCGACGGAGGTGGCGCCATGAAGGAGTCCCGCCACTACCACATGTACGAGGAGATCCTGGCGCAGCCGCAGCACGTGCTGGCCCTGGGCGAAGCGGCGGCACGCGGCGCGGACGCCGCGGCCGGCATCCTGTCGGGCAAGGCGCCGCTCCTCGTGGGCTGCGGCACCTCGCTCTTCGCTGCCGAACTGGCGGCGAGCTATCTCTACGAGCGTGGCGGCAGCGTCCTCGCGTCAGGGGCATTCCCGCTGCTGGAGCGGCAGGTTCCGCTGGACCGCAGGCATCCCATAGTCGCCCTCAGCCACTCCGGCGAAACCGCGGCGGTGCTGGATCTCCTGGCGGCGGCCAGGGAACGCGAGGTCCCGACCGTCCTTGTCACGGGCTTCCCCGACTCGACGGCCGCGAGCCTCGCAAGCGCGACCGTGGCGACAGGCTACGCGCGCGAACTCTCCTGGTGCCACACCATAAGCTTCACGCTCTCCTCCCTGATGGCCGTTGAGCTTTTGAAGGCCTGCGCCATCCAGTTGCCGCCCGGTCTCACGCCACCAACCCCAGTCAAGGTGGCCGAGGGCATCGAGGCCGTGCTGAGGCACGAAGACGCGATCGCCCGGGAGGCCGAGTCCATCCTGGACGGACGTCGCGTCATTCTGGGAGCGGCCGAAGGTCTGCCGCTCGCACGCGAGGTGGGCCTCAAGCTGAGCGAGGCCGCCTACCTCGAGAACCAGGCCCTCGAGCTCGAACAGTTCTTTCACGGCTACGTGCCCGCCTACGGCCCTGGCGACCACGCCCTGGCGATCCTGCCACCCGCTTCGGGTCACCGGGCGCAGGACCTCGCCAAGGTCGCCGACATTGTTGGCCTTTCCCTGCTCGCCCTCGACCTCCAAACCTTCGCGGCGTGGACGCCGGCAGCCGACGCCGACACCTTCCCCTGGCTCGCCGCCGTCTACCTCCAGCTGCTGACGTACCACGCGGCGCTCCTCAGCGGCACCGACCCCGACCAGCTGCGGCGCGAGGATCCGCGCTACCTTGCCGCCCGCAGGGCGTACCGCTGAAGGCACTTGCACCGGATCAGCCTCCTGTAGATGCTCGAGAGCCCCGGCAGCGGCAGACGCCGCGACAAAGCCGCCCGCAGGCCCGCCAGACGGCGGACTTGCGGGCGGCTCCCTGCTGCGCTACTGATAGATGACGACGAGCGGCGGCGGATCCAGTGCAAGGACGCTAGCCGGCGTGGCGACCGGATGGTCCTGCGTGTAGAAGAGCTTGATGCCGCCGCAGACCACGAAGTGGCTCCTCAGGCGCGCCGCGTAGAAGGCGTTCAGGGCGCCCCGCACGCCGAAGGGGCTGCGCAGCGGTATGAAGTACGGGATGGCCTCCTCATGGATGAAGCGCTCGTACTCGGCCGACTTGAGCTGCCATCCGCCGAAGCCGTCGAGGTCCCGGACCAGGGCCACGTCCGGCTGCTCCTGTATGCCCTGCCAGTCCGGCACCATACTCTCGATGAACTGGTGCAGGATGAGCACCTTCTGCGGCAGATGGTAGCGCGCGGTCAAGTTCTGCAGGTACCTGAGCGCCCAGTTGACCGGCGGCGTCGGCATCGAGCCGAACTGGACGCCTGGGATGTCACCGGGCAGCATGGCGAACTCGGGGTCGAGCGCCAGTTCGACGTCGGGCTGACGCAGGAACGGCGCCAGGTAGCGAACCTCCAGCGGCACGCTGGCATGCCCGATCTGCACGTCGAGGATCAGCAGCAGGTGATGGCTGCGGGCGAGCTCAAGCTCGTCCTGGATCAGGGAGTACGGCATCTGCGTGCTGTAGTACCCGTAAGGTCCTGGGCTGCGCTGCGCCACGACCGCCACGAGTTCGAGGGCGCCGATGACCGGCTTCGCGGGGTCCGCAGCGCGAAAGGCCTGTTCCTGCGCCGCGAGCCGCGAGAGCATCCCGGCCGTCGTGCCCTGCCCGAGAACGCCCATGCTGGCGGCAAGAGGATTGCCGTAGTACGAGACGATGCGGTAATGCGGCAAGAGCGACCGGCCGAACCAATCGTAGCGCATGACCGACCCTGCCTTGGCGGTCGCAACTGGCGCCGCCGGCGCCGCAACCGTGAAGGTGATCAGCGCGAGGACGCCGAGCGCCGCCTGCAGCCTGGGTAGCCTGGCTCGTCTGATGTTTGACACGAAGTCAGCATAACATGCCTCTGCCAGGATCAGGAGTGGCAAATCATGCTGTCGCGCCGGGCTCGTCCTTGAGGCCTGCAATGGCCATGATCAGGCCGTCCTTCTGTTGCCACAGTTCCTCCGCCAGTCGTCCCGCCCTCTCGGATTGGCCCAGGTCGTGCAAACGCCTGACCTCCGCCGCGATCTGGTGCGCCTGGGCGTGCAGCCGCTCGACCTCCGCGATCGCGGCGGTACCGTCGAAGTGGCGGCGGCCGTAGGTCTCGATCCAGTAACCGAGACCGCAACAGGCGCCTTCCCCGCCGCTTGGACCACCGTACGGCTGAAGCGTCCCGTGCGCCGCGGTCGCCGTGAAAAGCGCCGTCCAGCGCAGGTGGCCGAGTCCCGCCGCGAGCCGCTGGAACGACTCGCTGGCCGCCTCGGACGCCGTACCGACCAGATCCGCGAGCGCGACCCCGAACTCCTCGATGTAGGCATCGATCCTGTCCGCCGGCATGGGTCTGGCGATGGCGTAGCCCTGCGCCAGTTGGCAACCGAGCCGCAGCAGTGCCTGGGCCTGGGCCCGCGTCTCCACGCCTTCCGCGAGCACTCTGCGCTCCATCGCGTGTCCCATGATCAGGATGCCGTGGATGATCGCCGGGCTCTCAGGCGTGCCGAGCATGGCCGAGATGAACCGCTGGTCGACCTTGACGAGTTCGCAGGGCAGTTCCTGCAGGAGGGTGATCGACGAGGAACCGGTGCCAAAGTCGTCGAGGGCGATGCGCACGCCGAGCCGGCGGCAGGCTTCGATCTGCCGGCGAGCGAACTCGAGGTCGTGCATCGCGGCGGACTCGGTGACTTCGATCGTCACGAGCGCCGGCTCGACCGATGGGTGGCGTGAGAGAGCCTCGCCAAGGACGCGTGGAAAGTCCCGCGCGAGGAACTGTCCCGGCGCCGCGTTGAATGCGACCTGCAACCGCCGGCCCTGCGCGGCGAGGAGGTCGGCCTCGGCGAGCGCCTGGTTCAGCACGTAGCGGCCGATCTGCTGCTCGAGCCAGGTACCTTCGACGGCAGGCAGGAACTCGCCGGGCAGGCGCAGGCCGTGACGTGGATCGTGCCAGCGCAGGAGGGCCTCGAAGCCCACCAGCTCGCCCCGTCCGAGATCGACCTGCGGCTGGTAGTAGAGTTCGAGTTCGCCGCGCACAAGGGCCTGCTGCAGCCCTTCGCGCAGGTCGCCACGCAGGTTCAGGGCCTGTTCCATCCCGGGCTCGAAATAGCACCAGGAACCTTCTCCTGCCTTCTTCACCGCGTACATGGCGATGTCCGCGTGCCGCAAGAGCGTTTCCGGATCCTCGCCGTCGCCCGGGAAGACGGCGACGCCGATGCTGCCGGCGACGGACACGGTGCGGCCCGCTATCTCGCAGGGCTGCTCGAGGTCCCTGACAAGCCGCCCGAGCAGATGGTCGATCTCCCCACGGTCTTGCACGGTGTCCACCAGCAGGATGAACTCGTCCCCGCCTGCGCGGGCGATTGTGTCCTCGCTGCGCACCACCCGCTCCAGGCGGTGCGCCAGTTGCTGCAGGAGCTTGTCGCCGAAGCCGTGGCCGAGGGTGTCGTTCACCTGCTTGAAGTCATCGATGTCGATGAGCGCCACGGCAAACTGTTGGCGATGGCGCCTGGCCTTGTGCAGGGCGTGCGCGATGCGCTCCTCCAGCAGCACCCTGTTCGGCAGTCCCGTGAGTGCGTCGTGGTGCGCGAGGTAGGCGATGCGCTCGCTCGCCGCACGCTGCTCGGTCACGTCCCGGTGCGACGAAAGGATGTAGGCGATACGCCCCGTCTCGTCGCGCATGGGCACCGCGGACCAGCCCATCAGGAACTCGCTGCCGTCCTTGCGGTACTGGTACACCTCACCCGACCACGACTCGCCGCTCAGCACGGCATCATGCATCGCCGCGATCCTCTGCCGATCGGTGCGGGGGCCCCAGAGCATCTCGGACGACCGGCCGACGACCTCGTCGGCGTGATAGCCCGTCATCAGCTCGAAGGCCGGATTCGCGTAGACGAAGGTGACCTTGCCGCCCGGCTGCACCTTGGCAACCACCAGACACTCCTTGGCCTGCTGCACGATCTCGTACTGCAGCCTGAGTTCCTGCTCGGCCTCGATGCGCCTTTCGCGCCCCTCGATCACCTCGAGGCCGAAGGCAAGATCCTGCGCCATCTCCGCAAGGACCGCGCGCACCTGCTCGGACTCGAATTCGCCCGCATCGCCGCCATAGAGCACGACGACTGCCTCCGTCCGATCCCCGACGACGATCGGCACGCCGGCCACCGACTTGAAGCCGTGCTGGCGCGCGTACCCCCACCAGACGGCAAGGTCCGGCGCAGCGAAGACGTCCGCCACGGTCGTGAGTCGGCCATCGCGCAGCGCGCCGGCCGCAGGTCCGCCGCCGCGCGGATCGGCGGGGTCCAGGCGCACGCCGAGCTCGCGAATGTGCTCGCCCGCAGCCCCCGCCCAGACAACGGGACGCACACCGCCCCTCCCGTCGTTTTCGCCGACCCACGCGAAGCGGAGGTGCCCGTACGCGACCGCGATTTCACAGATCTGGCGCATCAGGCCGAGGCGGTCGCTCGTGTGCATCACGGCGCGGCCGATCTGCACAAGGGCCCGCCACAGGCGCATCTGGCGCCTGGCGCCCTCCGCTTCGCTGCTCAGCCTGTCCTGCTGCATTTGCCGCGCCAACGCGAGCCCGACCTGACAGGCGATGAGCTGCAGGAGGCTCTCATCCTCCCGGTTTTCGGGACGGGGGGCCTTGAACGCGAGCGTGATGACGCCGCGCTGTTCACCGGTCGTGAAGCCGGTGCGCACGACCGTCGCCGGCAGCAGCGCGAGGGATGCGTCGCCGTCGCGGCTGGGATGCAGCCACTCGTGCCGGTCTTCGGGCAAGTCGCGGTCAAGCTTGGATTCCCATGCGAAAAGATCGAAGGAGCCGTTGGCCGCGATCGTCTCAAGCCGTCCGCCAGGCTGGCGCAGGTGGATCGCTATGCCGTCCGCTTCGAACAGATCCTGGGTGATCGGCGCCATCCTCGACAGGGTCGCTTCGTACGAGAGTTCCGGGTCGAGCGTCTGCAATGCGAGTTGCAGACGGTGCAGGCGATCGTCGATCGACAAGTCTAGCCCCTCCGCCGGGATTCGACAGACTCAAAGGGGTTTAATTGACCGTCGCCCTGGCAAGTTCCTCCGCTATCGGCAAAGCGCCGCCCAGGTGCCCGCGACGGCGAGCAGCAAGTCGTCGCCGCGCAGCAGGAGTTCCTGGCCCCGCTGTCCGGCGCTTACCGCGATCGTGCGTGCCTGGGCCGAGCGGTCGAGAAAGACGGGCAGCACGCGCCTCGTACCGAGCGGCGACACGGAGCCGCGGACGTAGCCGGTGATGCGCTGGATGTCGGCAGGATTGGCCATCTCCGCCTCAGCCCGCCGCCAGACGCGCGCCAAGGCGTGCAAGCTGAGTTCCTGATCACCGGGCACGACGCCCAGCGCGAACTCCCGACCGCTGCGCACGAGCAAGGTCTTGAAGACGTCGGACGGAGCGATGCCAAGTTTTCTTGCGACTTCCAGCGCGGTCTTCTCGACTTCGTCGTAGGCTAACACCTGATAGGCGATTTTCAGCCGATCCAGCTGGTCCGTCGCAAGTGTTCGCACCGCGGTGACCCCTTCCCCAAGGTGATCGATTCCTTGTCGCAGCACGGCCCGCGGTCCATCGCGCATTGACACGCACGAGCCTGCGTCCCACAATAATCAAGGTTAGGCATGCGCAGCGCCAATGGGGAGCGCAGCCCGCAGCAGGAGGTGGCCCCTCTTGGTTTGTACCCGTTGCCAGCATCCCATTTACAGGACCGACAAGGCAACCGAGATGACCGCATACGCTGAATTCGTCCTCTTCCCGCTCGGCCGTATCCGCGCACTCGCGCGCAAAGGCGACCATTCATACGTCGCACTCATCGAGTGCCCGAACTGCGGTCGGGAGAACGACGTCCCGATCGATTTCTGACTCGCCGCCGGCCCAAAGGGGGAGAGCGCATGTTTGACGCAATCGGCAACATTCTGAAGGGCCTGGGGATCACCCTCAAGATCTTCACGACGATGCCCAACCAGACGGTGGGCTATCCCGAGAAGAAGCGCGAACTGCCCGCCCGCTACCGCGGTGTGCACAAGCTGCGGCGCTACTCGGACGGCCTGGAGCGCTGTGTCGGCTGCGAGCTCTGCGCCGCGGCCTGCCCGGCCTATGCCATCACCGTCGTCGCCGCCGAGAACGACCCCGAGCATAGGGTAAGCCCTGGCGAGCGTTACGCGGAGCGCTACGAGATCGACTACCTGCGCTGCATCTTCTGTGGCGAGTGCGAGCGCGCCTGCCCGGTCGACGCCATCGTGCTCACGCCCCAGCCGCTGCCGCCCTTCATCAGCCGGCGCCAGGTGATCATGACGAAGGACGATCTCCTCGAGCCGTATCCTGGCGGCGACCCGCCCGCCTTCCACCTTCACCCCTGGGAGGACCACCCGGACCGCATCGACCGCTGGCCCGTGCCGCAGGAGCATCTGCCGAGCCCGCGCTGAGCGGGCATGGCGAAGGCGCCGCCTTTCGGCGGCGCCTTCGCCATGCTCGCGGTGCGGTGCCTCAGCGGCCTTTGCCCGCACCCACGGCCAGATCCACCGCATGGATGCGCTCGACGCCCACAAGCCCCAGCAAGGCAGCGAGCAGGTCCGCGCCCGGCGCCTCGTCCAAGCCGAGCGCCATGGTCGCCCGCCCGCCCTGCACGTCGCGGTCCAGTTCGAGCGTGGCGATGTTGACGCCCGCCTGGCCAAAGAGTGTGCCGACGCGGCCGACGACACCAGGCTGGTCGTGATGCTGCGTCACCACCAGATGCGAAGGCAGCCGCAGGTCGAAGCGGCCCCCGGCGAGACGCCGGATGCGCGGCGCCTCCTCGAGGGTGATCTCCGCGAGCAGGTCCTCGCTGCCCGCGAACCAGGCTGCAAGGCTCGGCACAGGCGCCGACTCGAGCCCGATGTTGATCTGCAGGCCGGCCTCTTGGGCCCGCAGCGCCGCATTCACCACATTCACCGGTCCGTCCAGAACCTGCTCGAGCACCCCCGCGAGCACCGCGCGGGCCGCGATCGGCGCCGCCTCCTCGGGCACGCCGCCGCGACAGGCCACGTGCAACACCGGTCCCTCGCCGCCCGTCATGCCGACAATGCGGCCGAGCTGGCGGCCGATGTCGAGCAGGCCGGCGGGAAGGCGGTCGAGGCTCGGGAAGGGCAGGTTGACCGCCTCCTCCGGCACCTCTCCGGCCAGAGCCCGCAAGACCGCGTCCGCCACCCGCGTGCCGATGTTCGCCATCGCCTCGTCGGTCGACCCGCCGAGGTGGCAGGTGAACACCATGTCGTCGCGGCCGAGCAGCCGTGGATCTCGCGGTGGCTCCGAGCTGAAGACATCGAGGGCGGCCCCCGCGATGCGCTTTTCGTCGCAGAGCTCTTGCAGGGCCTGCTCGTCGACGAGGCCGCCACGCGCGACGTTGAGGACGAAGGCCCCTGCAGGGAGCTGCAGCAGTTCGGCCCGGCCGAGGTGCGGCCCGGTCTTCGGCGTGTGGATCGTCAGGATCTGCGCCTTCGCGAGGAGTGCCGGCAGCGTCTCGACCTTCACGGCGCCGCGCGCCTGCACGACGTCCGCTGCGACGTAGGGGTCGTAGGCGAACACCTGCATGCCGAAGCCTCTCGCGATGCGGGCCACTTCCCGCCCCACCCTACCGATGCCGATGATGCCGAGCGTCTTGCCCTTGAGCTCTGTGCCGATGAACGCCTGACGGTCCCAGCCGCCGCCGCGCACGTGCCGGTCGGCGATCCTGACATGGCGGAGCAAGGACAGCAGCAGCGCGAAGGTATGCTCGGCCGCGGCCTCCGCATTGGCGCCAGGGGTGTTCAGGACAAGCACGCCGCGCTCCGTCGCGGCATCGAGATCGATGTTGTCGAAGCCGGCTCCCGCGCGCGCCACGACGCGCAGCCGCGGCGCAAGGTCGAGCAGGTCTCGCGTGATGCGGTGGGCACTGCGGATGATCACCGCGTCGAAATCCGGCAGGCGGGCGGGCAGTTCTTCGACGGGCAGGAGTTCGTAGCTCTCGAGTTCCACCTTGCCGCGCAGCAGCGCGAGGCCCTCTTCCCCGAGATGTTCCGTGACCAGCACCCTCAGCCCCTCAGCCATTGCCGTTCCCCCCGCTTTCTGCGTTTCTCGCGTCGCGCCAGGCGGCGAGCGCCGCGCCGACGCCCGCCCCGGCCGCAGCGCCATGGCCGAGACGGCTGAGCGCCACTTCGAGAGCCCCGACCGCGCCGAGCAGTTCGAGCGGCATGATCGCACCGACGTGCCCGATGCGCACCACCCGCCGCTTGAGCCGGCCCTGGCCGCCGGCCAGCACGGCCCCCTCCTGGCGGACGGCCGCCCTGAGCACGCCCGGGTCGATGTCCTGCGGCAGCGTGAGTGCCGTCACCGTCGGGGACGTCACGGCCTCGGCCGCGAGCGGTTCAAGCCCGAGCTCCCGGCCGGCGGCGCGCGCCATGCGCGAGAGCAGCCTGTGGCGGGCGAACCTCCGTTCCGCGCCTTCCTCGCGCAGCAGCCGCATCGCCTCCGAAAGGGCGGCGATCAGTGAGACGGGCGGGGTGTAGGGCAGGTCTCCCGTGAGATACGGGCGCAGGTCGAAGTAGACGCTCCTCGGACTGCCGCCGCGCACCTGCGTGGCGCCCCGCTGCGAAAGCAGCACGACTGCGAGGCCCGGAGGCGCCATGAATCCCTTCTGCGAACAGGCGACCGCCGCGTCGTAGCGTCCCTCCACCTGCAGGGGCAGCGCTGGAAAACCGCTGATCGCGTCGAGCAGCAGAAGCGGCCCGCCAGCGAGCAGGCGCGCCACCGCGTCGGTCGGATGGAGAACACCGGTGGACGTCTCGTTCTGCGTCAGCAGGACCGCGTCGAAACCATCTCTGGCGCGCCCTGCGACGGCGTCCGCGTCGATCGCCTCGCCCCATGGGAATTCCATCCTCTCGACCTCGGCGCCGAGCACTTCGGCCACCTTCGCGAAGCGCTCACCGAACGCCCCTGCCACCGGTGCGAGCACGCGCATGCCTGGCCTGAGCAGCGACACCGCGACCGCTTCGAGCCCGCCGGTGCCGCTCGCAGGCAAGACCGCCGCGTCTGCGGCGCCGCCCAGTTCCGTCAGGTTGGCGCGCACTGCCCTATAGAGCGCGGTGAACCCCGGTCCGCGATGGTCCTGCATCTGCTGTGCGCCCGCGCTGAGGACCGCCGCGGGCACGGGGGTCGGTCCCGGAATGAAAAGCCGCTCCTGCCACATCGCCACTGCCCCCCTGACATGAAAAAAGCACCGCCATCCCCTCTCAGGGACGACGGTGTCGCCGCGGTACCACCCTGCTTGGCCCATACCATGGGCCCGCTCGGCGCGGTAACGCTGCGCGCGTCCGGCTCTTCGCCGGCTACTCCCGGGTGGAATCGGGACCGCGCGCGGCCGGCTTTCACCACCCCGGCTCGCTGGCAACTGCGCGATGCGGCCTCTTCCCGTTCATCGATGCGTATGCTTTGCGCAAGTGTAGCGGCCCTGGCCGCCCCACGTCAAGACAAATGGCGAAGTCAGGCCAGTTCCGGATACAGCGGAAAACGCCGGCACAGCGCGAGGGACTGCTCGTGGATCTCGGCGAGACGCTCGGAGCTGTGGCGCCCCCGGATCGCCTCGTCGATCATGCCGCCGATCTCGCGCATCTCCTGGGCGCGGACGCCGCGCGTCGTCACGGCCGCCGTGCCGATGCGGACACCGCTCGTGACGAAGGGCGAGCGCCTCTCGCCGGGAACCGTGTTCTTGTTCACCGTCATTCCCGCCTGCTCGAGCGCCGCCTCGGCATCCTTGCCTGTGAGGTCGTCACGGTCGACGAAGGACATCAGGAGGAGATGGTTGTCCGTACCGCCCGAGACGAGCCGGTAGCCGCGCCGCATGAGCTCCTCGGCCAGGGCCTGGGCGTTGTCGCGCACCGCCTGCTGGTAGGCCTTGAACTCGGGTCGCATCGCCTCGCCGAAGGCGACGGCCTTGGCCGCGATGATATGCTCGAGCGGGCCGCCCTGCAGCCCGGGGAAGACAGCCTTGTCGACCGCCGGTCCGAGTTCGCGCGACGCCAGGATGAAGCCTCCGCGCGGTCCGCGCAGCGTCTTGTGCGTCGTCGATGTCACGATATCGGCGTAGCCCACCGGCGAGGGATGCTCGTCAGCCGCCACGAGCCCCGCGATGTGTGCCATGTCCACCATCAGCCTGGCGCCCGCCTTGTCGGCGATCTGCCTGAGGCGCGGGAAGTCTATGATGCGCGGGTAGGCGGAGGCACCTGCGACGATGAGCTTCGGGCGATGCTCCTGCGCGAGCGCCTCGATCTCGTCGTAGTCGATCCGCTCCGTCTCCGGGTTCAGACCGTAGGCGACGAAGCGGTAATCCTGTCCCGAGAAGTTCACCGGGCTGCCATGGGTCAGGTGGCCGCCCTCGCTCAGCTTCATGCCGAGCACGGTGTCGCCGGGCTTGATCAAGGCGTGGTACGCGGCCATGTTGGCCGGCGCGCCGGCGTGCGGCTGGACGTTGGCGTACTCAGCGTGGAAAAGCGCGCAGGCGCGGTTGCGCGCCAGCTCCTCGACCTGATCGACCACGTGGCAGCCGCCGTAGTAGCGATGGCCGGGGTAGCCCTCGGCATACTTGTTGGTCAGGACGCTGCCCATGGCCTCGAGGACCGCGGGCGAGGTGAAGTTCTCCGATGCGATCAGCTCAAGCGTCTCGCGCTGGCGGTTCAACTCGGCGCCGATCAGGCGCCGGATCTCCGGGTCGGTATCAGCGAGCAATTTGGGGTTCCTCCTTCGGCCGATCGGCCCACCAATTCGCGAACGCCCGCGCGAGGGCGCTGCGCACCTCGCGCCGGCTCGGCTCCCGGCCGACGGCCTCCGCCAGATCGATAGCCCGGCGCCGCATCGCCGCTTCGTATCCCTGGGGATCCCGCGCCCCGAATACCTGGGCCCAGAGTCGGTAGTCGAGGCGGAGCGGCAATGCGCCATGCTGCAGCAGCACACCGAGGTGGCGGACCTGCGCCGATCCGAGGAGCTTGCGCCCCCCCACCTCGATTTCGTACCACGACGGCTGCTGGAAGCAGTTCTCGTCCAGGCTGGGCTTGCCCGGGTCTCCCGCGAGCCCGACGTCCGCCCCCAGCTCCTGCAAGGCCGCGAGCAGAGGGCGGGCGATCTCGAGATAGGTCGCAACCACGTCCCCGGGCAGATCTCGTGCCGGCACGGCAAAGGCGTAGGTCACCTCATGCTGGTGCAGCACTGCCCTTCCGCCTGTGGGGCGGCGGACGAAGTCGACGCCGAGTTCCCTGAGACGCTGCGGCCGAAACGCCTGCGGCGACTGGCCGTAACCAATCGACAGCGTCGGCCGCCGCCAGCCGTAGAGGCGCAGGCGCGCCTGTCCGTCCCTGCGCACGAGGTCGGCGAGGGCGAGGTCCCGCGCCATGTTGTGGCGCCCGGACCGATCGCCCTCGCGCAGGATGAGGAGCTCAGCCACCGAGCCGCTCGAGGAGCTTGGGCTGCTTGACGGCCCTCGCCTCGTCGAGCCGTCCCACGACCGTCTGGTGCGGAGCGGTCTTGACGTACTCCGGGTTCTCTCGGGCCTCGTCGACGATGCCGTTCAGCGTCCCCGCGAACGATGCGAGCGTCTCCTTGGTCTCGGTCTCCGTCGGCTCGACCATCATCGCCTCGTGGACGATGAGCGGAAAGTAGACTGTCGGCGGGTGGAAGTCGAAGTCGAGCAGGCGCTTCGCGATGTCGAGGGTCTTCACGCCCTTCCCGCGCACCAGGTCGTCGGGCGGCGCCACGACGAACTCGTGCTTGGGGATGCGGTCGAACGGCAGCACGAAGTGGTCCCTGATCAGGCTCAGGACGTAGTTGGCATTCAGCACCGCGTCGTCGGCGACCTCGCGCAGCCCCTCGGGCCCCAGCGCGCGTATGTACGTGTAGGCGCGGACCAGGACGCCGAAGTTGCCGTAGAACGAGCGCATCTGGCCAATGCTGTGCGGGGCGTCGTAGCTGAGGTGGTAGCGGCCGTCCTGCTGCGTCACGACCGGAACGGGCAGGAACTCGGCCAGGTGGCGCTTGACGCCGACGGGCCCTGCGCCCGGACCGCCGCCGCCGTGCGGTGTGGAGAAGGTCTTGTGCAGGTTCAGGTGGACGATGTCGAAGCCCATGTCGCCCGGGCGCGAGTGGCCGAGCACGGCGTTCAGATTGGCGCCGTCGTAGTAGACCAGCCCGCCCTGGCCATGGATGATCTCGGCGATCTCGGCGATCCGCTCGTCGAAAACGCCGAGGGTGTTCGGGTTCGTGAGCATGAGCGCGGCCGTCTTCTCGGACGTGAGGGCCCGCAGGGCCTCGACGTCGACGCCGCCCCGCTCGTCCGACGGCACATGCACCACTTCGAAACCGGCCATGGCCGCCGTCGCCGGGTTCGTGCCATGCGCGGAGTCGGGGACGATGACCTGCGTGCGCGCCTTGTCGCCGCGCAGCTCATGGTAGGCGCGGACGATCAGGATGCCTGTGAGCTCGCCATGCGCGCCGGCGGCTGGTTGCAGCGACACGGCGTCCATGCCTGTGATCTCGGCGAGGTCCCGTTGCAGCTCCCACATCAGCTGCAGGGCGCCTTGCGCCGTCGCTTCGCCCTGGTACGGGTGGATCTGCGCGAAGCCCGGCAGGCGGGCCGTGTCCTCGTTGATCTTCGGGTTGTACTTCATCGTGCAGGAGCCGAGCGGGTAGAAGCCCGTATCGACACCGTAGTTGCGGCGGGAAAGGCCCGTGAAGTGGCGGACTGCCTGCACCTCGGAGAGCTCCGGGAGGGGCAGTTCGGAGCGGATCTCCGCTTCGGGCAGGAAGGCCCGCAGATCCACTTCGCGGCTGGGCAGGTATTCGGTGCCGCGCCCCGGCTGGTGTTCCTCGAAGATCGTCTTCATGCCTCGACCCCCTGCAGCACGGCGAGGAGGCGCTTGATCTCCCCGGCTGTCCTCTTTTCCGTCACCGACAGCAGCATGTGGCCGGGCAGTTCGGGGTAGAACCGCTCGAGGTCGAGCGGTCCGAGCATGCCGGCCCCGAGCATCGCCGCCTGCACGTCCCCAACCTTGGCGCCTGTGCGCAGTGCGACCTCGAACGCGTAGGGGCCGGTGAAGGCCATGTCCATGCCCGAAATGCCCTGCGCACCGTCGCCGAGCAGATGGGCACCCTCGATCGAGAGCGCCGCGGCCTGCCTGAGGCCGTGCGGACCGAGCAGTGTGGTGTAGATGGTCGCCGCGAGCGCCATCAGGCCCTGGTTCGTGCAGATGTTCGACGTCGCCTTCTCGCGCCGGATGTGTTGCTCACGCGTCTGGAACGTCAGCACGTAACCCCTTCTGCCCTCATGGTCGGCCGTCTCGCCGACGATGCGTCCCGGCAGGCGCCTGAGGTATTCCTGGCGCACGGCCATGAAGCCGAGGTAGGGGCCGCCGAAGGATGGCGCGATGCCGAGCGCCTGTCCCTCGCCCACCGCGACGTCGGCGCCGTAGGCCCCCGGCGTGCGGAGCACCGCAAGCGAGATCGGGTCCGCGACCGCGATGTAGAGGGCCCCCGCACCGTGCGCCGCGCCGACGAGGCTGTCGACGTCCTCCAGGAGGCCGAAGAAGTTCGGGTGCTGGACGATGACGCAGGCGGCGTCCGCCGCCGCCGTGGCCACATCGTCCGCTGCGGCGCGTCCGTCCCTGAGAGGCACCTCGACGACCTCAAGGCCGTGTCCGTGCGCGTAGGTGCGCAGCACGCTGCGGTATTGCGGGTCGACGGAGCGTGCCACGACGATGCGTTTCCTGCCTGTCTGGCCCCAGGCCAGCATCGCCGCCTCGGCCACCGCCGTCGCGCCGTCGTACAGCGACGCCTGGGCGATGTCGAGGCCAGTCAGCGCGGCGATGAGGGACTGAAACTCGAAGATGGCCTGGAGCGTGCCCTGGCTGATCTCGGGCTGGTAGGGCGTGTAGGCGGTGTAGAACTCCGAACGCCTGAGCATCTCGCCCACGACGGACGGGATGTAGCGGTCGTAGCTGCCGCCACCGAGGAACGAGACGTATTGCTGCATGTCGAGGTCTTTGGCGGCGAGCTCCCCAAGGAGCGCCGCGACCTCGCTCTCCGAAAGTCCCTGCGGCAGGTTCAGCGGTCGTTCGAGACGCACCGACGCGGGCAGGTCGGAGAAGAGGTCCTCGACGGAGTCGACTCCGATCTGCCGCAACATCGCGCGCCGATCGTCCGCCGTATGCGGCGAGAAGCGCATGTCAGTGCCCGCCCTCCTGCAGCGCCCCGTACGCCTGTGCGTCGAGCAGGGACTGCACCTCGGCCTCGTCGCCGAACTCGATCTCGACGATCCAGCCCTGGCCGTACGGGTCCTGGTTGACGAGTTCGGGCTTGTCGACGAGGTCGTGGTTGACGGCGAGGACCTTGCCGGAGATCGGCGCGAACACGTCGGAGACGCTCTTCACCGACTCGACGACACCGAACGCCTCACCCTTCTTGACCTCGCGGCCAACTTCCGGCAGCTCCACGAACACGACGTCCCCGAGCTGGTCCTGCGCGAAGTCGGTGATGCCGATACGGGCGGACCTGCCATCGGGCCGCAGCCACTCGTGGTCCTCCGTGTAACGCAGTTCAGACGGTGTCTTCACTTGCCACTCCTCCTGTAGAACGGCTTCTTGATGACCTCGGCCGGGATGGCGCGACCACGCACGGAGACAGCGATGGGTGTGCCGACCTGCGCGAATTCGGCCGGCACGAAGCCGAGTCCGAGCGCCTCGCCGAGGGTGGGCGAGAGCATGCCGCTCGTGACGACGCCGATCTCCTCGCCGGCTTGGCTCAAGATCGGATAGCCGTGGCGCGGAATGCCGCGCTCCGTCAGCTTGAAGCCGACGAGGCGCCGCTTCGGACCGCCTGTCTCCTGTTCCGACCGCAGGGGCTCGATACCGGTGAAGTGCTCCTTCTCGAGCCGCACCCAGTACTTGAGCCCGGACTGCAGCGGCGTGTGGTCCTGATCGAGTTCCTGTCCGTAGAGGGGCAGGCACGCCTCGAAGCGCAGCGAGTCGCGTGCGCCAAGGCCGCAGGGCAGGATCCCGTACGGCTCGCCGGCCCGCAGGATCTCCCGCCAGACGTGGACAGCGTCCTCCGGCCGCACGTAGACCTCAAAGCCGTCCTCGCCGGTGTAGCCGGTGCGCGAGACCCAGAGAGCCCTGCGGCCCGCGATCTCGATATCGGGCTGCGCCCAGAAGAAGGCGATCTTCGTCAGGTCGAACGGCGTGAGGCTCTGCAGGATCTCCTGCGCCTTCGGCCCCTGCAGGGCGACCTCCGCCGTCTTCCCCGAAATGTCCTCCGCCACCACGTCGGGGAAGAGCTGCCTGCGCCGCTCCATCACCCACTGGACGTCCTTCTCCGTGTTTGCCGCGTTGATCACGAGAAGCACATGCCCCGGCTCGAGACGATAGACCAGCAGATCGTCCACAACGCCGCCGTGCTCGTAGCACATGGGCGAATAGAGCACCTGGTTCTGCTCGAGCTTCTGGCAGTCGTTCGTCACAAGTTCGTCGGCGAACTGCAGCGCCCGCTCGCCGTGAAGATCGATCTCGCCCATGTGCGAGACGTCGAATAGTCCCGCGCGCTGCCTTACCGCCTCGTGCTCCGCCAGAATACCGGCCGGGTACTGCACGGGCATGTCCCAACCGCCGAAGTCCACCATACGGCCGCCAAGCGCCAGGTGTTCCTCGTAGAGAGGCGTCCGCTTTCCCATTTCCTTGCCTCCTGGGTCGCGCCGGCGACCCCATCTGCGATGCCCGGGCCGCCGACGGCGACCCGCTGCGCGAATCCGGACCGGTTCCGCGAGCCCCGGTCGCCAAAGGCAACCTGCTGGTCCCACTCCGATCTTAGCCCAGTCTCCCCGCCATGATGTCGAACGCCCCCTCGGACCCGGAGCGTCCGCAGCTCGCGCGGTTGAACGTCAGACCGGATTGGGGCGCGGCCGCATCCCCCACAGCGGGAGCGTCGCAGCCAAGCCGAGGAACGCGATGATCCCTGCGGCCAGGAACAGGCTGGTGAAAGCCGGCAGCATGCCCGCATACACCACTGGTCCGATTGCCAAGCCAAGTGCCCTGAACGTCCCCAGGAGCGTCCGAGCCGGACCGGCCTGCGCCTTAGGCGCGAGTCCCAACACAAGATACTGCAACGGCGCTCCCATAGTAAGGCCCACACCGCCTCCGACGAGCAAAAGTCCGGCGATCGCGCCGGGAAGTCCCTGGAAGTTAGCCACGGCCGCCACCCCGCAAGCCATGCCAAGAAACCCTGCCGCGAGCAGGAACCTGGGGGCCAGCCTGCGGGTCAGAGCGCCGCCGTAATAGGCTGTCGCCGCCATGCCCAAGGCCATGGGCAGCAAGGCCAGGCCGGAGGTCGCTTCGGACAGGCGCAGGGCGTCGATGGCGTAGAGCGGCACGAAGAGCGCCAGGGCCGTGGCGGCGGCGCCCAGGCTGCCGAGCAGGTAGACAAAGACGAGATGGCCGTCGCCACGGAAGATGGGCTGCGCGGCCGCGCGCTCCCACAAAACGAGATTCGGCACGAGCAGTACGCCGAAGACGAGGCTTGCCCAGCCGAGCGGCAGCACGTGGCGGTACAGCATCTCGACGCCGAGCAGAAGGGCGGCGACCGCAAGGGCCATGAGCACCGCGCCATGGATGTCGGGCCGCTCGTCCGACGGACCGGTTTCCGGGGTTACGAAGAGGACTGCCAGCACCGCGACGGCCAATCCCAAGGGTCCCGTCGCCAGGAAGAGCCAGCGCCAGCCGAAATCGGCCACGACGATGCCGCCGAGGGGCGCGGCCACGACCGCCGAAATGCCGTACCAGGCGCCCAGAGCCCCTCGCGGCAGCCCGTGCCCTTCCGGCGCGAACGCCTTGGCGACCTGCTGGCCCGCCAGGGGCACCAGCGCCGACGCTGCCAAGGCTTGCAGTCCCCGGCCGAGCAGCAGAATAAGCAAGCCGCCGCTGTATCCCGCCAGGAAGGACCCGGCCGCGAACAGCAGCCCACCCGCGGCGAACATGCGGCGCGGGCCGTAGCGGCCCTGCACACGGAACAGAACCGGCAGCGCAGCGCCGAAGACGATGGCGTAGAGCGTAACGACCCACGACGCAGCGGCCAGGGGCACGTGAAAGGCCTGCGCGATCGGCAGAAGACCGGGTGCGAGCAGACTCAGGTCGGCCGCACCCAGAAAGATGGCGAGGAGGAGAGTGGCTGAGAGCCCCCGCTGCGAGAGTGACAAAAAAGGGATCCCTCCAAACCGGTTCATGCGCCGCGACCAATTTCGCACGCAGATGCCGGATTTCCTTTCCGTTCGCCATTCTGCCCAAATCCGACCAGATGCGCCAGCGCGCCGGGTGGGACCGAATGAGCCTCGCGAAACACGGCTGGAAGTGCTAGTCTTCGGGGCAGTTTCGCCACCACGTGGGGGTATGTGTCCATGTCCGTACAGCAGCAAGAGATCCGGTCGCCCTTCAGCGCGCGGCCGATGCTCGTGTTTTGGGAGACGACGAAGGCCTGCCTGCTCGCCTGCCGCCACTGCCGCGCCACGTCGCAGCCAAGTGCGTTGCCCGGTCAGCTCAGCACCGAAGAAGGGCTTCAGCTGTTGCGGCGCATCCGCGCCTTCGGCGACCCGCCGCCGGTTGTCGTCCTGACGGGCGGCGACCTCATCCTGCGCGACGACATCTTCGAGCTGATCGGCGAGGCCGCGCGCCTCGGCCTGCACGTCGCGGCAGCGCCCGCAGCCACCCCGCTGCTCGACGAGGCGATGCTGCAGCGGCTCAAGGATGCCGGCGTCCAGTCCATCTCGCTGAGTCTGGACGCCCCGCGCGAGGTCCATGACAGTATCCGCGGCGTCCCCGGCACGTACGACCTCACGCTCGCCGCAACGCGGGCGGCGCTCAGAGTCGGCCTCAAGGTCCAGATCAACACCGTCGTCATGCGCTCCACCGCCGAGACCCTGCCCGACATCGCCAGTCTCCTCATAAGCGAGGGAGTGCCGATCTGGGAGGTGTTCTTCCTGATCGTCACCGGCCGCGCGGGCGGGAGCGACGCCCTGAGCCCCGCAGAACACGACGACGTCTGCCACTTCCTGCTCGACGCGTCGCGCTATGACGTGCTCGTCCGCACGGTAGAGGCTCCGTTTGTGCGCAGGGTCCTGCGCGAGCGCGAAAGGGGCCAGTTCGGAGAAGCGCTGCACCAGCGCCTCAGCTCGCGACTCGAGACCCTCGCGGGCCCGCCGCCCGGCCCGGTGCGCATGGGCACGCGCGGTACGCTCGACGGCGACGGCATCATCTTCATAGCGCACGACGGTGCGATTTCGCCCGGCGGTTTCCTGCCGCTCGAACTCGGCAGCGTCCGCCAGGACGACATCGTTTCCGTCTACCGCGAGCATCCGCTCCTGCAGCAGATCCGCCGCCGCGACCTGCACGGCCGCTGCGGCGAATGCGACTACCGCGCGATCTGCGGCGGCTCACGCGCGCGGGCGTTCGCGAGTTTCGGCGATCCCTTCGCTCCCGATCCCGCCTGTCCGCTCGGCGTGGGCTACGACGCTCAGTGACGCAGGGCTTGGACGAACGAGAGCACGGCCGGACCCAGCAGCACGATGAACATGGCCGGGAAGATCAGGAAGATCAGCGGAAAGAGCATCTTGATCGGCACCTTGAGCGCGGCCTCCTGAGCCCGCTGGCGCCTTAGGGCGCGTATCTGCTCGCTCTGCGCGCGCAGTACCGACGCGATGCCGACGCCCAGTTCGTCGGCCTGCACGACGGCGCTGACGAACGCGTCGAGATCCGGCAGGTCGAGGCGGCGCGCGAGGTCCCTGAGCGCCTCGACCCGTGGCCTGCCCAGTTGCAGTTCCCGCAGGAGACGTCCGAATTCTCCGGCCACCGGCTCGCCGAAGCGCCCCGTGACCCGCGCCAGGGCCGCGTCGAAGCCGAGGCCCGCCTCCACGGAGACCGAGAGCAGGTCCATCACGTCCGGCAGATGACGCAGCATCGCCTGCTGCCGCATGCTGGCCCGCCGCGCGAGCCAGAAGTCCGGGATGCGCCAGCCCAGCAGGGCGAGGGCGAGACCGATCAGGATGGCGATGCCGCCGAAGAGGGCCGGCAGGATGCCGACGATGCCGAGCAGGAAACGGCTTGCGAGCAACACGCCGGGACTGGTCGGGTTGCCGGCGCGCTCGAGTCGGCGCCGCAGGATGTCGCCCTGGCGCTGGGGCAGGTGGCGCAGCAGCGTCTGCGAGACTTCGTCGACGATCGGGCGCAGGAAGCGGTCGGCGAAGCCGCGCTCGAGCGCCTGGGCCGATGTCTGGCCACCGCGATGGCGCACGACGCGCTCCAGTTGCTGCCGCTCGAGTTCCTGCACGGCGCCCGGCGCGACGATGTAGAGTCCGAGGCTGTAGCCGAGGACCAGGGCGAGCACGATGGCGATGATCTGCATGACCTACACCTCGATGCGCACGACGCGACTCAGCACGAAGAATCCCAGGAGCTCGAACAACGCTGCCAGGACGAGCAGCGTCCGCCCGATGCCAGGCTGAAACATCGGGCCGACGAAGCTCGGGGCGATGAGGCCCATCAGCAGGAGCAGGCCGACCGGCAGGAGGCCGATGATCAGGGAAGACATCCTGCCCTGGGCGGAGAGCGCGCGCACCTCGGCCTGGAGGCGGACCCGCTCGCGAATCGTCTGCTGGATGCGGTCGAGCACCTCCGCCAGGTTGCCACCCACCTGGCGCTGGATCTGGACCGCCGTGACCATCAGGTTCAAATCGGCCGATCCTGCCCGCACCGCGAGGTTTTCGAGCGCCTCGTCGACGGGAACGCCGACGCGCGTCTCGGCGAGCAGACGCTCGAATTCCTGGCCGAGCGGCCCCTTGGTCTGCCTTGCGCAAGCGTCGAGGGCCTGCAGCAAGGAGAAGCCGGCCCGCAATGCGCTCGCCGTGCTGCCGAGAGCGTCCGGCAGGGCCTGGGCGATCTGCTTGTGCCGCTCCTGCGACCTTGTGGCGAGGAACAGGGTCGGCAGGGCCATGCACCCGAGGGCGAGCAAGAAGAGGGCCCCGCCGCCGAGCAGCGCCGCAATCGCGAGACCGACCAGGCCGAGGCCAAGGCTGAGCATGATGAACTCGCCGACGCGCAGATCGAGGTCCGCAGCGCGCAGCCGGGCCTCGAGACGCTGCACCAGAGCCCGGTGCAGTACGACGGACTCGAGCGCGGCAGCCAGCCTTTTGCGCGGTGACTCATCCGGCCCGGACCGCGCCACCTCCTCCACCACCTGGGCCGCGCCGCGCCGCACGGTCCTGTGCAGCTGCCGCAGCACCTGCGGGTCCGGAGCCAAAACGGCCCAGATGCCCAGGAACGCGGAGAGGAACACGAGCGCCAGAAGTATCTCCCTAAACATCTCGGGCTGCACCAGGCTGGAAGATGCGCGGGTCGACCGTGTGTCCGTAGAGTTCGAGACGTTCCAGGAAACGCGGCCTCAGTCCGGTTGGCGCGAATCCGTCGCCCGGCCGGTAGCGGAAGAGGTCCTGGAGCACGATCACTTCGCCCTCCATGCCCTGCACCTCCGTGATGTGCGTGACGCGGCGCGAGCCGTCGCGCATGCGCTGCGCGTGCACGACGAGATCGAGGGCGGAGGCGATCTGCTCCCGGATGGCGCGCACAGGCAATTCGAAGCCCGCCATGAGCACCATCGTCTCGATGCGCGACAGGACGTCGCGCGGGGCGTTGGCGTGGACCGTGGTGAGGGAGCCGTCGTGACCGGTGTTCATGGCCTGGAGCATGTCGAGGGCCTCTCCTGCGCGCACCTCGCCGACGACAATCCGGTCGGGGCGCATGCGCAGGGCATTGCGCACGAGCTGCCTGATGCTCACTTCGCCGCGTCCCTCCAGATTCGCGGGCCGCGTCTCGAGCGAGACGACATGGTCCTGCTGCAGTCTGAGTTCGGCGGCGTCCTCGATCGTGACGATGCGCTCGCCGTCGGGGATGAAGGCGGAAAGGCTGTTGAGCAGTGTTGTCTTGCCCGAGGCGGTGCCGCCGGAGACGACGATGTTCAGCCTGCCGCGCACCGCGGCGCGGAGCAGGTCGACCATGCCGGCGCTCACGCTGCCGAGACGCTCGAGGTCTTCCATGGTCATGGCGCGCTCGGGGAACTTGCGGATGGTGAGCGACGGGCCGCGCAACGCGAGCGGTGGAATGATGGCGTTGACGCGCGAGCCGTCGCGCAGGCGGGCGTCCACCATCGGGCTCGACTCGTCGATGCGGCGGCCGAGCGGCGCCACGATGCGCTCGATCAGCTCGAGGATCTCCTTGTCATCGCGAAAGCGCACCGATGTGCGCTGCAGCCGTCCGGCCCGTTCGACATAGACCTGGGCAGAGCCGTTGACCATGATCTCGCTGATGCTCGGATCCTCGATCAGGGGCTGCAGCGGTCCGAGGCCGACGACCTGCGCGTAGAGCGTCGCGACAAGCGTCTCGCGCTCGAGCGGGCCGAGATCCGGCTCGTCGCGCAACAGCGCCGAGATCCGCTCGCGCACCTCCTCCTTCCACGCCTCGCCGTTCGGAGAGGCCTCGGCCATGTCGGCCGCAAGGCGCTGCTGCACCAGAAGCCGCAGCCGCTCCGCGCGGCTCGGCTCCGGCGCCAGCTCGGTTGCCGGGCCCTCCTCCTCGGTGCCGCGCAGGCGCTTGTACAGCGACAAGTCCTAACCCTCCCTAGCCTTCCGCGCTGAGGCCGGCCACGCGCGGGCGTTCGAGGTCGTGCACGAGTTCCCCGCCCAGCCTGCCGATGGCGCGGGCGAGGGGTGACCTGCCCCTGAGGAGCACGAGCGGCATGCCAATGTTGGCCGCGCGCACGGCGACGTCGCCTTCCGACGGCAGCAGATGGCGGATGGGATGATTGAGCGCATCGGAGATCTCGTCCTCCATCAGGCCGATGGCCGCGTTGCCGCGATTGAGCACGACCGCCAGCTTCTCCTGGGGGTAGCCGAGGCGCTCAAGCAGGATATCGAGTCCCTTGGCCGAGTTCTGCAACGCCGGGATGTCCGGCGTCGTGACGAACAGGATGCGCTCCGCCTCGTCGAGCGCGGTGATGACACCCTCGCCGAAGTCCACGGCCGTGTCGACGATCACCCAGTCGTAGGCGGTGCGCAGGGTGCGCAGGATCTCCTGCACATAGTTGCGCTCGGGGTCGCGCTTGCCTTCCCCGTCGACAAACGCAGCGAGGTCAGGTGTCGGTGGAGCGGCAAGGATGTCGACCTGGCTGTGGTCCGAGTGGCTCATCGCCTCACCGATCGTGGCGAGGGTCATGGCTCCGGGGTGGCGGCAGACATCGACGATCGTCGCGGTCGGCCTGAGCCCGTAGAGGGTCGCGGCGCAGCCGAACTCGAGGTCCAGGTCGCACAGGGCGACGCGCTGGTGATGGCGATCCGCCAGCACGACAGCGAGATTGGCCGCCAGCGTCGACTTGCCGACGCCGCCTTTCGTCCCGAACACGGTTACGACGTGGCCGCGCCGCGTGCGCCTTTCGACCTGCGCCAGGCGCGCCACGGCGGCGCGCAATTCACCCGGTGGGACAGGATCGACAAGATAGTCGCGCGCACCCGCCTGCATGGCCGCACGCAGGGCATCCATGCCACCCTCCCGCCCGATGACGAGCACCCTGACGCCGTACGACTGGTCGAGCTCCGCGCAGAGGCCGAGACACTGCGCATCGGCGTCCACGTGCAGCACGACGAGGTCGGGCCGCTCCTGGCGGGCCAGGGTCCGCACCCTGGCGGGCGTGTCGGCCTCTCGCACCCTGCCCACATCCTTGAGGACTTCCGACAGCGCCTCCCGCCGCTGCCCAGGTGCCATCAGCAGCAACTGCGCCTCGTGCTCCACGCTCATGGCACGATCCCTCCCACCCGGACTTCCACAGCACCTGGCGTCTGATCGCCGTGCGCGCGCAGGAGCAGCAGGATCGAGCCTTGCTGCTGGCCGAGCGAGATCGTCGCCGCCTGCTGCGGCGTCACCGCCAGCGTGATCAGCGCGTAACCGTTGCTCGGTCCGCCAGCCCCGGCGAGCCCGGTCGAGAGCACATCGACGTCCTGCACGATCACCGTGCTCTGGGCGGTGATCGCGGGCTGACCAGCCTGCGACGCCTGCGCCCCGACGGTGAGCAGCACGTCGACGTGATCCCCTGTCGCCAGATTGCCGGCGACGCCCGAGACGCCGTTGACCGCCACGGTCAGGGCTCGGTCGCCACGCGGGATCTGGTAGGCGAGTCCGGCCTCGGATGCGGCTTCGAGTTCGTCTGCGAGGACTGGTGATCCGGCCGTCAGGGAAACCTTGGCGACCTGGCCCTGCGCGGCGCCTTCGCTGCTCAGGCTCCCCGGCAGAACGGCGGCCGGAGAGACCCGCTGAAGCCTCAGGTCTGCGCCGGTCAGCTCTGTACCGGCCGGCACCGCCGTCGCGGCCACCACGAGCGGCACGAGGCGCGGGCTCGGTTTCTGCGTGGCCCGCGCGACAATCAGCGTCAAGACCAGCGCCACCAGGAGGGGCACCATCACGCGAAGCAGCCTGCGCCGCGTCATTGGATGAGACGCTCCGCCTGCAGGCCGTAACTCTCGCCGCCGCCGAACTCACCCGACTCGACGGCGTTCAGAAAAACGCCCCAGACATCGCCCTGGCTGTCCACCGACTGGAGGAAGAACGCCGCGAAGCCGAGGATCGTCGTGTCCGTCCGGCCGTTGGCCGGCGGCGCGATGATCGGCACGTCCACGACCGCCGGGGAGTAGAGCGGCACCGTCGCGTAGGTATAGCCGTCGCCCGCCGCCAACCGCGCCGAAAGGCCGGACTGGATCGTGGGCCCGAACTTGTTGCCCGGCTCCGTCACAACGTCCTCGCCAACCTGCAATGCTGTCTGGTAGCCGTTCTGCAGATTCTGGCTGAGATTGCTGCCACCGGTGCCGCCGAGGGCGAGAGGGCCGTAGTTGCCGTCACTGCCCGAGCCTCCGCCGTCCTTGAGCAGGTAAGCGTGGCCGTAGGAGAAGTCGTTCCAGATGACGCCGAGCGGTACGGCTCCTGTCACTTGCGAGATCGGACCCACCTCGACTGCGGATGTCAGTTGGAAGGAGCCTCTGTCCACACCGAACAGGGATGCGAAGTAGTAGGGGATGCCGCCGTCCGTGGTCACGGTGATGACGTTGCCGGACTGGTTCACTTGCGCCTGAACGTCCTCGGCAGGCACGCCGTTCGCGACCGCCGTGGCGATGGCGGTCGACATGGCGTCGGCTGGATCCTGGGGCAACAGCTGCCCCCCCGCCAACGCGGCCGCGTCCGCCGCCGTCTTCAACTGCTGGGTCTTGACGTAGGCCCGGCCGGCGTCGAGCGACAGCGACGCGACGGATAATACAGCCACCGCAGCGAGTGCGAACAGCACCGTGGCCTGACCGCGCTCCGCAGGCAGCCTTGGCATGAGTGATCACTCCATACACATGACCGACTGGCTTGAGATCTGTACTTGGCTTCCGAGCAGGGACGAGAGCAAGGGGATGCTCACGCTGACACTGTACGTCCCCTGCACCGTGACGTCGGTTCCGGACTGGCAATTGGCGGCAGCCGGCAACACGGTTACGGACAAGGCGCTTGGGTTGAGGCTGGGCGACGACTGGGCTACCGTCTGCAGGACCGACGCATCGCCCTGGCCCAGGCTCGCCACCCGCGCCCCCTGCTCCACCGCCTGTTGCAACTGCAGGTAGTCCTGCAGCACGACACCCACCTGCAGCATGCCGAGCAGCAGGAGGACGAGAACCGGAAGGATCAGGGCAAGCTCCACCGCCGCCTGACCCTTCCGGTCGCGAAGCCCGGGCCGCCGCGGCGTCCCCCCAGCCTTAGAGGCTGTTCGTGATACTGTCGAAGACACTGCCGAGCTTCCCGCCCAGCGCGATGACGGCACCGACAACCACGACGGCGATAAGAGCGATGATGAGGGCATACTCAACCATGCTCTGGCCCCTTGGGTCGCGCACTCGGCGAAGGAACGTGGAGAATCGGACCGCAGCCATCATCAACATGATGCCCCTCCTCTCCCCGCCCCGAAAAAGCGAAAGGCCTCCCAATCAGCCTTGGG
>JAJZVM010000178.1 GCA_021845645.1 Bacillota bacterium
TCCGATCCAGAACGGCGGATCCCACCGTGAGGCCGTGGCCTACCACCCCGACCCTACGGTACAATCCCGCCCCCCAATTTGTCAACCTGCCCTAACCTGCTTGGTTGCGAGCCCTAAGGTGATGCAGACATGCAAGCCGTGGGATCCCTGACAGGCGGCTACGGGCACGTGAGGGGTCGGCCGGCCGCCTCACTTCGCCGAGGGCCACATGCGGTTGAGGAGTCGTGGAGAGGCGTCAGGTACCCATGCGGCTAGGTGATATCGTCGGCGTTGCGCAACGCAAGTGCGCCCCGCAGGTTCGAGGACCGGCTCCAACAATCTCCGGTCGCGCCGGGCGCACCAACCGAAGGACCGGCGGGCTTAGGGCGCCGCCGGTCCTTGTGCGCGTTCATTAACCAACGGGATCGGGAAAGACGGGCGAACGCTTGTCCCGGAAGGCCCGTGCCCCTTCGACGGCATCGCCCGAGGCCACAGCGCTCCGCCAGGCCTCGAGCTCGTCGCGATAGGCCTCGCGGAACGGCGCTGAGGGGCGCCGCAGCAGACGCCTGAGCGCCCGGACGGCGGCAGGTGATGCCTGGGCGATGTCGTCAGCAATCGCGAGAGCCCGCTCGAGCGGGGCATCGTCGACGAAGGTGACGAGACCGTGACGCAGGGCTTCAGCAGCATCTAGCGGCTTACCCGTGTAGAGCAGATAGGCCGCGAGGCCCGCAGGCAGTCTCCGCTGCAGCAGCTGCGGTCCCCCCATGCCGGGCACGAGACCGCGCAGCGCTTCCGTCTGCCCGAAGCGCGCGTCCCGGGAGGCGACCACGATATCGCACGCGAGGGCGATCTCTGCGCCGCCGCCGAGCGCCCAGCCGCGAACGGCGGCGATCGTCGGTTGCGGCAGATCCTGCAAGGCCTGCGCCAGATCCTCGAAGACGGCGTGATGCCCGAACCATTCCTCCTGGGACAATGCGGCACGCTCTTTGAGATCCGCGCCGACAGAGAAGTTCTCGCCCCCCTGCAGCACCACCGCCCGGGTCGAGGTATTGCCCGTCACTTGCCGCAGGGCGAACAGGATGTCGCGGGCCAAGGCCGAGGAGAGACGATTTCCCGCATCTCCGCCATGGAACGTGAGCAATGTCGCCTGTCCATGGCTGCCGATCTCGACGAGCCCCACCTCTTCGCCTCCTGCCAGCGGCGTCGCCCAGCTCAGCCGATCTCTGCCCTTAGGCTCCGCGCTGCGGCCACCATGTTCTGCAAAGACGGCACGACTTCCTCGAACCTTCTTGTCTTGAGCCCGCAGTCCGGGTTGACCCAGAGCTGGTCCCTGTCGATCGACTGCAGAGCCTGCCGCAGCTGGGCCTCCATCTCCTCCGCCGACGGGACGCGTGGAGAGTGGATGTCGTATACGCCCGGTCCGATCTCGTTGGGGTAGTGGAAGTCCTGGAACGCGCGCAGAAGAGCCATGTCCGAGCGGGATGCCTCGATCGAGATGACGTCGGCGTCGAGACGCGCGATGGCGTCGACGATGTCGTTGAACTCGGAATAGCACATGTGGCTGTGGATCTGCGTGGCGTTCGCGACACCCGAGGTGGCGAGGCGGAAGCACTCCACCGCCCACTTGAGGTAGGCCGCCCGCTCGGACTCCCCGAGAGGCATCCCCTCGCGGAAAGCCGGCTCGTCAATCTGGATGGCGCGGATACCCGCTGCCTCGAGGTCGGCCACTTCGTCGCGGATCGCCAAGGCGATCTGCAGGCAGGTGTCGCGCCTTGGCTGGTCATCCCGCACGAAGGACCACTGCAGGATGGTCACCGGACCGGTCAGCATGCCCTTGACAGGTCGCCGCGTCAGGGACTGGGCGTACGTCAGCCATTGCACGGTCATCGGCCTGGGACGCACCACGTCGCCGTAGATGATCGGCGGCTTGACGCAGCGGGTGCCGTAGCTCTGCACCCAGCCCTGCTCCGTCACCGTAAATCCCTCGAGCTGCTCGCCGAAGTACTCGACCATGTCATTGCGCTCAGCCTCGCCATGCACCAGCACGTCGAGCCCGATCTCCTCCTGCAGCCGGATCACCTTGGCGATCTCGCCGCGGATGCCCTCCTCGTACTGCTCCTCGCTCAGTTCCTGGCGACGGCGCGCCGCGCGAAGCCGCCTGAGCTCTGCGGTCTGGGGAAACGAACCGATCGTGGTGGTGGGCAAGGGCGGCAGCTTGAGCCTGTCCGCCTGCACCTGCCGTCTCTCGGCGTGCGCGGCCTGGCGCTCGAAGTCCTTGGATTCGAGTGCCTTCAGCCTTGATTGCACCTCAGGGCGCGTGCGGCGGGGCGACGCGCCACGGGACCTCGCCACGTCGCTGCTCGCCGCGAAAAGGTCTTCCGGGGTTCCCTCGCCCGCCAGAGCAGCCCGCAACAGGCGCAGCTCGCCAAGCTTCTCCGTGGCGAAGGCAAGCCAGCTGCGCAGTTCCCCATCAAGCTGGCGCTCCGCATCGAGGCTGATCGGTACATGCAGGAGCGAGCAAGACGGCGCCACCAGGACGCGGTCCGTGCCGATCGCGTCCGCGGCCGCTGCGAGCGGCTTCAGGGCCTGCCCAAGGTCGCTGCGCCAGACGTTGCGCCCATCGACCACGCCGAGGGAAAGCGACAGCTGCTCGGGGACACCGAGGTCCAGGAGAGAGCGAAGGTCCTCCGGAGCCCGCACGAGATCGAGGTGCAAAGCCGTGAGAGGCAGGTCGCGGACGATCGGAAGGCGGGAACCGAGGCTGCCGAAGTAGCTCGCGAGCATCAGGCCGGCGCCGCCGGCGGCTTCCGCGAGGGCGGCGTAAGTCTTCGGGAAAAGGTCCAGAACGGGTTTGGGCAATTCGCCCGCGAGTACCGGTTCATCCAGCTGGATCAGACTGGCCCCAGCTCCGGCCAAGGTTGCCAGGAGTTCCTGGTAGGCTGGCAACAGGCGTCCAAGCAGCTCGGTCGGATCAAAGGCGTCGTCCACAGCCCGACTTAGGCGCAGGAAGCTGACCGGCCCGAGCAGCACGGGCCTCGCGGCGATGCCGAGCTCCTTCGCCTCCGCAAGTTCCTCGACCAGTTTGGGCCAGGTCAGGGAAAAGGCCATGTCGCGGCTGAGCTCCGGCACGATGTAGTGGTAGTTCGTGTCGAACCACTTCGTCATCTCAAGGGGCGCGATGCCGCCTTCGCCCGCGACACCACGCGCCATGGCGAAGTAGCTGCCGAAGGAGCCCGGCTCGCCATAGGCGAGGTAGCGTTTGGGCACCGCCCCGAACATGGTGGCGGTGTCGAGCACGTGGTCGTAGAACGAGAAGTCCCCAACCGGCACGGAGTCGATCCCGGCCGACGCCTGCAGACGCCAGTGCTCGGCGCGCAGCGCCTTGCCGACCTCCCGCAACTCCTCCTGGCCGGACTGGCCCTGCCAGTACGCCTCCGTCTGACGCTTCAACTCGCGATTCTTGCCGATACGGGGAAAGCCCAGGTTCAGTGCGGTTGCCACTCTGCCCGCCACAACCTTTCGCATATCAGTTCGAGACCCGCGCAGTGCCTGCCGCCGCCTGCCGCCGCCTGGCCCCTTCAAGGAGCGCGGCGACCGGACCCATCTTGCCGAACGACGGTACCACATAGACGCCTTGCACCAAGGGCCTGAGCTCTGCGAGGAGCTCCTCGGCCAGAACCCGCCCCACTTCGACCCCGCGTTCGCCAGCCTGGCGCATCGCCTCCCGCACCGTGGGCGGAATCGAGATCCCTGGTACCTCGTTGTGGAGGTAGAGGGCATGGCGGTAGCTGTACAGCGGCATGACGCCGAGCAGGATCGGTACGCGGGGAGGCCCGTGCAACCTGTCCAGGAGGCGCAGGAGCGGCTCCCGCGCATATAGGGGCTGGGTCATGATGTATTCGGCTCCGGCGTCGAGCTTCTGTTCAAGGCGCGCAAGCTCGCGGTCCAGATCCTCCGCACCGGGATCGCAGGCGCAGCCCGCAAGAATCCGCGTCGGCTGGCCGATCGCGTCGCCGCCGCGGTCATGGCCGCGGTTGAGGCCGCCGATCACCCGCAGGAGTCCTACCGAGTCCGCTTCGAAAACGCCATGACCGCCCTCCTGCGGGCGATCCCCGGTCAGAGCGAGCACATGGTGCAGTCCGAGTGCGCCAGCCGACAGGAGATCCGCTTGCAGAGCCGCGAGATTTCTGTCGCGCGTCGTCATGTGCAGGATGGTCTCAAGGCCCGTCTCCCGCTGGACGAGGTGCGCAGCTGCCAGCGCCCCCATGCGTACGCGGGCCATCGGGCTATCGCCCACGTTGACGAAGTCGGCGCCCGCGGCGCGCGCCACCTCTGCGTCGGCGAGGAACTTGTCGACGGTGCTGCCCTTTGGCGGATCGAGTTCGACACCGTAGAGGAACTCACGTCCTAGCCGGAGAGCAAGCGCCGTGGCCGGAGCGGCCGGGGCCTGCACCTGCACGGGGCGTGGCCGGAGCGTCACCGCCCGCCTCTCTGCGTCCCCTGCCGCCGGAGGCGCCACGCGGCCAAGCAGTTCGCCTCGCGCCCGGTGCAGGGACTGCACGTAGGCGGCGTCCGTGCCGCAGCATCCTCCTACGAGCCTCGCGCCAAGGGACACCATTTCGGGAAGCAGGCCGGCGAACTTCTCGGGCGTGCCGAGATAGTCGATGTGGCCACCCACGCGCATCGGCGGGCCGGCGTTCGGTGCCACGGCGAACGGTCCGTCCATGCCCGCGCGGCGCAGGCGCCGCAAAATGCGCAGGGTGTGGGAGGGGCCGAGAGAGCAGTTGACGCCGAAAAGGTCCGGCGGCGCCACCGCCTCATCCTTGATGCGGCGCACGACCTGCGCGACGGAATAGCCTGAAAGGGTGCGGTCGCCTTCCGCGAACGAAAAGTTCAGGATCGCAGGCAGGTCCGAATTCCCGCGTACGACGGCCAATGCGGCCGCCGCCTCGACCGGATCGGACTGCGTCTCGATCAGGAAGAGATCCACTCCGCCCGCGAGCAGCGCGGCCACCTGCTCCTCGTAGGCGTCGTGCATCTCCTGCCGCGAGAGGCGCACCACGCCGCCCCTCGTCACGCCCAGCGGTCCGACCGAGCCGGCCACGAGCACCCCTCGACCGGCGGTCTCCCGCGCGCGCCGCGCCACCTTGGCCCCCTGCAGATTCAGGGCGTACGCCTGGTCGCCGAGGCCAAAAGGCTCCAGCTGTACCCGGTTGGCCGCATAGGTGTTGGTCTGCACGAGATCGGCGCCCGCGCGGATGTATCCCAGGTGCAGTTCCTCCACCTGGCGCGGGTCGCTGAGGCAGAGCGCGTCGACAAGGCCACCATGCACGTGCGGCGTTAGGGCGGTGCCGTATGCGCCGTCGCCGAGCAGGACGCCCGAAGAAATCTGCTCGCGGAACCGGTCCCGCTCGTTCAACTGGTCCGCCCCGGGACCAGTAGCCAGCGACCTTGATCGCAAGGCATGGTATGCCTACCTTTCCGCCACGCCCGCAACCGGAGAACAGGAAAATACCCTTTCCGGAGAAAGGGTCTACGCATGCGAGGCTTACGTAGCTCCCATCTCCCAGGGGTGTCCCCTGCAGGAATTGGCACCAAGCGGCTGCGCCGCCGGTTGCCGGGCTTCATTGGGCCAGTCCCTCCGCCACTCTGGATGTGAGCGTATGCAGTTGTTGGACCGCATCATAGAGTGCTGTGGCGCCGCCTGTCAATGGGCATGGCCCAAACAGCGGCATCTGCCGCAGGTCCGGACCGCCTAATGCGGCTACGGTTGGCTCAGCGGTACTGGATGCGCGGGTCGGCCACCAGGTAGAGCAGGTCCGCCACGAGGCTGCCGAGCACGGTGACGGCGCCGATCACGAACACGAGATCGACTGCCGTACCGTAGTCGAAGGCGGTCAGCGCGTAGATCAGCCCCGAGCCGAGGCCGCGCATGCTGAAGAGCCACTCGATCGCGATCACGTTGTTGAGCAGGCTCGGCAAAGTCAGACTGGCTGTCGTGATGAGCGGCAGCATTGCGTTGCGCAGCACGTGCCGCCGGAACACCCTTGACCTCGACGCGCCCTTCGCCCGGGCCGTGCGGACGTAGTCGGACCGCAAGGCCTCCTCGACCGCCGAACGCACGCTGGTGGACCAGCTGGCGATGGTCGTGAAGGCCAGAGTGACCACCGGCAGAATCATGTACAGCCACCACTGCTGTTGCGACGGGGGGTTTAGGGAAGGGCCCTGGGCCGGCAGCCAAAGCAAGTCGATCCCGAAGAAGTAGATGAGGATGAACCCGACCCAGAAGGAGGGCAGCGTGAAGAGGACATACGCCGCCGACGCCAGCAGGCGGTCGAGCAGAGAACCCGGGTAGCGCACCTGCACGGACGCCAGGCCCAGGGCAAAGAAGAGCGCCAGGCCACCACCGAGGGCAAGCAGTTCCAACGTCGGCAGCGCCGTGGCGACGGCGATGGACCATCCGCCTGCGGTGAGCTGCACAAGCCAGCGTACGAACTGGTCGAGGAAGGGCAGATTCTGGCCGATGGCCGCCGCCATCTGGGCCACCTGCGCCGGCGACGCCTGTCCACCTGCCAGCATTGCAGCCATGTTGAACGGCATCAGGTGGAGCAGCAGGAATGCGGCGAGCGCGACCGCGACCAGCGTGAGGACGGCCTCGCCCAGCCGGCGGGCGACATATTGCGCGATCACCGGCGAGCCGTCCCGTGCTGCGGATTGAACGCATGCCGCAAGGCCTCACCCAGGAACGACACGGAAAGGAGCAGGAAAGAAAAGGCGATGCCTGGCGGGAAGACAGTCCACCACTGACCACCGAACACGCCGTCCATGTTGGCCGCGAACATGGTCGCCCAGTTCCAGGGTGGCGGCAGGCCAAGCCCGACGAAGGTCGTGATCGCCATGACAAGCACGATGTTCGCGAAGAGGCCCGTAGTGGCCACGATGATGTCATCAAGCATGTTCGGCAGCAGATGGAGCAGCAGCAGGCGTGACGTCCCCGCGCCGGTCGCGTGGGCCGCCTCGATGAACGGCAGGCCGCGCAGCGTCAGTGTTCGGGCCCGCACGACGCGCGCCATGACTGGCCACGAGGTGAACGCAACCACGATTACGAGGACCTTCGCGCTGGCCCCGAGGAGCGCGTCGAGCAGAAGGATCGGCACCACCTGTGGGATGCTGAGGAAGAGGTCCGCGAGGCGCATCAGCAGCGAGTCGACGGTCCGGCCCGCATAGCCGGCCAGAAGCCCGATCGCGAGACCTGTCAGAGCGGCCGCCGCGGTCGCGGCAAAGCCGGCCACGATCGGCGCCTGCCCGCCGATCATCATTTGCGCGAGCTCGTCCTGCCCGAGCACGTTCGTTCCCAGGGGGTGCAGACCGCTTGGCGGGAGGAACTGGTGCGCGACGTCGATGGCCGTTTCGCCGGCATGATATGCGAAAAGAAGCGGGCCAAGGAATGAGAACGCCAGAAGGAACCCGAGCATGCCGCCGCCAACCCAGAAGAGCGGGTGGCGCAGAAGTCTGAGCGCGATCCGGCGCGCGCGGTGGCTGCGCACATCATCCCGATCGGGCACCATCGGGGCGTTGGACATCGTCGCCGTGAACACGACCTCCAGGACAGCAGCCGCCGTCCGGCTGCCAAAGCCTATGGGTGCAGTCTTGATCGTACACGATCTGCAGTCGCCTTTGGTGGGCGCCTTTTGCCTGTGGAGATGGACTTCTCGATCGAAGAATTGTCTCTAAAATTTCTTAGCCAAGGCTACTAGACTTAGGTAGCACAGCAGGCGGCCGTGATCTTCAGCGTGTCCGCCAACGTGCGCTAGGCTAGTCTCTCCAGATGAAACACCGGCAGCGCGGTCCCGCAAGTTTTGGCCAGCATAGAAGGCGGTCCGGCGCCCGAAAAGCATCGAGTAGGGTGGCGCCGGGTGATCAACCCGGCGTCAGCCCTCTCACAGAACCGGACGTGCGTTTTTCGCATCCGGCTCCTGAGAGACCTCAAGCAGTTCGATACTGCTCCAGCAGAGCAACCG
>JAJZVM010000179.1 GCA_021845645.1 Bacillota bacterium
CGCTCGAATACATGGTTGCGGGCGCGATCTACGGCTTCCTGATCGGCTACTGGACGTGGTTCAACAACGAGAGCCTGTACTGGGACGGCGCCGACCGATGACCTGCCGGGGATGCCGCCACATTCTGCGCAGGCTGGTGGGCATCGAACCTCTGAACATCACCGACCAAGTACGTTACAGGTTCCTCGGCTTCGTCATTGCGCTGATGATGTTAGATGCCCTGGTGCCGGCGGCGCATCAGGCAGTCGGACTTCCTCAGCCGATCACGATGACGCTCCAGGTGCTTACTTGGATCGGGACACTCCTGGCATTCGTATGGGCCGTCATCCTGGCGAACAGGCCGAAGCGACCAGGCGACAAGGAGCGATAGTGCATGCCGTGGCCCTATGACGCCCGCGATCCCCGGAAGATGGACGAGAAGGGCAGAAGGCAATGGGAGCGCATCCGGGCGAAGGGCCGGCTACACTTCATCCTCGTGCGAAACATCCTCGTCTGGGTTCTGGTGGCCGGGCTCTGCGATACGGCCCTGCAATGGCTCTGGAGCACGCCGTCGTTTCAGCCGTGGCCCAACTTTCTCGGGAATGCAACCGTCTTCGGTCTCATCGGCTACTTCTGGGGCCGTTGGCGGTGGAACGACAGGGAACTCCAATACCAGAGCGGCGAAGGCCAATGACGCATGGAACAGCTCGCCCCGCCTCCTCATTCCGAGGGGACGGGGCGTCAAGTTTCTACAGTCCGAAGATCCCCAACACGATGTCGATCAAGTAGCCGATGATGCGGACGGGCCACTTGTAGCCGGGCAAGCTATTTGAGACAGAGCGCGTCATGATAAATGAGAGCGATCATGGACGAAGGCTGGCGGCAGCCCAAGAGATGGCATCATGGACGAGGGGTTCTGGGGCGTCGGGGAACGCCTGCCTGAGCGCGAGGGCGACGGCGTCTGGGGTGGAACCGGCGAGGAGTAGTTGGTGGGCACGGAAGTAGATGCGGCCGAGCGGATTCGGGCGTGGCGATGGCGAGGCGGGCGGCAAGGGCGGGGGCTTACGAGTCTGGGCGGCGTAGTCGTCCTGGACGCCGCGGAGCACGCCGCGGAAGAAGGCGGCGGGAGAGCGGATGGCGCCAGTGCGGTAGGCGGGATGGCGCAGGATGCGGCGCAGGGCCTCTTCGGCCTGGGCGGGCGTGGCACCCTCCTGCTTGAGGATGCGCACACAGGCTCGTGGTGAGATGCCGAGGGCCTGGGCGATGGCCGTGGAGAAATCTCCGCTGGAGGTTTCTCCTGTCATCGGAGATCGAACTCCGTGACGGCGCGGGCAACGTCATCTGTGGAGACCGGCCCATCGTGGTCCTGGGCGGAGCGTTGAGCCAGGCGGGCGAGGGCGGCGACGACGCGGGGGATGGCCCGGGAGCGATGGAAGAGCAGTTCTGTGGCATCGTCGGCGAAGGGCTTGGCAGCGTCCTGGAGGCTCTCGTGGAGGAAGGCCTCGGTCTCTGGGCGGGTGAAGCCGTAGAGGCGGACGCGCACGGTGATGCGCTGGGCAATGGGCTCCATCGCCTGGGCACGCAGACGTGCAGGCAGTGATAGGGTGCCGACGAGCAGGATGCGTACGGGCAGGGGGTCGCCGAGGGGGGTGGCGAGCAGGCTGCGCAGGCCGGAGAGCACGTCCTGTGGCAGGTCCTGCGCCTCGTCCAGGGTGATGAGGAGGAGCTTTTGGGCCTCGCTCCAGGGGGTTACGATGGCGCGCACCTGTGCGAGCAGTTCCGCAGTGGTCCAGGCGGGGTGCTCTCCCAGGGCAAACACCAAGGCGCGCAGGAAGGCCCGGAAGTTTGGCAGGGGCGCCGCGAGGGGCACGGTAACGGTGCTACGCGGGTCCAGGCCCGTGACGAAGGCGCGCACGGCCACCGTTTTGCCTACGCCGGGCTCGCCGCTGACGAGAGCGATACCGCCAACGGTAAGAAAGTAGCCGAGCTCTCGGTCGAGTTGCTTGCGGCCCTCGGAGTGCAGGAGCATCAGATCCCACCGTCCCTGGTGATCGCCGCAAGGTAGCGGCTGAGGTGGAGCTCGCGGCCAGCACGGCGGACGAAGGCGAGAAGGCGCCTCTCAGCCTCACCGGGGATGGGTAGACCAGGCCGGGAGAGTGTGAGACGGATAAGGTCCCCCTCCTCAGGGCGCAGTTCCCGGCCGAGCGCCGCCTGGAGCAGGTCTCGCAGCGAGCGGTCGGTGAGGGCGTAGGCCGGAGGAGGAGGGGGCTCCTGGCCCGGCGGCTTTGGGAGGTGGCGCAGGTACTCTGCCGGCGCGGTGGGCTGGCGGCGCAAGGACCTCTGCTGCAGCTTCGGGTGTGCGATGTGGGCCACGGGCTGAGAAGGCTTAGCGGTAATCGTCTGGCCAGCCGGGAGTTCAATGTAGACCTCGCTCAAGTCGAACGGGTGAAAGGCCACCGTGACGCGCAAGCCGACAAGGTCATCCGGCGTAGCGTAGTGGTTCCCGCCGAGGGAGATCTCGCCGCGCTTGGTCACCTTGCGCTCCTCGCGCCAGAGGAAGATCTCGCCAAGGCGCCTGAGATCCGGGTAGGGCCTGGTTTCGCCCAGGAGTTCATACGGCGGCTTCTTCGTGGTGCCGTGCAGGCGGTGGTTATACTCCTCGAGCCAACGGGCGAAGAGCTCGTTGGCCTCTTCCAGGGTGGAGATCTCGCCGCTCTGGATCATCGCGTGCAGCGCCGGCTCGAACTGGGTCTGGCACACCTTGAACCAGCGCTCCAAACGCCCCTTCCCCATCGGGTGGTATGGAGTGGCATGGATAGGCAGGATGCTCAGGTCGGCCAACACACGCAGGTTATGCCGAACTCCGCATAACGCAGGAAATGATGGCTGACGAAGGCCGATCCGTTGTCGATATGGACAGATCTGGGAACACCGTAGCGGGCGATGCCCCGCCACAGGCAGTCGTCGAAGGCGGGGAGCCGCTGGTTCTCGTAGTACTGCGCCGACACGATGGCGCGGGAGAAGCCGTCCATCCAGGCATAGAGCTGCAGGTGCCGCTCGCCGAGGTAGGGGCCCGGGGAGGCGTCACCCTGCCACATCGCCATCGACCCCTCCGGCTCCCAGCGCCGGTAGGCCCTCTTCTCCAAGACTGCCTGTGGCGCGCGCTGCCGCAGGAGCCGGCGCACGGTGGACGGGCAGAGCGTGCCTGCAGGTACCTCCTTCTGCAACTCCAGAGTGCGGATCAGCACCGGCACCGAGGCCCAGGGGTGCTCGGTGCGCATCGCCACGAGCTTGTCGACGGTCTCCGGCTGGATCGCCCGCACGCTCCCCTTGTCCATGCGGGTCTTGCGCACAAGGGCCCGGGCGCCCCCCTCCCGGGCCTTCTTGTAGATGCGGTAGATCGTGGCGCGGCTGAGATGGCGCCGCTTCTCATGGGGCAAAACGAGCTCGCTCTGCGCAAGCTCACTCACTTCCCGGACCACCTCGCCCCGCCGGCCGCGACGGTGCACCAGCGAGCCGACCAGGGCGTAGCGATGCACGGCCCGCTGCAGCTTCGGATCCATCGATTCGTCCATCCCCCGCACCTCCGGCCGCGGGCTTGGTCGTCCAGTGCGCAGCCGCCTATCTGAATCAGGTGGATCCGCTCGGCGAGAGAAGCGGCCGTGGCCTGTGGCGATCTCTCGAACGGCTCAGCCAGCGGTTGGCCTCGCGGAAGACACTCGCCCCCGCAGCGACGCCCAGCAGCTGACGCAACGCGGCGATCCGCGTCGCGTCCGGGATGAAGGGCAGCCGCGGTGGCCGAGGACCCGAGAGAAGCCAAAGCTTGAAGAAATCGATGAGCACCCGCACCTGCACAAGCCAGTCCCGGACCCAGGCGCCCACGCGCTCGAGACTCGGACCCCCGACCCGCCGCGAGGCCTCCGCCTTCGTCGCGCCCTCCTCCACGGCGGTGCAGACCTGCTCCAGGATCCCGATGCGATAGCGCTTGTTCGGCCCGAGTTCCGGCTGCAAGAGCGTGTGCGTCTGCCCGCACGCGGTACAGCGTACCCGCCCGATCAGCGTCCGCGGCCGCCTCTGGTGCCGTGCGACCGGCCGCACCTGATTCGTGCGTTCACGTGGACCGTGTCCCACCAGTGCGGGCGCGCCACAGGCAGGACACACCCGCCCGATCTCCGCGAGCGCCGCCGGCATGTCGAGCGGCGGAAGAGGATCTTCGATGCATACCGGCGACCGGTCGCCGCCAACGATAATGACCGCGTTGGTTCGCTGTCGAAGAAGGCCTGCCAGGGCCTTCTTCGAGCTTCTCTCCCTTCCTAACCGTCCGCCGCTACCTTCCCACCGCATCGACACCGTGCAAGGTACCCAGGAGAGTTCGTGCAAAGAGATCCGGCTCTTCATAGTGCGGCATGTGTGCGGATGCGCGGAAAGGGACGAACTGCTTTCCTTTAGGAGCTATCAGATTTCGGAAGAAGGATTCTGCTGGGTCCAGGGGGGCGGCGTAGTCGTGGAGTCCCTGTAGCATGTAGATAGGGACCTCCAGACGAGGGAGCATCGTGTGCAGATCGAGACCCGCCAGGTCCGGCAAGAGTTGCACTTGAACCTCACGCATCCCGCGGAACGTCGCCACGAGGTCGGCGGGCGAGTACGCGCCGGAGGCAAACAGCTGGCGCAGCATCGTGCCGACGATGCCTGGGTAGGTCTTTTGACGCATGATGCCACCGAAATCGGCAAGCCAGCGCACGCGAGTGCCGAATTTCACGGCATCCAGATGCGGAGGGGGGCCGATGCGAAGAAGTTGCCGTAAGGCGCGGGTGTTGTGCCGCCGCTTGGCTTCGGCTAGGACATAGTCGTAAGCGACCCGTTCGGCGTCATCGAACCGTACGTCCATGCCGACGGCAATCAATGCAGCGACGCGATCCGGCACCCGGGCCGCGGCCAGGGCTCCGATCGTGCCGCCGAGCGAGAACCCGGCTACGAAGACGCTCCGCGTCCCGAGTTGAGCGCAGAGCACCTCGATCAGATCGACCGCATCCGTAACCATCTGCTCCAGGGTGATCGGCGTGGAGGCTTTGGGGCTGCGGGCTGATTTGCCGCAGCCACGCGGATCCCAATAGACGACCGTGAAATCGTCCTCTAGGTGCGTGCTGCGCTGAAAGTCGTCGGCCTCCTGAATGATCGGAAGGCCAGGTCCCTGCGGAATGAGCAAGAGGGCGGGGTTGGCGACGTCCAGACCGCGGATGCGTATCCATTGCGTGGTTTCCCCTAGGCGCACCTGTTCAAGGCGGTCGATGCGCCGCGGGTTGCTTGCGAGAGCGTTCAATTTCCTGTTCCCCCTCTGCCGGTGTTAGGCCTCGTCGATGTCCGCGTCCGACCCGGGGTCTGTGGACATGGATGTAGAAGGATCGGGTTGGTCAGGCTCCTGGGAGCTGGTGCCTCTCCCGATTCGGCGGATGAGAGCCTTGCCTGCCGGAAGGTCGACGACGAAGCGGCGGAGGAGGTCCAGGGTCGCTTCGACGTCTTGTCCATCAAGGGCGTCGTCGATCCTGCGGTAGATCACATCCTCTATCTGCTGGACCTGCTGGGCTAGCTGCCTGCCGACAGCGCTCAGCATCAGCTCGACCTCGCGGCGGTCCTCCTGACCGTGACGGCGGTCGACCGCGCCTTTGGATACCAGGCGGTCCACCAGCCGGCTCGGGTTGGTTCCGGTCTCGCAGACGAGGAGGTCGCCGAGGCCGCTCAGGGTCAGGGGCCCATGATCGGCCAGGACGCGGAGCACCTCCGCCTGGGACGGCGTCAGGCCCAACGGCCGGAGGGATTGGGCGAGCAGGCGATTGCCTTCGCGTTGTGCGGCCAGCACCAGGTACCGGAGCTCTTCAGCAGCTTTCACGCGGACCACCCCCTACTTCACACTGCGGGCCGCGGCGGCACCCCACCCATCGGCTCGACACGCGGGAACTCTCGGACGCTGGGCAAGGGGCCGTCGCGAGAGGAGCACTTTGCGCCATGGCGGAGACCTCCTTGCCATTTGCATGTCGTGTAACTCTATGATATGACATATTTACGCTTCAGGAAAGGGGATCTGAGAAATGACCCACGCATCGACCCCGGGCGATCACCGAAGCACCCTTGACGGGTTGGGTACGGACGCGCCGCGTCGGCAGCCCACTCTCTCTCCCGCGGCGGTTACAGGGCGTATAGCCATGGAGGCTGCAGCCCCAGGAATACCCGACCGCCTCGAATCCTCGATCGGCGCAATTTCACCCAACATGGTGCGTCGCATCTACGAGCACATCTGGGGCGACGTCCACCAGGACGCCACGATCAGCCTACGCGACCGCACGATCTCCGCCATCGCCGCACTGACGGCCATTGGCGGTGCGGAGACGAACCTCAAGCTTCAGATGTACGTCGGGCTCAATCTTGGCCTGAGCGCGCAGGAGATAGTCGCCGTGATCGAGCAGACCGCTGTTGTCGCGGGCTTCCCGCGTGCCCAGGCCGCGCTTCAGGTCGCAAGGGAGGTCCTCGATGCGCCGAGCATCCCACCGCGGTAACCATGGATGGCGGATGGTCCCAGGAATTCGCGAACGCTCGGGATCAGCACCGCCTTGAAAGGGTCGCGAAACAATACGGTGGAGATCCGGGACTTCAGTGGAGGGAGTGCAGGGGCGTGCGCATCCATGCAATACAGACGGGGTGGGTGCAGGTTCGTCGTAATCAGATTTTGGCGCGAAAGGAAGACGGACTCCGTGTGCTGCGCACCATCGCCGATCGAGAGTGGGCGGCGCCGGTGCCGATCCACGCCTGGCTTGTCGAACACCCCGAAGGGCTGCTCCTGGTCGACACGGGGGAAACGGCGCGGGTGGCGGACCCCGGCCACCACCCCGGATGGCATCCGTATTTTCGTCGCAGTGTCCGCTTTGAAGTGCGTAGACACGAAGAAATCGATGCGCAACTGCAAGCGCTCGGGGTGGACACGGGCGACGTACGCTGGGTGGTGCTGACCCATTTGCACACCGACCATGCCGGCGGGATTCGCCACTTTCCGCAGGCGGAAGTGATCGTGGATCCGACCGAGTGGCAGGCGGCACAGGGCCCTTCGGGCATACTGCGCGGCTACCTGCCGCAGCATTGGCCGAGCGCGCTGAAACCGCACCACGCACTGTACAAAGATGGCCAGTGGGGGGCGTTCGAGCGCAGCATGCGGCTGACATCGGCGGGCGATGTGCGCATCATCCCGACTCCGGGGCACACATCCGGGCATCTCTCCGTGTCGATCTCCCTGCTGGAGTGCGACGTACTGCTCGCAGGCGACCTGTCCTACACCCAGGAGGCGCTGCTCGCCGACCGATTGGATGGCGTCGCTCCCAGCGCACGGCTGGCGCACCAGACGCTTCGGACAATGCGACGCCACGTCGGTATGCGTCCCACAGTGTATCTACCGTCGCATGATCCCGGATCTGCAGACCGCCTTGCCCGCCGTGCATTCGTCGAACCTATCGATCGGACCCAAGGGCCGTCCGCCTTTCCCGGAGCTGCGGGCGGCTCCTGACCTGAGGAGGAGGGCCGGAGCCCGCGCGCCACTGCAGCAGAATTGGGTAGGAGACGGGGGTCTTCCTCCACTCTCAACGTAGCGACCCGCCCCCTCGCCGGGGCGGGTCGCCTGTCTGTCTGTCCTTCGCTCTCAAATACCCTGCCCGATCCGCCGTCTGTCTGTCGCACGTACCGCGCCTGCTCACAGCCACTCCGACCCTTGTCGCTTGTTCATGAGGCTACCTGTCTCGGAAAGCCTCTCCGAAAGCCTTGATGAGTAGTCCCACTCCAGCGATCAGCCCGGTGAAGACGGCTACCTGCTGCCAACTCCCGTGCGCCGGCTCGACCAGCACCTGAACAGCAACAGCGATTGCGATGAACCCGATCGCCATGATGGTGACAAGTTGTATACCGCTCATCCGCTTGGCAAGCGGCGGTTCCTTGGGCACCAGT
>JAJZVM010000180.1 GCA_021845645.1 Bacillota bacterium
GATCAGGGTATCCATCACGGAAAGCGTCAGCTCCGGCTCGTTGCGCAGGCGGCGCAGGAGCCCCTGGTCGATTTTGATCATCCCGAAGGGCAGGCTCGACAGCCGCCGCAGGCTGCTGTATCCGGCGCCGAGGTCGTCGAGGGCCAGGCGGACGCCGAGTCCGGCGAGCCGCGCGATGGCGCTGTCCCGCGCGTCTTCGTCGATCAGGGTGGTTTCCAGAAGCTCCAGCGTGAGCCGCTCAGGCGGGACGCCATACCGCTCGAGCGCCTCGGCGACCCAGCGGTCGCAATCGGGGATGAGCAGCGTCGACGGCGGAAGGTTGACCGACACGTCCAGCCGCAGGTCCCGCCTGGCCCAGGACGCGAGGTGGTGGAGGGCGTGGTCGAGACCCTGGCGGAACAGCCGCGCAAGCTCCACGTCGCCGAGCAGCGGCAGGAAGTCTCCAGGCGGGAGCGCCCGACCATCGGGCTGGATCAGGCGCGCGAGCGCCTCCACCTTGACGACCTCGCCGGTCTTGAGGTCGACGATCGGCTGCATGTACATGCTGAGACCGCCGGCGAACAGCCGCTCGCGGTAGGTGCGCGCCAGGGCGTGCGGCACGGCCACGGTGCCCGTGGGTAGCGCGGACCGCCGCCAGAGATCCTCCCAGCGTTGCGCGACGGACTGCGCGAACTGGCGCATGGCCGGAGACTCGAACTGGCAGGGATGCTGGCCGAAGAGGCAGACGCCTCCCGCCATGTGTCCGCTCGCGTCGAGGACGGGCACGGCCAGCATGCTGCGTACGCCGAGCTGTGCGGCGTAGTCCTGCCAGGCGGCGTGCTGCGGGGCATCCCCGAAACTGGCGATCGAGACGATCTGGCCGTCGCGCCAGGCCTGGACGGTCGCGCCGGGCCGATCCCCGACGTCGAGGATGAGCCTCCGTTGCGTGTCCGGCTGCTGGAGCATCCGCTCCGCCGCCTCCGCCTCGAGGCCAGCGCTGTGCTCCACGGTGAGGAGGCCGTCGGCGGGATTGAGCCGCAAGAGCAAAACCGCGGCGATGCCGGGCAGGTGTCCCATGGCTTCGAGCTCGATGCGCAGGCCGTCCACCCAGCGCGTGCGCGGATCGGGCAGGGGCACCGAGAGCAGGTCGAGGTAGGCGGACGAGACGCGCTGCATCGCCCGCAGTTCTCCCTCCAGGTAGTCCTGCAGGCGGCGCTCCGCGAGCAGCAGCAGGCGATACTTCTGCCTCGCGGAGAGCAGGGTCTGGTTGAGGCGGCTCGTCAGAGTCTCGCGATACAGGGTGATCGCGCGCGACAGCATGGTGGTGTCGACGCCGACGAGCGCATGGACCTCGCCCAGCTGCAGGGCGCGGCTCTGCAGGGCGAGGCGGCTCAAGGAAGGCTCGAAGAGGAAGCTCATCAGCTCGCGTTGCGCGCCGCGGTGCCCGTCCAGGACGGAGGCGGGAAGACCACGCAGGATGCCCTGGCTGGACTGGTCGGTCTGAGCCCGGTTGCGAAAGGTCTGCGCGAAGTCTTCGGCCGCGTCGCGGAACAGGGTCTGGTTGCCAGAGAGGAGCGCCACGGCGTCGGCGTCGTAGGCGTCGAGGTCCGCATCGCGATCCGCGTCGATGTCCGATCGATCCGAGACGACATGCCACCACTGGACGCGATCGTGCTTGTGCGCCTTCAAATGGGCGAGCGCCTGGTCGGCTCGGCGCAGCAGCGTTTCGCCATCGGCGCCGTCATCCGGGAACACGGCGAGACCGAGGCTCATCTCGAGGTTGAAGGGGTGCCCCTCCGACGGCTCGATGGGCTGCTCCACGGCGCCATGCAGGCGCGCAAGGACGGCCGGCAGCGCATCCATGTCGAGCGGCAGCTCGAAATCCTCGAGCAGGATGACGAATTCGTCGCCGCCGAAGCGTGCGACGAATTCCGACTTGCGCACGAGCTTGCGCAGGCGGCGTGCGAACTCGCCCAGGGTGCGGTCGCCGGCGGCGTGCCCGAGCGCGCCGTTGACCGTCTTGAACCCGTCGAGGTCCGCAAGGCCCACGACGAGCGCCTTGCCGTGTCTGCGCGCCCGCTCGAGCCCCTTCGCCACCTCGCGATCCAGGGCCCGCTTGTTCGGCAGGCCGGTCAGGGTGTCGTGGTAGGCCTTCTCCTCGAGGTCCCGTTCGAGCTCGAAGCGCTCAGTCACGTCGTGCACGGTCCAGATGACGGTCTCGCCGCCTTCGCTGATCGTCAGGCTCAGGGTGATGTCGCCGACGAGCTCGCGCCCGTCGCGGCGGGCGAGCCGCACGTTGGGCACGACGCCGACGCCCTGCTCGCGCAGGGTGGTGTAAATCTCGCCGACGCGATCGTACTCCTCCTCCGACGCGTAGAGGACGCGGGCGGACTGGCCGATCAGTTCGTCGTCCCGCTCGTAGCCGAGCATCTCCACGAGATGTCGGTTCGCGAGGATCAGCCGGCGACCGCGCGCCATCGAGATGCCGGCGTAGGTCTGATCGAGCAGGAGCGCCTGGACGGTGGCGAGTTCCCGCGCCCGGGCGCTGGCGTCCAGGCGGTCGAGGCCTTGGCTGACGGTACGGGCCAGCTCGTCCAGCAGGAGGCGAACGTCGGGGCTGAACTCCTGTCCGCCGGCCAGGTGGAAGGTGAGGAGGCCCCAGAGGGCGCCACCGCGCCGCACGGGTACCACGACGGTGCCTGTGATGCCGAAGCTCGCCGCGCGCTCACGCCAGGGCACCATCACAGGGCTTTCCGCGATGGACGCGACATACTGCGTCTCTCCCGTCCGCCAGGCGTGGCCGGACGGGCCCTTGCCCTCCGGGATATCGGGTTGGACCGAGACCAGGATGTCCTGAAGGTAGCCTATGGCGCCAGCCGCCGCGCACGTCTCCAGGCGACCCGCGTCGTCCGGGATGCCGACCCACACGAGCGGCAGGCCGGCGCGCTGCGCGGCGAGTTCGCAGACACCCTGCAGGACCCCCTGGTCGTCCTCCGCGTTCAGGGTGATGCGACCCGCCTCGGCGAGAACCGCGTTGAACGCCACCAGGCGCTCGAGGTCGGTCTGGCGCTGCAGCTGCCCGGACCGCGCCTGTCTGAGTTCCCCCGCGAGGACGGCCGTGGCCTTCGTGAGGCGTCCGATCTCGTCCTGTCGGCCCGACACCTCGACCGGCACGTCGAACTGCCCTTCCGCCATCTGGTCGAGAGTGTCCGCGACGTGCGCGAGCGGCCGCACCAAGCGCCGCACGACCAGTGCCGCCAGGATGCCGAGGATCAGGATGATGACGCCCCGGAGGGCGAGGGTGGCCAAAAGTGTGCGCGAGGTCGCTTGCGCCCCGGCGACCTCTTGCTGCGCGTGCGCGACCAGGGCGGCACTGAGTGCTCTGAACTCGCTGCGCGCCCTGCTCGTGACCTGATGGTTCCCTAGGTACATGAGCTGCGCCGAACGGGCGGGGTCCGTGTAGGCGTCATGCTGGATGCGCTTCCAGTAACCCTCGTAGGCGGAGATGGTGGCGGAAAGGCGCGTGACCAGAGCCTTCTCGGACGCGGGCAGCTTCTGCCGACGCAGCTGCGCGAGGCCGACGTCCAGTTGCCCCTCGGCCGCGAGCGCCTGCGCCAGGGTCGACTTGGCGTAGGCCGACTGCAGCCCGTAAGGACGCAGGCCAACCCACATGTTGGCCTGGTCGTCGAAGGTCAGGAAATCGCTGTGAACGCTATTCACCTGCTGGACCAAGACGGACGCGCTCTGGACGGTCTCGGTCAGGGCAGCCTGGATGCGGTTGAGCATGACGAGGTTGTAAAGGCCCTGAGCCACCGCGAGCAATACCACCAGCGTGACCACCAGGGTCATCTGCGTCAGGAGACTGGTCCGCAGGCGATGCAGCATGCGCATGGCTGTTTTGCGCCTCCGTGCCGGGTTGGGGGCAACAAGCGGCCAGGAAGCCACAACCCGTTAGAGGCTAATTCGCCCATATGTGAAGGAAGACCTGTCGATCGGTGTCGAGGAAGGTCGCCTATGCTTTGGTGGGGGAAAGGAGGCCGTGACTTGGACGGCTGTCCCTCGAGACGCTTGGGACTGGGCCGGCGTCTCCAGTACGCAGTGGAAGCGCTCGACGCCAGGGTATTTCTCGCTCAGTTGACACAGAGTCGACGCAACAGTCCCTAAGCTTTGCTGTGTTGGATGCCGGCAGACTTGTCGTGCGCGTGGACCAGGAGGTTGGTGTCGATGAACTCCCGTACGCCATCAGCGCTCATGGAGGTCCTCGCGCGACCAGCCTCCGAGTCCGCGGCTACCCAGGTCACAACCCTTCTCCAGCCGGACCAACGCCCGCTCTCGTGCGGACGCCTATTGGTCTTCCTGATGCACCGCATCCGCGATCATTCCTGCAAGGATCGCGGACATGGAGGTGCCTCGACGTGCCGCGAGTACTTTGAACTCTTGCAGCAGATTCCTGGGCAAGGACAACGTGACATATTCTCCACAAAGCCCCTCCTCGCGTGCATATGTGTGTCCGGACATCGGCTAACCGCGCATCATCCACGTGGAGGGCCAGGACTGGGCGGCCTGGTTGCGGGGCCGGCCGTGACGGGGAACCCCGCGCATTGGCGACAGCGCTAGAAGAGCTCCTGGGGCGCGATGAGCGCGGCATGCAGGCGCCAGGCCCAGATTGCGAAGGCGCCGCGCTGCACGGTGGCATTCGGGCGGAAGCTGCCGTCCGGGTAGCCGAGCACGACGCCATCCTGGGCTGCGGCGTCGACGTAGCCGAGGAACGCCGGCGGGATCTGGGCGGCGTCCGTGAATGGCGAGGATGCCGTAGAGGGCTGAAGGCCGAAGGCGCGCCAGAGCCAGGTCGCCAGCTGGGCCCGCGTGGCCGGGCCTGTGGCGGAAAAGCCGTCGCCGGGCAGCACGACGCTGCTGGCAAAGGCCCAGGACACGGCCGGGCTGGCCCAGGCGGGAACGCCCGGGATGGTCGGGTCACCCACGGTGCTGGGCGAGCCCATCGCTCGATAGAGCATGGCGATCGCCTGGTCTCCCGTCACGGTCGCGTCCGGGCGGAAGGTGCCATCGGGGTAGCCCTGGACGAGCCCCGCCGCCTGGTCCGCGTCGACGTAGAACTGGCTGGAGCCGGATGAGCCCGTGTCTCTGAAAGGCGCGAACTGGATCGGATAGGTGCCCATCACCTTGCCCGTCGCCCCGTCGGTCACCTCCACCTTGGTCAGGGGTCCGTTCACGGGCGCCGTGATCAGGTGGCCCCCCTGGTAGGAGGGATTGCCGAGCGTCGGGTCGCCGGTCTGGTACCAGTAGGTGGAGACATAGGCCTGGCTGAGGTTCTGGCCCTCGACGAACAGCGTGCCGCCGTCCTCGTAGACACCGGTGACCGCCGGGGCCGCGCCGGTGGTGAAGGACCAGCTCTGCTGGAAGGGCTCGGTCTTCCCGCCCGTCAAGGTGAGCGTGCCCGCCATGTTCGCCGTGTAGGTGGTCGCATATTGCAGGGGCTGCTTCGGGAAGAGCGCGACGGACGTGCCCATGGTCTCTCCGGGATAGGTGGCGTTCTGGTCCTGATAGGTCTGCGCGTCGACGAGATAGCTGGGCACCTCGGTCGGACCCTGGCTCAAGGTCGCCTGCGACACCGAGACGGACTGCACCTGGCCGGGGTCGAAGGTGAGGCTCACGGGGTAGCCGGACTCGGGCAGGGCGCTCGTCTGCGACGCGGGCGCGATACCTGCGAGCGGGTCGGGGTCCTCGCCCTCGAAGGCGATGGGCACGTTCGTTTCGCCGTTCCAGGGAAACGCCCACGAGAGCGACGACGTCACGTCGAAGCCCGTGTCCATGTCGACGACGTAGGCCGCCTGGCCTGTGAGGTCGCTCTTCGGGCTCTGGAACAGGCCGGCGCCGATCGCCGTCAGGGTCGGGTCCAAAAGGCCGAAGCGGTGGAAGGTCGTGTCGAAGAGGCCCTGCAGGCTCCAGGGCCCGCTCGGATCGCCGGAGACCATGACCTCGTTGCCGCCGGCGACGGCGGAGAACGCCTGGTCGCGGTCGAGCGGCCAGGTGCCGAGGAATCCCTGCGCGAGGGAGTTCGGCTCGGAGTGCATGCTGACGCTTAGGGGATAGAGGGTCGGATGGTCGACGAAGTACTGCGCGTGGCCCTGCGACGCCGCCTGCAGCGAGGCGTCGTAGCCCACCGCGGAGAGCGATGTCTCCTGGCGGACGTAGTCGAGGACGCGCTGCGCCTCGATGCTCTGCAGGTTCTCCTGCGGCAGGCTCTGCGCCGCGCCCTGCGCCACCGAGAACTGGAGGTTCTCGACGAGCGGGCTCGTGTCGGGCGAGGTCACCGTGATCGTTGCCGTGTAGCTGCCGGGGGCGAGTGGCGTCGGCCACTGGTAGACGCAGCCCTGCTGCTGCTGATCGTACGGCATGGTGATCGTCTGGCCCTGGAACTGCAGGCTGCAGGCGACGCTCGTGCCGGGGTCGGGCAGGGTCTGGAGCGAGAAGACCGGCGTCGCGACGAGCAGCGTCACGCCATTGGGACTAGGGTCGTAGTAGCTGAATGCCGCCTGGGCGCTGCCGATCGGCAGCGCCAGGACGAGGGCCAGGGTCAGGAGCGGAAAAATGCGTCGCATGGGGAACCTCCCTGGAGACCGCGGGCGCCCTTCTGGGCAGCCCCTATTGCGCGGAAGCCAAACGGTAGTGGCGGGTTCGCCGTTCGCCCTCGGCGCACGCGAGCCCCTGGTCGACCAGTCGCAGGAGGTCCTGGCCTGCGGTGACCTGGCTGACGCCGCAGAGCCCGGCGGCTTCCTTGGCCGTCAGGAGCCCACGCGACTTGAGCGCCGCCAGAAGGAGTGCCTCGCGCGCCTCCCGATCGAGGAGACGTGGCGGAGGTTCCTCGACCTCTGGCCCGTCCGGCGCGGCCGGCAGCTCGTGCTGCCGCCGCCACGCCGCCGAGAGGAAGCGGAAGGCGAAGTCCTCCGCGATCTTGCGGTGCTCGCAGAACATCCAGGACACCTGCGGCTGCTGCACCTGCAGGGCGGCGACGATGCTCAGAAGCCAGCCATCGCGCACCCTGCGCTCCTGCGCGAGGCGCAGGAGTTCGCTGAGCCGCCCTTCGACGACGAGCGCGGCGTGCGGCACGGCGGCAAGCTCCGCCAAGGTCAGCTGCAAACTTCCGTCGTGCAGCGACTGCGAGAGGTCCGGTAGGGACTTCCGCTCCACCACCGCCACGAGGCGACCGCCTTCGATCAGGCCGTAGTCCCCGGCCGGCAGCTGGCGCCTTTCGAGGGCGACCGCCTTGCCCTCGAACTTCCAGCCATAACGCTCCCGCGCGTCGACCGCGATGACGAGGCCGCGGTCCAGGGCGCGCGCACCCGGGATGCGCACCCCTGGCCGTGTCGCATGCATCGAGCGCTGGCTTCGCCAGAAGATCAGCGTCCGGCCGCGGCGCTGCGTCCAGACGAAGAGCGAGCGGCGCAGGCGGGGACGGTCGAGCACGAGTTCGACCGACTTTCCGCGCCGCGCGATGCGGACGACCGGCAGGACCTCGAGTTCCTCCGCTCCTCGCGGCCACTCCGCCAGCTGATAGCAGAAGAGGTCGCGATCGGCGGGGAAACGGCCGCGCGTGGCCAGCACGAGATCCCCATCCGGCAACGGCAGCCGCAGCAGGTAGGGCAGGCGGCTGCTTTCGTCCGGGTTCTTGGCGATGACAAACGGGCGTGGCATGCTCATCGTTTCCTTGACCGTTCCGTTAGACCTACTCAAAACTACCCGAAGGTAGCTTTGACGCTAGCTTCCTGCTTCATTGGGGCCGGTTTCACAGTGGCCAGATGGCCGCTGCCAGAGCCTGACCCTCCACAGGCTGACGCCGTGGAACTCACGGCGTATGTAGCCAAATTGGTCGCTGCGTTGAG
>JAJZVM010000181.1 GCA_021845645.1 Bacillota bacterium
TGGGCCGCGAGCTTGCCGCCGTAGCGGCCGATCGGAGTGCGCACGGCGTCCACGAGATAGGCGTCGGGCAAGCGGCACCCTCCTTCCAGGGACGACTTCGCGCCCCTTGGTTCCAAAATGGACCCAGTCCGGTCCTGGCCTTACGTTGCCGACGCAGGGTCGGGGATGTCAAGCGGCAGGAGCGAGGCCTTGCCGCGCCGTAGGGGTACGGCGCGCCAGATGGCAGGTCCGCCGACCCAGACGACCCGGGCGTAAGGAGGAGTCGTTTCGTGCGATTCTACGACCGCGTGGCAGAACTGACGCTGCACCTCGCGGAGCATCCGTCTGTCAACGGCTCGCAAGGGGAGGCGGACATCCTCGAGGACGCCTACGGCATGCTCTCGCGTCTCCCCGTTCAGGAGCGGCTGAGGGTGTTCCGCGGCGAGGACGCGGCGGGCCGCCCAGCCTTCGTTTTGGCACACCTCAAAGGAACGGGATCGCGTTGCGTCGTCCAGTTCGGCCACATCGACACGGTCGGCGTGGACGACTACGGTCCTCTGCGCCCTCTCGCCTTCAAGCCTCTCGCACTGACCAGGCGCATCGCGGAGGGGGCCCTGGGTCCGGAACTCTCCCGCCTTGCGGCGGGCGGCGACTGGCTCTTCGGCCGCGGCGTACTCGACATGAAGGCCGGTGTGGCGGCGACCATCGCGGTGCTGGAGCAGTTCGCGGCGCAGAACGCCGCGGGCCACCTGCTCGTTGCCCTTACATCCGACGAGGAGGCGGGATCGCGGGGCATCCGCGCCCTCACCCGCTTCCTCGCCCCCTACCTGCGGGAGGAAAGACTCGAACTGGCGGGAATCATCAACACCGACGCAACGGGGCCGCGTCTTGGCAGGGATGGTCCTTTCGAGCGCTTTGTCTACTCGGGGAGCGTCGGCAAGCTGCTGCCGTGTGCCTACGTGCGCGGGGTTCCGAGCCACGTCGGCGAGCCTGAAGCGGGACTCGACCCGAATTTCGTGCTCGCCGAGATCACGCGTCGCGTCGTGTACAGCCAGGGCCTGAGCGACGGCGTGGGCGACGAGCGCTCCGCCGTTCCGGTATCGCTCCAGGCGCGCGACGACAAGGCAGCCTACGACGTGCAGACGCCCCTTTCGGCTGTCGGCTGCTACAACGTCCTCTACGTGTCGCGACGGCCGGCAGATGTGCTGCGCCAGTTCCGCGCGATCGCCGAGGACGCGGCGCAATCCGTACGGGAGAGCCTGGTGCAGGCGTTCGGCGGCGCTCCGGAAATCCCCGTCTACACCTTCGAAGAACTCACGCGCCTCGCCGAGCAGCGCGGTCTCTGGTCCGACCTGCGGCCCAGCCTCGCTACCGGCCTGACCGGGGCGTCGGGGCCCGCCCAGCGCATCGCTGCGACGGGCAGGCTGGCCGACGCCGTGCTGGGACGGGAGCCGGCCATCGTCCTTTTCTTCGGCAACGGGCTGATACCCAAGGTCGCGACCCAGAGCCACGGACGCAGGGTGCTCAATGACATTCTCACGCAGCACGCGGCCGTGACGGGCAACTCCTATCGCCAGGGGCGCTTCTTTCCCCTGATCAGCGACCTCAGCTTCGTGGCCGCTTCGGAGGACTGGCAAGATGCTGCGTTCGCCGCGAACGACCCCGTCGCCGCCGTAACCGCCGCGGAGGCGGGCCCCTCCCTCGTCGCGGACGCCGTGTACATGATCGGCCCGCATGGCGAAGGGGCGCATCGCGTCGACGAGCGCCTCTTCATGCCGTACAGCTTCGAGCACGTGCCGGATCTGCTCATCCGCCTGACGGAAGAGCTCTGGCGCCACCCCATGTCCACCAGATCCTGAACCGGCCCAGCACCATCCTGAAAGGAGCGCTGGGTCTGCCGAGCATGCGCGATTGGATCCTAGCACACGACCTGCGACATTCCAGAGCTCAAGGTGGGACATGCCACCATCCGCCCGGACAGGCCCGATGCGGCGGCGAAACCGGCCAGCCGCTCGCGGAGGTGCTCCGTCGTCTCCCCGGCGGATAGACCAAGTCAGCACGCGTCGGCGGAAGGCTAGTCCAGCGTGAAGCCGGGCCGGATCGGGAACGGCTCCGGTGGAAAGCGATCCGGCCTGAGGTGTGGCGCGTCGTCCATCTCCAGGGCTACTCTGGCTGCCAGTTCACCGATCGCGGGTCCTCGCATCACACCGATGCCGTTGTCGCCGCACGCGACGTAGACGCGGTCGGCCAAGCGGCCGAGCAGGGGCCGCCGGTCAGGCGTCGAGCCGACCAGACCCGCCCAGCTGGAGCGCAAGCCCGCCCGCTCGCCCAGGCTCGACAGCCGCAAGAGGCGCTCCGCGATCTCCTCCTGGAACCGATCGTCGCCAGTCGTCTGATAGGCGTCGGGGTCGAATTCCGCGAGGCGCGTCCCGTCGCCGGCGAGCACATCTCTCTCCCCGTCCGGTACCAGGTACACGTCAGTCGACAAATGCCAAACCAGCGGCAGCCGGTGCGGCTCGGCCAGTTCCAGCGAAGAGAGCTGGACGCGATAGGGCAGGAGTGCCAGATCGAGACCGGCTGTGCGCACCAGCTTGCGCGTCCACGTGCCGGCGGCGATCAGCACCCGGTGGCCCTCGTAGACCGTCCCACCGGCCTCTATCGCGACCTTGCCCTGCTTGAGGCGGATCGCGTCCACCCGCTCGGCGGTGCCCAGCACAAGGCCACCTTCCCGCGCCTCGGCGGTCGCCTGCTGCGCGTAGGCAGTCGGGTTCACGTGCCAGTCGTCGGGTGTCCAAAGCGCTACCGTGTCGTCGCGAAGCCGGTCAAGCCTGGGATAGCGGCGCTCCACCTCATCGCGCGGCAACAGCTCGTGTGCCACCCCGCGCGCGGCGAGGTCGGGCAGGCGGCGCTCGAGTGAGGACACATGCTCCCCTTCAGCCAATGTGAGCATGCCTACCCTGCGCGCGACGGAGACGTCGCCGCTCGACACGCGCGCTTCCTCGTACAGTTCGCGCGAGCGCCGCACGAACGCCTGATCTTCCGGATGCCACAGCAGGTCCGTCACGATGCCGCCGGATTTCGCCGAACTCTCCTGGGCCAGGCCGATGTTCTTCTCCAGCAGGAGCACCGACCGGACACCGGCGCGCACTGCAGCCTGCGCAGCCCCGCTCCCCCAAACGCCGCCGCCCACGATCACGAGGTCGTACGTCACGCCACTGCCTCCATACATGTTCCGCAACACGCGGCCCTTTCGGCCGTCCGAAGTGGCTTCGCAGAGAACACGGCCACTTCCTTCAGGATTGTGGCGAAGGTTATAGGGAAGGTCCCTGCGGCCAGCGAAGTTGTCCCATGCAACCCCCAAAAACTGCCCGACGTCCGATCCGAAAGAGCGCCGCAGCCGCGACGATGGCCCGCATAATCATCTGCGGCGGCCGCAAACGAATAACCGTACAGGGGGGTGGTCTTTTGCGCCGCCACAGGCTTGTCCTCGCCTTGCTCCTTCTTGCAGCCATTTCCGTCGCCTGGCCCGAGGCAACGCGCGACGGCGGGCGGCCGGCTGTGCCGAACCGGTTGCAGGCCCTTTCCGCACAAGCCCCGGCCGAACCCGCGACAGCCTTGCAAAGCGCCTGGCAGGAGGCTTTGCACGCAACGCCGCTGATGCGGTCCGCCCAGGTCTCCGCCTACGCGTACGATCTCACCGCGCGGCGTCCGCTCGCCGCGATCAGCCCCACGCAGTTGCAGATACCCGCCTCCATCATGAAGATGTTCACAACGGCCGCCGCGCTCCAGGATCTCGGCCCCACCTTCACCTACAAGACCCAGGTGGACGCGGCGCCAGCGGTGCTCGCTGGACAGGCTGGCCCCATCTACCTCGTTGGTGGGGGCGACCCCTGGCTCGAAGCCCAGGGCAACACGGGACTCGAGTTGTTGGCAGCGCAGGTGGCACGCAGGCTGCACAGCGCCACTCGGGTGGTGGGTGTGGGCAGCCTGTTCCCGCCGCCGAGCGCGGGTGCCGGCTGGGCCGCCGGCGACCTGCCGACCGACTACGGTAGCGGGGCGAACGCCCTCGAAGGCGAACTCTCGTCGGTCGAACTCGTGCTGCAGGCGGGAACCAGCGTCGGCAGCCGCGTTTCGGCAAGCCTGCAGTTCCTGGGCCGGATCGCCGCGCCCGACTACTTCCGCATCGTGAACACGGCCCACGCCGTTGCCGGCCCAAGCCCGGCGCCGAACGTCACCCGCCTGCTGGGCAGCGAGACGATCGTCGTCTCAGGCACGATGCAAGCGGGCTCCACGCTCGCATTCAATCTTTCGCCGAACGATCCCGCCCGCTTCGCAGCGGCTCTCTTTCAGTCGGCGCTTGCCCAGGACGGCGTCCGCTTCACCGGGCAGGCTTCCTCCGGCGGCCTGCCCAAGGGTCAGGAGACGGTGGCGTCCTACCTGTCTCCCCCGTTGCGCGTTCTGCTGCCGCTGCAAGACCGCTTCTCGATCAACCAGATGGCCGACAACCTCTTCCGCATGAACGGCATGAAGGAACGTGGCAGTGCCACCGCGGCATCGGCTCAGTCCGCCATGGCCGCCTTTTTGCGCCAGGCCGGCCTGGGTGCCCTGCCGCCGCAGTACGACGGGTCCGGCCTCTCGCCGCTCGACCTGGAGAGCGCTCAAGGCGTCGTCTCTCTGCTGTCGTACGCCGCGTCACGGCCGTGGTTCCCCTATTTCCGAAACGCGATGATGGAGGCCGGGAACGCAAATCCGCAGGTCTGCGGCATCCTTTGCGGCCACTTCGTTGGAACGGCTGCCCAAAACAAGGTCTGGCTCAAGACGGGCAATCTTGCGAACCAGTGGAATTACGAGGGCTACGCGACGGCCGGCAATGGCGACCTGATCGCCTTCGCCATCCTCGAGGAGGGCCCGCCGGCGCATGCCATGGCAGTGTCGTATCCCAGGCGCAGCGCCATCGACCAGATGGTCATAGACCTCGCCACCTGGCCCCGCGAGCCGTCCGCTGCCCCGTCAGCGTCTCAGACCGCGAAGGAGCCGCCCTCCTTCGCCACGGGAGTCCTGGGCAAACTGCCGGCCCAGCCGGACGCGGCCCGGGGGCTGGCCATTCTCGACCTCAAGACAGGGCGGATCGTCTACGGGATCAACGCCCAGAAACTGATCCGCACCAGCTGGCTGACGCGTCTCGGACTTCTGGCAGGTGCCTGGCAGAAGGGATTGCGGGCCTTCCCGGCCGTCACCGTCAAGGCGGACGGGCCGGTGCGGGGCGGCGTGCTGCAGGGTTCCCTGGTGCTCGACGGCGCCATGGACCCGGCCCTGAGTTCGCAGGACCTCGCCGCTCTCGCGCGGGAGGTCCGGGCCTCGGGGATCACCAAGGTGGACGGCCCGCTCCTTTACGTGCAGAACGGACCCATGCGGGGCGATCCCGCCCGCTGGCCGAGCGGGGCCACTTGGGAGGAACTCGGACAGAGCTACCTGCCGCCGATGTCGAATCTGCTGGTGGACAGCGACATCATCCAGATCCTTGTGCAGTCGGCGGGCGGGCGGGTGCGCGTCCAAGTGCGACCCGCCGACGCAGGCATCAAGGTGCTGGCGCAGGGGGTTACCGCCAACGGCTCCGACCAGAACCCGCTCGCGGCGTCCTGGTCTCCAGGTCTGCACGGCTTCGTTCTGACGGGCAGCGCTGTGCCTGGGCAGATCGAGGTGCTGGAGGTCACGGCGCCCGATCCCGGTCTGGTCGGAGCTACGCTGTTCAGGGACGCTTTGGCGCAAGCTGGCGTGACGGCTGCGGGCGGGATCAGGTCCACGCGCATTCCACTCGCTGGCCACCCGCTCGCCTCCCTGCCGGGACCGTCTCTCGCATCGCTTGCCGAGCCCCTTCTGGCGGATCCGTCGACCCTGGATGCCGCCGAGCTCAGCCTCCTGCTGGGCAGTGCATCCCGCAAGGCGGTCGCAGGCGCTGTCGGGACGACGGACGTCGTTCCCGATCCCACCGGCATCTCGTTCGGCGACTACATGACAGCGGAGAGCGTCGTCAGGCTGCTTGGCCAGATCTGGCACAAACCCGGCGAAGGCCCGCTGAGACGGGCGGTAGCCGGCCAGGGCGTCTGGCTGGCCGAAGGCCCGGGCACTGCGGTCGTCGCGGATTATGTGTACGGCCCCGCCGGTACGCCCTACGCCGTCGCGGGTCTGGAAAGCGGGCTGCTGTGGCAGGGCACGTTCGGCGACACGATCATCGCGCCGCTGCCCTGAACCGGACCAAGTCCCGTCCGATCGTGCGCATGCTGGTGCATGTCGGGCACCATACTCCCGATTGCGGGAGGTGGGGACGTGCGACTTCAGCGTCTCGGACCGCTCGTGCTACTGGTCCTGGCCCTTGCCGGCTGCAGCGGGGCCGGCGAGATCTCGGACCTGCCGCTGCCGCCCATGTCCGCTAGGATGCGGGGCATGACCGAGGCTGGCTACAAGCCGAACGTGTTCGACACTCCGGCGGTCACGGGGGAGCTCGCGCGCCTCAAACGGGACGGGATCGACTGGCTGGCCATCCAGGTCGCTTGGTTCCAGGACACAAAGTCCTCGGTGACCATAAGTCCCAGCCGACGCAAGACGCCTACCGACCTGAGCGTGCGCAGACTCATCTCCCTCGCACACCACATGGGCATGCGCGTCTTCCTGAATCCCTTCGTCAACTCGCTCGACGGCGACGGCTGGCAGGCCGACTTCGAGCCTAGCTCGGTGCCACGCTGGTTCGCGAGCTTCGACCGGTACCTTGCGCACTACGCGGCGCTGGCGCAGGCGTCCGGCGCCGACCTCTTCGCGATCGGAGACGAGTTCGACAGCTTGGACTCCGTCCCGGCCTACAGGCCGTACTGGCTCAAGGCGATCACCGTCGCCCGCAAGTACTACCACGGCCCCATCGTCTATGGCGCGGACTATCCCAACTACCAGCGGGTGACGTTCTGGCGGGCACTTGACGACGTCGGCATCGACGCCTACTTCCCCCTCTCGCAGGCTGCGAATCCGTCCGTCGCCGAACTCGCCGAAGGCTGGCGACAGACCACCGCCGAGGTAGCCGCCTGGCGCCGGTCGGCTGGCCTCTCCGCAAAGGGCTTCATCATCACGGAACTCGGCTACCCCTCCGAGAACGGTGCTGCCGCACAGCCCGGGGCGTGGTTCCCCAAGCAGCCCGTGAACCTCGCCCTGCAGCAGCGCCTCTACGAGGCGACGCTCGAGACCATCGGCAAGGAGCCGTGGCTCCGGGGCCTCTTCTGGTTCTGGTGGGCCAATCCGTCCAATCCGAACTGGCAAGGTGGCCCCGGCGACAATGGCTACACGCCGAGGGGCAAGCCGGCCGAGGCCACTCTGCGCGCCTACTTTCTTGGCCAAGGTCCTGCCTGATCGGAGCATCCGAGAGGGAAGGCCCCCTCCTTTGGAGGCACAGCTGCCAAATGATGTCCACCCTGCGGCAGACGTTCAAGTCACACGAAAACAAAGCATTCGCATCGACAGCGGCGCAGCGTGAAAAGGTCCGATGAGACGCTTGCCTGTGCCGGTGTTGACATGCCCCTCGATCGTCGCGGCCTTCGCGCGCGTCACCGGTAGAGCGACTCCTCCAGCCGCGGACGGCCTGCGCAGGCACGGAAGCTTGCCGGGACACCTCGGGCGCCAAGCGGTTTCGCTCCCGGTCTCATCAGGCATACCTGCCCCGCAGCCTCGCATGCCCCTGCAAATACGGCTGCGATCTCAGGCGTCCTCGGCAAACGCGCGGTCTTCCTGCACAACCCAGCCGTTGCCGTCCGGATCGTCGATCGTGA
>JAJZVM010000182.1 GCA_021845645.1 Bacillota bacterium
ATCCCACCGTGAGGCCGTGGCCTACCACCCCGACCCTACGGTACAATCCCGCCCCCCAATTTGTCAACCTGCCCTAACCTGCTTGGTTGCGAGCCCTTATCGCCGCCGTAATCCTTGCCATCCCCGCCCTGGCCGTTGCCCAGACTCCCGCGTCCCCGCTCACCGCCAGCGCACATTCTAGCCACTACTTCGCGGTCCTCGCCCCGAGCTCCTCATCCGCTCCTAGCAATCCACCCTGCCTGTAATCCGCATAGGAGGTTTTGCACATGCAGCGCATCATTGACGTGCTCGTCGCCGCGGTGATCCTCGCCATCCCCGCCCTGGCAGTCGCCCTGGTTCCCGCGTCCTCGCTCGCGCCTAGTGTCGCGACCTATAACCACGCCATCCTCACGCCGGTCGCTTCCTCTTCCGCTCCCAGTAATCCGCCGGCCCTGTAAGTCGCGCAGGAGGTATCGCGCATGCAACGCATCCTTGGCGCTCTGATCGACGCCATGATCCTCGTCATTCCAGTTCATGCCCTATCCAGGACCCCAGCCACTGTGGTCGCTACTGGAGCCCGTACGCGCCGCTACGTTAGCCGCATGAGCCCCGGTGGCTCGTCCGCTCCAGGCAATCCCCCAGCACTCTAGTTCCCGAAAATCTGATTGCCCGGAGGTAGCCATGCCCACTTCGACCAACCTCGCCGCCCCTGTCCGGCTTGAGGACCTCACCGTGGCTCTGCAGCCGGTCCTGGATCTTCGGACAGGTAAAGTGCACGGCTTTGAAGCCCTACTGCGCGGGCCGGCCGGTAGCGATGTCAACCCACCGTCCCTCTTCCGCCGTGCACGGCGTGAGCATTGGCTCGGTGAGCTGGAGTATCGCGCGAGGTCCCTTGCGTTCGAAGCGGCCGACCGCTTCCTCCAGGGGCAGGAGGTCCTCTTCCTAAACGGGGACATCCGCTTTCCACTACCTCCGCACCGCTACCCCTACCTAGTGTTGGAGGTCAGCGAGGCGCGGAACGTCAGCCGTCACCAGGTCGAGAAGCTGCGGCAGGAAGGGCTCGATCTCTACCTGGACGACTACGGTGTTTCGCACGGCAACTTAGCACGCATTCTCGACGTGCGCCCATCAGGGCTGAAGGTCGATCGCTCCATCATCCGCGGCATCGCCGAGGACGGGAGACGCTTTGCCATGGCTCGCGCCCTGGCCGCATTGGCAAACGATCTTGGCATGGATCTGGTCGCCGAGGGAATCGAGACGAGCGAGGACCTTGTGGCCGCCCGCCGGGCAGGCTTTACGCTGGGCCAAGGGTATTACCTAGGCCGACCTGCGCTGCGTCCAGATAGGCAAGAGATTGATCAAGTCAGCCAACTGCTGGCCAACATGATCATCGATCAGGTGACATCAGCTCGCTTCCGCCTGCTGGCTTCAACGATATAGCTCGCGCGCAATTATACCCGTACCCGGTTGTTGCCGGAAGCGGCCACCGGGTACATTTGTGCGTTCTCCCAGCAAGTGGCTGTTGCCAGGGGTTTGTAAGCAGGACAGGGACAGTTCGGCTACGCGGACAGGAGCCCCTGGCGGGCCGCGTGCCCTACGTGCCCTGATTGTGCGTCTTTGACGAGTTCCCATGAGTCACTCGTATGATAAGACCCCTAATTAGCCTCCTGGCGGAACTGTCCGTCGTGGTATGCGTGTTCGGGATGGGGAAATTATAAGTCCCGCTTCAGGGGGCCCTCAACCACTGCGGCTCGGATGCGGTACAGATCAGCCCTTGGGCGCTGAACCTAACACACGCAAGGCAGCGGCTACGCGTTCGTCATGGGCATCCTCGAAGGATTTGGGCAGCTCGTCCCTGGAAGGCGTCACGCCCAACACGCTTGCCAAAATCCGCATAACGGCAATATCCTGCGCATCCTTCTCTCCCGCCTCTCCCGCAAGACGGCAGTACTCCTCATACGGGCGCCGCGCGCCGACCAAGTCGCCCCGCAGGACACGGCACAAGGTTTCCTCGGTCAGCAGCGAGACTAGCAAATCATACGGCAGCAAGTTTCGAGAGGACAGAGCACGACTGGCTTCCAGCAGGGCATCGTCGTAGCGTCCCATCTCGCGCAGTGCCCCAGTCAGGTTGCAGCGCGCCTTCGCACGTACCAGTTCCCGTGTCCGATTGCTTGCAATAACCCTGCGCAGCATTGGCTCGGCCCTTTCCGCTCCCAACCGTCGCCATGTGACGATGGCTTGGCCAAGTACGGCGTCGTCATGGAACTGCTTCCCCCGTAGAAGGTGCGCGGCGTAGGTGTATGCCCTACCCGCCTGTGAGTAGTGGCGCATTGCGAGCAGGACGTTAGCCTTGTTAAGAGTGGCAGCTGCAGTCTCGGACGTTAGGCCCATTCTCTTGAAGTTGCGTATTGCCTCTTCGAGTTTGTAGGCTGCCTCTACTCTACGATCAAGCTTGCCAAGCGTGATCCCCACATTGTATTGCGCTATCGCTTGCGCGCGCAGTTCCTTGGTGTGAAGGGTTTTTTGTTCGAACAGCAGGAACCAGCGCAGGGCGGGCGCATATCGGCCCGTTTCAAACCGGACCCGACCGAGCATGTGGTAGATTTCCGCATTGTGCCTGCCGTCTCCCGTGCGCCGGGAGATGAAGTAGGCACGGCCGAGCACCAACCTCGCTGCTTCGTAATCGCCTGCTTCGAAAAGGACCTTTGCCAATTCCACAAGGCGCTGGCATCGCGGCTCGCCCTGAAGGTACACCGGCAACCAGACATCCGGCTGGACCCCCAGCCCGCGCGTCAGCCGCACCAGGACAGCCGGATTAGGCGAGCGCCTGTCGGCTTCGACCATGGCGAGCCCCGACCGTGACACCTGACCAAGGGCTGCGGCGGCCGTCACGGTAAGTCCAGCCTCCACACGGCACCTGCGCAGCACGGACCCAATGCTCATGAACCGTCCCCGTTCCGTAGCCCAACTCTGCATGTCTTCAGCGGTAACCAACACCTATCACTAGGGATCCTTTACGCTTCCAGCGCCCCGCCATCCTGCAGCAAGCGGAGCGCATCCCGCAGGCGATGTTCATGCTCCTCCTCGACGACCCGCGGCAGCTCCTCCTCCGGCGGCGGCGCTCCGAGCACCCGCGCAAGGATACGCATCGCGGCGATGTCCTGTCCCTCCCTGGGGCCCTGCACGGCATTGTAACGGCTCAATGCCCGCAAAGCGGCTGCGCGATCGTGCCTCAGGGCATGGATCAGCGTAGCCTCGGCAAGCAGACTGGCTTCGAGTGGCGCAGGCAGTTCAGCCTGCACCGAGAGGGACTTTTCGATCTCCGCCACGGCCTCGCCCAACCTGCCGATCTCGCGGAGGGCGATCGCCATGTGGGCATGGACCTTCGCGCACAGCACCGGATCCGCATCTGTATCCACGATCTTCTGCAGAAGCGGCAGCGACGCCCTGGCGCCGTCGAGCACCCGCGCAGTGATGGCACAGCCGAGCAGCGCGTCCCCGCTGTGCCGTCTGCCTCGCAGGTAGTACGCGGCACTGCGGTACGCCTGGCGAGCCTCCCTGTGCATCCTCGCCGAAAGCAGCAGGTTCGCTTTGGCGAGCCAAGTCTTGCCCAGTTCGAATTTGAGCTCCAATTGGCCGAACTCCGCGATCGCCTCGTCAAATCTCGGCAGGGCGTCAAGCTCCTGCCCCACCTTGGCCATGCACTGCGCGACGTTGTAGTGCACGATTGCATGCGTGCGCTTGTCGGCGCCATGCCGAATTGCGCGCTCCAGGCGGCGGAACCAGCGCAGGGCCGGCAAGTAGCGGCCCTGCGCGTAGCACACCTGCCCGAGCAGCATGTGGATATCGCTATTGTAGCGGGCATCCCCGGACTCCCGGCTTACGCGCAACGCACGAAGCAGTGCGCGGCGGGCCGCCGCGTGGTCGCCGCTGGCGAAAAAGGCCCGCCCCAGGCGCATCAGTCGGCTGCAACGACTCTCATCCGCCAGGAATGCGGGAAGCCAAATCTCTGTCGGAATGGCCAACTTCCGCGTAAATGGGACGAGGAGTTCAGGATTGGGCGCCCTTTGTGCCGTCTCCACCATGGAAAGGTACGAGCGCGTCACACCACCGAGGGTCGCGGCCTCGGTAACGGTGAGTCCCTTCAAAAGGCGCTGCTGCCGCAGAACCGGTCCGATGTGCATGGCGTGACCTCGTCACATTCTCGTAGGTAAAGAATATACCCAATGTCTGAGTGCTGTCGCACACTACAGTGAAGTGACGGTGTCGACCAGCCCTGCTTACGCAGTCCTGCCGTCGGGCGTCGTCGCCTGTTGCCCGCAACCGACGCGGACCGACGACGCGAGGGAGCGGGCAGGACCATATCCGCGCCACGCGCACCGTCCACTACAACTGCTGTGCCGATCTACCACGCGCGGAGCCCACCCAGCCAGATACTCTGGAGGCACCCATGACCGGTTCTGAACAGTCGCCTGTCCACAGCGTCATGGCCGATCTGGCCATCGCCCTCCAGCCGGTCCTCCAACTCGACACAGGTGACGTCTATGGTTTCGAGGCGCTGATGCGCAGCCGCGACGGCGGGAGCGTGCATCCGCGCCGGCTGCTCCGCCGAGCCCAACAGGAAAATTGGCTGGATGGGCTCGAATCTCACCTGGAAACGCTCGCCTTTCGGGCGGCTGATCGACACCTGCAAGGAGACGAGATCCTGTTTCTGAACGTCGCGCGCCGCATTCCCCCACAGGAAGCGCGCTACCGGCGCCTCATGCTGCATATTCGCGAGGCCGAATGCCAGCGCGATCTCGTCGCCAGGCTGCATGCAGACCGCCTTGAACTGTGCCTGGACGATTACGGTGGGGCTCATGGGAACCTTCTGAGCATCCTCGACATGCGTCCCGAGGGTCTCGTGCTCGATCGACGGTTCATTCACGGGATCTCCCAGGACGCGATCCGGTTCGCAATCGCCCGCAGATTGAATACTCTCGCGCAAGACCTTGGCATTGTCCTGGTGGCAAAGGGCATCGAGACCGCCGAAGACCTCTGCGCGGCGCGGCGCGCCGGGTTCACGCTCGGTCAGGGCTACTATCTGGGCCGCCCCGCTTTGGTGCCGAGCAGGTTCCGCCTCGCCACCGTCCGCAGACTCCTCGGCGGCACCGTGCTCGAGTCGGTCACCGAGGCGCGCAACCGATACGTCGGTTCCCCATCTGACAGCTGAAGTCTACCCATCACCTGCCGATGGCGCACAGCGTTGCGTCACTTCTTCAAATGGGGAACGAGCCGGGAGAGTGGTGCCTTGTACAGCTCGACGCTGTTCTGCGCGCTGAAGTACAGATACGCGCCAGCCACTGCGGCCTGCTCTGCGCCCCAAAAGACCGGGCTTGCCGCCAGGGTACGCGGATTCACGAGATAGAGCTGGCCCGGTCCCGTGACAAGATACAGCCGGCCGTTGCCGTAGTACATGTGCGTCAGGGAACCCCAGGCACCATTGGCGCCACGCGGATTGAACGTGCGGGCCTCGAGCGCCTTGGTCGTCGGATCAAGGCGGAATACTGCCCTGCGGTTCGCTCCGAAGACGCCCCACGGCGTCGAGACAAGACCGGCCCAAACCGGCTGGCCAACTTGCGGTGTCAGCGTGGCGACCAGCGACTGCGTGACCGGGTCCCAAAGAAACACATGACCGCTCTGCCGCATGGGGCTGACACCTGTACCGCCCAGGGCCGTCGTCGTACCGACGAGCAGGCCGTTCGCTGCATATGCGAGCGATGTGATGGCTTCGTCCGGCACTGGCGACGGAAAGACTTGCAGCTTGCCGGAAGCGGGATCGTAGTAGCCAAGATCCCCGGGCAGGTAGCCGTCGGTTGGGATGGTGCCAGCGTAAACGCCGGCGGGCCCCGCTGCGAGAGCGAACAACCTGGTTTCCTGGGGGTCGCCAGGCAGCTGGATGTGGCCTAGTAGCGCCGGATTCCCCGCGGTAAGGTCCCATGGTCTGGCTTCGTCGAAGGCGTAGAGCGCGGCTCCAGGATAGCCGCCGATGTAGAGCGTCCCGTGCCAGGAGGCGAAGCTGTCCGCCTGCGGCTGGAAGGGGAATCGCTTGAAGGTCCTGCCGTCGACGTGGGTCACCTCGCCACCGATGTAGGGCGACGCCCAGAGCGAGCCGTCCGCATCCCGGAACATGGCCGTGATGATGCCCGGCGTGCCCGGAAGGTTGGCGTCGGACAGGTTGAACTGCCACGGACTCGCGCCAGGAGCGACCGTGACGATCGACCCCGAGTTCAGGACGCCGACCAACTGTCCGCCGATACTTCCCGCTGCCACGACCGGCAACTGGTCAAGGAACGAGAGCTGCGGCGGGAATGCAACGAAGGTTGGCACCTGCGTAGCGCTCTGATTCCATCCGGCGGCCACCTTCCCTCCTGGCAGGAAGGTGTACATCTGGCCGCCGATCGGCACCGATGTCTGGTCTGCGGTGCTCAGGTGCGGGTACCCGTTGTTCTGCTGACCGTTCACATAGATGTCGAGCGCGCGGGACTCCCAGAGAATCTCGACCGTGTTCTGGGCGTCCACCTGAATACGAACCACGCCCGACGTGCGTGCGCGCATGTCCTGGAATAGCTGCGTCTGGCCGGTTGAGGCGTTCAGGGCCACCACCTCCGCGTATGGCGTGAGGCCGGCGTAGACCGTGCCGTCGAGGGCCGCGACGGCATGCACCTGGCTCTCGCCGCTCTGCCCGAGCATGCCGTAGTCCGTGACCTTGCCTGTAGCGGGATCGTAGCGGTATACGGACTGGGCGCCAATCCAGACGTCGCCCGTCGCGGGGTCAACGGCAAGCGACCAGATCGCGCTCGCGTGTATCGTCGCGACGACTCTCGCGGCGCTTGCGCCGGGCTTCCACGCGTAAAGATAGCCACGGCCCGTGTCCGAGTTCGCGGTGACACCCGTGTAGATCGTCCCGTCCAGACCGCGCGTGACCGACCAGGCGTTGTAGCCGTGGCTGAGGCGCACGCAGGCGATCTGCTGTCCGCTCGTGGCGAACTCGCAGAGCGTGGGCGGCAGGCCGTTCGACACCTCGTATACGTGCTGCGGCCCGACATAGGCCGCAGGGGTGTGTGTGACCTGGACAGGGTCTCCGACGAATTGCATGCCAAATTCCTTGGTCGGCAGGTAAGTGGAGGCTGAGACCATGGGTGCGGCCGCCAGAACGAGCGGCAGGAGTCCGAAGAGCGACCTGACGACAGGACGCAGACGCAAAGGTGTGTGCCCCCTCTAGGTGCACACACCTTTCCGTTTCTGTGATGGCACTTCCTGCACTGCTCGACAAGAGGCGTCAGGTTTCGCCAGCCAAGCCTTCGAGATCCTGCATCAGCTCAAGAAGTTGCACCTGCGCCTCGAAGTCCAGCGCATGCTCGGCCGCGTCGAGCAGTTGCTGCAGGACGTAGGCGACCACCTCCCTGTCCGGCGGGAGCCCATAGTTCGCCGCCGTCACCTTGCCGACGCCTGGGAACTTCAGCACGCCGGGGAAGGGCTGGAAGGACGGTCCACGCCAGCGCAGGCGCTCTTCGAGCTCCCGGCAGCGCTGCCAGATCTCCTCAAGCGAGTCGGCCACTTCTACTCGCCCTGGGCTTCGGCCCTGGCGCCCGCGATGGCCTCCATCGCGAGAACGCGGCACATCTTGCCACGGTACTCGCTGGACGCGTAAGGGTCGCCCTGCACGTCGGCGCCTTCCAGGATCGCTGCGAGAGCCAACTCCACGTCGGCCGCGGAGAGTACGGTGCCGAT
>JAJZVM010000183.1 GCA_021845645.1 Bacillota bacterium
GGACGGGCGCCGCGGCGTTGGCCGGCGTCGCCGCGGGAGGGGTGGACGTGGCGGTTCTAGACCTCACCCTGCCCGATCTGGATGGCCTGGAGGTGCTTCGCCGGATCCGCTCCGGACCACAGGCCGACCTCCCGATTCTCCTGCTCACCGCGCGTGGCGAGGAGCCGGACCGTCTCCTCGGCCTGGGCCTGGGAGCGGACGATTACGTGGTCAAACCGTTCTCGCCACGCGAAATCTGTCTTCGCGTCGGACGACTTGGCCTGCGCCACGGCTCCGCGGAGCCGCACGATAGGGGCAGCATCGTGAGTTGGGGGCGCGTCAGCATGATCCGCGCGGAGCACCGCGTTCTGGTCGGCGACACCGAGATCCAGCTTACGCCACGCGAGTATGACCTTTTGGCCATCTTCCTGAGCCGCCCTCGCCACGTGCTTTCGCGTGCCGCCATCATCCAGGCGCTGTGGCCGGACGGCTACGTCTCCGATCACGTTGTCGACGTCCATCTCGCCTCTCTCAGGCGTAAACTCGGCGACGAACTGCAGATCGAAAGCGTGCGCGGCGTCGGGTTCCGCCTGGCGGGTTCCGAGGCATGAGGCGGCCTCCAGACCTGCAGAGTCTCGGCACGCGCCTCCTGCTATCCTATCTGGCGGCCAGTCTGGCCGCCGCACTTTCCGGCGTGCTCGCTCTCTTTCTCACGCCAGCCCTGCGCTACGATCGGCTGATGCAGGAGATCATGCATCCGCCCGCAGGGGCGACAACGGCAGATATGGACGCTATCCTGGCGAATGCGGTAGCATCGGCCGTCCTGTTGCATGTACTGATCTCGCTTGTCGTGGTGGTCCTGGTCGGCCTCGCCTTCTCCATCTATCTCAGCAGGGCGGTGGGGCAGGCCGTGGATCGTGTCGCGGCAGCTACGCGCAAGCTGGCGAAAGGCGATTACTCCGAACGGGTGCCCGAGCGCGGGGTCCGCGAGTTGTCGGAGCTTACGCGCGATATCAACCTCCTGGCCGCATCCCTTGACGAGGCGAGGAGGGCGCGCGCCCTCGCCACCGCCAGCGTGAGCCACGAGCTGCGGACGCCCGTGACCGCCTTGCGTGGCTATTGCGATGCGCTGAAGGACGGCGTCCTGCCGTGGTCCGACGCGGTGCTGCAGCGCATGGACCTGGCGGTCGAGCGCCTCGAACACATGGCCAGGGATCTGAGCGCGCTCTCAAGGGCCGAAGGGAACGCCTACGTCGACCTCGCGATCCGGCCATTGAAGGCCAAGGACACGCTCGCGGAGGCCGCGGAAGCGGTGAGGTCCGCGTTTGACGGGGCGGGCGTGCGGCTCGTCCTTTGCGACGTGCCCGAGCAGCTCGCCGTGCTCGCGGATCGCGTACGCCTTGCGGAAATCCTCGAGAATCTGCTGCTCAACAGCCTGCGCCACACACCCGCGGGTCGCGATGTGATCCTCACGGCAACACCTGCTGCGGGGCGGCTGGCCTTCGAAGTGCGCGACGAGGGCAGCGGCATCAAGCCCGAGGACCTGCCGCACGTCATGGAGCCGTTCTACCGCGGCGAAGGGGGATCGGCAGGACACACCAGCCGACCGGGCATGGGCCTCGGACTCGCCATCGCACGACGTCTCGCCGAGGCGATGGACGGCACCCTGACGATCGCGAGCCCAGGCCCGGGCCAAGGTGCGGTCGCGAAGGTCAGCCTGCCTATGCTCTGAAAAGGTTCGGGCATCTTGTCGGTTTCTTGACCGCGCTTGGCCTCATCCTTGCCTGTTCCCTGAAAGCACACCGCACGATCATCGCCTAGGCTAAAGGCGAAAGGCGGTGCGTTGCGATGATGTGGGGCTACTGGGGCGGCGCCTGGGGCTGGCTTGGTCCCTTGATGATGCTCTTGTTTTGGGTGCTCGTGATCGGCGGCATCGCGGTGATCCTCAGGTCCTGGTGGTATCAGCCGATGCGCCCGCGGCAAGGCTCCGACGCGGCGCTCGACGTCCTCAGGGGACGCTACGCGCGAGGCGAGCTCAACCGCGAACAATTCGAGGAGATGCGGCGCAACCTGACCTCCACGTAGCGACGAGGGAGGGCGAGAGCCGATAGCGCATCGGCAGCGGCATGCCCGCAGCTGGGCGGTCTTCGTCGGAGGAATCGGCCTGCTCCTCCTGGCCGGAATCAGACATAGCGCGATGGATGCCTTCGCCCGCCAAGGCATGCCGCCCCGCCTTTCCGGCTTCAAACCAGCGCAGCCAGGCACGGTGGGCATGCTGGGTGGGTCCCGTTTGCTCGAATCGTAGCCACTGGGCGGGCTCTGAGGCGGTCAGCAGGGACAGCCTTGCCGCCTGACGCCAGTGTCAACCGTGCGGCAAGGCGCATCGCCTTCCGCGTCGCGAATGTGCGTTTCAGCGTGTTGGCGGAGCCCGCAGGCAGCCCATACTCAGCTTCGAGGTGGCCGGGATGATCAACCCGCGGATCACCGTGTCACGCGGCGCCCAGGTGACGGTGCGCTTGGTCAACGACGACCCGTCAGCGCAGGAGCGGCGGTGTTCTCCCCCGAGCTGCTGGTTCGCGTTCCTTGCGGCGAGAGGAAACAGTTCCCGACGAGGCGCGTTTGGAGCAGCAGCCCGCTTGACGCGGCGGGCTGCCTCGCACGCAGGGAGGGCAGCGATGACACGCGACCCATCGAGCCTTCAGGTGGCTGGTCTAATGCAGCCGAAAGCGGCGCATGGGATCAAACCGCTTGAGAAGTGTCGAGTTGGTTGTGACGGATACCGAACTCATCGCCATGGCAGCGCCCGCAATCACAGGGCTCAGGAGGCCCAGGGCCGCGACAGGGATGCCCACCGCGTTGTAGACGAGCGCCCAGAAAAGGTTCTGGTAGATCTTGCGTACCGTGGCACGACTGAGGTCAATCGCGGCGACAACGCCGCGCAGGTCGCCCGACATCAGGGTGACGTCAGCCGCCTCGATCGCGACATCGGTGCCGGTGCCGATCGCCATTCCCACGTCCGCCGTGGCGAGAGCGGGCGCGTCGTTGATCCCGTCACCCACCATGGCCGTGACGAGGCCTTGGTCCCGCAATCGCTGCACCTCCCGGGCCTTGTGCTGCGGTAGGACCTCAGCCCGGACGTCTTCCGGGGAGATGCCTACCTGGCGCGCGATGGCCTCCGCGGTGCGACGGTTGTCGCCAGTGATCATCAGGACGTGAATGCCCATGTCGTGCAGGGCCGCGATCGCCTCACGACTGCCCTCCTTGACCGTGTCGGCGACCGCGACCGCCGCGAGGACGGTCGCTCCGTCCGCAAGCAGCATCACTGTCTTGCCCTCGGCCTCAAGGGAGCTCATCCGCTCTTCCACCGTGGCCGTGTCGATGCCCGAAGAAGACATCAGGGCGCGATTGCCCATTTGGTAGACGTGACCATCCAAACTCGCCTTTACACCCTTGCCCGGGATGGCGTGGAAGTCCTGCACCGCGCGTGGCGTGAGCCCTTCCGCCATCGCGCCGTCGACAATCGCCTGCGCCAGCGGATGTTCAGACTTCCGCTCGAGCGCCAATGAAATCTCAAGCACTTCCCGGGTGGACTTGTCGACGAACACGTCGACATCCGTAACCTCAGGTTTGCCCCGCGTGATCGTCCCGGTCTTGTCGAGTACGACCGCCTGCAGACGCCCTGCGCGCTCGAGATGCCCGGCTGCCTTGAACAGGATGCCGGCCTGGGCGCCGCGCCCCGAGCCCACCATCACAGCCGTCGGCGTAGCGAGTCCAAGTGCGCAGGGGCAGGCGATGACGATGGTGGAGATGCCGGCAAGCATGGCGAGCGTCAAGTCGTGGCTGAGAGCCAGCCAGAGGATGAAGGTGAGCACGGCGATGGCGATCACCGTAGGAACGAAGAAATTCGAGATGACGTCCGCAAGGCGCTGGATTGGCGCCTTCGACCCCTGCGCCTCCTCCACCACCCGCACGATCTGAGCGAGGGCCGTGTCACGGCCCACCTTGGTGGCGCGGAAGCGGAACGAACCCGTCTTGTTGATCGTCGCGCCGACGACCGCCGAACCCTCCTGTTTCTCCTGAGGCAGTGACTCGCCAGTCAGCATCGACTCGTCCACAGACGAATAGCCGTCCGTGACCACGCCGTCCACCGGGATCTTCTCGCCAGGCCGTACGACGACGATATCCCCGACCTCGACCTGTTCGATCGGCACATCGACTTCAGCCGCTGCACGCACGACACGGGCCGTCCTGGCCTGCAGGCCCATGAGCGCCTTGATCGCCGCGGACGCCCTGCCCTTTGCCACGGCTTCAAGCAGCTTGCCCGTGATCACGAGAGTGATCAGCACGGCGCTGACCTCGAAATACGTGCCATGCGACGAGACGCCGCCGGAGAACGCGGCCGTGAGGCTGTAGCCATAGGCGGCCGTCGTGCCGAGGGCAACCAGCACCGACATGTTGGCGTTGCGATGCTTGAGGTTGTAGTAGGAGTCGAGGTAGAACGTCCAACCTGGCCAGAACTGCACCACGCTGGCGAGCGCAAGCTGCAGCCAGTAGTTCGAGATGTCCTGGAGCCAAGTCGCCTGCACGCCCATGGTGTTGAAGACCATGGCCACGAAGAGCGGCAGGGAGAACACGACGCCGATGATCAGCATGTTGCGCCAGCGCCTGACCTCCCGGGTCGAGGCGTCCTCTCGAACCGGCTGCCCCTCTGCAGGCACAGTTGCGCCGTAGCCGACTTCCTTGACGGCACGGACCATCTCCTGCGGCGTTACGGCCCCATCGCTGTAGTCGATCATGGCGACGTTCGTCGCAAGGTTGACATTGGCGGACACCACCCCTGGCAGGCTGCGCAAGGCCTCTTCGACCGTCACAACGCAGCTTGCGCACGTCATGCCGTCGATTTCGATGCGCTGCCGCTCCGTGCGGACCTCATAACCCCTATCCTTGACCGCTTCGATCATCTTCTGCAGGTCGACCTTGTCGGGATCGTAGCGCACTGTGGCCTTGGCCGTCGCAAGGTTCACATTTACGTCGGCCATACCCGGCAGTTCCTCGAGGCCTTCGGTGACGGTCGCGACGCACATCGCGCACGTCATGCCCTCGATGTCGAGGACGGCTCGCACAGGCTCCCGGGTTCCTTCGGCTATTTGCCCGACTGGGCTCATATCTCTCGCTTCCTTACATGGCCGTCACGGAGGATTGCGGCTGGGCCCATGGATCTGCGGCGCAAGCGCCGCCTCGCCATGGGTCTAGTATGAGGCTCCGCCTTGGGCTTGCGTTCGCATGCAACTTCGTCGAACCTGCGGACGGGTTCGACCGAATCGGCGGCAACCTTCGAAATCTGGCAGACCAAAAAGCCAAAGCCTCTGCCACACGCATAATACCCCAGTGGGGTACTAGCGAGCAAGGGCTGTCGCCTCGCCAGGCTTTGCGGTGTTTTGGCGGGCCGATGGCGTTTGATCGGCAGTGAACCCGCAATCGAACAGAGCGGCTCCGGGCAACGACCCCTCCAGCCTTACGCAAATTCAGACGACCGACGCCGGGGAAGCTGAAGTTGAAACAAAAGCAGCTTAAAGGGCAAAGGCACCCGGCCCGACAAGTGCAATTCCCACCGCTACAGCGGCCAACACGATAGAGTACTCGTAACCGCGCAGACCCTGCGACCAGCTCACCTTGGCGACCGCCACAGCCATTGTCACGACAAAGAGAAATGCCGCGACCGGCAACAAGAGGCCCGCGGCCAGCAGGAGCCCCGCAGCCATCTCGCCCATACCGGCCAGGAGCGCCATCAGCCAGGCAGGACGCAGACCAAGACCCTGGAACATGCGCGTCGTGTCCTGGAAGCCGTGGCCGCCAAACCACCCAAACAGTTTCTGTACCCCATGCACGGCAAATAGCAGGCCCACAACCAGACGAATGAGCAACAGTCCAAAATCCGCCATGTCGTCCTCCTTGCGGTCAGTCCCTACGCTGAAAAGCCCTGTGCGCGGCGGTCATGAGGCTGGACATCAGCGTCGCGCAAACCGTTTCACAACGTCATCGGCCATCCGGCCTGAGCAGGCTGCCGCTCCGTCGGACGTAGTCCACGGATGGCTTGGGTGCGTTCGGCTCGCATCAGGTACGCTCCGGCACGGCTCGGGCCTCAGCTTGGCCAGATCATAGCGGCGGTCGGAGCCATTGGGGTCCCGCGAATCGCCTCAATGAACGCTACGACTGCGTGGGGAACGCGTTCGCATCGTTCAAGGCGAATCGGTGATGCCTTCCAGCATCGTCTCCACCACGTTGTTCAGGTACTGCTCCGCATCTAGGGTCTCGTCGATCAGCGCCGCGAAAATCAGATTGTACAGGAAGATGCGCGCGATGGTTTCCGGACGCGACGCATGCAGGTGTCCGCGCTCGACGGCACCTTCAAGGTAACTGCCGATGATTCCGATCGCCGACTCACGCATCTGGCGCCACCGCTCCGCCACTTGTGGGTGGTTTGGCGACTCGCGAACGAGAATACGGGCGATTGCCTCACGGCGCGTGACGACAGCCAGAAACCGCCGCCCCAGTTCGTGGAGCGCCTCCTTGGCCCGAACCTCCGGCGCCGCGCGCAGGATCTGCTCCATCTCGGGCAGGAAACTCCGCTCTCTGACGAGGTCTTCGAGAATCTTCTCTTTGTTGGCGAAGTAGTAAAACACGAGTCCCTGAGGCACGCCGGCCTCTTGGGCGATGCCCTTTGTCGAGGTTGCATCGAATCCCCGCAGGGCGAACAGAACCTGGGCTGCGTCGAGGATGCGCTGACGTGCCTGCACCGGTTCGGAAGCCTTTCCGGAACGCGGCCCTTTGCGGCTTGAAGGAACCACCTCGAGCGGTTTGCCGGGCTTGGCCACGTCATCACCCCACTGGTAGGTATCTTCCCGAGAGTGCTTTCAGTGTACGTAAGGAGACCTGCAGGGGCAACGTAACGGCCCTCTGGCGAGGGCCCCCGCACGGATGGGCCTCGGTATCCCAAGTTCGTACCTGCGTAACGCAGGAGTGGCGGGGCGAGAAGCAGGAGGCCCACGATTCACATGTTCAACGCCCAGCCAGGAAGGCTACTGCAGCCGCGCAGCCAAGGAAAAGGTTCCAACGGCGCTGCGAGAGCACCACGCTTATCGAAGCGCGTGTGCCCAGGCGGATGCGAAACCGCTCAGGGGTACGAAACGGACACGACCGGTGGAGAGCGGCCTACATCGCGGTGCCTCGACGAAGTGACCGCCATGCCCGCACCGAGGGCGGGCATGGCCTCTTCGACGTCTTCGCCCACCTCGAGACACTCCTTTGGAGGTGCGCCGATTGCAGCCGCCAGTCGACGAAGTAGGAGTGGTGTGGCCTCGAGCGGCGGTTCACCTCTGGGCAGGCGACCTGGTCGGCCCACGGATCGGCCCCCGCCCAAGGATCATCAGACAGCTGAGGGGTGCCCGGCGCACGGGCGGCAGAGCAGGATGCCGTCCTTCGTGACGGCATCCTGCTCGAAGACGTACTCACCGCAGTTTGCGCAGCGTGCCCTGGCTGGTCTTGCCGCGACCGGGCTGAAGTGGACGGTGGAAACCTTCTCGAAGAAAAAGAGTTCGTCCGCGCTCTTGCTCGCTACACGCGCGACGGCGTCAAGGGT
>JAJZVM010000184.1 GCA_021845645.1 Bacillota bacterium
GTGGAGCCGCCGCTGCAGGGCGGCTCCACGGCCGCTCGTGTTTGGCGGTTTTTGAGCTCAGCCGGATGCGTAGAGTGCCGCGGTTGTGGGATCGGCAGGGACAGATAAGTCGGTCGGCTGCGGGGTAGAGCGGAGGGCAACAGGGCAGTCTGGTGCCGCAGCACGGACGGGGGAGCGGAAGCCTTCTATGGCTTGCTGCATGAGCTGCTCGCGGAACAGGGCCAGGATGTCGAGCGTGGACGGTCTTCGAGATGGCTGGTTACGCCATTTGGGTTGCGGCAGATAGGCATCGGTGCGGGTGGGCCCGTAGGCTTGGAGGGCCGCGAGGAGCAGCATGGCATAGACGGCCACCTGGAACTGCGGCACGCGCCAGGTGGCCTCTTCAGACCAGACCTGGGCCTGATCGACGCCGAGCAGGTCCTTCTCGTCGCGGTGGTTCACCTCGATCTCCCAACGATCGAAGTAGACCTGCAAAAGCAGCTCGTCGTCGGAGGTGAGATCGGTGGTGAGCAGGTAGGCCGGATCCCGGTACATGAGGCGAGCCCCGATACGCGGTCGGTAGCTTAGGGGCTGAATGACGTAGAGTCGGAGTAGCCGGTCCCTGGTGCCTGATCGCCAGAGCACGCGATCGATCGTCTTGAAGTGGAGGTCATGGATCTTGCCGGCACCGTACACCTTGGCCGTGTGCCAGGGGATCTTGGGGTCGGAAAGGATCTCCTTGGGCAGCGGCAGGGCCTCGCCATACTTGCGCCGGCGCCCCCAGATCTGGCGCTCCGCGTCGGTCAGTGGGCGGAACAGCCGGACGTCGCCTCTGGCGCGGGCAATCACCGCCACGCGCTCGGGTAGCGTGCGCAGCACATTGCGGTTGCAGTAGCCGCCGTCCACGGCCATGAGCAGATCACGCTCCTCTTGGCCGGCGCGATCCATGCTTTCGCGCAAGTCCTGGATCAACTGCGCACCTTGCACGCTCAGGTTCTGCCGCCGCTGCGCTTCGCGGTAGGCTGCCCAGGCAGCCTCATCTGCCCGCTTGCCCGGCTTCTTCGCCGATGGCGCCGGCCGGAAGCGGACAGGAATGGCCCGAGCCGGGCCACCCAGGCCCTCCGGTCGCAGGAGGGCGGAGGCCTGAATGAAGCGATGACCACGCAGGAAGCCCGGTGCAAAAGGCGGCGACATGGGGTCGTGCAGGTACCGCACGCCCGGTACGCGCCGTCCTGTCTTCTTGGTCGTCGTGTCGTCCATGGCCACCGAAAACGGGCCGGTCGTCAAGCTCAGGCAGCGCTCGAGCACGGGCTGGAACACATCATTGGGCTGCCACGGTGAGCGGGAGAAGAAGCGGTAGCTGGCGCTCCAGTCCTCGAACTGCCCGTGTACGGCGCACAGCGCCCGGCTGATCGTCCGCCGGCCCCAGGCAACGGCAAAGCCATACGCGAGTTTGCGAGCATGCGCGAACGAACGCGCCTGCGGAAAGGCCTGGCGGGTCGCTTGAAGGAGCGCTTCAAACGCGGCCACCAGGCCTGTATTCATGATCCGCTACCGGTGTCCGGCAAGCCGAATGTGTTCTTGCCGGTCTTCACGAACCGCCCACGGGCCGTGTGCTTGAGCAGTGCCGAAACCAGCGATTCGCGGTTGAGCCTAACGCCGTACGTCGCTTCGATCCTGTCCAGCAGCTCAAAGGCGTGCAGCGGGTGGCCCTCACTGCGGAGTACGTTCTCGGCCATGTCAACGTGGGATGGACTCTGCCGGTGCTTTGGCAGGTGCGGCTTACCGCTGGCTTCACGCAGTTCTTCCAGCGCCTTGAGCTGAGCCTTGAGCAGAGTCTCCATCACATCGATGGTACTAGGTGGACGTGGCACGCAACCACCCTCTCCTGGCTGGAACGTACCATATCCAGTTAACGTCTACAAGAGTCTAAAGTAAAAATGGCCAAACACGAGTGACAGGCAGGGGGGCGGCTGCGCCGCCCCCCTGCCTGTCTGCGTCAGTGCGACTGCTGAAGCTTGCCCACCGTGGCAGACTGTGGCTGTCCACGTCCGACGACCGACCAGATGGCGAGTACGGCGCCGATCACGATCACGACGAAGCCGATCGTCGTGACGACGAACGAGATGCCGTGGCTGGCCTGGTTGACGAAGATGTAGAGCATGCCTCCGATGAAGGCGACGAACGAACCGCCCAGCAGAGTCCAGGTGGCGCTGCGACGGAGCCCCTGATCCACAGCGAGCCACTTGAGCGCCAGCAGGACGGTGAGGAGAGCCGGCATCAGGAAGAAGGCGAAGTCCTGGTGGAACCAGGTAAACACGGCGTCGGCTGCCGACCCCGGTGCGCCGGAGGCACCAGCGCCGAAGACGTTTTCATGGAACTCGATGTAGTAGCCGAAGCCCACGACCGTGACGAAGAGGATGGCCGTAACAATTACCGAACCCCAGCGGTGCAGGGCGTCAGGCAAGGCTTCGAGCGCTAGGCCGATGAGGGCAATAAGACCGCCACCCATCACAAACACGCCGGTAATGGCGTCGTCACCCGCTAGACCGTTCGCGCCGTGGGCAAACAGTGCGGGGGGCTGTGCCGGCGAGAATCCGCCAACGACGTAGACGAAGGCGGCGGCGATCGTGCCGAAGGCCACCATCCACAAGCCGAACTTGGTCACCCGGCTGCCCTGGCGCTCAAGTCCGAACGCCGCTACGGTCGTTGCGACCGCGAGCGCGATGACGGCGGTGACCATGTCGTGCGAGTGCGATCCGATGAGGTTCGCGAGCCAGTCCTGCCACTTCATGCCCGCCATGGTTGCGTAGCCGCCGATGAAATACTTTGGCCAGTCGCCGAACTCCAGGATCCAGCCGGCGATGTGCCCCATGATCGCTGCGAAGAACGCACTCAGTGCGGCGAACGCTGCAGTCCACGTCCAGATCTTGCGGGTATCCGCCGCGCGGAAGAAGAGGGCGAGAGTGAGCGAGATGAGGATCTCGTCAAGGAAGAAGAACGAGATGATCTGCATCCAGAGCGGCACGACATCCTCGATCACGTGGTTGAAGATGCCGCCGAGGCCGCTGAAGAGCGCGGCGCCCAGGGTGCCCCAGAGAATCAAGTTGTGCAGGGTCTGGTTCTTGTGACCGGCACCGAACACGTCCATCGCGACCAGCGAGAGAAAGCCGACCATGCCAATCAAGAGGCCATGCAGGTACATGACGTGGGAGTAATCGATGTTCGCGCCGGCCGACGGCTCCGACTGGAACGGTGTCGATACGAACGTGCTGCCGAGGGCCAGCAGCAGAAGCCACACGAGCATGCCGACGACGACACGCTTCTCCGGCGACCAGAGCGCCTCGCTGAGATTCGCCTTGCCGTCCTTGGACATCGTCGAAGCCTCCTCGAGCCTACGTCTCGTCAGCTCGGTGCCCGACGCACTCCTGACGGAGAACGCCGCGACACGTCGCCGTGACCGCCTTGGGGGCGGTGCAAGGTGCAGCCCGGGCCACACCATCCGAATGCAGGATAGCAGCACGCCCAAGGTGTGAAGCCGTGCACAAGACCCCGCTTGGCTATGGCAAGCAGTCCATGTTTAGAAAACTTAAGGATTCGCTGTCGAGGCCATCGGCCGCGCATGTCGCAGGTTGGGTTAACGACCCCTAACCCGCCTGGTCCTCAAGGTCTAGGCGAAACGGCCGGATCCGGCGACCCCTTGTCGTGGTCCCGTTGGCGGGCACCCGAGGGGACCGTAGAGTTTATGTCGCAGTCTTCTTGGCGGCCGCTCGCGGTCATTGGGAGAATAGCCGGGCGGCTGGCCCTGCGGCCTGTTCAGAACAGGCCAAACGCCAAACCAGCACAAGGTCACGATCAAACCCGAATGCGCCAATGCGGTATATTGCGCATCCAAGGCGGGCTGTTCCGAGGTCGGAACGACCGCCTTGCATCAGCATGCAATCACCCGAACTGGCCTTGGCCCATCCCAGTCGGGTCGGCCATGACGGCCGAAGGGACAGGCAGCGTTGGCGTCCATCCTGGACGGAGACCGCGAAAGCATCGAGGCTGGGATCGCCCCGTCCACCGTCTCTCGGCGGGCACCGGTGGGGCCTCGCACCAGTGATCCCCTCCTACCGCTCCAGAACCGCGGCGGACCCGCGGTCGTTAAGCTAGACGGCGTCGTGAACCACCAACATGGGCTGTCCAGATGACATAGGAGGTTTCTAGATGCATTCGTGGCAGAAGCGTCTGGCGATCGCAGGGTGCACAGCGGTCGTCGCGGCGTTGGGTGGCTGCGGTTCAGCGCACCAGGCCAAGACGGTCACATCCGGACCGATACTTGTACGCAGGTCGGCGGCGATCGACTCAGCGTGGAGATCGCTCGTACCTCGAAACCTGAGTCAGGCAATCTCGACATCGCTCGGACCGAACACCGAAGCCGTACTGGCTTGGAACCCAAGCCACGACTTTGCGAAAGGGCGGCCGACCGACACCCGTCCTTGGGACCCGGTGCTCTACGTGCTTCACAAGTCGTCGGCCAGGTGGACTGTCCAGTACCAGGACGCCATTTCCGCTCCGGGCACCCCGACGTGGTTGTACCTCTATCCGGCGGGGGCGGGGCGAACGATGGTCGTCAGCGCCGTCATGAACCTGTCTGCGGATGGCTACGGCGGCAACACCGTGGCCGTCGACTCTCTCTCGTCCGCCGGCAAGGGACAACACCTGCACACCTTCGCGTTCGGGCCGCACGCACCCGCCCCGGTCGCCAGACGCGGCACCCTGTACGTCGTGGGCGGCTACCACGCCATCGGCTTGACGTGGGGAGCATCCGCGCACCCGACGTGGCGGTCGTACCCGGGGGACCGCTTCCCTCTGCTTCTCCCTCTGGCCGGAAAGCCCGTGTTCCTGCAGGTGGCGACGATGCACGGGAAGGGCGAGCTGCGGATCGCCGCGGTCACGGGAGTCCCCTCAGGTGGCGCCCAGCAGGGCAACGCCTTCCACCTCGCTGTACCGGCGGGAAGCAATCTCGTGTTCCTGCCGTCACGCACCGTGTCATCTTCGTCCCAGGGGATGTTTTCCATATACCGTTCCCTCGGCGACATGCCTCCCAACGAGAGCAATGCCAGTGCCACGTGGAGCGAGATCACGGGCCCGCTCGGCAGAGGCCAGCACCAGTACCTGCTGACCTACGCGCGCACGGCCGGCCATACCGCGTCGCTCCACGTGGTCGTCGACGTGGCATCGCCCTGAACCATGGCCGCGGATCCCGCATCATCCTGCCACCGTGGGTGCTCCCAGCCCGCCGCAAATTGCGTACGGGAGTCGTCGGCTCGCCAGACGGGCCGACGACGCAGGTGCCCCCGGGGCCTGAAGGCACGCCGCAGACACAGGCCGACCCTGGCTCTATTCGGGTCTCTGCAGTTGACTCTGCACATGCAAAAGGAAACGAAGGTCCGATTTGTCCTTGTACCTCATGTAGGCAGGTCCGCCACAGGAACTGTGACGTCGCCAAGGGAGACTTGTATCGTCCCGGCGTTTTCGAAGCGCACGTCACCGACCGCCCCCAGCAGATCCACCGTGACCTCGTCCTGCACTCGAACGACCACGTAATCCTCGATGTCCCCGAGACCGAGATCAGCCGCCGCGTTGTCCTCGAGAACGCTCAGGGCCTCCTTAAGGCGCCGAACATTCTCCCTGGACGAATCCACCAGGAAGTCGACGTCATGCGTGGCCCGATCGAGCCCATAGTAGTTGACTGCGAAACCGCCGATCAAAATGTACCGGCATCCGGTCCGGTTCAAAGCGTCACAGAGGCGAATCAGGTCTCGGAGGGTTGGCGTTCGGCTCGCCGGGGCCTCGCTTTGATCCTCTCCTGCCACCACGCATCCGCCTCCTCGTAGGAGCGAAACCGGAAGACTCCCCGTGGGCGCACGATGTCGACGCCTCGCAGGCCGTTCAGCAGCTCGGCAAAACCCTCCATCCGTTCGAAGCCAAACGGCCGACTGCCGCTCCGGCGGCCAACAACCTTGCCGTGGTCGTCAAAGTCTCGTGCAGAAGGCTCTATCGGCCGGTTCACGCATCTCCATCCCCTTTGCCCCAAGTATGGCCACCGGTCGCATGGCAGCCAACTCACGTCAACGGGGCTTGCTCGACTGGAGCAACGCTGGGCAAGACGCAACGCGGCAAGAGGCAGCCTGATCTCAAGCGTCTTCCGCACCGAACAGCTGGTCGAGAGCGCCCAGCACACTCTGGCGGTCCGTGACGCGCAGACTGCGAAAGTGCGGGTGATTGATCTCGGAGAGCGTGCTGCCAAGCCCTGACGGCCGCCCGTGCGGACGCACCTCGACGTACGCGAACAGCCCGACCACGGGAAGCATGCCCTGGACGAGGTCCCTCGCCAGGCGGTTGTCGGCGTCGCCCCAATTGTCGCCGTCGGTGAAGTGCAGCACGATCGACTGCTGCCCGCGGCCGAAGGACTCCCGGCTGTATTCGGCGGCCAACCTGTAGGCCGCCGACACCTTGGTGCCCCCGGACTCGGCGCGTCGGAAGAACTCCTCTTCGCTGACGCGCTGGGCTTCCGTGTGGTGGATCAGGTAGACGATCTCGAGCGGGCCGTAGCGCCGACGGATGAAGTTCGTCAGCCAGTAGAAGAAACTGCGGCAGAGCTGCTTCTTTTCGTCGCCCATGCTGCCGGAAACATCGCGCAGGGCGATGATGCGCACGTCGGGCGCCGGAGCGCGCTGCGACGCTACGCTGCGAAACCTGAGGTCCTCTTCGGTCAGGCTGAGTGGCCGTCCGGTCGCCCTGGACCGGATCAGCGCCAGCCGCATGCTCTCACGCCGGGCCAAAGACGCCCAGCGACCGACGCGCGCCAGGCTCTCGGCGTCGTTTCGCTGAACGCCTCTGCCGCCCGGCGGTGCGATCTCCGGCAGTTTCCACCGTCTGTCCAGAACCTGCGCGATCTCTTCGCGGAGCCAATCCAGCACATTCTCGCCGGGCGCGTCGCCGGCTCCATTGCCGCTCCCCGGTCCCTCGATCAGAATGCCGCGCCCGGCATCCGCAAAGCGCAGCCTGCGTTCCCGCAGGACGGGATACGTGACGCGCAGGTTGTGCTCGTCTCCGCCGACGATGGCCTCCTCGGCCACCAGGTCGCGCAGGTAGCCGCTGAGCGCCTGGCGCAGCCGTTCCTCGTGGCGGGCGGCGTCGCGCTCGGCGCTACGCTCGAGAAAGTAGTCGTCCAACGGAATTCCCTCCGCAGCCGGGCCCGTGGCCAGCCTATGCGGAGGGAATGTTGGTGGTGCGCGGCCTAGGGCAGTCTGACGGCGTCGGCGATGCGCGTCCGGCCGAAAAAGCCGCCGATCATCAGGAGGTCTCCCGTCCGCGCGCGCTGGCGTTCGGCCAGCGACAGCGGGTCGAGCAGATGGACGTACTGCAGGCGGAACCCCGGAATGCGCGTCAAAGCCGCGGACGTCCGGCCGAGGAGGCGTGTCACCTCGTCCTCGCCGTGGTCCCGGAACAGGCTGCGCGCTTCGCGGAGGCAGGCGTAGATGCGCGAAGCGTTGCGGAGCTCTTCCGGCATCAGCTTG
>JAJZVM010000185.1 GCA_021845645.1 Bacillota bacterium
CTCGAGGGCTGAGCGAGGCGACGCGGCTGCGGCGGCCTGCGACGGCAGGCCGCCGCAGCCGTGCGTAGGAGGCTGTGCGATACGGCAGGGCAGAGTCTGGCGGAACGGACGGGGCATACGGCGGAGCGGCTGAGCTGGCTCGGCTACGCCGTGATCGGCCTGATGGCGACCGCGTACGGATCCGCCCTGCCTGAGCTCGTCCACCAGCTGCGGGCGAGCTACGGCGAGTTGTCGCTGCTCTTCGCGATGCAGTCGCTCGGGAACACGGTGACCTACTTCTACGCGAACCACCTGGTCGACCGCCATGGCACCCGCCAGGTGCTCCTCCTCGGGTTCTGGCTCTTCGTCATCTCGACAGGACTTCTGCCGCTCGTGCCGAGCTTTGCGACCTGGGTCCTGCTGGCGTTCGTGGCCGGTGTGGCCTTTGCGCTCGTGGACGTCGGCGGCTCGCGCCTCGTTTCGGATCTGTACCGCGGTCAGCAGGCGCAGGCGTTCAACCGCCTGAACCTGTGGTTCGGCGTCGGTGCCATCTCCGCCCCGCTGACCGTAGGTTTGCTCAACGGCACCGGCATGCCCGTGGCACTGGTCTTCGGCCTGGCCGCGGGGCTGGCGCTGGTCGGCGCCATCGGCATGCTGGCACTTCGCGACGTGCCGGGCGAGCCGGCGCAGCCCGGGGAGGGACTGCGCGGCAACTTCGAACTCTGGCGCGAGGCGGGCTGGCTCCGCACCCTGACGTGGCTCGTCTTTCTCTATGTCGCGGCCGAGAGCGGCTTCTCGGCCTGGGTCGCCGCGTTCGTCCACGTCCGCTCGGGTCTGCCGGACGCCGTCGCCTCGCTCTATCCCGCGGCCTATCAGTTCGGTCTGACGGTGGTTCGGATCCTGATCGGCCCCCGTCTTCCCTTCCTGCGCCTGGAGCGCGTCCTGCTGGTGGGCGGGACGGCAGCGGTGGGAGCGAGTGGCATCGTCGTCGCCTTCGGCCATCTGCCGTTCGTCGTGCTGGTCGGCGCCGCCCTGACCGGAGCCTGCCTGGGGCCGGCGTTCCCCATCGTGCTCACCGTGGCGGGACGCGAGGCACCGCGCCGCGAGGGTCAGGCCTTCTTCTTCATCTTCACGTCGCTGGCCGTCGCGGCGCTCTTGGTGCCCTGGGCGGAGGGACAGATCTTCACGCAGGTGCCGGAACTGGCGATGGCGGTCACCTCCCTGCTGGCGGCGGGCGTGGCGCTCACGGCGGCCCGCCTTGGCCTGCAGACGTCCGCCCTGCCGCCGGACGTGTCCCGCAAGGCTTGAGGCTTGGCACGACGCCTGCCCCAGAATTTCCCTAAACGGCAGGATCGCGCCGCTAGGGGGCGAACACCCGCACGGTGGGGATCGGCGAAGGCGGTGAGCCTGATGACATGGCAGGTGGAGCTTCGCCAGGAAGCCTACTGGTGGCGCCGACAGGTGGTCGGCGTCGAGCAGCAGGTAGACCTGCTCGGTGGACATCGCAGCACCTACGTGAACCTCGACAACGCTGGAACGACGCCCATGCTTCACAGTGTGCGGGAGGCTCTGCGACAGGCGGAGGAGATGTATGGGAGCCCGCATCCCAGCGCCGGCCATCGGGCCAGACGCTCCCTGGAGCTCTACGAGCAGGCGCGCGCCGAGGTGCTGCGGTTCGTCGGCGCCGTGGACGGGACGCGGGTCGCCCTGTTCACGAAGAGCGCCACCGAAGCGGTGAACAAGCTTGCGGCCGAGTTTTCGTTCGCGGCGGGCGATGTCGTCGTGCTCAGCGAGATGGAACATCACGCGAACCTTTTGCCATGGCGCGGTCGGGCGAAGATCCTGTACCTGCCGGTGGACGTCGAGGGCCGATTGGATCTGGATGCCCTGCCGAAGCTCCTGGAGCGCCACCGCGGACATGTGCGGCTGGTGGCGATCGCGGGGGCTTCAAACGTCACGGGCTATGTGAGCGACGTGCACCTGGCCGCCGAGATCGCGCACCGCTACGGCGCCAGGATCTTCGTCGACGCGGCACAACTTGCGGGTCACCGGACGATCGACATGGGCGACGCAGGCGACCCGAGCTCGATCGACTTTCTGTCTCTCAGCGGCTACAAGCTGTACGCTCCGTACGGCATTGGTGCCTTGATCGGACCGAAGGAGTTCTTCCGCAGGGGCGCTCCCGATCTCAAAGGCGGCGGGGCGATCCGCTTCGTCAGTCTCGAGGACGTGCTTTGGAACGAGCCGCCAGCGCGCGAGGAGGCGGGTTCGCAGAACGTCTTCGGCGCCGTGGCACTGGCCGCGGCCCTGCGCACCTTGCAGGCCATCGGCATGGACCGTGTCGCCGCCCGGGAGGAGCAGCTTCTGGCCTATGCCTTGGACAGGATCGAGGAGGTCCCGGGCGTGGAGGTGCTGGGCAGCGCAAGCCGCGAAGAGCGTCTTGGCATCGTCGCGTTCCAGATCCACGGCGTGCCGTCGCGACTCGTCGCGGCGACGCTCGGCTGGGAGTGGGGCATCGGCGCGCGTGCCGGGTGCTTCTGCGCGAGTCCCTACGTGATGCGACTCCTTGGCCTCAACCGGCAAGAAGTCGAGCGCCTGCGGGACCGCATGCTGGACGGGGCGCGCGATGAGCTGCCGGCTGCGGTGCGCGTGAGTCTTGGCCTCTATAATGTGGAGCAGGAGATCGACCGATTGCATGACGCCATCCGTGCGATCCGCCTGGGCGAGTTCAAGGGCCGCTACGCGCTGCAGCCGGCTACGGGGGAATACCTGCTGGATGCCGCCGACGACATTGGCCGTACCCTGTAGGGGAAGACGTTTGGGCCCTTCGGCGATGGGGGAAGGACATGAAACCATTGCAGACGCTGCGCGAGCAGGTACCGCTCGCGCCTCTGACGACGATCCAGCTCGGGGGTCCCGCCCGTTACTTTGCCGCCGTCCGTACCGTGGCGGAACTTGCCGAGGCCTTGGCCTGGGCCGACAGCCAGGGCCTGCCGGTGCAACTGCTGGGTGGAGGTAGCAACACGGTCTTCGCGGACGAAGGGTTCGCGGGGGTCGTGCTTCAAGTGGCCGCGCGCGGCTTCACCTTCAGGGAGAGGGGCGGGGACGTCGTCTGCGTGGCCAGGGCGGGCACGGAGTGGGACGACCTGGTGGCGGCGGCAACGGCGCGAGGGCTTGGCGGTATCGAGTGCCTTTCCGGCATCCCCGGCAGCGTCGGGGCGACACCGGTCCAGAATGTCGGCGCCTATGGCCAGGAAGTGGCGGAGCGTCTGCTCTGGGTGCAGGTATTCGAGCGGGAGAGCGGAAAGGTGCGCCGGCTCAAAGGTGAGGCGTGCGGCTTCGGCTATCGCCAGAGCCGCTTCAAGGGTGCGGACCGCGACCGCTTCGTGATTCTCAGCGTCGCCCTTCGCCTATCGCCGGACGCGTCCCCGCACCTCGACTACAGGGAGGTTGCGGAGCGTGCGGCGAGCCTCGGGGTCGACAGGATGGCGCCGGGCGAGGCCCTGACGGCGGTGCGGCGCATCGTGCTCGAGCTCCGCCGAGGCAAGTCCATGTTGCGCGACCCGGACGACGAGAACGCCCGCTCGGTGGGATCGTTCTTCCTCAACCCCGTGCTGTCGCCAGGAGCTTTCGCCGCCTTGCGCGAGCGACTGGGCCCATTGGCCGACGCGGCCCCGGTCTACCCGGCACCGGACGGCGTCAAGGTGTCGGCGGCCTGGCTGATCGGCGCCGCCGGCTTCAACCGAGGCCAGCGCCACGGCGGTGTCGGCATTTCGGAGCGCCATGCGCTGGCCCTTGTGAACCTGGGCGGCAGCACCCGGGAACTGCTCGGCCTCGCCGAGGAGATCCACCGCGGCGTCTGGGAGCGATTCGGGGTAGGGCTGCAGCCAGAACCGGTCATCGTGCCATACGATCCGCGCCGCCCCTGAAGGCGCGTGGAACAGCACGGCCGCCGTCCCCGAGGGGATCGGCGGCCGTCGTCATGACGGGCGTATACGCAGGGGAGTCCCTCAACTTAGGTGCAGCGGTCGACCCAGCATCAGGAGGACGCCGGAGACGCCGAGCACGAAAAGAAATGTCAGCAGCAAGGCGTTTTGCAGCACATACGATCGCCGGATCGCTCGCAAGTCCACTCACCTCGGTGGCTCAGTTGCCCTCGAACTGCGCCAAGCATAGGCCCTCAACTTAAAGGCAGTCTGAAGCTCATCTGAGAATCTCATCAGAGTGCGGGGCGCGCCATGAGAGCATCTCGGCCTCGAGCCGGCGCACCGCCTCGACCTCAGCTTCGCGCCTTGCCTCGGACCAGCCGAGCAGACGCCCCATCTCGTCGGCATCGGCCTTGAGATGCTGCAGGGCGAAGTCGCCGCCGAAAAGCAGACGGTCGGTGCGGCGGCGGTAGACGTCCACGAGGTGCAGGGCGAACTCCTCCGCCACCGCAAAGCGCAGGATGGCGCGATCGAGGCTGAAGCGAAGGTTGCCGGGGCCGACGCCCATCTGCAGGACCGTGGCCGCTTCGTCGCCATAGGGGCCGAGGCGTTCCCGCAGGTCCGCCGCGCGGACGCCCGCGCGGCGGGCGGCCTGGCGCCAGCTGTCTTCGGCCATCGCCTCTCCCTGCGCTCCCGGCAGCGGCGACCTGCTCGCCGCGGCGGCGGCAGGGATCTGCGACCCTGGGTAGATGCGATCCAGGATGCGCTCGGCCATCGCGCGGAAGGCGGTGAGCTTGCCGCCGACCACGACGTGCATGCCCTCGCGCACCTCCACAAGGCGGTCCTCGCGCGATACCCGGCTCGCGCTGCGGCTGCGGCCGGGGCGCGCCAGCGGGCGGACGCCGCGCCAGGCGCCGATCACGTCGTGCTGACCGAGATGTGCCTCCGGGAAGGTGCGGCCTGCGGCCGCAAGGATGTACGCGGCCTCCCCGGCGGGGACGGTCGAACCGTCCAGCTCCTCCGTGAGGACGTCGGTCGTGCCGATGTAGGACCCCGTTCCGTAGGGCACCGCGAACATCATACGGCCGTCCGGTCCCCGCATGACCCACGCGGCTCCAAGGGGCAGGCGACCGCCGCGCAGGGCCAGGTGCGTGCCCGCGCTGTGCCGGACGAGCGGCGTGTGTCCCCCCTCGAGGAGGTTAAGCACGTCGTCCGTCCATGGGCCCACCGCGATCAGCAGGCGTCTTGCGCGCACAACGAACGTCTCGCCGCTTTCCTCGTCGCGGCAGGTCAGACGGTGGAGGTCGCCCTCCCTCGCGAAGGCGCGCACCGGGGCGTAGTTCAGCAGTACGGTGCCCCGGGCGGACGCGTCGCGAAGGACGCTCAACGTGAGTCGCGCGTCGTCGGTGCGCGCATCGAGGTAGCGGGCGCCGCCCCGAAGGCCTTCGCGGCGCAGGAGCGGCATGGCATCGAGAAGATCGTGCGGCGCGAGACGCAGATCGATGTCCTCCCCGGCCGCGCCGCTCAGACGGCCGTAGAGGGCGACACCGGTGCGCACGAGCCACAAGGGGTCGGGGTCGCCGCGGTAGATCGGGAAGTAGAAGGGGAGGCCCTGGACGAGGTGCGGCGCCATGACGTGGCGCAAGAGTTCGCGTTCCTGGAGGGATTCGCGCACCAGCCGCACGTCGCCGAGTCGCAAGTAGCGCAGCCCGCCGTGGATCAGGCGGGTCGAGCGGCTCGACGTCCCCGAGGCGAAGTCCCGCGCCTCGCAGAGGACGGTCGTGAGGCCTCGCAGGCTGGCCTCGCGTGCCACGCCGGCGCCGGTGATGCCACCGCCGACGATGGCGAGGTCGAAGATCTCGCTCTGGGCTCGCCGCAGAGCGTGCTCGCGCAGCGGCGCCGTCACGAGCGCAGCCCTCGTGCCTCGGCGACGGCCTGCCGCCAGCGCTGGCGGTCACGTTCCCGACGGTCGGCAGGGGCGGCTGGCGCAAACCGCTCGCGTTCGCCGGCAAAGCCCGGCAGGTCTTCCCTGCCGAGGAGGCCGGCGCCCAGGCCCGCCACCATGGCGGCACCCCGCGCCGTGGCCTCGTGGTCCAGACTGCGCAGCACTGGCAGGCCGCAAAGGTCGGCGAGCAGTTGCGGCAACAGGCCGCTGCGCGCAACCCCGCCGTCGATGCGCAGTTCCCTGAGCGGCGCGCCAAGGTCTTCCCGCATGGCGTCCGTGAGATCCGCCGCCTGCTGCGCGATCGCCTCGAAGGCGGCCCGGGCCAAGGCTTCGCGCCCGCTTGAGCGCGTAAGGCCCCAGATGGCGCCGCGCATGTCGGGCTCCCACCAGGGCGCGCCCAAGCCCTGGTGGGCGGGCATGATCAGGGTGCCGTGCGCTGGATCCGCGGCCAGGGCCAGCCGGTCGAGCTCGGCGGGAGACGCGGCGACCCCGACGTCGATGAGCCAATCGATCAAGGCACCGGCCATGAAGACGCTGCCCTCGAGCGCATAGGTCGGGCCGCGGCCGAAGTCCCAGGCGACCGTCGTGAGCAGGCCGTGCCTGGACCTGAGCGGGCGCTCTCCCGTGCATGCCAGAAGGAAGGCACCTGTGCCGAACGTATCCTTGGCGTCGCCCGCGGCGAGACAGCCTTGCCCGAGCAATGCCGCCTGCTGGTCGCCGAGGGCGCCCGTCAAGGGGAGCGGACGTCCGAAGAGGGCCGGTTCGGTTTCGCCGAAGCGGTGGGCCGAGGGCAGCATCGGCGGCATGAGGAGACCCGGCAGGGAGAAGACCTGCGCGAGGTCCTCGCTGAATGCGCCGAGACTGAGGTCATAGAGCAGCGTGCGACTCGCATTGCTCGGCTCGGTCGCCCACACCTTGCCGCCCGAGAGGCGGTGGATCAGCCAGCTGTCGACGGTGCCCGCCCGCAACCTGCCGCGGGCAGCGGCGTCGCGCAGCTCAGGCCGCGCGCGCAAAAGCCAGCCGAGCTTGCTCGCGGTGAAGTACGGGTCGAGGCGTAGGCCGGTGCGCTCGGCGAGTTCGCTGGCGGCGTCTGCGAGTTCCTGGCAGATCGCCTGCCCGCGCCGGTCCTGCCAGACGATGGCGGGAGCCACGGCCTGCCCGGTCTCGCGGTCCCAGACGACGAGCGTCTCACGTTGGTTCGTGATGCCGACTGCGCCGATGTCGCGTGCGTCCAGCCTGGCTGTCCGCATGGCCTCGCGCGCGGCCCGCAGCGAACTCTGGAAGATCTCCTCGGGGTCCTGTTCCACCCAGCCTGGTTGCGGGCAATTCGTGCCGATCGCCACGACGCGACTGGCCAAGGTCTTGCCCTGCAGAGTGAAGATCACGGCGCGTGAGGCGTGCGTGCCCTGGTCGATCGCGAGCAGGCAATCCGGCACAGGCGCACCTCCTCGGGTTCAGGCTCCGCATCTGAATTGTAGCGCCCCGCGGCGAGCGCGGCACCGCCGCGCAGCAAAGAGGAAGGGCCCGGCTTCCGCCGAGCCCCTCGCGAACAGCGGCTAGTACCGACGGGGGCGCTCCTCGCGGGGGCGCGCCTCGTTCACGGTAAGCTGCCGACCCTGCCAGTCTGCGCCGTTCAGCGCCTCGATGACGGCTTCCGCCTTGTCGGCGGGAACCTCCACGAAGCCGAACCCAC
>JAJZVM010000035.1 GCA_021845645.1 Bacillota bacterium
ATTCGAACCCACGAGGCAGGTTTCAGCCCGCCTGCATGATTTCCAGTCATGCTCCTTCGGCCACTCGGACACCTCTCCGAAAACCGTCAATGATGGCGGAGGGGGTGGGATTCGAACCCACGAGGCAAGTTTTTGCCCGCCTACCGCATTTCGAGTGCGGCTCCTTCAACCGCTCGGACACCCCTCCGAAACCTACCTCCGACCGGCGAAGAAGTCTTTGAGCAGTGTGGAGGCCTCCTCCTCCAGGACACCGCCGATGACGTCCACCGGCCATTCTCCCGCGAGCTCCGCAAACATCTGGAGTCGCGAGCCGGCCGCCCCCAGCCTGGGGTCCTGCGCTGCGAACACCACCCGCTGCACACGCGCCAAAGCCATGGCCGCCGCGCACATCGGACAAGGTTCGAGCGTGACGTAGAGCGTCGCACCGGTAAGCCGCCAGTTGCCAACCTGCCTGCCCGCTTCGCGCAAGGCCAGGATCTCGGCATGGGCCGTCGGGTCCGTTCGCGCCTCACGCAGGTTGTGCGCCCTCGCGAGCACATCTCCCTGCGCCGACACGATCACTGCACCGACCGGCACCTCGCCCGCCGCCAGGGCTACCCGGGCCTCCGCGAGCGCCGCGCGCATATGCGTGCTGTGCGTCGCCGACACCCCCGGAAACATGCAAATGGCGCCCCTGGGAGGACTCGAACCCCCGGCAGACAGGGTTTAGGAAACCCCCGCTCTATCCACCTGAGCTACAGGGGCGTGTGGCACATGCAAAGGGCGCCGCCGCCTTGGCAGACCACCTTCTGCGGCACACATAGTGTAGTGGAGACCTGCGGCCGTTGCAAGATCGCGTCGTCTGCCAAGCGCGGAAGAGACTGCGGTCCCGGTGCGTCTCACCAGGCGTCGAAGCGCCTGCGGTGTTCACGCCTGGCCTCGTGCGCCGATCGGCGGCGGCGAAAGGTACCGACGCGCGCGCGTCAAAGTCTGCCCATCAGAGTCTCACATTGCCATCGCCCGGGAGGACGGTCCATTGCGCTTCGACGAACCGGGTTTTCTGCAGAGGGCCTACGGCGACGACCATGGACTCTCAGTGCGCATGGAGACGCATCGCCTGTACAGCATCGAGCGCGGCAACCTCTTCGAGACGATCACCGACGAGGCAGCGCGCCAGGTCGTTCCGATGCGGGTGCTCGACGTCGGCGCCGGCATCGGCGGCTGGTATCACGCGCTGCGCGAACGGCTCGGTCCAGTTCCCCACTACGTCGGCGTGGACCAGTCGGAAGGCATGGTCGTCCGTCTGCGCGAGGTGTGCCGCGGTGATCCGCATGCCGAGGCAGCGATCGGCGACGCCCAGGCACTCTCATGGCCGGACGAAAGCTTCGACTGGGTGGGGCTGCACTTCATGCTCTACCATGTGCCCGACATCCGCCTCGCGCTCAACGAAGCGTGGCGCGTACTGAGGCAGGGTGGGCTTCTTCTGGCGGCGACAACCGCGGAGCGACCCTACCGGGAACTGTTTGACCTGGTGGCACGGGGCCTCGAAAGCCTGGGCTACAAAGGCGCCCGCATCGAGAGCCCGGGCGTTCGCTTCTCGCTCGAACACGGCCACAGGTTCTTCCCGGAGCAGCCGGAGGTCCTCGTCCACCCGGCAGGACTTCGCTTCGACTCCGTGGAGCCGGCCGTGCGATTTCTCGCATCCGGCCCTCTGGACTCGGCGCTCGAACAGAACGGAGCTCCTGAGTCCCTGCGCGAGGACCTGCTCGCATACGTCGGCTTGCGCGTGTCCGAAGAGATTCAGAGATCCGGCAGCTTCCTCGCCTCGTCGGAGTCCGGGTTCTTCATGCTGCGCAAAGCGGGCCGCTGACCTTCGCAGTCTCCTACCCGAGCCGCGCGGAGATCCAGGCAGCGATTGCTTCGATGAATGCCTCGCGGCGTCTCAGATCCGGTCCGCAGTGGCCGCGGACGATACGCTCCTTGTAAGCCGGAAGCTGCACCCCGGCCGGCACAGGCCATGCGTGATATGGCGGCACGCAGGCAATCTGGTGCGCCACGCCGGGCACAAGCTCCTGGTTGAAGGCGAAGCCCAACTCTTTTGTGGTTTCAGGCCAAGTCGCGTCCACCGGCAGCCAGCCTGCATCGCCCTGCACTTCAAGGAAGTTGTGCACGTCAGGAACAGGGCCCGCGTCCAGGATGGCGGCCAGCTCCGGCGGCGGCGCGCCGGCAGCCTGCCACGAGTACCGGTACGTCGCGATCATGAGCCGGGAGGAAACGCCGATCTCGTACAGCAGCTGCTGGAGCAGAACGTGCTTGCCCGAACAGGTGCCGCACCACTCCTCGACCAGCGTTCCGGGGCGCCCGTCGGACGGCCGCCGGTAGGGCATGTCGCGGACGAGTCGGAAGAGGTCCGGCGCCGTGACCTTCTTCTCGCCGAACAGTCCTCGTTCTTGCGCTGCGACGACGAACGCGTCGAGCAGCAGGGGGTCGGGGCGCGTCAAGTCCTGCCTACGGCTGGCCCGTCGCCGTGCAGGTCCGCCCATTCCGCGTCGAGCAGAGCGTAGACGTATTCGTCACCCCACGCGCCCTTGAAGATCTCATTGTGCAAGAAGTGCGCCTCCCGCCGCATGCCAAGCCGCTCCATAAGCCTTGCCGACGCGGCGTTGCGCGCGTCGCAGCGGCCGATGATGCGGTGCAGACGGATGTCGGCGAACCCGATGCGCAGCATCTCCGCGGCCGCTTCACGGGCCAGGCCCTTCCCCTGGTAACGAGGATGGAAGACGAATCCTACCTCACCCTGACGATGCTCCTCGCTCAGCCACACGAGGCTCACCTCGCCGACGACCTTGCCGACCTCCCGCCAAAGGACTGCCAGAGACAGGCGGTCGCCCGCCTGTGCCAGCGACGACTGACGGCACTTCGCGTCGAGCACGTCGTGAACCTCGGCCATGTCGCGCGCCTCCCAGTAGAGGTAGCGGGCTACCTCGGGCAGCGAATGGATCGCATACAGGTCGTCAAGATCGTCGGGGCAGAACGGGCGCAGCGTGAGACGCGCGGTCTGACTGGGATAGCTGGCTTGCACCATCTGGGGAGGAACACCTCCAAGCATCGGCTGCGCTGGACGGGGCGGCGCATCTGGTCTTGGCCCCGGGGGAGAGGCTGCTGCCGAGATACACGGGCAGGCTCACCATGACAGGGAGACATGCACCGACGGCGTTCAAGGAGGGATGCTGCACGGTGATTCGATGCACATGCCGCCACATCATGCCGGCCTTGCGTGACTTCGCACACCGCTGGACATCTCCCGGGCCCGTGCAACCTCAAGGTGCCGTCACCGCCGAAACCCACGTGACGATAGGCCTGCGCGCCTGGGTGGGCTTGCGCGTGGACGGCGGCCTCAGGAGCGGCGCTTCGCGGTCAACTGGTTCCGCTTCGAGCAGCAGACCCCGTGCTCGAGGGTGGCGATCGTGCGATGCACGGCGAGGACGCCTGCGACTTTGGCGAGGCCGCGCATGCCTCGCACCGGCAGGTGCCATTGCCCACGTTCGCAGAGGATCTCAGCGACGCATAGCCGGCGGGGGCGCAGGTGCCGTGGAACCGATGGGCGGCATGCGGGCGGGGCAAAGCCCAGGGGGATGTGCGCTCCCACCTGCGGTTGACCGCCGTCACCGTGCCGACAGGAATCCAAGGATGCGCAGACCTGCATATCCTCTGAAGAGCGGGACTTGTCCCGATCGCCTTGCGAACCTCGCCGTCTAGGGGGGGCAGCCGGTCTCCTGCCTGCATAGATCGGTGGCATGGGGAACAAGCGATTTTGGCCGCAGGCGGCAGGACTCGCACTCCTCCTGCTGGCATCTAGCGCGGCGCCTGCCGCGCTCTGGTCGACGGCGACGGTCCACAAAGTGGTCCACCGCACCGCCGATCTTCGTTCCGCGGCGGCCCAGGCGATATCACCGGTGCTGCAGTTGCAGGAGGACCTCGCGACACTTGGCTACCTGCCGGTGGGCTGGAACGGCGAGGCGTTCACGTTTCCGCAGGTGGCCATGCCCGCCCCCTTGCGCGCTCTGTTCGTACCGGGCAAGGAGACCCTGCTGCTGCGCGGCGCCGTCATGAGCTATGAAGCCGCGCAGGGACTCGTACCGTCACGCACTGGCATGCATGCCCTGCTCGCGTCCCTGCAGGGGGATCTTCAGGCCGGTCGGCTGGCGCAGCATCCGTTCACGTACGTCTATGTCGACCGTACGGTGCCCGAGCGCCTGGTCGTCTGGTCTGCGAAGGGCCTGCTGCAGAATGTGCCCGCGAACACCGGCGTGGCAGGAGCGGTGACGCCGACCGGAACGTTCCCGGTCTATCTGCGCCTGGCCTTCCAGGTGATGCGGGGCAGGAACCTCAATGGCATCGCCTATGCCGATCCCGTCCACTACATCAGCTACTTCGCCGGCGGCGACGCGGTACACGGCTTCGTGCGCCAGGCCTACGGCTTCCCCCAGAGTCTCGGCTGCGTCGAGGTGCCACCCGTCGACGCAGGAGCGATCTACTGGGAGATCCAGATCGGCACACTGGTGACGGTGGGGGCCGGAACGCTATCCTTCGTAGAGCCACCGGCTCCTGTGCCTCCGGGCCTCGCCGTCCAGACGCAGGGGCTCCGCTAGGCCGACCCAGCAGCAAAGGTTCACGACCATGCATGTTCTTCCGTCGCCATGCCAAGGCACCACGAAAGGCGGCCCAAGGCCTGAGGATGGCAGGTTATCTATACGTTCTGGTTTGACTGATTGTGGCTTTCGACTATCGGATGTACTATTTGGTGGTATACACTATGCACGGAGGTTCTTGCTTTGAAAGTACCTGACGCCATTTTAAATGTATGGAACGCATTCTACGACTTCCCGATGGAGACGATTACAAAGGCTTGGCTTTATCAGCAACCAAGCGGATCAAGACAACGATCCGTTTCAGAAATGGTTGAGCATCGCCATGAGTACGGCACAAGTGGCAACTGCTTTGACTTGGCAATCTGGCTGTTGCACGAATTTCAACGCGCAGGAGTCCGAGCCCACGCAATCGGACATGATTTCTTTGCCCCTGAAGCACACGTTGCCATACTAGCCTACGAAGGGGAACAGAGATACCTGTGTGACCTTGGTGATCAGTGGATATCGCCGATTCTCATCGACTATCCAAGAGGAGAATTCGTCGAGCCTATGTCTGGGTTCTTCCCAGCGGCGAAAGTTCAAATCAACACCACGGGTTCAGACTGTGTTGTGACTTATCATCGCCCATCAGGGAAAATTAGTAGACAGTCGTATTCACTTGATGAGATTGAGTACGAAGAACTCCTACGGGCTGGGCAACATTCGCAACGATTGTTGAGGAAGCCCCTGTGTGAGATGCGCATACCTTTTGAAGGTGAGATAGCACATTGGGAGTTCTACAACTGGTCAAGTTTTCTAAGTACCGACAGTTTCTTGCATAACGAACCCCCAGCCAGTTCAACCGACGAGTGGTGTGACCGAATTCATGCGCATACGGGAATCTCTCGTCACGTAATTGCTCAGTCATTAGGCGTGTACTCCCGACTGTAATCAATTCCAGACCGCTGCATTTGCGGAAGGACGATCCCGCAGGCCGCATGCTCGCGGGACCGCAGTCTGCGCCGCGCTTGGTCTGCCCAAAGGGCCTGGCGGCCGCGCCTGGGAGCCGAGAACAGAGAGAGGCCTGCCCGCTCCTTGACCACCTCGGAACGCGGCGGTCGCTGCCCTCGATGCTCGTTCTCCTAGCTAGTCTGGACCTTCCTACCGCCTTAGGTACCCACCGGGTACCCGCAGCCGTTCAGCTGGCCCCTGGTCGTTCGCGCCGCAGGGTAACTTCCGAGACCCCTGGCGCGACCTCGCGACCTTCAAAGCCAAGACCCCGCGTCTCCGCCAGACGGCGGAGGTTCAGGACGGAACCGGGCTGGTCGACAAGGATCACAAGGTCGCCTGTCATCTGATTCAGCGCCTGCTTCACCTGATGCATCGGGTCCGGTACCATGAGGCCGCGAGCAGGGTTGAAGGGCCAGCCCCGGGTGTCCAGGCGGTTGCCCTGCAGTTTCAGACGAGGACGGTACTCATGCTGTAGCCGGGCCTCGGCGCGCGTGAAGTCGGCTGGCGTGAAGTCGGCCCGGCCAAACAGCGTGCAATGGCAGGTGCCGGTCGCCTCGATATCGCCCAGGGCGAACTTGCACGGGCACATCAGCTTCCTGTCGAGTGCCGGATCTCCAGACGGTTCGAAGCAGGGACACTGCTGGGTGCCGTACAGGTCGCGGTTCTCCTCGATCCAGATCTTGAGGTTAGTCCGCATCATCCAATGCGGATTGACCCGCACGCCCTTCTTGGCGGCGTAGCCCTGGATCCATACCTCGTCGCGCTTGAGGCGATGCCGGTAGCGCCACATCCCGGCAAGAAACGCTCGATACATGCGCACATTGGCCTTCAGAGTCGTCCGTTGCAATCGCCTTCGGCCTCCTCCGGACCGCACCTGCGGCACCGTGGGGCGGGGGCGGGCAGATACCCCTATGGGTATCATCGATCACTCCCGCATGCACGTCAACACGTGTCCTTGGGGCAGCCGTACATCCCGCGCGCCGACAGGCCGCCTCTGCGCAGGTAGGGTGCGGCGCAAGAGCGAACGTGGTCGCGATCGACCACCGGGAGGGCTATCTCTTGAGCTATCCTCTGGAACCGGACGCAACCGAGATGCACCGGCTCGCGGAAGCCGTCGTGGAGCGCGCCATCGCGTTTGTGGACGAACTCGAAGAACACCCGGCGAGTCTCGCCGGCATGTCGCCCGAGGCAATCGAAGACCTCCAGCACCGCCTTCTCATCCCCCCGCCAGAAGTGCCGGTGAAGACCCTCGACGAGCTCCTTGGCCGCATCGAAGAGGCTGCGGCGGCCGCCGTCGAGACGGCAGGTCCCGGCTACCTCGCCTACATCCCTGGCGGCGGCATGTTTGCAAGCGCAGTCGCGGACCTCTACGCGCGCGCCACCAACCGCTATGTCGGGATGGCCGCCACGGCGCCTGGGCTCGTAGCGCTCGAGTGGAGCGTCGTGCGCTGGCTCGCGGATGTCGTGGGCATGCCCGAGCGAGCGGGCGGCATCCTCGTGTCCGGAGGGTCGATCGCGAACTTTGCCGCGGTCGTCGCGGCGCGAGAGCGGCTCGGCGAGGAGATTGCGGACGGCACCGTCTACCTGACCCGTGAGGCGCACCAGTCGGTGGGCAAGGCGGTGCGGCTCGCGGGCCTGCCAGGGCGCGCAGTGCGGGTCGTCCCTTGCACCTCCGACCTGCGCATGGATGTCGACGCCCTCGCGGAGGTCGTAGCACGTGACCGGAAGGCGGGCCTTCGGCCATTCCTGGTGGTCGCCGCCGCCGGCACGACGAACACGGGCGTCGTCGACCCGCTCGAGGCGGTGGCGGACGTCGCGCAGGCCGAGCATCTCTGGCTGCACGTCGACGGCGCATATGGCGGACTCTTCCGCCTGACGGACCGCGGCCGCGCGATCCTGGCCGGCATCGAGCGGGCCGACTCCGTCACGCTCGATCCGCACAAGTCTCTCTTCGCCCCGTACGGGACAGGGGCCCTCGTGGTAAGGGACGTCGATGCGCTCAGGGCTGCTCATGCCGTTTCGGGACACTACCTGCAGGACCTCGACGCGCAGGAGGTCCCGGATCCGGCCGACCTCGGACCAGAGCTGACGCGCGAGCTACGCGGCCTGCGCATCTGGCTGCCGCTGCACCTGTACGGCGTGGCCGCCTTCCGACAGGCGCTCGACGAGAAGCTCGACCTTGCCCTGCACGCTTACCGCCGCTTGGCCGCGGAGCCCCTGCTGGACCTCCCCTGGCCCCCTACCCTGAGCATCGTCGGCCTGCGCGTACGGGCAGGCGACACGCCGACTGCCGACGCCCGCACCCGTGCGGTGCTGGAGCGCGTCAACGCGGGTCGGCGGATCTTCCTCTCGAGCACGGTCGTCGACGGCCGCTTCACGCTGCGTCTCGCCGTGCTGGCACACCGCACCCACCTCGACCGGGTGGACGAGGCCGTGGACGCCATCATCGCGGCAGCCCGCGACGTATCGCGGAACTGAACAGGAAACCGGGACGGCCGCCGCCGCCGTTCGCGCCATCACGCATGGCCTGCGCACGGGCCATGACGTCAACTCGATCAGCGCGGCCAGCGCGTCGTCGCGGCCCAAGGGAGGCAGATGGGAAGGGCGGGCGGCAACTGATGCCGCCCGCCCTTCCCATGGTCGCGTCGTTCGCTGCGCAAACACGGGGGCACGAACCGGCCTTCAGCGTGAGAGCTCCTCCACGATCATGTTCACGAGCAGTTCGTCACCGGGCTCCGGCCTGCGATGAAGGCGGAATCGGACTTCGCTGTCGATCCGCTCCTCCAGCGAGCACGAGTTCCAGGCACGCGCCCAGCCTAGGGACAACCTCTGCAAGTACGCCAGCACGGACGGTGAACCTTCCCGTCGCGGCGTCCGGGTCGTGGTCCGCGGGATGTCGCGGATGGTGACGGTTTGCCTCTGGAGCATCTGGATTCCTCCCTGCCGCCCGGCAAGGCTTGGTGTAGGGTGTCCGGCCTTGGGGCCACCTTCAAGGTAGGACCTCCTGTGCTATACGTCTAATATCTGCTCTCATTACGAGCCATCGTTCTTTCCTATGGAAGCGAGGGCTCCACAGAATCGGAGGTGCAACATGGAACTGAGGCAGCTCGAGATGTTCCTCGAAGCCGCGGATCGGCGCAGCATCACGGCAGCAGCCCAGGCCCTCTACGTCGCCCAGCCTTCCGTCAGCGCACAGATCGCCGCATTGGAGCGGGAACTCGGTTATCCCCTCTTCGACCGCCTGCCCCGCGGCGTGCGGCTGACGGAGGTGGGGCGCGCCGTGCTGCCGCACGCGCGCCAGATCATGCGACAGGTGGCGGAGATCCGCGATTCGATCGACGCACTGGAGGGGCTGCAGCGCGGCCGGCTGGTGCTGGGCACGATGCCGACGGTCACGGCGCATCTCATCCCCACCGTGATCAAGGCGTTTCGCGAGGAGTTCCCCGCCATCGACCTGCGTGTCGTGGAGTCGAGCGCCAGCGGCATCCTGGAAGAGCTCGCCGCGCACCGCCTGGACCTCGCAGTCGTGACGAACGCGGAGCCGAGCGCACAGATCGAGGTACAGCCGCTGCTCACCGAGGAACTCTACGCCATCGTCCCGGTCAACGATCCCCTGGCCGGACGCCCTGAGATCGACCTGCGGGAGCTCAGCGACCGCCCGTTCGTGGTGCTCGAGGCGGGGTTCAGCCTGCGCAGCGTCCTGTGGGAATCGTGCAAGAGCGCGGGATTCTCCCCACGGATCGCCCAGGAGATGTCCAGCATCCAGGGGATCAAGGGGCTCGTCGAGATCGGCATGGGGGTCAGCATCGCTCCGCGCATGTCGATCGACCAGGAGGAGCGGCTTGGGCTGCTCAAGGCGATCAGACTGCGCCAGAGGCCGTATCGGGAGCTTGAAATCGTCACGAGCAAGGGCGCCTATGTATCGCGATCTGCGGCAGAGTTCATCGCCATCTGTCGCCGCATGGCGGCGACCATGCGGATGGAGCCCTAGATGCCGCCACGATCCGCCTTCGGCACAAAGGCGGCCATGAGCCACGGAGTCCGGTCGCGTCGTCGCTTCCAGAAGGTTTCCAGATGTCGATGGTGAACCAGCACGGCATAAGCCAGCGAACAGCTTGGCCAGCACCGGCTGCCGTCGATGCCGCAAGGAGATGGGGACATTGTCGCGGACACAGACGTTCGCCATCGCACTTCTGGCCCTCGCCTTGATGGCCGTCATGGCCGCACCGATGGCCAGGGGAGCCTCGCCGACGACGACGGTGGTACTGTCGGACGTCAGCACCTCCTATCGCGGCCCGGTCGAGATCCCGGTACAGCTGATGAACGGACAGCCATTCTCACAACTTCAGGAGACCTTGACCTATGACCCACGCGCGCTGGTCTTCACAGGCCTCGTCGGGGACCTCGCGTCGCAATCCGCCAACCTGCGCGCAAGCGCGGCCAGTCCCGGCAGAATCGTGGTCACCGCAACTGGTACCTTCACCGCGCCGGCACCCGACACGACGCTCTATTACCTGTCGTTCCACGCTAAGGCACCAGAGCCCGTCACCACAGAGGTGCACATGGTGCGTTCGCTGCTGGGCCAGCATCTGCAGGCCAGCACCTCGACCGCCACGGTGGAACTGGCCTACGGCTGGACCAACATCGGTCCCTTCAACATCGACACCGGTCCGGGACTGCACGCCGCACAGTCCGGTGTGGTCTCCTCCGTGGGCTTCACCCCGGGCTCGAACGTCCTCTACCTTGCCTCCGGCCAGGCCCACCCCATGTCGGGACCTGGTGGCTATCCCGGCGTCACCGGCGACGGGGGGATGTACACGTCCGCCGACGGCGGGCAGACCTGGACCTTCGCGAATCTCGGACTGAAGTACACCGACGTCACGGCCCTGGCTGTCGATCCGGCGAACCCCCAGGTGGCCGTCATCGAGGTGGCAGGGCCGGTCCCGGCGACGGGACTCGTCTACAAGACGGTCAACGGAGGCCAAACGTGGCAGGAGACCTACCCTGAGGGTGGATATGGTCTCCAGTACCAGGGAGGAACGCTCTATGCGACGACCTTCCACGCCGTCCTGGCCTCGAGCGACTTCGGTACTACATGGCAAAAGGTGGCCTCGTTTCCCCATCTCATCGTGACCGCATCGGCGGTGTCCGCCGACGGACACACGATGTACGTCGGCGTCTGGAAGGAGAGCGCCGCGTACGTCAGCGGGGTCAAGAGCCAATACGCCGCCGTGCTCGCGTCGACGGACGGAGGCAAGACGTTCACCCAGTCGCTCAACGTGGACAACGTCTTGAACCCCTCGATCAGCCAGATCGTCGTCAATCCGACGCTGCCCCAGAACGTGTTCGTCGTCACCTCCAGCCCGTACCTCGGACCAGAGGACGGAAATCCCTCGCTCTACGCGTCGTCGGACGGAGGCGGCACCTGGACGATGATCGACACCGCCGCGCACGGTCTACCCGACGCCACGCCGGTGCAGTATCTCGCGGTCGATCCGCAGAAGAGCGGCGTTGTCTACGCGGGGGTGAACGGCGGGCTCTACCGTTCCTCGGACGATGGGACGAGCTTCTCCCTCGTCCCCGATTTCTTCTTCGACGTCCGCTGCGTCGTCTTCGACCCAAGCAATGATCAGCGCATCTATGTCGGCACCGACCAGGGCCTCTACGCATCCCAGGACGGCGGCAACACGTGGACAGCCCTCAATAACCGTCCCGGGACGCTGATGTATGACATCGCCACGGTCGGCACCCAGATCTTCACCACCGTGCAGGACATGTCGCCCGTCTATTCCCCGGACGGCGGCAATACCTGGACGATCGTCAACAAGGGCGAGCTCGGCATCGTGTCGGTGGATCCCTACGATCCCTCGGTCGTGCTGATGTGGACGGAACCGCATGTCACGGGGTTCTTCTACGTTTCCAACGACGGCGGCAAGACGTTCGCCGCGCCGCAGATCGACGAGACACAGCAGGAAAGCACGGAGGTCAGTACGGCATCCGGCTTCGCCTTCGGCAAGTCCGGTCCGATCTACCTGATCGGTGGGGCAGGCATCTTCGAAAGCACGGACAAGGGACAGACGTGGCGGCTTCTGCCCGGCTCGCCCAGTGACGCGCAGACCGTCGCCGTCGGCGTCGACAATCCTGCGGTGGTCTACGCGGCCAATTGGTATGGCCTCTTCGTATCCCACGATTTTGGGGCGCACTGGACCAAGGCGAGCTCGGAGGCCTTCAATTCCCTGGCGGTCGACCCGCAGAACAGCAGCATCGTCGTCGGCAGCCAGTACAACCCGAGCCTCAATCCGGACACCTTCGGGATCACGATCCTCGGGACCACCATGATAAGCACCGACGGCGGAGCTTCGTTCACGCCGACAGCGATGCAGTCGAACGACCGTTTCACCACCGCCCCGCAGGTCATGTTCGCCATGGGGCCGGCGGGACCGGTTCTGATCTATACCTGCGAGTCCGGAGTTTACGTGAGCGCGAACCTCGGCCGGACGTGGCGCGACGTGAGTTTCAATCTGCCCGACCGCGCCGTGACCGCCCTGACGATCGCCAGCGACGGTACGGCGTACATCTCTACCTACGGCGCCGGGGTCTGGACCTACCCGAACTTCCTCGCGTCGCTTGGCAGGTGACTCCGGGCGCGGATCCGCGTTCGGTGCCCGCCTGCGGGCAAGACTGCAGGTCCGGTCCACACAGTCCGACTCGGACCGCAGTGCTCTCCATCAGAAGGCACAGGGCAGGTCTCGATCGGCGGGACGCCTGCCTCACCTCGTCACGAGGCCCGGCATCGATGCCGAACGACCGGTTTGGAACGTGTCGTCACAGCGCAACTGCGCGGTTCCTGCCCCGCTGCTTGCCGAGGTAGAGGGCGTTGTCCGCCTCCCTGATCGTGCTGTCCATGTTGCCTGACTGGTCGTATTCGGTGACGCCGAACGTCATCGTGACCCGGATGTCCTGATCCTGGCAGAGCGCGCGGGACTCGGCCACCGCCAGGCGAAGCTTCTCCGCCACGAGAAGGGCGCCGTCCGCACCGGTCTCGGGCAGCAGCAGCAGGAACTCCTCCCCTCCCCAGCGCGCGACGTGGTCCTGCTCTCTGATGCCGAGCCGGAGCTTGTCCGACACGTGACGCAGCACTTGATCGCCGCACTCGTGGCCGTAAAGATCGTTGACCTGCTTGAAGTGGTCGATGTCTGCCAGGATGAGCGAGAAGGCTCTCTGGCTCCGCTTGAAGCGGACCATCTCCTCCTGGATCTTCATCGTCATGTGGCGCCTGTTGCGCAGGCCCGTCAAAGGATCGGTCATGGCGGCGACGTGCAGCTGCTCGATGGCCTCGTTCAGCCGCTCGTTCCTGTCCTCGAGCTGCCGGTTGGCCTCTTCGAGCTGGCGCCCGTAGCGCTGCAGCTGCTCGCGCGACCGCTTGAGCTCGAGGTGCGTCTTGACGCGGGCGTTGAGCTCCGAGGGGTTGAACGGCTTCGTGACGTAGTCCACGCCGCCAGCCTCGAAGCCCCGCACCATGTCGTCGACTTCGCTCTTGGCCGTGATGAAGATGACCGGGATCTCGGCCGTCGCAGGACGGCTGCGCAGGACGCCACAAGCGGTGATCCCGTCCACTTCCGGCATCATGACGTCCATCAGGATGAGATCCGGGAGTTTCGCCTCGGCCACCTCCACGGCCATCCTCCCGTTGGTGGCGACGAAGAGCTCGTAGTTCCCGATCAGGAGTTCACGCAGGATCTTGACGTTCGCCGGGACGTCGTCGACGATCAGTATCCTCTGCACTGCCAATCCTCCGCAAGGACGCGTATTCCGCTCACCGCAGGTGGCTTCGCAGGGCCTCGATGGCGTCGAGCGCGGCCCTGAAGTCGAAGACGTCGAGGCTGCCCCGGAGCCTGTCGAGCTCGGCACCGGCTGGGATCAGCCTCTCGATCCGCTCGAACGTGTCGCAGGCCGCAAGGTTCTGGTCCCGCACCTCGGTCTCGAGCGCCAGGAGCAGCGGCATGAGTTCCTCCGGCGCCGAGCTGCCCGCCGCGACCTCCTGTCTCGCTTCCCGCCGCGGCAGACTGCCGATGGTCTGCACGACCAGCCCGATCTGCCGCTGGAGCGTGGCGAGCAGGCCATGCATCGCGTTCAGGTCGCCGCCAGCGCATGCCGTTTCCACGTCCCTGGCCGCAGCGAACACGCCGTCTGCCGAGAGGTTCCCGGCGACACCCTTCACCGTGTGGGCGAGGCGCGCGGCCGCTTCGAGGTCTCCCTCGGCCAAGGAGCGCCTGATATCCTCCACCGCCGTCGCGTAGCTCGCCCCAAACGTCTCGAGGAGGTCCAAGAACAGCTTCTGGTTACCCCCGAGCCGCTCAAGAGCCTTGCGGCTGTCGACGCCCGGCAGCTCTGGCAGCGGCGTGGTCGCCGGCCTCATCTGCACCGGGCGGAGCCGCGGCGTCTCGAACGCGCCTGGCGTCTTGCCCTTCAGCCACGCAGCCATGACCGCGAAAAGCTGCTTTGTGTCGATCGGCTTCGTGACGTAGTCGTTCATGCCCGCGGCCAGGCACTCCTCACGGGCTCCCCGCATGGCATGGGCCGTCATGGCCACGATCGGCAGATCGGCACAGGACGGCATCGCACGGATCAGGCGCGTCGCCTCGAAGCCGCCCATCACCGGCATCTGCACATCCATCAAAACGAGGTCGTAACGATCCTGCGACACGGCCTCCACGGCCCGCTGGCCGTTCTCCGCGACATCCACCCTGACGCCTGCGCTCTCCAGGATCTCGGTCGCCACCTGCTGGTTCATGACCGCGTCCTCCACCAGCAGCACCTTGATGCCGGCGAGGTCCGGGACGAGATCGGGCAGGTCCTCCCATGGAGATGCCTCATGGCCCCCGCCGTGGCCGAAGATCTGCATGAGCGTCTCGAAGAGCAGGGACTGGTTGACGGGCTTGATCAGGAAGCCGCTTACACCCGCCTCCTGAGCCGTCTCCATGACCTCTTCGCGGCCGAACGCCGTGACCATGATGATCGCAGGGGGCTTCGCAAGGTTTTGGTCGGAGAGGATCTGCCGCGCGGCGGCGACACCGTCCGTGCCTGGCATCTGCCAGTCCATGAGCACGAGGTCGTAAGGGTGCGTGCCGGCCGATTCGAGCTCGCGGATGGCGGACTCGGCCGACGCCACAGCGGTCACGACGATGCCGAACGGTTCAAGCTGCTCCTGCAGCACCTCGCGCGCCATCTCGTTGTCATCCACGACGAGAGCCCTCAGCCCCTGAAGGCCGTCGCGTGGCGTCAGTCGCGCCTCGCGCTCCGCGGATCCGCGCGGGAATCCCACCGTGAAGCTGAAGGTGCTGCCCGATCCCGGCTCGCTCTCCACCGCGATGCTGCCGCCCATCATCTCCACGAGCCGCTGGGAGATCGTGAGCCCGAGCCCGCTGCCGCCGTACTTGCGCGTCGTGGAGGTGTCGGCCTGCGTGAAGGCGGTGAAGAGCCTCCCCACCTGGTCCGCCGTCATGCCGATGCCGGTGTCCTTCACGCTGAAGCGGACGCAGCAGCGGCTCTCGCTCTTCTCGACGAGCTCGGCCCGGAGCAGCACGTGACCGTGTTCCGTGAACTTCACGGCGTTGTTTGCGAGATTGAGGAGCACCTGGCCGAGCCGCAGCGGATCGCCGACGAGCGCCAAGGGCACGTCGGGCGCCACCGCGTTCAGCAGCTCGACCCCCTTCCTCGCCGCCTGGTTCGACACCATCGTGGCGATGTTGTTCATCACCTCGTCCAGGCGGAAGTCGGTCGCCTCCATCTCGAGCTTGCCGGCCTCGATCTTGGAGAAATCCAGGATGTCGTTGATGAGGCCCAGGAGAGCCCGGCCGGACGTGTCGATCTTGCTGAGATAGTCCCTCTGCTTCTTGGTCAGTTCCGTCTTCAGTGCCAGACCCGCGAATCCCATGATCGCGTTCATCGGCGTGCGGATCTCGTGGCTCATGTTGGCCAGGAACTCGCTCTTCGCCCGGGTTGCGGCTTCCGCCTCCACCTTGGCCTGCCGGAGTTCCGCCGTGCGCTCCGCGATCATGTCCTCGAGATGCTGCTGGTAGCGCTTGAGCTCCGAGATATCCTCGTGCAGGATCACGAAGTTCTTCGGCTTGCCTGCCGCGTCGCGTACCAGGTAGCAGCGGGTCTTGAGCCAGAGCTGCCTGCCGGGGCCGCGGAAGCTCTCCGCGGTGTCGAAGTGGAACTCCGCCGCGGGCACGCTCTCGCCGGCGAGCACCCGTTCGATCAGTGCCTTGGCACCGATCCGCCGCACCTGCTCGTCTCCGAGCACGTTGTACCTGCCGACGAGTTCCCCGGCCGCATGGGAGAACAGCTCCTCCGCCGCCTTGTTGGTATCTTCCAAGGTGCCGTCCAGCGCGAAGACCTGCGTCGCCACCGGCGACTGCTCCATCATCGTCCGGAAGCGTGCCTCGCTCTCCTTCAAGGCCTCCTCGGCCTGCTTGCGGCTCGTCACGTCGCGAATGGACTCGATGGAGCCGACGACATTCCCTTCGATGCTGTAGATCGGCGCAGCGGCCGCGAAGACGACCCGGTCGCCACCGGGCAGGCCGGGCGCGTAGGTCTCCGCCGTGAGGAAGCTCTGCTCCCTGCGGATGAGGCCGTAGTTGTCCGGCAGCTGTTCATGCTGGCGCAGCACGAGATCGACCAGGATCGGCCGGCGCAGGCCGTAGAACGGCAGGGCGTACTCGTAATCGCCCTTGCCGATCATGTCGGCGGCCCTGATGCCGGTCATCTCCTCCATGGCGCGGTTCCAGGAGATCACCTTGCCCTGCGCGTCGATCACGAACGTCGCGTCCGGCAGGAAGTTGATGATATCCTCCATCTGCCTCTGAGACTCCCGCAGGGCCACTTCCGCGCGCCTGCGGTCGGTGAGGTCGCGGATGGACTCGATGGAGCCGAGCACCTTCCCGCTTGCGTCATAGATTGGCGATGCCGCGCCGAAGACGTAGCGCTCGCCGTCCGGCAGCATCGTCTCCACGGCGACGAAGTTCTTCTCCTTGCGGATGACCTTGTAATCGCGCTCCAGCACCTCGTCGGGCAGGAGGGCGAAATCGATCAGGATCGGCCGCTTGTCCCCGTAGAACGGCAGCGCGTACTCGTAGCCGCCCTTGCCGATCATGTCGGCAGCCTTGATGCCCGTCATCTCTTCCATGGCGCGGTTCCAGAACGTCACCTTGCAGTCGGCGTCGATCACAAAGGTGGCATCGGGCAGGAACTGGATGATGTCCGCGGTCCGCCGCTGGGACTCGAGGAGAGCTTCCTCGGTCCGCTTGCGATCGGTCATGTCGGTGACGAGCGCGAAGGATCCCTGGATCCGTCCCTGCTCGTCCCAAAGGGTTGCCACACTGAAGAAGCAGTGCAGCCGCTCGCCGCTCCTGCGGCGCAGGGCCACCTCGTACCCCGGCCGCTCCCGCCCGGCCAGGTTGGCGACGGAGTCCAGGAGGATCTTCCGGTTCTCTTCGTCGTAGTAGTCGAGGATCGACCGCCCAAGCATCTCTTCCTTGGCGTAACCGAGCATCTCGCAGAACGCCCGATTGGCGTCGATCGTCCTGAGGTCCGGCGAGATGAGCCAGTAGCCCTGCGTGGTCGTCTCGATGATCTTCCGGTAGACGTCCGCTCCCTGTCCGGCCGCCTTTGCCGCCTCAATGTCGCGACGAAGGCTCTCGTTTGCCGCCGTCAGCTCCGCAATCTCGCGCCTGAGGTCCGAGAGCGCATCCTGCTGCCGCGGCTCCTTTGCATCTCCAGGGACACGCGCCATGTCCATCCCCCAAACTGCCTGTCCGTGACCGTCCGCCGCGCTGCCCCTTTGGCACCGTGCAGCGGCCCGATCACATGTCCCAGGCTGATCGTCGCAAGGAAGGGCCCGTCCCAGCCGCCTGCGTACCGGAGCGGCCGGGCGATGCCCTATGCGCGGCTCTCCTGCGCCCTTCCGAGGTAGCTTGCAAGCAAGGCAGCCACCTCCTCGAGGAAGGTGAGCTGGTCCTCCGTAAACGCCGCCACGGTGCTGTGGTAGACCTTGAGGATGCCGACGACGCGTCCCTCATACAACATCGGGATCGCGGCCGCCGAGATGATGGCCTGCTGCAGAAGGCCCTCGAGCTGCGGTGCGAGCGACGGCTCCAGCCTGATGTCGTCCACGATCACCCGCCGGGCCTCGCGCAGCGAAACGCCCGGCGGCATGCGCCCCACCTCGCTGGCGGAGTCGAGCCACTCGCCGAGGTCCGTCCGGTCCACATCGCCGCTGCCGCTGATGATGTCGAACCGCTCGCCATCGACGACGCCGATCCAGCAGTCGTGGGAACCTGTGGCCCGCTCGACGTCCCGGATCACGCGCGCAAGAAACAGGGAGATGTCGCCCGGGTGAGCCACGGCGAATCTCAGCAGGTCGATGGCCTCGGTGCGGCTCGGCAGGAGGCCTCCCCGGTTCGCCGCGAGGATGAGACCGGCCTCGTCGGCCAGACCCGTCACCAGATCGGCAAGATCGCCGCGGATCCGGTTTTCCTCGAGAAACTTGATGGTAAGGAGGCCCCAGCCCACACCGTCGACCACGACGGGAGTGCCGAACACCGAGCCGTAAGGCGACGCCGTGCCGTTTTCCACCCTCGTCTGGCGGGCCAGGGGGCGCTCCGCGCTGAAGGCTTGCGCCATGGGGTCCGCGGACGACATAGGGATGGCCACGGGCTCCTCCGGCACGCCCGACGTCGCCACCGGCCGCAGGATCTGGCCAGTCAGCCGGCGGAGCACGACAAGGTCCGCGCCGGTCGCGTCGCGGGCGGCGTGGACGATCGCCTCGTAGAGCCCGGGAGCATCGCCAAGGCCCCTTGCGGCCATGCGTGCGAGGTGCATGGCCGCGCCCAGGGCTGCTGCAGGATCGGCGGCCGGAGCCGCGCCGACGGGCGCGGCGAGCGTGACCTCGGCAGGCAGGAAGCCTTCGGCCGGCTTCGCCAGCAGGAAGCCTTGCACATAGCCCACGCCCAGCTCACCGAGGGTGTGCAGCTCCGCCGCCGTCTCGACGCCTTCCGCGATCACGGCGATGCCGGCGCGCTGCGCGAACGACACGAGGGCCCCGACGAGCTGCGCCTTCGCGCTGTCGCGGTCGACGCCGCGGACGAGCGCCATGTCCACCTTGGCGAAATCGGGCCGCAGCGCAACCAGCCGGTTCAGGCCGGAGTAGCCTGCGCCGCAGTCGTCCATGGCGACGAGAAGGCCTCGCCAGCGCAGGATGTCCAGCGCCAGCGTGAACGCCTGCCAGCGCGCCTCAGGGACGCTCGAGCGCTCCGTGACCTCCAGCACGACGGTGCAGGGAAGATCCGCCAGCGGGTAAAGCGTTTCCGGATGGTCGAGCACGGTCGCCGGCGAGACGTTGACGAACAGCATGACGCCGGACGGCAGGCCCAGGGCTTTGGCAGAGATGGCCCGTATGGCCATGGCGTCGAGCTCGGCTTCCGCCTCCGGCCCGGCATCCCGGGCGCTCTCCACCACGTCCACGATCTCGAGCGGATTCCCTGCTCCGTCGGACGGACGGCTGAGCCCCTCGTATGCCGCTACGCGCCCGTGCACGAGCGAAACGATGGGCTGGAATACGGCGTGTATGGAGATGCTTGCGCGAATCTGTGGCCAAATAAGAGTGTCCATGTCAGGAAAGATGGGCTTCGCCCCCGCTCCAGGCGGAATAAGGTCACCTTCATGCGACGAAAGCAGCTCGGCATGACGATGCCAGTGAGATACTTCGACTCAGTCGCAAGAGTCCCTCTCGTCCTGGAAGCGTATGGCGGCGACATGAGGCGGACACCTCCGCGCAACTCTCTGCGGCATGCAATCTGCGGCAGGGATTTCCCCCTCGGAACTAGGGACCGTTCCCTTGACCTACCGCTCGGCTGCGTCGCGTGCCGGCATGCGACGCAGGGACAAGAGCAGCCGGACGGCGAGCGCAGCGAGTGCGACGCCGAAGAGACGAAGGGCGAAGGCAACGCCAAAGGCGGCGAGGCTGAGTGACGCGAGGTAGAGGGCGAGCAGCCAGAGGCGTCCCCTGGGCGGCAGGATCTCCTGCAGCTTCGGTACGCGCTTGCCTGGCGAAAGGCGGCCCAGATGGCGCTCGAAGACGAGGAACGGCAGGATGCGCTCGAGATAGCCGAGCACCGCGACGGCCAGGCCGCCGAACGCCAGCAGCAGGGCATCCGCGAAGAGCGCCTGCGTCAGGGCGAGCGTCGACGCGAGGAGCAAGAGCGCCGCCGCCAGATGGGCCAGGCCTGTGTAGGGCGGCGGCTTGCCGCGCGTTCCTCGCGCAAGGGCCCAGACGCCGAGCATCGCATGACACAAGGCGGCCGCCGCGAGCGGCCAGGCAGCCGCGGTGGCGGACTTTCCCGAGAGCAGGGCCGCCATGATCGCGGCGCCCGCGAACAGGGCCGGCGGCAGGAAGGCGATGGGACCGGACAGTTGGCGCGCGCGCCCGAACATGGGCAGAAGCTGCCATGATACGCCCGCGAGGAGTGCTCCGAAGCCCATACCGAAGGCCAGGGCAAGATGCCACGGCAGGATGACGAGGAGCACCGGCAGGTCGAAGGCGAGGCCGACGGCCATCAGGATGCCGCCCGTCGCGGCGCCGAGAAAGCCGAGAAGCCCGAGCAGCAGGCCGAGGTGCAGGGGTCTTGGGCGTCGTCCACGAGCGATGCGGCCCAGCGCGTGCGCAAACACCCACGCGAGCGCCGTGAAGGCCAAGAGGCCGCCCGCTGCCAGCGCGGGCGGCCATGAGACCAGAAAGCCGATGCAGAGCAGGAGTCCGCCGGCAGGCAGGGCGAGCAGCAGAAGACCGAGGCGATGGGGACAGGGGTGGCTTTGGCCGGTCGTCGCCGCGCTCAGCTGCGCCGCCGCCGCGGTGGCCAGCGTGAGGAGTCCCGCGACCAGCGCGAGGTGGATGAGTCCAAGGAGGGACTCGCCTCGGGGAGCGCCGAGCAGCGCAAGCCAGCAGCCCGCCAGGATCAGGGCGCCAAGGCCGGCCGCGATCGGCCGCAGCACCACGTGCGGCGGTGGCGCCGTGCGCGGCGTGACGATCAGGGGATCCCTCGGCATCACGCTAGCGGCCGCCCGACGTAATGGCCCGCGAGCCGCCAGCCTGCCGCCGTGAACGCGGCTGCGGCAAGGGCGCTGAGCATCTCGCCCGCTGCCAGCACCGGCCGGGAGGGGATCGCCAGGCCTGCGGTGCCGAGTGGCACGGCCAAGTAGAGGAACCAGCTGCCGGCCCGCAGATAGCCCGGGCCCACCATGTCGGTCAGCCGAGGGGCTCTCTTCCCCGGGGCCAGGTCCGCGTAGCTGTGGAACCAGACGAGGAACGGCGCGACCTTGAACAGGAAACCCCAGAGGTTGGCCCCTGCGACGCCGAAGGCGAAGAGCCAGGCGTAGGCGTACGGCGAGATCTTCAGGACACCCAGCAGCTGCAGCGGGATGGCGATCAACAGGACGCCGAGGACGATCCAGCTCAGGATGGCCTGGCGGATGCCGGGCTCGATGGGACGCTGGCGCGCGGAGACGAGGCGGCGCATGTCCATCAGGAAGAGGACATAGGCGGCCAGCGCCGGCAGGGCAGCGAGAGCCGCCAGTCTGTCGGAACCGAAGAGCGCCATCGCCCCGGCCCAGAGCACGGCCAGGCTCCAGAGAACGAACACCGCCGCTGGGTAGCGCTCGCGCTCGTGCGACAGGGTGAACATGGCGATCAGCTTGTAGCTCACCGCGAGAATGGCGAGCGTGATCCAGCCGAAACCGCCGAGGTCGGCGTGGAGCGCGATAAAGCGTACGGGAGACACCTGCCAGAAGCCGTAGCTGAAGTTCAGGGCCTCCGTCAGGCCGAAGAGCACCGTGAGCACGAGAAAGCAGGCGGCGACCAGCGCGCCGGCCGGCGTCGGCGAGGGAACCGTCACCCCCTGCACCGTGCGCATGAGGAGGTAGCAGAAGGCGAGCACGCCTAGCACCACCAGGCTCCCCCCGACCGCGAGCAGCCCCGGCAGGCCGTAGCCGAAGCCGAGCAGCATCAGGACGACGCCAGGCAGGGTGCCTCCCGGCACGAGGAGCGCAAAGCGGCCCGCAGGCACCTTGGCGACGCCTGCCACCGGCACGATCATCAGCATCGCGCCCATCGTCGTGGCAGTGACCCAGCCGAGCGTGAAGAGGTGCGTCAGGACGAGCGTCGCGCTGGAGCCCGGCAGGCCATAGGCGGCCCAGCCGGGCTCGACCAGGAGGGCGGCGGCCAAGGCGAGGCTCGCCAAAAGGCCGAACGCCAGGTGCGCGAGCGGCAGCCGCACATCGGCGCCGCCCGGGGCCATCGGCAGCATCGCCTAGCTCTGCGGCCGGCCGATGCGGACGCGCCACACCTCGGGACCCTGCTCGAGGTAGGTCCATTCGAACTGGCCCTCGTGCTCGGCGGAGAACTGGTAGTAGAGGGGCTTCGGGTCGTGGTCGTTCACGAGCTCGAACCCTTCGCCTGGCTGCAGCTCGCCGAACATGTGGAAGATGGTGGTGTGCCGCTGGGCAGGCGCGAGCCGGCGCACATCAAGGACTTGCTCCTCTGGCATGCGTGGACCTCCTTCGCGTTCTCGATCGTCCCGAGCGTAGCCCGCTCCACGCCGCCGCGCTGTGACATCCGCTGTGCGGCCGAGGTGTCGCACGACACATCCCCCAGGGCGTCGCGCGTCTAGGCTCATGTCGGATGCGCAAGATTCCGGAAGCGGGGTGGCAGACATGGCGAGAGAACGCCTGCTCGACGTGCGGGAGACGATCAAGGCGGGCGGGGAGCCGTTCGACGACATCATGCAGGCAGTCGCAGAGCTCGCGCAGGACGAGGATCTGGTCCTGCTGGCCCCGTTCGAGCCCGTGCCGCTCTTCGGCGTGCTGGCCGCGAAGGGGTTCCGCCACGCCTCGGAGGCGCTGCCGCAGGGCGACTACCGCGTGCGCTTCTCGCGGGGTGACGCCTGATGGCGGCGGCGGCGCCAACCAAGGCAGAGGTGCTGGACGTGCTGCGTGAGGTGATGGACCCGGAACTGGGCGTCGACATCGTCTCGCTGGGACTTGTCTACCACGTCGATGTCCGTGACGACGGCGTCGTCGATATCACAATGACCCTGACGACCCCTGGCTGCCCCCTGCACGCCATCATCGGCCGGTCGATCGAGCGCGCCATGCTGCCGCTCGGCGTATCCGATGTCAAGGTGCAGCTTGTCTTCTCGCCACCCTGGGACCCGCGCATGATGAACGACGACGCGCGCCTGCAGCTCGGCATGGGCTGAAGCGGTCAATCCAGGCGGCGCTGCAAGAGCTCCGGCGTGATTTCAAGATGGCCGTCGCTTCCGACGGCAATGCTCCCCTCCTGGCGAAAGTCGCCAAGGAGGCGTGTCACCGTTTCGCGCGAGGCGCCGATCAGCTGCGCGAGCTCGCGGTGCGTGACCTGCAGCCCCACCTTGACGTGTCGACCCATGGCGCGGTCCCGCACGCCCGCAAGCTGCAGCAGCGCCGCCGCCAGACGACCGGCCGTATCCCGCGTGCCGAGGTCCAGCACCTGCTGCGACGTGCCCGTGAGGCGGCGTGCGAAAAACGCCAGCAGGGCCCATGCGAGGGCGGCATCGCTCTGTGCGAGGCTGCGCAGGGAGTGGTTGCGGATGCAGCCGATCCAGCTGTCTTCAAGGGTCTGCGCAGTCCCGGGGTAGATGCCGCCCACGACGAAGCCGGTGATCGCGAAGAGCTCGTTCGGCTGCAGAAGGTGCAGCGTCTGCTCCTGGCCGTCGGACGTGGTCTTGAACACCTTCACGGCGCCGCGGTGCACGAAGCAGAGCATCTCGGCCGGCTCGCCTTCGCCGAAGATGTACATGTCCTTGCGATAGTGCCGCATGCTCGTGATCTCCGCGAGACGGGCAGTCGTCGCCTCCGGAAGTTCGGCGAACGGCCCCACCTCGACGAGGGCCCCGGCAGCTGCGGGAGCTTGGGCGTGAGCCACCTTTTCGCACTCCTTCCGACCTGAACGTAGCACCAAGAATCGTGCCGCGCCACCGCGAGGCACCCGTCCCCGGAAACGCCGGGCTACCCCCGGACGGCGGCGGATCTTCGCAAGCCTGATCGTAAGGCCGGTCAAGCGCTGTGTCTGTGCGCTCCTGCAAGGATGGCGAGATCTGCGTGGAATTCGGCTGTCGGACCCTGCCGATGGCCTGTTCGTCGAGCAGGTGCTCGCAGGCCGTCTCGCGCGCGGCGTGGTGCTCCACCCCGCCGGTCCGTTCGGCAACGTCCTGCGCCTTATCCTGCCAAGCAACGTCAGCGACCGCGATCTCGTCGAGGGCATCGGCATCCTGGATCGGGCGATCGCGGCGGCGGCCGGCCGCGACGGCTGACGAGCCTCCGGTGATCGGGGGCGGGTCGGACAGGCAAGGAGGCCGCCGGCTGTGCGGCCTCCTTGCCTGCCGTCCCTGCTAGCCCTGCAAGGTCGCGCGGCACTCGGGGCAGTAGTCGAGCCGATCGACGAGCACGCCGCCGAACCCTGCGGTCTCCATTCGGGCTCGCAGCGCGGCGACGAACGAAGGCGTCTCGTAGGGCAGGCCGCATCCTTTGCAGAGGGCTTTCTCCGCGCGGAAGATCTCCTGCGGTCCGAGCAGGTCCCCTACCGTCGCCTCCGATACCGCAAGAGCCTTCTCAGGGCAGATGTCGCTGCAGGCGCCGCAGCCCGTGCAGAGTGCCGCGTCGAGTTTCAGAGCCGTGCCCCTGGCACCTTCCTCGATCGCGAAGGCGCCCGCAGGACAGGCGTGCACGCAGCCGCTGCAGAGAGTGCATCGGGTCTCTCCCGCAGCCATCTGCACAGTCCAGCCGAGGGCCGGCCAGGTCTGCTCCTTCACTTCTTCAGGCAGCACCTTTGCGATGTTGCGCAGCGATCGGGCGAAGTGTGCCCGTCGTCCTACCGGCTGCGCCTGCCCGGTCTCACGCGCGCCGGCCTTCTCGGCATCCCAGTCCAGCCTCAGGCTCTGCAGGCGCCCAAGCCGGCGCAGAGCGGCCTCCGCCTGGGGATGCAGGCGACAGTCGCTCCTTTCGCAGCGGAGCTGCGGCAGTTGCCCCAGTTCCTCGAAGGATGCCAGAAGCTGAGGCCATCCCGCCTCGCCTATGCAGCCGACCGGCAGGGAGACGGTGTCCTCCGGGACTTCCTGCTCCATCACGGGACAACGCAGCGTCAGGGGCGGCGCACCCGGCACGGCGGCGAGCACTGCGAGCGCGGCCTGCCATTGTCCGTCGGCGAGATAGGCATCTGTCAGGGCGCCTGTCGGGCAGGTGGCCACGCAGGCGCCGCATCCCGTGCACCGCTCGGCGTCGATGCGCACCGTCGTCCCAGCGTCGCTGACGGCCTGTTCCGGACAGGTCGGGATGCACAGGCAGCAGCCATGTTTGCGACCGCAGAGTTCTGCCTCCAGCCATGGCGCGGCCGGCAGAGGGCGACCAAGCGGCAGGGGGATCTGCAGGAGCGCCCGCCGGGTCATCTCTCGCGGCGGCGGCGAGACGTCCCGCTCCGGCGCAACGCCGCTCCTGCCTGTCGTGATGCGGGCGATCTCGAGATCCACCTGGAGGAAGAGGGACTCCCGACCTCTCGCATCCGCTGTCTTGTCCCAGCGCACCACCGCAAGTTCACCTGGATCGCCTGGCGGTGGCGACTTCTCCGGCCGCAGCAGGACGAGGAGAGGACCGTCGCGCGCATCTCGGCGCGCAGCTGGCAGCCGAAGAGAGGTCCAGGAGAGGTCGGGCCAACGCTCGGCCAGATGGCTACGCAGAGCCTGTGCGAGTTCCTCGGGAAGGTCTGGGTCGAAACCGATCTCGAGTTGGGACATCAGAGTCGCTCCCCACAGCGGCGGTTCAGACGCTGTCCCTGGCCAGGAGCTCCAGCAGGGCAGGCAGCCACGCCTGCGTCAGCTGGGCGACAAGGCGGTAGAACGGCAGCTTCGAGGACTCCTCCACCTTGGCGCAGAAAGGCGGCTGCCAGATCGCCAGATGCTCCGCGAGGAGCTCGCGGGCGGCCGCCCGCTCACTCTCGCCGCGATCGAGCGCGTAGGCGACCGCCTCCCACTCCGCGGAGACATGGTCGGGCAGCTCCCGCAGCTCCTCGCGCATGCGCACGCCGATCTCGTCGTAGAGGTCCGCCACCTTGCCCGTGACCGCTCCAAAGACGGTGCCCTCCTCGAGGCGCGGCCTGTCCTTGCGCCAGAGTGCCTCATAGGGAGGGCAGGGCACGGTGCCTGGGCCTACGAAGAGCCGCTCGTACTCCTCCGCGAGCACGCGGTGTGGGGCCCTGAGAGCGTCGCTTAGGGGCGCGAGGGATTCCTCGCCCCGTCCGAGGGCTTCGGTCACGAGCGCGAGATCGCGCTGGAGCGCCTCGCTGCGCCAGAGCCTCAGGGCCTTGAGTTCCGGCTCGCCCCAGAACGCCGCAAGGGCCGTCGCCGCCGCACGGGCGGCGGCGAGCGGCGAGAGGGCGGCGGCCACGACGTCAGTCTGCGACATGGTCGGCGGACTCCCTGATGGCGTGGTCCACGCGGCAGAGGCGGTAGCCGATCGCGATGGCCAGGGCGATCAAAGCGAACATGCCGAGCGTGATCAGGTACTCGACCCACGTCGGGCTGTAGTGGCCGACCAGCTGGAACGAACCGCCCGAAGAGACGGCTCCGAGCGCGGTGCCGGGAGGCAGCTGGATGAGCGGGTTGACGAACGCCGGCACGACGAGCTCGACGCGGAAGGCGTAGACACCCATCAGGATCAGGACCGCGGCCAGGGCGACGTTACCCACACTGCGGCGTAGCTTCGACGACGCCAGGATGACGAACGGCACGATCCCGCCGATGACCCACTCGAACCAGAACGTGAGCTGGAACGGCCCACCGGGCAGGATCATGTCCAGAACCTGACGGTCCTTCGGGATGTTGTCCCAGGCGATGGTCACGTAGTCGCACGCCACGAAGAAGAGGTCGACGAAGAGGGCCATGACCATCAGCCCGGCGAGCCAGCGCCAGGTCCCTTCGGGAATGCGCACGCGCTGGTAGCGCTGCAGGATCCACGCGATCAGGACGATCAGGGCCGTGCCCGACAGGATCGCGGACGCGACGAAGATGGGCGGCATGAGCGCCGTGTTCCACCAGGGGCGCGAGAACTGCAGGCCGAAGATGATGGCCGTGATCGAGTGCAGCAGGACGGCCAGCGGCAGGCCGATGAACGCGAGGGTGGTGAGGGTCGCCTTGCGCTCGGGGCGCTTCACCATCACCCAGAGCTCAATAGCGGAGAAGAGGAAGTAGACGGTGATGATCGTGATGTCCCATACGAGCGGCGAGGTCCAGTTCGGGTAGATGAAGAGGTTCAGCACCCGGCTCGGCTGGCCGAGGTCAGGGATGATCATCAGGCCCGCGGCGGCAGAGAAGACCATCGCCGTAAGCACGCCGAGACGCGCGAGCGGTCTCAGGGCCTCGATGTGGAAGACCTCGGCCGACGAGGCGACGATCAGGCCGCCGGCGGAGAGGCCGACGAGATAGGCGAAGGTGAAGATGTACATGCCCCACGAGACCACGTCGCGCATGCCGGTGGCGGCAAGGCCGTGGGCAAGCTCGTAGAACCATGCCACGAGCCCCGCCAGGACGAGGACGCCGAGGACCCAGATCCAGGGGCTGCGCGCAAGGCCGGGGGCTTTGGGCAGGTCTGTGCGGACGCCGCTGCTGACCATGGCTACAATCCCCTCTCGTCAGTCGGATGTCTTGCCCGGATGCGAGGACGGCAGGTAGTAGATGTTCGGGTCCGTGCCGAGCTCCGCGAGGAGCTGCTCGGCCCCCTCCTGGTTCACGAGCACCGAAACCTCGCTCGCGGGATCCTCGAGGTCGCCGAAGACGCGCGCCCCGACAGGGCAGACCTGTACGCAGAACGGCTGCTCGTGCGCGTCGACGCGCTCGACGCAGAGCGTGCACTTCTCCACGACACCCACCGGCCGCACCGGCTCGAAGACGAGGCGGCCACCGGTGCGGTAGTCCTCCCCGTAGCCGATGACGAACCCCGGATCGCGCTTGGCCGCGCCCCAGTTGAAGATGCGCACGCCGTAGGGACACGCCGCGACGCAGTAGCGGCAGCCGATGCACCGCTCATAGTCGATCAGGATCAGGCCGTCGTCGCGCCGGAAGGTCGCCCCGACCGGGCAGACCTTCTCGCATGGCGCGTTGTTGCAGTGCTGGCACGCGAGCGGCAGGTAGGCGAGCTCAAGGTTCGGGAACGTGCCGTGCGGCACGTCGAGCGCCGGCGTGGCAGGCGCTGCGACCTGCGCCGAGCTGTCGGGCTCGGTCGTCAGCACGCGGTTCCACCAGTAGCCGAGGGGCTCGTCGTTGATGGCCTTGCAGCCGACGGCGCACGTCCAGCAGCCGACGCATTTGCTCTGGTCTATGACCATTCCCCAGCGGGCCATCGTTCGTCACACTCCCACGGGTTCGACTTGGCAGAGGCAGTCGTAGTAGGCGGCGTTGGAACGGAAGTTGGGGATGACCGACTGGGCCGGGTTCGCGATCTGGTGCGTCAGGTTGTTCGGGTGTCCTTCGATGTACTGCTTGACGCGGATCGTGTCCCAGCCGCCCTGGTAGCAGTTGACGACGCCGGGCTTGATGCCCTCGGTGTAGCGGGCGCGCACCTTCATCTGGCCGCGGTCGTTGAAGACGCGCACCACGGCGCCGTCCGCGATGCCTCTCGCCTTGGCGTCCCGCGGGTTGATCTCGAGGAATCCCTGGCCCTGGTTGTTGATCTCCTCGAGCCAGGGCAGGTGCGTGTACTGCGAGTGGGTGCGGAAGCGGGTGTGGGTCGAGAGGAAGACGAGCGGGTACTTCTTGAAGAGCGGGTTCGAGGGCGTGGCCTCTACAGGTTCCTTGTAGCCGCAGAGTTCCTGGTCGTACGGCACGAGCATCTCGACGTAGAACTCGATGCGGCCCGACTTCGTCGGGAACTGCTTGTTGAAGAACGGGACGTAGGGCACCGTCGCAGTGTTCAGGTGCGGCGCGCCGTTCTTCAGCTGGTCGAACGTCAGTCCAGCCACGCTCGGGTCGGCGTCCTTGCGCCCGATGCGCAGGATCAGGCGGATGTACTCGTCCGGAGACTGGTCGAAGTACTTGCCATAGCCCATCTTGCGGGCGACCATCGCGAACTGGTCTAGGTCGGACTTCGACTCCCAGAGCGGCTCGACCACCTTCGGCATGTACTGCAGGTAGTAGTTGCCCGCGGCGAGGAGGTCCGTCTTCTCGAGGTAGGTGCAGCTCGGCAGCACGATGTCCGCCAGATCCGCCGTCGCCGACATGACGTAGTCGGAGACGACGAGGAAGTCGAGCGACTCGAGCGCCTTGCGCACCTTGTTCTTGTCCGACATCTGCTGGGCGTAGTTGTCCACCACGAACCAGGCGGCGCGCACCGGGTACGGGTTGTTCTTGAGCATGGCGTCGCAGGCCGCCATCGGCGGCAGGTAGGAGTAGTTCTTGCCGTCGGGGAAGAGCCAGTCGTTCAGGTTGAAGGCCGTCGTGAGCAGGGCGCCGCTGTAGGTGGTGACGCCGCCGCCGTGCACGCCGATGTTGCCCGTCAGGGCTGCCATCGTCAGCATGGCCTGGTAGGTCAGGTCGCCGCGGTACCAGTGCGAGAGACCGAAACCGCACTTGATCGCCGCGGGCGCCGCCTGGGCGTAGAGCTCGGCGAGCTGTGTCACCATCTGCGGCTTGACGTCCGTGATCTGGGCGACGTACTCCGGCGTGTACGGCTCCATGGCGTCGCGCAAGGCCTGCAACGCCGTGCGCACGTGCATCTTCCCGACCGCCGCCTGGGCGTAGAGGCGGGCCTGCTTCAGGCTCGGATCCGTGATCGCCTTCAGGCTGCCGTCCTGGTCCATGACCATGTAGGCGTCGGAGGCACCCGGCGTCACGTCCTTCTCGCGCAGGAAGAGCTTCGTGTCCTCGCGCACGAGGAATGGCGCTACGCTGTACTGGCGCAGGTAGACCTCGTCGATCATGTTCCTGTGCAGGATGTGACGGATCATGCCATCGACCAGCGCGGGGTCGGTGCCCGGTCGGATCGGCACCCAGATGTCGGCCGATGCCGAGGTCGGGGTGTAGCGCGGGTCCAGCACGACGAGTTTCGTGCCATTCTTGCGGGCGGCCATGATCGTGCGCCAGTCGGGGATCGAAGTTTCCGCGAGGTTATTCGCCCAGAGGAAGATCACCTTGGAATTCATGAAGTCCAGGTACTCGTGCCCGTCCAGGAAGCCGCCGCCGTTGGCCGGATTCGCGGGGTCGACGAGGACGTAGTTGAAGCCGGCGGGCGTCGCGGAGTCTCCCTCGTTGTCGCCCTCGAAGTCGCCCCCGGATGCGCCGATGACGCTGGCGAAGCGGTAGCCGGCTCCGATCACGCCCTCGAGCACGCCAAGCGCGCCGGTGTAGGGCGGGATCCAGATCGCCGTCTTGCCGTACTTCTGCTGGATCTCCGTGAAACGCTGCGCGATCGTCGAGGTGGCCTCGGCCCAGGAAATGCGCTGCCAGCGGCCGGAGCCGCGCGGGCCGATGCGCTTGTAGGGGTAGCGGATGCGGTCGGGGCTGTACGTGTTCTGGATCTGCGAGATGCCGCGCAGGCAGATGCGGGCGTGGTAGTCCGGGGCGGGCGCTCCCGAGACGGTCTTGTCGTCCCACGGGGCGCCTTCGATCAGTCGCACGCGCCCGTCCCGCACGTGCACGAGATGCCCGCAAGACCCGTCGCAGTTGTTCGAGTGTCCGGTACGGAACGTCTGGTCTCGGCTTGCGCCTGGATCGCTCTTGCCCGCGGCTGCCGCCTCGAGCAGGCGGAAGCTCGGCGTGCTGAGCGCGGCAAGGCCGACGCCGCCCGCGACTCCCTTGAGGAACGTGCGCCGACGGATCTTCGGCATGGCTGAGCCACCTCCCGACATGTGTACGGCCTACATTGTCCCTGAGGGCGGCTGAGGGGCCCATCCGGCGTTGGCTCCTGCTTTATCGTCTGAAAGCGCGCCCGGAGCCGGTCAGAGCGGCGACGATCACGTCTGAACAGCACCAGCGGTTCGTACGTCGCGTCATCGTCCATCGGCCTTATTTCGACATCCCTACACCGCGCAATGGTCCAACCTTACGACACGCAACTCCCCCGCACGGCCGCTGCCGTGTCCGATGCCTCTGCTAGACTGGATCTACCGGAGGGACTCCCGACGGCGAGGGAGGCGTCATCTTTGGATCTGCTAACACCGGTGCATCTGGTGATCATCCTCGTGATCGCGCTGCTGCTCTTCGGGCCGAAGCGCCTGCCCGAGATCGGCGCGGGAATCGGCAAGACGATCAAGGAGTTCCGCAAGTCCATGAACGAGGTCCAGCAGGACCTCGCGGTCGAGGCGAAACAGGAGCCGCACACCGAACAGAAGGTCTGAGGCGCGGAAACAGAGACCGCGGCGCATGCGCCGCGGTCTCTGCTCTTGTCGTCTAAAGGCGGGGCGCGCCGCCCTGCCGGATCCACCATGCGGCCACGGCGCTCCGCGTCGGCAGGCCGAGTTTCTGCAGCAGGGTCGAGATGATGGTGACGACCGTGCGCTCCGGCAGGCCCGTGTCCGAAGCGATCTCACGGTTCGTGCAGCCTCGTGCGATGCACGCCGCGACCTTGGCCTCCGGCGCCGTCAGTTCCGGCAGGACCCTGTCCAGCCCGTGGATGTGGGCCGAGACGGCCGCGGACAGGCGCGGGTCGACGACGCAGCCGCCCTCGTGCACGAAACGGACCGCCCGGCGCAGCTCCTCCGGCCCGACGTCGTCGTAGAGGCACGCCGCCGCACCGGCCTTGAGCGCCGAGAGCCCCAATCCGGCTTCGGTCCCTTCCCGCATCAGGGCCAGCGTGGGCACCCGGCGCAGGTCCGGCGCATCGGTCCACCCGTGGGGCTGGAGCGGCCAGCTCGTGACCAGCACGTCGCAACGGAGCAGGCGCCCGTCGCGGGCCGCCTGCGCGTGGTCCCCGGCCTCACCGACGACCGCTACCTCCCGATCGTCCTCCAGGGCCCTGCGCAGGCCGAGTCGCCAGATGGAGCGCCGATCCACGAGGTAGACGCCGACCGGTCCCGCCTCGTCCATGCCGTTCACTCTCCACGCTTCCGTGGCGAACATGCTAGACGTGACGGAGCGGGAGGATTGTGACGCAGATCACGTCCCAGGAGTTCCTGGCGCGCGATGTTCGCCCGACGCGCGGGGCCTAGCCGCCGATGTGGAACATCTCGACCTTCTCGCCGCTGCCGCGGGCGCGCAGGAGGCTGCGGAGCTCGGAGTAGCGGTCCTCGCGGGCGCCCCAGACGCCTGCGATCATGGCGAGGAGGTCCTGGTCGCCGACACCTTGGCGCAGGGGCGTCCTGAGGTCCTTGCCGGCCGTGCCGAAGAGGCAGGTGTAGAGCCTGCCTTCGGGCGAGAGGCGGGCGCGGGTGCAGGTGCGGCAGAAGGGCTGAGAGACGGAGGAGATGACGCCGATCTCGCCCGCGCCGTCCGCGTAGGCGTAACGCGACGCCACCTCGCCGTAGCGGCCGGGCTCGAGCGCCTCGAGCGGCCAGCGGCTCGCGATGCGCGCGATGATCTCGCGCGAGGGCACGACGTCCTCGGGCTGCCAGCCGTTCATGTTGCCTACGTCCATGTACTCGATGAAGCGCAGCACGCGGCCCGTGTGCCGGAAGTGCTCCGCCATCGCCAGGATGTCCTGGTCGTTGAGGCCGCGGCGCACCACCATGTTGAGCTTCACCGGCAGCCCCTCGGCCTCGGCGTGGTCGATCGCCGCGAGCACCTTCGCGACGGGGAAGCCGACGTCGTTCATGGCCTGGAACGTCTCGTCGCGCAAGGAGTCGAGGCTGATCGTGATGCGGCCGAGCCCTGCCGCCTTGAGAGCCTTCGCCTTGGCTGCCGTCAGCAGCGAGCCGTTCGTCGTCAGGGCGATGTCGTCGATGCCCGCCACCTTCGAGAGCGCCGCGATGAGCTCCTCGATGTGCGGGCGCAAAAGCGGCTCTCCGCCCGTGAGGCGGAGCTTGCCGACGCCCAGCTGCGCGAAGAGCCGCACCAGGCGCTCGATCTCCGCGAAGTTCAGCAGGCCGTCGTGGGCCACGAACTGGTAGCGCGTGCCGAACATCGCCTTCGGCATGCAGTAGACGCAGCGGAAATTGCAGTGATCCGTCAGCGAGATCCGCAGATCCCGCAGGGGCCTCCCCAGCTTATCCGAAACCTGCGGCGCATCCCGTCGCAAAGCCTGATCCGACAAGACCTCACTCCTGACTGCACCATACAGGAGGCGACGGCTGGGCACCAGAGCTTGCACGGCCCAAGCGCGATAGGACATAGGACCTACCCGGCGTCCAAGCTTCGGGCGAGGAGTCGGCCGAACTTACAGAGCAAACAACGACGGCCGACGCACATGATCGATTGCCTTCTCCCTGCGCATGATCGCCACATGTGATCCACGATGCTTGCTGGCACGCTTGGCGGTGCTAGCGTTGGGCTGCAAGGGGGGTGCATCGAGGTGGCGAGAAATCTCCTGCCGCGCATTGCGCTGATCGCCGCCCTGGGTCTCGCGCTCAGCGGTTGCACGACCTATCCTGAACCGTCCATTCTGCCGCCCGCAGGTCCCGCTCCGCCTGCAGGCGCCATCGATCTCTACCGCGCGCTGACTCCCGAGGCGATGCCATCCACCTGGTCCTCCGGCATCTTCCCGGGAATGACCCAGCCCGCGACGGGCTACCTCCCTTCGCGTGGCGTCCTGCTCACCGTATTGCCGTCGCCGCACGGCCGCAAAGACGGCCTCTACATCGGCAACCCCATGACAGGAAGGTTGACGCTGGCGGTGGCGATCTCACCGGGCTCTGCACGTGACATCGCGACAGCGTCCGCGCTGGGTGCCGGCAGCGTCGCTTTCCAGGTGGGGCCCGAGTCCGGGCCGAGAAGCGCGCCTGCGGAGATCGCCACCAAGCCGGCAAGCCCCCCGGTCTCCCTGACCGTGCCGCCTGCCGACCGCGGCAGCATCGACACGTCGTTCCACTTCGAGGGGGATGAGCTTGTCTTCCTCGGCACCCGCAGCGCCGGCGAGAACGACGTCACAAGCGTCGTAGCCTGCAACCTGGTGCGCGGCTCCTGCCGGGATCTCTTCCGCGCTGCAAGCCAGCGTTCGTCGCTGGACGTGATCGCCCTCGGCGCAGGCCGCAGCCACGCATACCTCGCGTTGAAGCCGGCCGATCCCGGTGAGCCCGTGCAGGGCGAGATCGTGGCCGTTCCTCTCGACGGCGGCGAGCCGCGCACCCTCTGGCGCACCTCCGGCATCCTCACGTCGATGGCGCGCGGGCGGGGCGTGCTGGCGTTCACGGAGGACTTCGGCGTCGACGAAGGGCTCTACCTGCGCGAGGGTCAGACGATGATCAGGATTACGCCGCCAGGGGAATTCCCCTCAAACCCCACCCTCGGGAGCGGATACATCGCTTGGTGGGCCGACCGGCCCGAGCTTCTCGACCTGCGCTCCGATCGGCTCTACCGCATTCCCGGGTGGATGCCCGAACTCTATGGCAACCTTCTCACCTACGTGACCCCCGAGGGCGTCCGCTGGGTTCGCCTGCCCCCCGCCTGACCCGGAATCGCTGGCTGCCCGACGGGGCAGCTGGGCAACCCGCACCTCACCGACGGCATACGTGATGCCATCCTTGAGCGTGCGGCCGATGAAGCAGCGCTGGCGTGCGGCCTCCGCCGCCTCCCGGTATTCCGCCATGCGCGACAGGTTCCCGCCCTGGACGGAAGGATGCACGACGATGCGAGCGAAGCGCGTCTTCAGCGGATAGCCGGCGACCATCCCCTGGACCCTGAGGTCTATGGTTGTCGCGCCAAGGCCGCGCTGCTGCAGGAGGCGGGCGAGGGTTTGAACAGTTTGCTTAGAACCACAGCAAATCTGTTCCCAAAGCCTTGGGTGTCTCCATCACGACGCTGAGACGGTGGGAAGCACAGGGCAGGCTGGTGCCTGCACATACGGCTGGGAAGCATCGCCGCTATGACTTGGCCAAGCTTAGGCCGGAGATGTACCGCGCCGCACCGGATGAGCGGCGAACGATTGCCTACGCCCGTGTGTCCAGCCATGACCAGAAGGACGACCTCGAACGGCAGAAGCAGGTCTTGGAGCTGTACTGCGCCCGCCAGGGCTGGACCTTCGAGATCGTGACGGACCTCGGATCGGGGATGAACTGCCAGAAGAAGGGACTCAAACGCCTGCTCGGCGAAATCTTGGATGGCAAAGTCGGCCGGTTGGTGATCAGCCATAGGGACAGACTGCTGCGTTTCGGCGCCGACCTCATCTTCGCCATCTGCGAGGCCAAGGAGGTCGAGGTCGTCATCCTCAACCTGGGTGAGGACACGACGTTCGAAGAGGACCTGGCCAAGGACGTTCTGGAGATCATTACAGTCTTCTCGGCCAGACTCTACGGCAGCCGCTCGCGCAAGAACCAGAAGCTGACGGCGTGAAGAGGGCAGTAGAGGAGGTGCAAAGCAATGCTGATGGCGCACAAGATCGCTCTTGATCCCAACAACAAGCAGGGAACGTACTTCGCCAAGGCGGCGGGGACGGCGCGGTTTTCCTACAACTGGGGCCTTGCGGAATGGGACCGCCAGTATGCGGCGCACCGGGCGGATCCATCCCTGCCTGCCCTCTCGGAAGCCTCCCTGCGCCGCCAGCTCAACGCGATCAAGCGCGAGGAGTTCCCCTGGATGCTCGACGTTACGAAGAACGCACCGCAGATGGCGATCATGCAGCTGGGGCAGGCCTTTCGGAACTTC
>JAJZVM010000186.1 GCA_021845645.1 Bacillota bacterium
AAGCTCTCTGGCAGCTACACGAATGGGTACAAGTTCCATGACCTAACTCTAGCACTAATCTACACCAAACTCAATAGAACGCTAGATGTTATCGAGCAGTAACTACCCCCCGTGCTCGGCGTGGTCGCCCCTGCCACCGTCGAGGCTGGTCGGGTGACGGCGAAGCCGGAGGAGGCGTTCGAGATCGACCGGGTCACGGTATGACCGGAGACGCTGGTGCCGGAGCTCGCCGTCAGGCTGCCGTTCGCGCCGACGCTGAAGCCTGTGCTGCCGCTCGTGACGGCCGGGCTCTGTACGGTCACCTGGATAGGCTTCGTGAACTTCGTGATCAGCTGGCCTGTCGCAGTGTCCACCACCTTGAAGGCGAGCGCTGAGACGAGAGACTGCCCCGCGGGCACCTGGATGCTCGCGGGCGCTGCTGTGAGGAGTTCGAACTTGACGGCGGCGGGGAAGGTGCCGGCGGGAATGGCGACGGTGATCGGGCCGTAGTGCAGCGTGCCAGCGGCCCCGGCACCCAGGTTCGTCGTCGCTACGACAGACGAGAAGCCGTGCTGGGTGAAGTCTGGGGCGCCTGTCGCGGCGGGGGCCGTCTTCGGGCTGAGAACCACCCAGCCAGCCAGCGCGGCGGGAACGGGGTGGGCAAGGACGTCTCCCGTGATGGTCGCGGGCACCGCGTTCGGCACGATCTGGCCAGTTGTCGTGACGTTGTCGTACACGCTTGCGGAGTTCACGCTGCTGCTTGTGAGCGTGAACGTGGCGGGCTTCAGCAAAGTGGGAACAAGGAGGCCAGTCGTCTGGTCGACGATGCGCAGCGCGAAGTCGGCGACGACCGTCTCGCCCTTGGGCGCCTTGGCCTGGAAGGACGACGTGGGGGCCTCGAGCAGTTCGAACCGGACAGCGTCGGGCAAGGCGCCCTGAGGCACGTTCACCGTGATCGGGCCGTATTGGACGGATCCGCTGGCGCCGGCCGCGATGTTCGCGGACGCAACCACGTTCGGGAATCCGAGCTTCGTGAAGTCGGGGGCGGTGGTCGCGTACTGCGCACGGGCCGCCATGGGAACCAGGAGCCCGGCCGCTGCCATGAGAGCGGCCATGAGACCGGATCTGCGCAGGTGCACAGAGGGACCTCCTTTGCCGGAGCCACTCGAAGCGGGTCTCGCGATTAACTTCACTCTAGCGCTCAGGGTTTTTGGGGGCTACGGATACAAGTTTGGCCAGCGGACATGCGGCGGAGACCGTGGCCAAACCCGCGGGTTCGGTATACTGGGTGCACAATCGGGCGCAGGCCTGTGCGGGGGCACGAAGCCCCTGTCTGCCATTGAGGTCCGCAAGGTGGGGGAGTGGCGCATGTCCATCGGCGTGGAGATCTTCTCGGACTACGTCTGACCGTTCTGCTATATCGGCGAGGGTCTCGTCGACAAGCTGAGTCGGGAGCCGGATCTGAACCTCGACGTCACGTGGCTGCCGTTCGAGTTGCACGCCGACACGCCCGACGAGGGCATGGCTCTGAGCGCGTACTTCGGCAGGGCGAGCGAGCGCATCGCGGCGATGCACGATGAGCTGAGCCGACGGGCAGAAGAGCTCGGCCTCGCGTTCAACCCGCCGGAGATCCTCGCGAACACGCGCAAGGCGCACGTCCTCACAGAGTACGCGCGCGACCGGCGCCGGCTGGACGAGCTGCACCGGGAGCTCTTTCGGGTGAACTTCGTCGAAGGCGGAAACCTCGGTGCCGATGCGGTTCTCATGGAGGCGACCGGGCGGGTGGGGCTCAATCCCGAGCAAGCGATGGCAGCCCTCGATCGGCCGGAGTATCTCGAGCGAGTGCAAGGGGCCATCCGGCGCTCGCGCCAGATCGGCGTCACCGGCGTCCCGACGTTCATTGTCGACGGCAAGTACATGATCGTCGGTGCCCACCCCTACGAGGCGCTGCGCGACGCGTTGCGGCAGATTGCGCAGGGGAAGGGGTAGGCCGGGGGGACAGGCTCCGCTGGTCGATGGTGGGGAAAGACTGGGCCCAGGTTCCTGCATGCGCATATGGGGTGGTGGCGTGTCCGACTCGATCACAGTGCGGACAGCATCGAAGGAAGACGCAGACAGCATCGCGCGGGTCTCGGTGCGCACCTGGCGGGCGACCTACCGCGGGATGCTGCCGGACGATTTCCTGGACCACTTCGGCGACGATATCGAGAGCAGGACGCAGCGCTGGCGCGCGCGGCTGCCCGAGCGCGGACCGAATTTCACCCTCGTGGCCGCCTCGGATCTGGAAGGGGTCATAGGCTTCGCCTCGGGAGGTCCGGACCGCCAGGATCCCACCTTCAGGGAGATCTACGCGCTCTATGTCCTGCCGGCCTGCCATGGGCAGGGCGTGGGGCGCAGACTCGTGCGCGCGATGGCGTGGGCCCTCGCTCGCCGCGGAGCCGCGCCGCTCCGTGTCTGGGTGCTATCCGCAAATCCGTCGCGCGGTTTCTACGAACGGCTTGGCGGGCGGGCTGAGGGCGTGAGGATCCGCGACATCGGGGGAGCGGAGGTCGAGGAGACCGCCTACCAATGGGCGTCGATTGACGCGCTCGTGTCATCCCCCGTTGTCAACCGATGCAACAGGTGATCTTGCAGCCCGCGCAGCACAGATACCATGGCTTCGCATCGAAACTGGCCAGGATGTGCTCGCGCAGGTGCGGCGGAGGGTCGCACCCTAGCGGTCAGGAACCCGCACGACTTACGGTTGCGTGCGTGAGTCACAGATCTCGCGACCGCCGGGGTCCTTGAGCGCAATGTCCAAGCGTCCGCCGGTGTTACGGACCCTGACGAACCAAAAACCATCCGGCAGCACTCTTGCGGCGTAGCTCCTGCCGCCGAGCGTCAGGACAAGACGCCCGACCGCTTGCGCGTTCTGCTCAAGCTGACCCGCGATCAGGATGTACTTGGGGCTGAACGTCTGCTCGACGTTGGGGCTTACCGGTTTTGGCGGCTGCAGATCGAGCGGCGAGGTCGTAAGAGACACGGTCGCCCCAAGCGCGTCGTCGCACGCATATGGCCCCGTGGCGTCGGCGATGCTCGCGTACTGCCATACCGACCAGTTGCTCTTGTAACGATAAAGAACGGCGGCGACCGTCGACAGCGGTGGCGACGAAGCGCTCGCGGGCTTCGGAATGAGAAAGTACAGCCTGCTCTGCCCCGAGAGATCTGCGTGAAACGGATAGACCTTGGTGATAGCCGTGAATTGCTTGGTGAGCGCGGACTGCGGGGTCGCTGTCCCGCCGCAGCCCGCGAGCGAGACGAGGGAGCATGCCGCGGCAAGCAGCATCAGAGGACGCGTAGCGGATCCCTCCGATCCCCGGCGGGCCATCGGGTTTGGCCGGCAGCTCGCCTGGCCGTTCGCGACGCCTGCCGCGATACGGTATGCCGGCAGCCGCAGAACAGACTGATTTTGCTCAGGCCGCCCACGGCCCGCCCAGCGCCAGGGGAGAAGCCGGTGGGGGACAGATCAGGTGGCGCCGCCTGGCAGGAAGAACTCGACGTGGCCGCACTGCGGGCAGCGATACATCTGGAGCGCAAGAATCTCGATGTCCAACTGGTTCCACCCGGCGAACAGGGCCCCGGCCATGCCCGTGTGCCCGCCGGTGCGGAAGTCTTCTTCGCCAACGAGATCCAGGACGGCATTGCAGTGGGTGCAGGTGACTCGATCGTTCACGGTGCCGCGCCTCCTTGCGCACAGGCTGTGGGGAAGATTTCCCCAACGGGGCCGTCATCCCTTGTGCATACGCCAAGCGGGCGTCGAAACTGTAGCCCCCGCTCACCCGGGACCACCGTGAGCGGGTGCGCCCTTCGGGGAGACGCAGGCGAGTACCCGCCATGACGGCGCCGCGGTCGGCCGCGCACGACGGCGCCCGCCGGGCGGCGCTCAGACGGAGCAACTGATCGAGCGCGGGGTCCATGTGCCGCTCGGCAAAGCGGACTTGTCAGCTCCCTTTGGCGTCGGTTTCGGAACCGCCACATCCCAGATCTGCTGCAGCTGCTCTGACCAGATGGCTGGTGCGGGCCCTATGGGGAGTTCCGGGCTTGTGAAATCCCGGAAGGAATCCCTGAGCGTGGCCGACTCGGCCTTGGCCTTGCCGTAGAACGAGGAGAGGCTGGTCGCGCAAGTCGGGGTCAGATTGCCGTAAAACCCGATTGTGGTGAAGTGGTACCAGGTCGGGTTCCTGCGCTCGAGGTTTGGTACCGGGTCAAGGCTTGTCAGGTCATGGGCGTCGTCCTCGGCGACCAAGAGGGCATTGGACAGGAAGCAGCCCTGTTCGGCGGCGAGCCGGCCTTTCGCTGGTCCGTGGCCGTAGGCGGTTATGCAGAGTTTGGGCAGATTGACGAAGTCGTCGTAGAGGTTGTTGTAGACCTCGAGTTCCCAGTACGCGGTGCAGGCGACGCGCAGGTTGATGTTCGCGTGCCTGGAGTACGCGACCGGGCACGTGCCATAGAGCCTCTGATGGCTCTTGACGTAGTTTGCGAGGTCAGCCATGAGCGTCTGCGCTGTGCTGTCGTTGGCGGCTGCGGCGGTCCAGCGGCCCACGAACATGTCGAAGCCGATCAGATCGGCGATCGAGCCGTCCCCGATGATCGACCGCCCCAGGCGCAAGTTCCGGAAGCCAGGGACGGGGAACTTCAGCGTGATGCCGATGTCCTCGCTTGCGCCGGGATACACCCGCGCAAGCAGGCTTTGCAGAACCGGGTCGGTCGCGGCGGCGAAGTCCGGGCAGGTGCGAGACTGGGAGTTGGAGCCCTGGGCGCAGAACACGAAAAAGCCGCTTCCCAGTCGGTCCTTGAATTCCGCGTAGGACGTGCCCTGGAACATGAAGGGCGGCGCTGGCGTGTCGGTAAAGAGCGGATCGAACTCCTCCCAGGCACTGGTGCCTGCGGTGAAGGGCGGGGGGAGGTGGTCGGCCCACGCACCCGCGTTGGCAAAGGTGACCGATAGGCTGGCGATTACTCCGGCCGGGTTGTACGACCCGCCCGGCGCATTGGTGCCCACGATCTTGATGGTGTTCTTGCCCTGGACAAGCCCTGTGGTGAAGTCCTTGATCGCCACGCCGCTGTAGCCGGAGACTTGGTCCACGAGCCGACCGTTCAGATACACATTCGCCGAGTTGTCGGCCGCGATGCGTAGAACGCCACCCTGGGGCGGCCCGGGGACATTGAAAGTCGTGGAGAGCGTGACGGACTCACCGCTGAGGGTCCCCGGGCCGGATCCCGGCCCGCCCTGACAGGCGGCCTGGCCCTGATTGGCCCAGATCCAGCTGGCTCCGGAGATCTGGGTCCACACGTTGGCGTAGTCGCACTCGACGAGCGCGGGCCGCGCACCCGGTTGCGCCAGCCAATGCCCGTTGGTTGCCACCGTAAGGGTCGCGATACCGTGCGGCGCAGCGCTCCTGGCTGCAGCGAGCGGCGCTCCGGCGACCGTCGTCCAGGTCACGATAGGAAAAAGCAGCGCGAGTCCCCGCACCATCCAGGACTTGGCCCGCGGCTGGAGCCAGCGGCGCGAACGCAGAGTGCGCACAAGAAGCTCCAAAGAACTCCCCCCAATGCGGTGCCAGTTTCAGGAACCAGTCAACGGAAGGCCAGCACGCTCAGCCGTCGCGCGCGAGATAAGGCCCGGCCGGCCCCGCCGTCAGGCCCGCCTGCACCGGGGGGGCGTCCACCGGGGCAGCCATGTGGTCCGTGGATTGCTCCAGCCGCCGAAAACCGTGGACGCCTGTGCCGATGGTGCCGCCGGTCGGGAAAGCTCTTTGCCGCCGACGTTCATGACGGCAGTGCAGCGGTGCATGTGGCCTCGTCGCGCGCGATGGTCGCCTCCACCCGCAGGCGCGGGGGAGGATTCAACGGATGGTGCGGCGATCCCTTGATCGAGCACTCTCTTTCTACGTCCGATAATAGATATTATGTAAATCCGATAGGGGTCGCAGCTATGCAGTCTGATTTCCGTCGGGTCGGTCTTCTCGACGACGCCACTTCCGGGACGGACAGCCAGGTGCGGTTTGCGCACCGTTGCCTCGCCGAGACGCTGCGCTTGCGCCGGGTTTGGGCGCCGCGCTGGCCGGGATCCCTGCGGATTCTTACGCTCTCATCAGACATTCTTCGCGCAACTCCGCTATGTTTCGTGCTGAGTAGACTCGGGTTGCGGCAAGGGACGCTTGGCCGTGCCCATGCTCCTGCGGTTCACCCGTCCGCTCGCGCCAGCGACGACGGGTGCATGGCTGGCCGCCACCAAGGAGGGCAACCGGTTGAAAAACAGGTTCCACGCGCGCACGGCGTTCATTTGGCTTATCGTCGTCCTCCTCGTGGTGGTTGGTGCCGTGCTGTTCGCCCGCAGTTGGCTGGGGCAGTCTTCAGCGCCCGGCGGCAAGAAGGCGCAGAACCTCTCGCAGAGGGTTCCCTACAACATCCTCCTGATCGGCAACAACGCAAGACAGCCCCAAGGTCCGCTCTCGCTCGGGAAGGCTGGTGGGCTGGCCGACATCCTGATGGTCGTGCACATCGACCCCAAGACCGACAAGGTCACCCTGATCTCCATTCCGCGCGACCTGCTCATCGCGATGCCAGGCTGGCGCGTTCCGGAGCCCAAGGTCAAGGAGAGCTTCTTCCTCGGGCTGACGCAGAGCCCGCAGCGCGGGCCGCAAGTCGCCATGCAGGTTGTGAGCCGCTTCACGGGCCTGCCGATCCACGCCTACGTCGCCACGGACTTCAACGGGTTCGTGGATGCGGTGGACGCGGTCGGCTGCGTGAACATCTACATCCCGGCCAGGCTATACGACCCTTTGCACAGCAAGGCCGACTTCACCCAGGGCTGGCATTGCCTGTCGGGCCCATGGGTGCTCGCCTACATCCGCATCCGCCAAAATGCCGCGGGCAACAGCTTTAGGACGAACGACTTCCAGCGCATGGGGGCTGAGCAGCAGGTGCTGCTGGCCCTCAAGGACAAGCTGCTGAAGAACCCGGTGCAGGCGGCATTGCACCTGCCGTCGCTGATTTCGGCCTGGAGCCGCGACGTCGCGACCAACCTCACGCACAGCCAACTGCTATCGCTGGGTATGACCCTTGCGCACGCCCACCTGCATGAGGTGACCCTCGGCAGCGATGCCGATTCGATGGCGCTCGCCTCGATGCCGTTGCCCGGCTTCAATGCGCAGAACGCGATCCTTGGCGCCTACTACGACGTGGTGGACGCGGCCAACGTCACCGCTGCGCTGCGGCCGTACGGCTCCAAGGGGGCCTGGACAGGGCTGCCGCCGTTCCCAAAGCCGAAAGACACCCCCATCACGCTCTACGGTAGCCGCCTGACCATGGCCCTCTTGCAGAAGGCCGGCTTCCCAGTGACCTACGGCGGTGCATCTGCGGGCACGCAGCGCCTGACGGTCGTCTTCCCGAACGGCAGCCCGACATCGGGCTTCGCCGTCGGCCGGGCAGATC
>JAJZVM010000187.1 GCA_021845645.1 Bacillota bacterium
GGAGGTCGCGCGCGGAGCGAGGATGCTTGAGGGGCTTGGCCTCGAGTACGGACGGATGGTGCGGGAGCTCTCGACTGGGCAGCGCACCAGCCTGCAGATCGCGGTCGCCCTGGCCGCCCGACCTGACCTCCTTCTGCTCGACGAGCCGACCAACGGTCTTGACGTTCTCGTCAAGACCCAGGTCCTCCAGCTCGTCATCGACATGGCCGCCGCGGAGGGCACCACGGTCGTCATCGCAACCCACCACATCGAGGACGTGGAGCGGCTGGCCGACAGTCTGGCGGTGCTCCACCAAGGGCGCCTCATCGTCCAGGGCGAGCTCGATGCGATCAAGGCGAGCATGCACCGTCTCCAGGTGGTGATCCCCGGCGAGTGGCCTGTGGAGATCGATCGGGACCCATGTGTGGTGCGCGTCGAGCGGCAGGGCAAAGTGGGCCTGGTCACGGTCGAGGGCCCCGTCGAGCCGGTCGCGGAGCGCTGTCGGCAGCTCGGGGCCGTCCTCGTGGAGCCGCTGGACCTGGACCTGACGGAAGTGTTCCGCGCCGTGTTGGGAAAGGAGGGCTACACACGTGCCCAGCTCAACTGGAACGTCGAGTAGCCGCCGAAGATTCGCCGTTTCCCCTGCGGCGCGCTACCGCGAGCTGCATGTCGACCGCACGATCTACCTGCTGGGCACCCTGCTGCTGCTCGCGCCCTGGGGATTATTGCTGCTGAACCTGTGGAGCGAGATGCACATAGCCCATTGGGTGCTCGCGGCAAACCATACCACCCTTCGGGCCATGATGAACTCCAATCTCCAAGGATTCACCCAGGCACTGGGATTCGGGTCGTTCGACCTCTTCGTCGCAGCCATCATGGGCCTTGCCCTTTTCGCCTACGATCGCTTCGCCGGCGGTCTCTTCTACAGCCTCGAGGGCCCTCTGCGCAGACGCGAGGTGTTCCTCGCCAAGGCGATCTTCGGTGCGGCGAGCATCCTCCTGGAGGTGGTCCTGGGTACGGCCGGCACGTTGCTCATGGCAGGGCTGAGCGGAAATCAGAGCCTGGCCGGCGCCATCCTCTTGCGCGGCCTCTTTGACGCCTCCGGCCAGCTCAGCCTGTTCGCCACCGCGCTTGCCATGGGCGCCGCCATGGATTCGGTCTTGAGTGGCATCGCCACGGCCATCTGGGCTGGCCTGCCTGCGCTCGGCCAGAGCCTCCTGGGCCAGCTTTTCATGGTTCAGGGCAAGCAGCCAATGACGCTGCCGGGTGGTCAGAGCGTCACCGTGACCACGTTCAAGTTCATCGCGCCGTGGATCGGCAGCCTTGCGCAGTCCCTGCCGGGCCTGTCCCCGTTCCAGCAAGGGTTCTACGGCTGGCCAATTGGCGATGTCCTGGCCATGATCGGGTGGTTCATCGCGTGGACGGTATTGCTTTTCTGGCTAGGTCTTGGCTGGTGGCAGCGGGCGCCCTTCGAGCGCCTGCACGACGCCGTCTTCTTCCCGTTCCTATGGAACCTCTACTACGCGTTCCTCGCGCTGCTGAGCGGCCTTGTGATCACACAAGTGGTCACTCGCGGCATGGTGCGAGGCCTGTCCTGGGCTGCGATCTACGCGGCCTTGTCCGTTGCCGGCTGGTTCTTCTGGCGGTTTGTCGTGCGCCGACGCGGGCAGAGCGCAGGATCCCGGCATCGACGGGCGGGGGCGTAGCTCCGGGGAGAAGAAAGCGCAGCTGCGGTGCCGACCCAAGATGCAAGCAGGTCTCACCTGGGCCCGGCTCCTCACACAGCGCGTGCTGTCACAGGCAGGGCCACCGTGAACGTCGTACCTTCGCCGGGCACGCTGTCGACGCCGATGCTGCCGCGGTGTGCCCGAACGATGCTCTGGGCGATGGCAAGGCCCAGCCCCGCGCCGCCGCTCCCTTTGGCGCGGGCGGAATCGGTGCGGTAGAAGCGGTCGAAGATGCGTCCGAGATGTTGCGTCTCGATGCCGATGCCCGTGTCGCGCACCCGTAGCCGGACCTCGTGCCTGTGCCGCACGAGGCTGACCTCGACCCGGCCGGCGGGCGTGTACTTGACCGCGTTGTCGAGCAGGATCGCGACGACCTGGTAGAGGGCATCCGAATCGCCCAGCACGCGCAGATCGCCCTCGTCGTCAGGCCCGGGCAGTTCCATCCGGATCTCAAGACCCTTTGCCTCTACCGCCGGCCGGAAGGCGTCCACCGCCTTGCGCACGACGTGGGCCAGGTCTAGCGGCTGCAGGCGCGACGCCGGTGCGGATGCGTTGGTCCTCGCCAACGCGAGGAGTTGGTCCGAAAGCCGGTGCAACCGCAGGATCTCGTCCTCGATCGCCTGCAACCACTGGCCGTTCTCCTCCACCGTCGCATCGGGGCGGCTCTGCACGAGGTCCAGGTTGACGCGCATCACGGCGAGAGGCGTCCGCAGCTCGTGGGACGCGTCTGCCACGAACTGCTCCTGTTGCTGCCATGCTCGCACGGCAGGCCGCAAGGACAGCCGCGAGAGGAAGAAGCCTGCGCCAGCCGCCAGACCGATGCCAAGCCCTCCCACGACGAAGAGGACCTTGGCGAGACGCCTTTGCGCCGTCAGGTCGCGATCGACGTTGAGGGCCATTTGCATGTAGCCGATGGTCTGCTTGTAGGGACTTTGCAGGCGCAATGTCAGCACGCGGTACCAGCCGCTTTGGCCGACAAGATCCGTCGCCAGAAGCTCCGAACCGCCGCCCATCTGATAGGGGAGGGTCCTGGTAACGAGCGGAGCCGTACTGGCGATGACGTTGCCCTGGGCGTCGCGCAGCACGATGGCGGAGACTTTAGGGTACATGTCGGAAAGCTTGGCCAGTGCGACGAACTGGGACGGGAAGACGCCGCGGTCGAGGTCCCGGAGCACGCGGGCCGCCAGGGGCCTCGTCGTGTCGCGCAGGATGGCGTCAACGTTGTCCTGGGTCAACTGCGCCGTCAGCCCGTAGATCAGGACTGCGGTGAGCAGGTAGAACACAAAGAAGAGCGCCGCGAGCAGGAACGCGAGGTTGAGGCGCAAGCCGCGGAAGAGCCGCCAGTGGCTCACGGTGGCCTGGCCGCCGCGCGCCGACCCGCGGGACCGGGTGGCCGGCCCCCTTCCCGTCATGTCGCTTCCTTCGGCGTCTGGGAACCTGGCTGAAACATGTAACCCATGCCGTGGACGGTCTGGATGTCGGAGGCGCGGCGGGCATCTCCGCCCAGACCGCGACCAAGCTTGCGGCGCAGCAGATGGATGTAGGTATCCACGACGTTGCTGTCGACCTCCGAGTCGTAGCCCCAGACGCGATCGAAGATGAAGGACCGCGAGAGAACCTGGCCGCGATGGCGCATGAAGAGCTCCATCAACTGGAACTCCTTGTGCGTCAAGGGGACGAGCTCGCCCGAGCAGGATACGACCCTTTGGACGAGGTCGAGCGAGTAGCCGCCCGCCTCGAGCGTCTGCACCCCGGTGAGGTCACCGACGCGACGCGTGAGCGCGCGCATGCGCGCGAGGAGCTCCTTCGTGCCGAACGGCTTCACGACGTAGTCATCCGCCCCGCTGTCGAGGCCGAGCACCTTGTCCTCCTCGGTTCCTCGCGCCGTCAGCATCAGGGTGGGGGTCGTGTCGCCCTCCTCCCGCAACGTACGGACGATCTCCGTGCCGGAAAGCCCTGGCAGCATGACATCGACCAGCAGCAGGTCGTAGATCCCCGCCCTGGCCATGTCGAGCCCCTCCACGCCGTCGCCGGCGCAGTCGACGGTATACTGCTGCTGTTTCAGGAACTGCGACAGCGCCCGGGTCATTGGCACTTCGTCGTCGATCAGAAGGACGCGCACCGATGCCATCACCTGGCTTCGCGCAGAGCGCTTGTCTATGGCTTCTCTACGGTGTGACCTGCAGGATGACCTGCTCCTTGGCACGCCCCTGGGAGTACGTGACGGTATACTGGCCGGTCGTCGCATGCGGGTGGACCGTGACGGTGCCCGTGACACGGTCGATGGTGACCCCGTGCGCACCTGGCGGGCCCTGCAGGCGGTAGGTGCCCGTGTTGGGCAGAACCTGGCCGCTTGCGTCCTTGACCTGCGGCTGAGCGCCCACCGGGTCTGCCACCGGTGGCTGGTGCTTGGCCGGTAGAGCGATCGCGGCACTCGTGTAGGCGAGGCTCGTGATGTTCGCGGGGTGGCTCTGGACCCAGGCAGTGTCGGCAAGAAGCAGCCAGGCGTTCATCAGGGAGATGGCCGTGGTCTGCAGCCGGGTGATGGTTCGCTGGATGAGGTCGCTCTCCAGCCTGGGCGACCTGCGGAAGGCCGGGCGCTTGATCGCCGCGGTTGCCATGGTGACGTCCTTGGCGATCTGGAGCTGCGCGCCTCGCGCTGAAGCGATCAGGCTCGCGAGGCGAGCCTTCAGGGCAGGGTTGCGCTTCGGCGTGTTCGTGCATGCCTGGATCTCGGTTGCGATCGCCGCCTTGGCCTGGCGCAGGGCCGGCAGGATCTCCTGTTGCATGCGCCCTGGCGGCAGGGGCCGCGCGCCGGCGGCCAACAGGGCCTGCTCAGCGGTATAGAGTGACGTGATGTTAGTATTCATCGCCTGGACAGCCCGCGCCACGGTGGCGCCGTGCTCGCTCTGCGCGGGCGTCAGTGCCTGCGCCCTGGCCTCGAGCTGCGTTTCCACCTGCGCGAGGTGCTCATAGTGCGCGGTGAAGGCGGCGCTGGTCTCCGCCCGGGCAATGCCTGCCGGAACGGCGTACATGCCGAAGCTCAGCACAGCCGTGACGCATGTGAGCGGAATCGCGCGCCTCATAGGAGACTTGCCCATGGTAACCGACCACCTTGATCTGCCCAAGCGGCCTGGCGGCAACAGGCACCTTGCATTTCGGTGCCGCTCCGCCAAGCCGCGGGGCTTTAGGACTCGATCCTATACTAACCTACGGTGCCCACGGTTCGCCGCGAGACCTATTGGGCGACCGTCAGGTTGACCGATTCCGAGACGCCTGCCTGGGTGTAGGTGACGACATAGGTGCCCACCGTGGCTCCCGAATTCACCGTTACCTGGCCAGACGCGGCGTCGATGGCCACGCCGGTTGCCCCGGTCGGGCCGGCGATGGTGTAGGTGCCGGAGTCGGGGAGGACATTGCCCTGGGCGTCATTGACGACCGGCGCGACGCTCACGGCGTCCACTACCGCCGCGGAGCCCGCAGGCGGCGCGGTGATGCTCGATACGGCGTAGGCGAGACCGGTGATCGTGGCGGCGCTACCCGTGGTCGGGGTCGTGCTCGCGGCGGTCTCCGCGGCGATCCAGAGCTGCGTGTAGTGGATGGCCGCCTTCTGCAGGTCGAGGATCGAGGTCTGCAGGGCGACGAGTCCGCCGGCGTACGGGTGGGTCTTCCACATGCCGAGGGCGACCAGCGGGTGCGTGAGTCCGAAGTTGACCGTGCGGAGTTGGGCGGTCCAGGCCTTCACCTTGAGCGTGAGCTCGTGCGCCGCGGGCGAGTTCTTCTTGTGGTCCTTCTTGAGCTTCGCCTTTGCGTCGGTGATCTCGTGTGTGAGGGTACGCTTCTGCGCCTGGAGCTTTGCCTTCGTGCTCGCGGTCTGTGCGGGGATGCCGGCCTTGGCGGCAGCGAGCGCCTGCTCGGAGGTGTAGAGCGTCGCGATCTGCGTGTTGATCGTTTGCACAGTCGTTCCGTACGCCGCGACTGTGGTGCTCGAGCCGGTCCCGGCCTGCGCCTGCTGCAGGAGGTTCGCCTCTGTCGTCGCATTCGCGCCGTAGCGGGCGGCGAAGTTCTGATGCGGCGCCGCGCTGGCGGTCACGGCCGTGCCACACAACAGCAAAGCCGCCGTGCCGACGCCGAGGACCCAGGTACCCGGATGCATTCTCTTGACTCCCACAGACGATTCCTCCTTGGCGATACCCTACCCGTATCATCCGGGAGGGCCTTAAAAAGTTCTGAAATCTGCCGCCTTGCGCGATGGTTTCCTGCAATGGTCGCCGGTACCCCTTGCACGACAGGCTGGGCATGAGTGGCGGGCAGCAACTGTGCGCATGGCCTTAGACGACTTTTGCATACTGCGTACAAGGTGACGGCATTGCGTGAACCGAACAAGGCAGATAAACCTGCCGTGTCGCCAAGGGGCATGGGGCGGAGGCTCCCGCCCAGGCAGGTTCGTGCAACAGACGAACGCCGCCGGAGGAGACGCCGCTGAAAACGTCCTGTCCTCCCTTCCCCGGCATGAGCGCCGCCGACCACCCACGGGAGTGCACGCGCTCCCATCGCGAGGGCATTCACCCGCAACGCGCCCCTGGGCACGGGAGCGGCCGGCCGGGCGCTCCAGGCGGGGTTCCTTGAAGCCACGCGCGGGAGCGGGGATGCGTGCACTCCGCTACCTTGTCGCCGCGCGCGTGGCCCGTAGCGTCAGCACCTCGATGTTCGGCGTGATCTTCCCGCTCGTCGTGGCGAATCTCCGTCTCGGCGGCACGTCATCCGGCCTAATCCTGTCGGCCGCGTCGGCGGGTGCGGCCGCTCAGTTGGTTCTGGCGGGATTTTTGGGGGACCGCATCGGACGGCGCCCGGTGCTCGCGGGCATGGCTCTGCTCTCGGGGCTGGCGGCGGCCAGCGTCGCGCTCGTGCACAGCTTCCTGCCCCTCGCGTTGATCGCGTTCATCGGTGCACTGGGCCGCGGGGGCGATGTCGGTTCCGGCGGCGCGTCCGGGCCCTTCGCGCCTGTGGAGCAGCCGCTCGTCGCGGAAGTGGCGGGCAGCGCAAGACAGACCGAGGCTCTCGGGCGACTCAGCTTCTTTGGCGCCATCGCGGGTGCGGCGGGCTCACTCACGGCCGGGCTTCCCTCTGCCTTGGGCATCGTCGGCGTGACGCTTGGGCAAGGCATCACGATCACGATCATGATCGCGGCCGCCGCGCAGCTCCTGGCGGGGATCTTCGTCCTGCCGGTGCGCGAGCACGCGAGAGACCGGAAGGCAAAGCCCGAGCGGCTCTCGCCGCACGCGCGCGGCATAGTAGGGAAGCTTTCCCTGACGAACGCCCTGAACGGACTCGGCACCGGCTTTCTCGGCCCGTTCTTCACCTACTGGCTCGTGGTCCGGTTCCACGTTACGTCTTGGGAACTCGCGGCCCTCTACACGATTGCGAACATCGTGACGGCCCTCCTCTTCCTGGCCTCGGCACCCTTGGCGCGACGCCTCGGCCGGGTGAAC
>JAJZVM010000188.1 GCA_021845645.1 Bacillota bacterium
ATACCGGAGATGCTTCCCGGCCGTGTGTTCGGGTATCAGCTTGCCCTGCGCTTCCTACCATCTGAGTGTCGTGAGCGACACCTAACGCTTTGGCTGCCTCACCAATCCCAATCAACCTTTCCAAGCCAGTAAGGTTAGAGTAGATTCGCCCTGGTTTCAAGTGAACTGTTCAAACCCTCTCCCTGTGCATGGTCTGGAAGTAGTCGACCCAGCCGAAGCCGGTCAGGCTGGCGATGGCCGCAACGCCGATGACGATGCCCGAGATCACGGCCACCGCCACCCAGAGCTCCTGCGCGCCGCCTCGTATGGCGATCGCCGCGTCGCCAAGGGTGGTCATGGTCACAATGCTCATGTAGAGCGCGCGGCCGAACGAGACCTGGAAGACGACGCTCCCCCAGAGGCCCAGGACGGCCAACAGCCCCACCAGCACCACGCCCGCGCGCAGTACGGTGCGGCGCGCGGCATGGGCGGCTTCGCGCGACTCCCGCATCGTGGACCTCCTCTCGGCGCTCACTTCGCGCCGAGAGGGCTAGCTCCTGGCGCCGGGCGCAATCTCATGCGGGACCGAAGAGGCCGTCCGTATCCGCGGGGCCGGAAACCAGGCCGAGCATGTCGCGCATCGTCAGGGCGCCGCGGATCGCGAAGTCGCCGTGGTTGTTGTTGAAGAGCACGTGCACCTCGCTCGCCGACTGGGCCATCGTCTCGGCGGTGCGTCGCAGGGTCATCAGCTCCTCGGGGCTGTAGAGGTAGTAGAACCTGTCCTGCGAGGAATCGCCGCGCACGTACCAGGTCTCGGCGTTGCGCCCGTGCAGGCGCAGGATCGCGACATCGTCGGTCACCTCCGGCACGAGGGGCACGGTGCCCTGTCCCACCTGCGGCTCGTCCGCGACCACGTGCGCGGCACCGATCTCGCGCAAGAGGGAGAATAGCTCCTTCCCGCCGTCCTGGTACCAGCTGCGGTTGCGCATCTCGACCGAGACCCCGAAGGGGCGGAGTTCGTCCCTGAGGGCACGTACCATGCCGATCTCCTCGTCTCGCCGCCGCAGCCAGGGCGGAAACTGGAGCAGCACCGCCCCCATGCGGCCACTGCGGTGGAAGGCGTCGAAGCGCTCCTTGAACTCGCGACAGGCCGCAAGTTGCTCCGGGACGCCGAGGCCCCGCACGTGACCCGTCATGCGGCGCTCCGCCTTGATGTCCATCGTGAAACCGACAGGCGTCGCCTCGACCCAACGCTCAAGCGTCGAGAGGCGCGGCAGCCCGTAGAACGTCGAGTCCACCTCGACAAGATCGAAGCGCCGCGCGTAGTAGGCGAGGCGCTCGCCCGGCGGCAGCGTCGGCGGATAGAAGCCCTCATGGTCGGTGAAGGCGCAGGTGCCGACGCGGATCAACTCAGGCCCCCGCTTGGAAGGTGACGGGTGTGCCCAGGGGCACCATCTCGATCCAGGTCTGGCCCGCCGCGAAGGGTGCCGCCTTGCCGTTCACCAGGTAGAAGTGGAACCCGCCCTGGCCGAACGTCCAGGTGATGTTCCGGCGGACTCCCTGCGACAGAATGTAGCCCTTTCCGCCACCGGTGAGGTTGTAGTTGACCGCTCCCGGGGTATAGGGATCGGGGTCCGAGAACTGCGGCACCATCGCGATCACCACGTTTTTGGCCGTCACCCTGTTCCCGGCCTGCGTGAAGACGTTGTTGCCGTCGATCTGGCGCTGGTAGAGGCCATTCTGCCAGACCCAACCCACCTGGTACACCCAAACGTTCGGCAGGTTGGCGTAGGAGATCAGGGTGGAGGCTGTCGACGTGCCGGTGAGCTTGCCCTGCGGGAACGAGGGAATGCCCGCGGGCGAGTAGCCGTCCTTTTGGATCCCCTGCTCGATGAGGTTCGTCGACGTGTAGAGGTTGTGCGGCATCTGGCGGTCCGTGGAGCGCCAGAACCACTGGCCCGAGCCGTAGATCTGGTCGAGGTTCTTGATGCCCAAGGTGCCGATCGCCTTCAGGGCGTCGACGTTGCCGCCGGCATGCGCCAAGGGCCAGCCGTAGGCCGCCGCCACGTTGTCGAAGTAGATGCGCGTCGAGCGCACCGGGCCGATCTTGGCAACGCTCTGGTGCCAGAAGACCGCGAGGTACCGGGTGATCCCGCCCTCGGCCATGAACTCGAACACGACGTCCGCCTTCGAAATGCCGGACTGGGGCCATGCGGCCGGCTGGTTGTCGATCGTCACCGCGAACGCCGAATAGAGGGTGTTTGGCGCCTTGGCCTTGGCCGTAGCCGTCTTCTTCTTGGTCACCGCCGGATGGGACTTCGGAGTCGAGACATGCTGGGACGCGCCGCAGCCGGCAAGCAGCGTCATCACTGCCAGAGCGCCGATCCACCCTTTGCGCAAAATCGCACCTCCGACAGCCATTGCTCTACAACCTGGAACGTCTGGCGCCTGCGGCAGGTTGCCAGGGCGACACGGCACAAGTTTACCGCCTCTTGGCGGACGAGCATAGCGAAAAGCGGCCCCGGCTCTCGCCGGGGCCGCCACGCCGAGCTCAGCTGTGCATCGTGCGGATGATGTCCACCGTCTCCGGGTTTGAGAGCGTCGTGACATCGCCGACGTCGCCGGTGTTGTTCGAGATGGCGGCCAGGATGCGGCGCATGATCTTGCCGCTGCGCGTCTTCGGCAGGTCCGGCACGATGTAGACCGCACGCGGGCGCGCGATCGGGCCGATTTCCTTGGCGATCGCCTCGGAGACCCGCTTCCTGAGTTCCTCGGTCGGCTCGATCCCAGGCCGCAGCGACACATAGATCTCCGGCATGATGCCCTTGATCTGGTCCTTGGCGGCGACCACCGCGGCCTCCGCCACCTCCGGCACGGTCAGCGCCGCGGACTCGAGTTCCTTGGTGCCGAGCCGGTGGCCGGCGACGTTGATCACGTCGTCGATGCGGCCAAGGATGCGGTAATAGCCGTCCGGGGCCTGCATCGCGCCGTCTCCGGCCATGTACGGCCAGTCGCGCCAGTCCGTGCTCTTCGGATCCTTGTTGTACTTGGCGAAGTAGGTGCGCACGAAGCGCTCGGGGTCCTTCCAGATCGTCTGGAAGATGCCCGGCCAGGGGTGCTGGATACAGATGTTGCCCGCCTTGTTCGAGCCCGCTGGGATCTCGTGGCCCTCCTCGTCGAAGATGATCGGGTGGATCCCGGGCAGGGCCGGTCCGGCGCTCCCCGGCTTCATCGGGTCGAGGGCCGGGACCGTCGTGCAGAGGAACCCGCCGGTCTCGGTCTGCCACCACGTGTCGACAATGGCGGCTTCGCCCTTGCCGACGTTCTCGTAGTACCACTTCCACACGTCCGGCTCGATCGGCTCGCCGACCGTCGTCATGTGCTTGAAGTGGAAGTCATATTTCTCGGGGTTGCCGCCGCCCGCCTTGCGCAGCGCGCGGATCGACGTCGGCGACGTGTGGAAGATGTTCACGCCGAGTTCCTCGGCGACGCGCCAGGGCCGGCCGGCGTCCGGATAGGTCGGCGTGCCCTCGTAGATCACGGTCGAGGCGGCGAGCGCCAGAGGGCCATAGACGATGTAGGAGTGGCCCGTGATCCAGCCGATGTCCGCCATGCACCAGTAGACGTCCTCGGGATGGATGTCCTGGATCATCTTCGAGGTCCATGTCGCATAGGACAGGTACCCGCCGGTGCCGTGCTGGGCACCCTTGGGCCGGCCGGTGGAGCCGCTGGTGTACATGAGGAACAGGGGATCCTCGGCGTTCATCGACTCCGGCTGCACCCGCTGGCCGCGGTACTGGCCAAGGAGGTCCTGCACGATGTAGTCCCGTCCGTCCACCAGCGGCGTCGGCGAGGAGTAGCGGCCGGGGTAGCGCTGCCAGACCAGAATCTTCTTGAGGGTATGGCCCATCGCCTGGGCCTCCTGGAACGCGATGTCCGCCTTCTCCTTGTGATCCAGCAGGGCGCCGTTGCGGTAGTAGCTGTCCACCGTGACCAGCACGTCGCTCTCCGAGTCGACGATGCGCTCGGCGCACGCCTTGCCGCTGAAGCCGGCGAACACCACGGAGTGGATGGCGCCGAGGCGGGCGCACGCGAGCATCGCGATCGGCAGCTCGGGCGTCATCGGCATGTGGATCGTCACGCGGTCGCCGCGTTTCACGCCCGCGAAGTCGCGCAGGAGCGCCGCGAACTCGTTGACCCGCACCCAGAGCTCCCGGTAGGTGACGTGCTCGATCCGCTCATTCTCCGGCTCCGGCACGAAATGTATGGCGGTCTTGTTGCTATACCGCGAAAGGTGGCGATCGATGCAGTTGTAGCTCGCGTTCAGCTTCCCGCCGACGAACCAGCGGTAGAACGGGGCGTTCGAGGTGTCGAGCGTCTTCTCCCAGTACTTGTCCCAGGTGAGAAGGTCCGCGAATTCCTTGAAGTACTCAGGGAAGTTCTGCAGGCTGAAGCGCTCGCGGATGCCCGGGTCGGTGAGATTGGCCTGCGCCACGAATGTGAGCGGCGGATTGAAGTAGGACTCTTCTCCCCAGTGGACTGCGATTTCGGCTTCGCTGACGCCAGTTTGCTCCTCGCTCAAGTGGAGACCCCCTTCTTCTGTGACGCTAGACGGAGACCCGCCGACGTGTCGACTTGACCCAGCCGTCGGCATCGCTGCCCGCCGGAACCCGACCGGGCGCGTCAAAGGGCTGCAACTGCCCCGGGGTGAATCCCGACTGTCGCCGCCTCTCACCTTCCTTCGCGCCCCATTGTTTCTCCCTGTTCGCCAGACATCCTCTTTCCACCATATTGCGTTGAAGGCTTCACCATCCGTTCGGCAAGGCACGAGCCCTCCTACATCGCGGCATAGCCTGAGATCAGGGCGAGGCCAACCGACCAATGAGAGGATGTGGATCCATGCTGCGCCTTCCGATCACCGGCCATCTGCCGACCCACCCCCTGCCCGAGCTGAGCGAGGCGCCGTCCGACCGGCAGATCGAACTGGACATCGTACTGAACCACAGTGGCCATGAGTTGCCGGGCGGCGCGGTCGCCGCCCTGATCCGGCATTGCCGCGAGCATGGCCTGCGAGGGCCCATCCTCGATCCCGACGCAGGGGTGCTCGAGACCGGTGGGAGCGTGGGCGCCATCAGCGCGGCGTTCGACGTGCCTCTGCTGCAGGACGGGGAAGGCGGGTTCTGGCCGGGCCGGGAACCCAGTCTGCCGCGTTCCCTGGCGGCCGAGGTGGCCGCTGTGGTCGGACTCGGTTGGGAACGGCCGGCACCTCGCCCAGGGCGCCATCCGCGCTTGGCGCAACAGGCGGGAACCTTTCCAGGTTACAGGCCCCCGGACATCGCCCGGGCCTACGCCTACGACGCGCTGCCCGCGGCTGGCTCCGCCCGCAAGGCGGTGCTGCTCGAGTTCTCGTCGGGCTTCCGCCAGGCGGACCTGGACCTTTTCTGCCACGAGATGGGCCTGCCGCGGCTCGTGCCCACCATCCTGCGCGTCGACCGGGGACAACTCGACGCCGGCAACGCGCCTCAGGACGTCGAGGCCACGCTCGACCTCGAGTGGCTTTGGGCGGCCGCCCAGGGCGGGCTCGTCTACTTCATCGAGTCGCCCACCGGCACGACGAACGCCTCCTTCGCCGTGCACGTGATCGACGCCCTGCGCAAGGCCCTGTCCCTAAGGCCGGACGTCCTTTCGGTCAGCTACGGCGACGGCGAACTCTTCCTGCCGCCCGCCGTCCTCAAGGCGACGGACCTCCTTCTCGAGCGCCTGCTCGGCGCCGGCGCGGACACCTTCATCGCCTCCGGCGACCAGGGCGCGGCCGGCACCGCCGCCCCTTCTTCTCCCGCGACACGCCAGGTGGACTTCCCGGCCTCCTGCCCGCACGCCATCGCCGTCGGTGGGACCCACCTCGTGCTGGGCGGTTCAGGTCTCGCGGAGACGGGTTGGACCGACACCGACCATAACGGCGCGAGCGGTGGCGGCTTCAGCGCGGTCTTCCCGGCGCCCTCCGCCCAGATGCCCTTCCTGCCCGCCGGGGCGACGGGTCGCGGGGTTCCCGACATCGCCCTCGACGCGGACCCGCTGACTGGCTACCAGGTGGTGTTCGGCGCAGAGGTCACCGTCGTGGGCGGCACGTCGGTCGCTGCCCCCGTGGCGGCTGGAGCCAGCCTGCGGCTGCGCGAGGCGCTTGGCGGCGGCACGCTCTGGCCCAGGATCTACAGCCTGCCGATGGATGCCTTCCGGGACATCCTCGCGGGCGACAACAGCTACCGAGGCGTTCAGGGCTACCCTTGCGGTCCCGGCTGGGATCCCGTCACGGGACGCGGCGCGCCTCTCTTCTCCGAAATCCTGCGTGCCCTGGGCGGCTGAAACTTTACTTGCCCACCCGCTCGGCGTATGCTGTCGCGCGTGGGAGGAATCGACCAAATGCACCTCTTCGACACGTTCAGCCAGCGCGGTCTTACCCTGCGCAACCGCATCGTCATGTCCCCGATGTGCCAGTACTCCGCCAGGGAGGACGGCACGATCACGGACTGGCACCTGGTCCACTACGGTGCCCGCGCCGTCGGGGGCGTGGGCGCCATCATCGTCGAGATGAGCCAGGTGGCTCCCGAAGGGCGCCTGAGCCCGGGCGACGTCGGCATCTGGGACGACGCGCAGGTCCCGGCCCTAGGCCACCTCGTCGAGTTCGTCCACGGCTACGGCGCCAAGATCGGCATCCAGCTGGGACACGCGGGCCGCAAGGCGGACCCGGTGTTCGAGTCCGTCGGCCCCTCGGCGATCGCGTTCTCGGACCACTACCGCGTACCGGAGGCCCTCGACGCGGCCGGCATCGCCCGCATCCGCGACGCGTACGTCGCCGCGGCGCGCCGCGCCGATGCCGCGGGCTTCGACTTCGTCGAGCTGCACGGCGCCCACGGCTATCTCCTGCACCAGTTCCTCTCGCCGATCAGCAATGAGCGAACCGACGGCTACGGCGGCGACCTCACGGGCCGCCAGCGCCTGATGCTCGAAGTGGCCGAAGACGTCCGCTCCGCGCTGCCGGAGGAAAAACCCGTCTGGGCCAGACTCTCGATGCACGAGATCGGCGCTCCCGGCGGCTATCAGGTCGCGGATACGGTCAGGGTGGCGAAGGAGCTGCAACTGCGCGGTGTCGACCTGATCGACTGCAGCACCGGCGGCAACGCCCAAGCGTCCGAG
>JAJZVM010000189.1 GCA_021845645.1 Bacillota bacterium
GGCCGGACGACTGCACGCCGATCAAGCGTGGCATCCGACCCTTCGCGCCGCACAGCAGGAGTTCCCGGAAGCCCTTGGCGAGCGCGGCCAGCGTCGGCCCATCGCCAACCGGAGCGAAGACCACGTCAGGCAGCACTCCAAGCTGTTCCCAGATCTCGAATGCAACCGTCTTCTTCGCCTCAGTCGTCAGTGGGTTGACGCCAGTGTTGCGATCAAGCCAGCCGAACTCCCTGGCCGCCTGCCGCGACAGCTCGAAAGCAGCCGTATAGCCCTCGGCGACCTCGACAACGTCCGCACCGGCGGCCAGCATCAGCTGCAACTTCAGGGGGCTTGTTCCCTGCGGTACGCAGATCACGGCATGCAGGCCTGCCGCTGCAGCGCCGATGGCGAGGGACGACGCCACGTTGCCCGTCGAGGCGCAGGTGACGACCTGCTTGCCGGCTCTCAAGCCGGACTCGAGCACGAGCGCGGTCGCGCGGTCCTTGTTTGATGCGCTGGGCCCGCGTGTCTCGTCTTTGAAGTGCAGGTCGCTGAAGCCGAGCCTGCGGGCCAGCTCAGGGGCCGTCGTGAGAGGCGTGCCGCCCACGTGCAGGGGATAGCGGATGTCCCCGGGGCCGAGCGGCAGAAGGCGGCGGTAGCGCCACATGCCGTTGCCGGGCCGACCTGCAGCACCAGGCAGCAGGTCAGGGTCGTAGCGATACGTGACCTCGACATGGTGGCTGCCGGAGACCGCGATCGCCTCTTCGATGCTGGAGACGGACCTGCTGCTGGCGTCGGGGGCGATGATGCGTATCCCCTCGATCTCGGGCAAGCGGGGCCCTCCTTTCACAGTGCCTCCGAATGGGCGTAGAGGTCGTCGGCGACGTCCGTGATCGCCGCCCAGCGCTCCACTGCGTTCCGCCATTCGAGCGGGATCGCCTCGACGCCGTAATAGGCGCCGGCCAGTTGCCCGTAGACAGCGCCGGTGGTGTCAGAGTCGTTGCCGAGGTTCACGGCTAGGTAGAGGCCGCCGAGAAAGGTGTCACCGTGGTGGAACGCCCAGAGCGCCGAGGCGAGTGACGAGACGACGTAGCCGCCTCCGTCGATTTCAGGCGGACGCTTCGGCTTGTAATCTCCCCGGGCGATGCCGTCGATGCGTTGAGCCAGTGGCTCTGCGCGCCACAGGGCCGCCACGGGCGAGTAGCCCGGCGCAAGCAGGTTCGGTTTGGCCGTGCCCTCGAGTGCCCCGAGCGTGAGAGCCGCAAGGTAGCGACAGGCGTCCACGGCTTCCCGTGCTCCGTGCGTCGTCCGGGAACTCTTGGCCGCGTACGCGATGGCGGCGCCAGGGTCCTTGCGGAAGAACAGTGGGATGGGGGCGAGACGCATGATCGATCCGTTGCCTGCCTCCATCGGATCTTCGCTGCCGCACTGGGGCCCTGGCGATCGCTCGAATTTCCTCAAGGCGTCCCGCGTCGTTCCGCCGATGTCGAAGCAAGCTCCAGTGCTGCTCCTGAGGCCATCGCGCCACCAGCCGACGTAGCGGCGCAACTGGTCCTCGGCGTCGAAACCGTGTCTTGCGAGGAGCGAGTCGGCTAGGCACAGCGCCATCGAAGTGTCGTCGGTGAACTGGCCCGGCAGCAGGTCGTGCGGGCCACCGCCCTGCAGATCGAAGACCGGGGCGTAGTGCGGGTGACAACTGAATTCGATGCTTGCGCCAAGGGCATCGCCCACAGCCAGACCGAGCATCGCTCCGCGATACCGGGAACGTATGTCCAAGGCGGTCGCCTCTCTCCCGCGTGTTGCTCTCGCTGCCTTCGACATGCTGGGCCAGGCCCCTTCAGCGCCTGCTCGTACTTGCAGCGTATGGGAACCTTGCCGCGGTTCGCCGTGGCCGCTGCGCCCGTCCACCCCGTAGTCTCGGGGTGAGGAGGCGTCGAAGTGGTGGAGAAGGCTGCTCCGCAGGTCCACGTCTTGCGTCTAGGCGCTGCCGCGCAGAAAGCGGGCGAGACGAGGGTGCGCTGGGTCTACGCGATTCAGTGCCTGGACGAAGAGGCTCTGCGCGAGCAGTTCGCGATCTTGGCCGACGCCCAAGGCCTGGGCCCGCAGGAACTGCAGGACATGCTGGCCAAGTTGCCTGTGAACAAGGTGCTGGCCGGAGCTGGCGAGATCCAGGCCGCCGCGAGGCGCGACCCGATGCTGCGCAGGGCTTTGCGTGCTGCCCGCGATACCCTTCGTGGCGAGGATGCGGAGGCGTTATCGGCGAAGATAGCGTCAGAACAGGACAAGGGGGCAGTGTAAAGATTTGCAGATGTTGCTTGATTGCGATCCTGGCATCGACGATGCGCTGGCGATCCTGACGCTGCTGCGGGAGCCCGTCGATGTGATCGGCATGAGCGCTGTCGTGGGCAACGTGCCGGTGGAGACGGGTTTTCGCAACCTGAGGGACCTCGCTGCCTTCGCGGGCCGAGCGGATATCCCCGTATTCCGGGGAGCCGAGTTGCCTCTGGTGCGCGACTACACGTTCGACCCGACGGTGCATGGCGTGGACGGACTGGGCGGTGCCCGGATCCCTGCCAGCCCGTCCCCGCGACAGGAGGAGCATGCCGCAACGGCCATCGCGCGAATTCTGCGCGCGTCCAAGGAACCGGTCACGTGGGTGGCCACGGGCCCACTGACCAATGTGGCCCTTGCCTTGCGTCTTGACCCTTCCCTCGTGGACAAGGTGAGCCGTCTTGTCGTGATGGGTGGCAGCACGTTGCGCGGCAACGTGACGCCAGCAGCCGAGTTCAACGTCTATGTCGACGCGGAGGCTTGGCAGTCGGTGCTTTCATCCGGCATCCGCCCTGTGATGGTCGGGCTGAACGTTACCCACATGGTGGGCATGACCGAAGAGGACTTCGCTGTTGCCGAGGGGATCAAGACACCGGTCGGACAGGTGGCGCGCGCGATGCTTGCGTTCTATCGCGAGGTGCACGAGCAGGGCGGCTGGGGTGAGCCGAAGCTGCACGACGTCGTCGCAGTGCTCGGTGCGATCTCCCCTGAGTTGCTGGAGACGCGACCGGCCCACGTTGCGGTTGAAACGGGCAGTGCCTTGACCTATGGCATGACCGTGGTAGACGAGAGGGAAGCGCCGGAGCGCTGCAACTGCGATGTCGCGGTCGGAGTCGACGCTGCGGCGATGCGTGCGCGCATGCTGAAGGCACTGCAGTCGGGCTGACTTTATTGATCTGGTGCCGTCACATTCGCCTTGACGGCTCGGTGCGGCGGCCCTATAATCACTTGTGCTGGTGAAATCGCGGGGTAGAGCAGTCTGGTAGCTCGTCGGGCTCATAACCCGGAGGTCGCAGGTTCAAATCCTGCCCCCGCAACCAATTTTTTGTGGTTCGGCGGCGTAGCTCAGTTGGTTAGAGCATACGGTTCATACCCGTAGTGTCGCTGGTTCGAGTCCAGCCGCCGCTACCAAGACTTGGTTTGTGCGCGCGTAGCTCAGTTGGAAGAGCAGCTGACTCTTAATCAGCGGGTCGTAGGTTCGAGCCCTACCGCGCGCACCAATCCCTTTTGTAGAGCGGGTTTCCGGGCGCAGGCATCCCAGAAGTTGGGCCCTGCGTCCCGTCTTTGCTCGCCAGAGCCCTGAAGCCCGGTCGGGGAGTTGTTTGCGGGAGATCCGCGGGAGGACCACCGGCGCGCGACGCGACGTGTCACGGGGTGGCGATGAGATCCTCCAGCGGCGTGGCGTGCTATAGTATTTAAATCGGCGCAAACTTCCTGGACGCGTTGGCGCCAGTCTGCGAATGTGAGCCGTTGCCGCCTGCTATTCCCGGTAGGGCGAGATATGGATCAGACGGATCGGGGTGCGACGACGCGGTGAGTGAGACAGTTAAGGGCACGCCGCAGGATCTGGGGGCCGCGCAGGTGCGGCTGATGCAGGGCCTGGCACAGGAGTTGGCAACGCTGCGTCCCGAGCTCCTCGTTGGCGGAGCGACCGTCGGGGAACTCGCTTGGGTATTCGGCAAAGACCGGGCAGCGCTCGGCCACGCCTGGCGTCACCGCTTGTGGCGCCGCACCGACGGCAGCGGCCGACTGGACGCCTGGGCCTGGGTGTGCCTCCCGTACACGACGACGCGCAGCGACGGATCCACATACACGTCGAACAGCGCGAACCTGGCCTGGCAGGTCCATCCGGACCGCCCGGAGCTGCTGGACGAGATCCTCGACTGGTACGCCGAGCAGGCGGCGGGTCTCGACCGGTTCATCACGCCGCAGGATCCGGACACGCACATGTTGGCCCGGCTGCCCGCGTACGGCTACGAACCCGATACGGAGATGGGTAGCGACGACGGCAATTGGCACCAGTTGAACCGGCGGCCGCTTGCACACCTCTCGGAGCCCGCCCTGCCGGCCGGCTTCCGTTTCCGCACTGCCGCTGAGGTCGGCCCGGCAGCCGCAGCCTGTGCGCACGTGGACGCGTGGCATCCGTCGACGTTCACCGAGACCGGTATGGCAGGCGTACAGGCCACCTGGCCTTATCGCGACGACCTGCATGTTCTCGTCGAAGCACCGGATGGCACCCTGGTGGCCACCGCCATCATGTGGTTCGATCCCCACAGTCGCACCGCGGAATTTGAACCGGTGGGGACACATCTGTCCTATCGCCGTCAGGGCCTAGGCACCGCCCTGTTGTGGCACGGCATGCACTTGGCCCGCGACGCGGGCGCGGAGACGATGCTGGTCGCGTGCCTCGGCGCGCCCGCACATGCGGCGGCCCGCGAACTGTATTACGGGGTCGGTTTCGAACCGTTCACCCGCGACGTACCGCATGTCAAGCGAGCAAAGTAGTCGCCGCTCGAGTGGTCGGCACCGAGAGTTCCGCAGGCGATTCGGAACCCTACAGAAGATACTCATCGGTCTGTGCTGTGGAGGGTTACGCAGCGGCGGGGGCTGAGGGTGTGAAGCGCCTGCCAGGGACTCACAGCGTCGCTGTTGCGACCGTATCAGCACCCGGTTACGATGAGTGCAGGAGAGGGTCATAGTGAGAAACGAGGCAAACGGTGGCGCTCCCCACGTCCGTTTGGACGCGAGCAAGCTTGCGTCTGTCTGCCATAAGCATAAGATTCACGAGCTCGCTGTCTTCGGATCTGTCCTCAGGGACGATTTCCGTTCCGATAGCGACGTCGATCTCCTAGTTGAATTCAGCCCGGATGCGATAATTTCACTGCTGGATCATGTCCGCATTCAAGACGAGTTTAGCTCGCTGTTCGGACGCAAGGTGGATCTCGTGTCAAAGCGAGGGCTTAAGGGACTCATCCGAGATGAGATCCTGGCTTCGCGGCAGGTAGTCTATGTCTCGTCGTGACGAAGCCTACCTTGAGCACATTCTGTCAGCGTGCGAAGCTATCGTGTCATACGTCAAAGGAATGGACAGGGAAGCGTTCCTAGTGAATTCAATGGCTCAAGATGCGGTTGCCCGACGAATCGAGATTATCGGTGAGGCTGCAGGAAAACTCAGTGATGCGTTTCGCCAAGCGCGCCCAGAGGTTCCGTGGTCAAGTATCGTCGGAATGCGTAACATCCTCATCCATGAGTATTTCGGTGTCGACGTTGATGAAATATGGCTGACTGCAACACAAGACGTCCCGAAGCTCAGGCGAGCCTTGGAGCGTCAGACTTGACCACACGGTCGAGCCGGTCATGCGAGGTTCACCGCTTGCGGGGTGCCGCATATCAGGAGTGGAATGCCAAATTTCGCCCAGCAGTGCCGAGTTCGGGCCCACGCCTCCGACATGCGGAATGCTGATTGACATGGCGGATGCACTGCATACTTGTGGGCATGCTACTCACGCCCGAAAATCAGGAGGTCAAACCCGGCTCGGTTACACACGCTGATCTTTCCGTGAAAGTCACGTGCTGCAAGCCTCGAAACCCGCATCACGAAGAGATTCACCAGATATTGGTCGGCCCGTGACTCTTAATCAGCGAGTCGTATGTTCGAGCCCTACCGCGCGCACCAAATTCGAAGATTGGAAACCCGCTCTGTGAGCGGGTTTCGCGTTCGCAAGCGAGTCTCATGCTGGTGGATTGGATTCTGTCGGGTCGTGGATTCGCATCAGCACGAGCCATCAGGAGGAGTGAGCGGTGCGACCGGATTACAACGCTCGCGAGCAGGCATTGAACAAGGCTCTGGCTGCGGCTGCAAAGGTGCAGGGTCACCGGCCGTTAGGCCGGCGGCCCCTTGCGGGCCTACGCTCCTACCAGGAGACGTGGTTCGACACGACCAGCCCCTTTGGCGAGGCTCTTTACTACATCACCGTGGCCCACGCGAAGTAGGAGCGCGGCATGCTACGCGAGCGCGTGAAGGCCGGAATGGACTGGGCCCACGGGGAGGGCCGGCACGTCGGGCGGCCGCGGGTGACCGAGCGAGCGCGGGTCATGCGCGAGTGGCCGCAGGTGCGGGCGCGCATCGAGGCGGGCGAACTGTCACGCGCCGTTGCGGCGCGGGAACTTGGCGTGGGAAGGCGACGGTGGGGAGGATGCTGGGGAGCGATTAGTCGTACGCTGAATCGTGGTCAGGATGCAGCGTGAGAAGCACCATCCAATCGCCGTCGCGATGGGCAACGGCACGAAATCCGCGGCCCATGCGGATGGTGTACAGTGCCTCACCGCGGTGTCCCTGCTTTGACAGAATGCGCTCCCATCGCAGGCCGTGATCGGTGTACACTTGCTCCCACGCCATCTGGTACAGCTTCTTGAGGGTACTGAGCACCTCGTTGCGCTCTGGCTTCTGGAGGGCGAACAGCTGCTCCTGAAACTCCGGGTTGTTCAGGTCAAGCCGGACTTTCGTCATGCTGCGACCGCTCCTCCAAGAGCTTGAGATCGGTTTTCTCGCGCGGGTGCGATTCGGCCCATGCCAATGCCCGATCCAGCTTGGTGCTCGCGTCCGGCTCGTGCAGCCAACGCTCGTTGCGCGGCACGAAGTCCCCTA
>JAJZVM010000036.1 GCA_021845645.1 Bacillota bacterium
CCTGGGTCGTCTACGGTGTGCAGCGCACCGCGGACGCCGTCACGCCGGTGCACGACCTGTTCGGCTACCTCGCCCTCTACGCCCTGCTCTATCTCCTGCTTGGCACGACGGTGCTCTGGCTGCTCCGACGGGTCGAGCGCGAGACGCCAGCTCTGGAGGAGGCGGCATGACGCCCTCGGCGCCGTGGCCGGACGTCGCCTGGCTGGTCGCGGTCGCCGCCATGACCGCCTACATGCTCCTCGGCGGGGCGGACTTCGGCGGTGGCGTCTGGGACCTCTTCGCCTGGGGGCAGGACGCGGCATCGCAGCGGCGGGCGATCGCCAGGGCGATGGGGCCGGTGTGGGAAGCGAACCACGTCTGGCTCATCTTCCTCCTGATCCTGCTGTTCACGGGTTTCCCGCTGGCCTTCCACCGGCTTGTCATCGGCCTCTACCTGCCCCTCAACCTCGTGCTGCTCGGCATCATCCTGCGCGGCGCCGCGTTCGTCTTCCGGGCGCACGGCCGCCGAGGCGTCGGCCAGCAGTCCAGCTGGGGCAGGATCTTCGGCGCGGCCAGCAGCCTTACGGTGGTGCTGCTCGGCGCGGCTCTCGCCGCCGTATCCGCCGGAGGGGACTTCATGGTGGCCTGGCGCTCGTATCTCAGCCCGTTCGCCATCCTGACGGGCCTCTTCGCTCTGGCCGCGGCCGCCTACCTTGCAGCCACCTACCTCACTTTCGAGGCCCAGGGCAGCCTGCGCGAGACCTTCCGCAGGCGGGCGCTGCTGGCGGCGGAGGCTGCCGGAATTGCCGCACTGCTGGACCTCGGCCTGATGAGCTTTGAGGCGCCGCGCCTCTTCGTCCGCCTGGTGGCCCCTGACATCCTCGGTCTCGTGCTGCTGGTGGCTTTGCTCGGCGTCGGCTCGTACGTCAGCCTGCGCCGCAGGCACGATGGGCTCGGCAGGTTTCTCGCGGCTTCGGCCCTGTCCGTGATGCTCTGGTCCTGGGCCGCCGCCCAGTGGCCTTACATCATCTACCCCGGCTTCACGGTGTACGGCAGCGCGGCACCAGACCTCGCGCTGCGTCAGGTTCTGACGCTGGTGCCGTTCGGCCTCCTGCTGCTTGTCCCATCGCTTTGGCTGCTCCTGCACGTGTTCAAAGGACGTCTGCCGATCGACGGAGAGGCCGGCCGTCGACCGAACCCCGCGCGATAGCAAAGGCGTTCTGCTTCCGTTGCCGGAAGGGTCATCCCTGTAGCGCGTAGAAGGTCCAGGATGTCGCCAGCGACACGGTCTGCAAGGTGCCGGGCGATCGCATCCGCGGCCCACCGCGGATGGACGAAGAACGGCACGGGGCGGCGGGAATGAGGCTGATCCGACACGCGGGTCGCAAGGCTGCTCGCCCCGATCTCGATCGCCGCCCTTCTCGCGGCGTGCGGCACCCCGCCGCAGAATGCTGGCCAGAACGGGCATGGGCGGTCATCGGCCACCAAGGTCACACCTGCGTCCACGGACGCCACCGTGCCGTCCACTGGGTCCTCCAGCGCGTCGCCCTCGCCTGTCGCAAGCGGCACGACGCCTGCGCAGACGCCGCAGATCACAGGTCCGCATCGGGTCGTGAACGGCTGCGACCCGACGATGATCGATCCTGCCGGTCCGTTCGGTATGTGCCTGGACGGCCCGCCGCACTTCTACTGCTGCAGTTCGGCAGCCACCGGCTGGTCCGGCGTCGTCGCGGGGATGGACGTCGACATCAAGGGCGCGGTGCCCATCGATCCCGAGACCGGCAGGCCGCAGAGCTCGGCGGTCCTGCTTTTCGGCCCGAACGGCTGGCGCGAGGCGATTCCGGTTGCCGCAAGCGGCGCGTTCGAACACGATGTCACCTTTCCTACGGCGGGCGTCTACCAGATCGGCGTCCAGTATCGCGGGGCCCCCGCGAATCTTCAGACCTTCCCGGTCGCGTGGCGCTGGGACGTGCGTCAGGGGATCAGCGTCGCCGACGTCTTTCCGTCCAAGGCCGGCTACTTCCCAAAGGGCGACGTGCTGCTGCTGCAGGAGATCGGGCGTCCCGCCACCATCACGATCAGGCTCGAGACCGCGCAGGGTGTACCGCAGCCCGGCGCCAACCTGGCCATCGGTGCATGGCACCCCTTCAAGCAGAAGCCGCCCTTGGCGAACGCCCAGGGCGACGTGACATTCACACTTCCTAAGACAGATTGGATCGTCAGCGCGGGCCAACTCGAACCCAGGCTCCTGGTCATGTCCTATGCCGACATCCGCCCGCGCGGGGACACGCTCGTCGGCTTTCCCGCATGGCAGGGCCCAAGCGCGTTGCCCACGCAGGCGCCCTTTTCTATCATGCAGAACGGCGTCCTCTACTACGACCTTGCAGACTTCCTCGCCCGCGCCGACGGCGGCGACAGCTTCGGTGGACCCGGCAACGCCTACGACGCGTCGAACTGGGTCGTTTCCTTGAGCAACCAGATGAGCGGATCCAGAGCCAGGATCCTTCTCTCGACCGGCGCCGTTCAGCAGGCGACCGGCTCCGGCGTCTACCATCCGGTCACCACCTGGACGACCATGGGTACGGTGCAGACCGTCATGCAAGGCGACCAGGCCTACCTGGCCATGCCAGACCTCATCACCGTCGCGGGCGCACTCGACTGGGCCGTGCCGGACGGTAGCGGCGGCATGTACTTCACGTTCCCGTGGGCGCCCTGATCGTCCTGGCTCGTCGCACACGTGACGGCCGTCGTGGTGCCTCGCGATGGCGAGAGGCTCTCCTCCGGAACCCAGCCCTCATCGCCTTGGGCGTTCCTGCACCAGATCCAGTTCCCACGACCTCGAATCGGATCAGGATATCGCCCGGTGTCACGGTCAGTTCGATGCTGCTGTAATCTTTGAGGGCCCAGGTGGTCCCGTCCTTGCGCGTGTCGAGATACGCCTCGTGGACCCAGCCGGACACCTCTGTCCGAGCGTCCGTTCACCAAAGCCACGAGGTCCAGGTCTCGTCCCGGCGCCCCGCCGACACGACGTCGCCGGCGCGCAGGCGGAGCGGCCGTTCGTAGCTGGCGTCTGTGGGCCGCGGTGACGCGATACTTGCGACCTGCCTCTGCCCGATTCATCGGCCGATCTCCTCCTTGATCGCTTCTCTGCGGCGGACGTCGAACTCGACACGGCAGATTGCCGCCGACCTCTTCACGGTCTGCACGGCCCTTCGGTTGAAGGGCCGACAAAAAGCGGGTTGCACGGCATGAGCCGTGCAACCCGCGACGACCTCCCGAGCTTAGCAGTGCGAATGGCACGCCTCGCCGTCTTCCGTCGTGAAGGAGTGCCCGCAGGAGCACTGGTGCACGGCGTTCGGATTGTGGATGGTGAAGCCCGCGCCCTCGATCGTGTTGATGTAGTCGATCTCCGCGCCCTTGAGCAGCGGAGCCGAATTCTCGTCGATCAGGAGGCGGACACCCTGGACCTCGGCGATGGTGTCGCCCTCGCGCTCCTCATTGTCGAAGGCCATGCCGTAGCTGTACCCGGCGCAGCCTCCGCCCGACACGAACAGGCGCAGGCTGTACGGGCCATTGCCCTCCTGAGCCATCAACTCCTGCACCTTCTCGGCAGCAGTTGCCGTAATCTCGACCATGTTCTCGCCTCCCCTGCACCCGCCGCCAAGTCGGCGACGATCGTATGGGTGCATTATAGCACGAGAGCACGTCCATTCTATCTGGTCGGGATGGCCAGCATGAGCTGCAGAACCTCGCCGGCGACATGCTCGACGCGTGTCGGTTCAAGACCCGCTATTCGCAGGCTCTGCTCCGTCCGGCGGTTGATGTGGTCGCCGATCAGCCAGACGGTCAAGGGATTGAACATGTTCTGCAACACGCCAAGGAGGCCCTCGACGCGGACATGTTCGAGCAGCACGACCCGGCCGTCCGGGCGGACGACGCGCCGCGCCTCGCGCAGGCCGAGCACGGGATCCGGAACGGTGCAGAAGACGAGCGTCGCGAGCACCGTGTCGAACGACGCGTCCGCAAACGCAAGCTCCTGGACATCCATCCGTTCGAGCCGGCATGGCACCTTGCACGGTTGGCTTCTCGCCTGTGCAAGCATCGCCGAGCTGAAATCCACCCCGGTGACGGACTCCACCTTGCGCGGATCGTAAAGCGGCAGGTTGCTGCCGGTACCCACACCCAGTTCGAGCACCCGTCCCCTGGCCTCGCCGACCGCCCGCTCGCGCCACTCGCGCCGGATATGCTCGTCGGCGAAGCGGTAGAGGCGCGCGCCGACTTCGTAGCGTCGCCTTGCGCGCTCCGTGGCTCTCAGGTTCCCGATCGGTCGGGAGCCGCCCATCAGGACAGCTGCGGCAGGAACCGGCCGAGGTCCGTCACAAGACCCTCCGCCTGCCCGAGGCCCAGGATGCAAAGGCGCAGACCCGACGCGTAGCAGCTGCGGTCCAGGGCGTCGTGGCGCAGGGTCAGCACCTCGCCCTGGCTGCCGAGCAGCACCTCCTGGTGCGCCACGAGGCCGGGCAGCCGGACGCTGTGCACCGGCACTTCCTGCTCGCCTTGCTCCTCGAGGAGACGCTTGAGGCGCCTCGCCGTCCCACTCGGCCTGTCCCGCTTGCTGGCGGCGTGAAGTTCGATGAGTTCGGCACCTTCGAAGTAGGGCAGGGCCATCAACGCAACCCGCTCGAGGAGCCAGGCTACGATCGAGAAGTTCGCGATCACGGCGCCCGGGATCCCTCGATCCCGGCAGAGGGCATCGGCCTCCCGCAAGGCGGCGTCCGAGAGCCCGGTCGTCCCGATGACCGGCCGCACACCCGCCCACAGCGCAAGGCGGAGGTGCGCCTCGGCGACCTCCGCCTTGGTGAAATCACAGAGCACGTCTGGTCGCAGCGCGGCCATCGCCCGGCTCGCATCCGCGTAGATCTCGCGTCCGTCGCGCTCGCCGTGCCACAGTTCGCCGAGGTCGCGGCCAGCGCTCTGGTGACCGACCGCGCCCACGATCTTGATGCCCGGCATGCGATCCAGCGCGGCGCCTGTAGCCCGGCCAGTGCGGCCGGACGGCCCCGCGAAAAGCACGCGGACGCTCTCGGTCATGTCAGCTTCTGAGCAGGCTCTCGAGACGGAAGGCCTCGCTCATGTCGCCCTGCAGCTTGACGCGGCCCTGCATGAAGAGCCCCATCGCCGAGACCTTCTCCGCCAGGAGATCCGCGAAATCCGTCGTTGACAAGGTCACGGCGGCCTTCGGTTCGGCACCCTCGTCCGGCACGATCCCGACCTGCCCATCCTGGACGCGCAGGCGGAAACGCCCGCCACCGTCCCCGGTAAGGTCCACCACGTAATCCGACGAAATGCCCTTCAGCTTGTCCTGGTGCTCGTTCATGCGGGCGATCACGCCCTCGAGCAGTTCGTGTCCATCCATGCAGCATCCCCGCCTCGATCGGCGGGAGCCTCCTCCCGATCTCGTCTTTTGTCCTGCGCATGGTTCGGTCAGGCACCCGGGGATTCCTGTCACCAGGCCGCGGCGTCAGACCTCCTGCATCTGATATTCCGCGAGAAGCGCCCGGGCAATCACCATGCGCTGGATTTCGCTCGTGCCCTCGTAGATCTCGGTGATCTTGCTGTCACGCACGAGGCGTTCCTGCAGGGTCCCCGCCTGGTAGCCCTCGCCGCCCATCAGTTCAGCGGCACGCATGGTACCCGCCACCGCCACCTTCGATGCGAAGAGTTTTGCCATCGAGATCTCTTTCGTCACGCGCTGACCCTGCCCGTGCTTCCAAGCGGCCCCTTAGAGCAGCAGGCGCGCGGCCTCGAGATCGGTGGCCATCTCCGCGAGATGGGCCTGCACCAGCTGGCGGTCGGCGAGCCGCCGACCGAAGGTCTCACGCTCCAGGGCGTACCGCGCGACATTGTCCAGGGTCGCCTGGAGGATGCCTACGCCCTGGGCCGCGATGCCGATGCGACCGCCGTGCAGCGTCCTGAGGGCGATCTTGTAGCCCTCGTCGACGACGCCGAGCACGCGATCGTCCGGCACGAAGACGTCCTGCAGGATGACGTCCGTGGTGGCCGAGGCGCGGATGCCGAGCTTCTGCAGCGGCGGTCCGAAGGAAAGCCCCGGGGCCTCCTTCGGCACGATGAAACAGGTGATGCCATGGCTGCGCTTCTCAGGAGACGTCACGGCGTAGAGCAGGTACTCGTCGGCCTGGCCGCCGTTCGTGGTGAAGACCTTGCGCCCGCTGAGGCGCCAGCCGCCTTCCACCCGCACCGCCTGGGTCTGCAAGGCGGATGCGTCGGAACCCGCGTTCGGCTCGGTCAGGGAGTAGGCGCCGAGCACCTCGCCGCGCGCCAGACGAGGCAAAAAGCGCATGCGCTGTTCCTCCGTACCGTGGTTGTACACGGCCTCGGCGTGCAGGGAATTGTGCACCTCGAAGATGACGCCCGTGACCGGGCAGGCCCGCGAGAATTCCTCGACGCAGAGCGCGTAGGAGAGGTAGTCCGCGCCCTTGCCGCCGTAGCGCTCGGGCAGCGTCATGCAGAGGAAGCCCTCTTCGGCCAACAGGTGAAAGTTGCGCCAGGGGAACTCGTGGCTCTTGTCATACTCCCCGGCGTGGGGAGCGAACTCCCGCTGTCCGAGTGCGCGCGCCCGCGCGCGGATGGCTTCCTGCTCCGGCGTCAGTGCGAAGTCCATAGCCAGCGCGGCGCTCCGCCGTCGGCCTGAGGCCGCCGGCGGAGGCGCCGCCACCTCCTTCCATCCCACGGCGTTGCGCCGCGATCTAGTCCTGCTCCAGATGCAAGGCCCTTGCGGCACCGGCAGGGTCCAGACGCCGCCCGGCGACTTCCGTGAGCACCTCGTTCCAGCGGCCATCAGCCTGGCTGCGGCTCACGACGCGACGGACGAGCTGGTCCGCAAGGGCGTCGCGCACCAGTCGCTCGGCCTCCTGCATGCGGCGCTGCCGCTGCTCGGGATCGGTGAGGCGCACCTCGGAATGGCGGAGGATCGCGTCCGCGATCTCCGCTACGCCGATGTCCTGCTGTGCCTGGGCGGAGAGCACCGGCGGCAGCCAAGCGCGCTGTGGGCCAAGGTGCAGCATCTGGCGCAGTTCGCGCATCGTCTGGTCCGCCCCGGGCCGATCCGACTTGTTGACGACGAAGATGTCACCGATCTCGAGAATGCCGGCCTTGAAGGCCTGGACGTCGTCGCCGAGGCCAGGGACGACGACCACGATCGTCGTGTCCGCAAAGCCCATGACGTCGACTTCGCTCTGCCCCGCTCCGACCGTCTCGAGCAGGATCAGGTCCTTGCCGAAGGCCTGCAGCAGCTGGATCGCGCGCGGCGTCGCGCGCGCGAGGCCACCAAGGTGGCCACGGGTCGCGAGGGACCGCATGAAAACGTCGCTGCCGCGGCCCTCCATGCGCACCCGATCGCCCAAGAGGGCCCCGCCAGTGAAAGGAGACGACGGGTCCACCGCCAGGATGCCCACCTTGCGCCCGCGCGCGAGAAACTGGCCCGCCAGCCGATCCACCAGCGTCGACTTGCCGACGCCCGGTGCGCCGGTGATGCCCACGACGATGCCGTGACCGGTGTGCGGGTAGACTTCCGCAATGATGTCGTCGGCCGCGTGCGGGTCACTCTCGACCAGGGTCAGGGCGCGCGCCAGGGCGCGCCGATCACCACGTAGGATCTCCTGGCCCAGGCTCATGCGCGGCCCACGCTCGCACGGGTGAAGCGCACGATCTCCTCGGTTTCCGTGCCGGGGCCGAAGACGGCCTTGACGCCGAGTTTCTTCAGCTCCTCCGCGTCCTCCTCGGGAATGATGCCGCCCACCACGACCACGACATCGCCCATGTTCTGCGTCTGCAGGAGCTCGATGACCGCCGGCACCAGCGTCAGGTGGGCGCCGGACAGGATGGACAGGCCGACGACGTCGACGTCCTCTTGGAGCGCCGCCTCGACAATCTCCTCCGGGGTCTGGTGGAGTCCTGTGTAGATGACCTCCATGCCTGCGTCACGCAGGGCCCTCGCCACGACCTTCGCACCGCGGTCGTGACCGTCGAGTCCCGGCTTGCCGATCAGCACGCGGATCGGCCTCGTGCCCTCTCTCTGCTCTGTCTCGGTCAAAACACTGCTGCCTCCCGATAGCTCCCGAATACCGCCCGCATCGCGCGGACGATCTCCCCCTCCGTCGCGTAGGCACGCACCGCGTCGAGAATCGGCGGCATGAGATTGCGGCCGGACACCGCCGCCTCCCGCACACCCTCGAGAGCGGCTTCGACGGCCGCCTGGTCCCGCTCCTGCCGCACGGCCCGCACCGCGTCGCGCTGGTTGCGCTCGAGCGCCGGGTCGATCTTCAGGATGGGGATGCGCTCCTCCTCCTCTTCGACGAAAGCGTTGACGCCAACGATCAGCCGTTCCTTGCGATCGATCTCCTGCTGGTAACGGTAGGCCGCATCGGCGATCTCGCGCTGGAAGAAGCCGAGCTCGATGCCGCGCAGCACACCGCCGAGCTCGTCGATGCGGCGGAAGTACTCCTCCGCCGCGGCCTCCATGCGGTCGGTGAGGTCCTCGATGAAGTAGGAGCCCGCCAGGGGGTCCACCGTGTCGACGACGTCGATCTCATGCGCCAGCACCTGCTGCGTGCGCAAGGCGATCGTCACCGCCTTCTCGGTCGGCAGCGACAACACCTCGTCCATCGAGTTGGTGTGCAGCGACTGGGTACCACCCAGGACGCCCGCCAGGGCCTCGTAAGCCGTGCGGATGATGTTCACCTCCGGCTGCTGGGCGGTGAGCGAGCAGCCGGCCGTCTGGGTGTGGAATCGCATCATCCAGGAACGCGGGTTCTTGGCGCCGTACTTGTCGCGCAGATGGCGGGCCCAGATGCGACGGGCGGCGCGGAACTTCGCGATCTCCTCGAAGAAACTGAGGTGCGAGTTGAAGAAGAACGAAAGCCTGGGCGCGAACTCGTCGACGTCCATGCCCCGCTCCATGGCGGCCTCGACGTAGGCGAACCCGTCCGCCAGGGTGAACGCGAGCTCCTGGACCGCGGTCGAACCGGCCTCGCGGATGTGGTAGCCCGAGATCGAGATCGTGTTCCACTGCGGCACTTCCTTGGCCGCGAACTCCATCATGTCGACGATCAGCCGCATCGAGGGCTCCGGCGGGAAGATCCACTCTTTCTGCGCGATGTACTCCTTCAGGATGTCGGCCTGGAGGGTGCCGCGGACCTCGGACCAGGGCACACCCTGCTTCTCCGCGACGGCGAGGTACATGGCGAACAGGATGATGGCGGGACCGTTGATGGTCATCGACGTGGACACCTCACCGAGCGGGATGCCCTCGAACAGGCGCTCCATGTCGCGCAGCGAGTCGATGGCGACGCCCTCGCGGCCGACCTCGCCAAGGCTGTGCGAGTCGTCGGAGTCGTAGCCCATCAGCGTCGGCATGTCGAAGGCGGTGGAAAGGCCCGTCTGGCCCTGACGCAGAAGATAGTGGAAGCGCTCGTTCGTCTCCTTGGCCGTGCCGAAACCGGCGAACTGGCGCATCGTCCAAAGGCGGTCGCGGTACATGCCGGGATGGATACCGCGGGTATAAGGATACTGGCCCGGTTCCCCGATGTCGCGCACCGGGTCGGCCTTCACGTCCTCAGCGCGGTAGACAGGCTTGACTTCCAGCCCGGACGGCGTCCTGCGCTCCTTGGCCATCGAACCACCTCCGCTTGGTCGTCGCGGCGGATCCCTGCGCTCGAAATCCGCGCAGCACACGGCTTTCTGGCAGCATCCATTCTACGCGCACGGTGGTAGAAGCGACAAGCCGGCAGGCCCTGGACCCCGTCTTGTAGAAGGATTTCAAACTTCGCGCTATGGAGTGATCACCGTTGGATCTGTCGCCCGAGCTCTTTCGTCAATACGACATCCGCGGCCACGTCGGCGTCGACCTGACGCCGGCGGCAGCCCACCAGATCGCCCTCGGCACGGCCGAGTACTGGCACCGCCATGGCCAGGCCACCGCCATCGTCGGCCGCGACTGCCGCCTGTCCTCGCCGGAACTCGGCGAAGCCTTCGTCGAGGGCCTGCTCGACGCCGGCATGGAGCGGATCATCGACCTCGGCATGGTGCCGACGCCGTTCGTCTACTTCGCCCGCCACCACCTGGGCGTCGGGCCGGCCGTCATGATCACCGGTTCGCACAACCCGCCGCAGATGAACGGATTCAAGCTGGCGCTCGGCCCGGGCACGCTCTACGGCGCCGAAATCCAGGAGGTGCAGGAGCTCTGCCGCGGCGCGCGCCCGCGCGGCCGGACGGGCCGGGTCGAGCAGTACGACATCTTCCCATGGTACCGGCGGCGGATGCGCGAGCTCTTCCCGGACGGGCTCGGCGGTCTCGAGGTGGTGGCCGATGCCGGCAACGGCGCCGGCGGCCCCTATGCGCCCACCGTGCTCGAGGACCTCGGGCTCAAGGTGCATCCTCTCTTCTGCGAGCCCGACGGCCACTTCCCGAACCACCACCCCGACCCCCTGCAGCCGAAGAACATGTTGGCCCTTCAGGGTGAGGTGGTCCGCCTCGGGGCACAGCTTGGATTCGCGTTCGACGGCGACATGGACCGTCTCGGCGCCGTGGACGAGCACGGCCGCATCCGTGCGGTGGACGAGCTGCTCATCCTCTATTGGCGCGACATCTTCCCGCGCTACCCCGACAAGCCGACGCTCGTCGAGGTCAAGTGCTCCCAGCGTCTCGCCGACGATCTGAGCCGCATGGGCGCGCACCCCGAGTTCACCCCGACCGGCCACTCCCTGATCAAGGCCGCGATGCGCAAGGTGGGTGCGGCCTTCGCGGGTGAACTCTCCGGCCACATCTTCTTCGCGGACCGGTTCACGGGCGACGACGACGCGCTGTACGCGGCCTTGCGGCTTGCGGAGATCTGCGCCCGCAGCGGCAGGTCCCTCGCGGATCTCCTTTCGGACCTCCCGCCCGCCTACGCGACGCCGGAAACCCGCGTCGCCTGCCCCGAAAGCGCCAAGGCACGCGTCACGGAAGCGGTGCAGGCCACGTTCGCCGGCCGCTACCCGCTCGTGACCGTCGACGGCGTCCGCGTGATCTTCGATGGGGCTTGGGCCCTCCTTCGTCCGTCCAACACCGAGCCTGCCCTGGTGTTGCGCGCCGAGGGCGAGACCGAGGCGGCCCTGGCCTTCGCCAAGTCGGAAATGGAGCAGGCGCTAAAGAGCCATCCGGAGGTCTCCCGCCCCGAGTGGTGAGGCACCATTTTCGGAGTGCGTTCGTACCGTAGCTTGCGTACACCCGCGCGCGGAGGAGATTGAGAGACTTCTGGAGCATCCAGTGGATGCCTTTGGTCTTCCTTGCCTGAAATCGCCCTAAAACTGTTGCATTCGCCGCGTTTGATGCTATATTGGGTGTGGAACGTCTGTTAGGTGAGGCTACCCGCGAGAGATAGGCTCTTGCCCGGAAACATCGAGAGATGCCCACGGGTGAAACAGTCCCGGTCGAAGCAAGGCCGGAACCAGAGAGCTGGAGCGCAAGCTCCTATGCCGTGAGGTGCTGAAGCTCAACGAGAAGACGCCACTCTTTTCTGGGCGTGTTCTCACGCCCAGATTTTTTGTACCGAAAGGGGGGATCAGGCCGTGGCCGCAGACGATCATAGTAGACCCAGACTTCGGGATGGCGAACGGGAATACGGACGGGCGGCGACCGCGGCCTGTCCTGGGCTGCGCGCCCTCTGACGGCGCTTGCCCCTCTTCCCTGCACGCCTCCCGACACGTGCCGGCAACCGGCTCTGAAGGGAGGCGTGACGCATGTCGTCGGCCAAGATGGAAAAGGAGATCCGGGAGTTGCCGCGGGAAGTGCGTCAACGCGCCGAGGACCGGCTGCAACTGCAGTACGCGCGTCAGCGCGGCGGGCTCTGGGCGCGGCTCCGTCTCCTCCTGCTGCTGATCGGCCCCGGTATCCTCGTCATGATCGCCGACAACGACGCCGGCGGAGTCATCACCTACGCCCAGACCGGTGCCAGCTATGGTCTCGGCTTCTTCATCCCGTTCCTCGTCCTGATGATCCCGGTCGCCTTCGTCGTGCAGGAGATGACGGTGCGGCTCGGCGCGGTGACGCGGCGCGGGCACGCGGAACTCATCTTCATGCGTTACGGCCGCTTCTGGGGCACCTTCTCCGCCATCGACCTCGTGATCGCGAACGCCCTCACGCTGGTCACGGAATTCATCGGCATCGCGGCGGGTCTTGCCATCTTCCAGGTGCCCATCGTTCTTTCGGTGCTGCTCGGCCTGGCCGCCGTCTGGGCGGTCACCCTGATCGGCCGCTACCGCGTGTGGGAGCGCATCTCCCTCTGGGTGGCCCTCCTGAACGTCGTCTTCGTGCCGCTGGCGCTCGCCGCCCACCCGGACTTCGCCGCCGTGGCCCGCAGCTTCCTCACGTGGCACATCCCCGGCGGCGCCTCGGGGCCGTTCCTGATGCTTCTGCTGGCCAACCTTGGCACCACGATCGCGCCCTGGATGCTCTTCTTCCAGCAGTCCGCGGTCGTCGACAAGGGTCTGACGCCGCGCGACGTTCGCTTCGGGCGGATGGACACCCTGATCGGGAGCGTCGTGATGGGCATCGTGGCGATCGCCCTCGTCATCCTGGCCGCGACCGTGCTGCACGCGGCACCTGGCTCATCCGGCCTCGACATCCATTTCATCCTGCACTCGGTCGGCCAGCGCGTGGGCCGCTGGGCGGAGTCGCTCTTCGCCTTGGGCTTGATCGAATCCGGACTCATCGCCGCCATGGCGATCACCGCCAGCACGTCCTGGGCCGCCGGCGAGGCGCTCGGCCTCAAGGTGCGCAGCCTGAACGCGGGCGTCCGCCAGGCCCTGCCCTTCTACCTGCCCGGGCTGATCGCCGTGACGCTCGCCGCCTCGGTGGTGCTGATCCCCGGGGCGCCGCTCGGATACCTCAACGTCCTCGTGCAGGTGCTGGCGACCGTGTTCATGCCGGCCGCGCTGCTCTTCCTTCTGCTTCTCGTCAACGACCGCGAAGTGATGGGGCACCACGTCAACACCCGCCTGCAGAACGTCGCGGCCATCGGCATCGTCGCCATGCTGGTCGTCATGAACGGGCTCTACGGCACGTCGGTCGTGCTACCCTCGCTATTCCCGCACTGATCCGAACGAAAGGGGCGGATGATCATGGCCCGCACGCTGACCTACGACAACGAGGCCATCTGGAACGTCGTCCGCGAGGAGTCTCTCCTGCAGGAGCCGCCCGTGTACCACCGCGTCGAGGTGCGTGGACCCGTTGCGGTCGTCTGGTGGGGGCTTCGCATCTACGTCATCCTGATGGCCGCACTGATCGTGGCCGGGTTCCTGCACGGCCTGCGCTGAACATGTTGCCCTGTCGATCGAGGCGGCGGGATCCCCCGCCGCCTCGATATTTTGTCCGGGTCTCAAAGCACCTGGCTCAGGTCCGGGATGCGTCATGCAGGGCCTGCCAGAGGGCCTCTTCCGCCGGCAACCGCCGCTGCAGGACCCGACGGAAGGAGTAGACGCGGCGAGGCCCGCCGAGGTCGGGACAGGTGGCGGCGCTGAGGCGTCCCGCATCCACCTCCCACGCGACCGACAGTTCCGACAGGACCCCGACGCCGACCCCCGCGGCGACAGCTCGCTTGACCGCCTCGTTGGACGCCAGTTCCATCACCGGCTGCGGCTCGTAGCCAAGGGCGCGCTGCAGAACGGTCCGCGTATGGGACTCGCTCTCGCGCAGCACGAGCGGCACCTCGCGCAGTTCCGCGATGCTCCAGTCCCGTCCCGCCCGCGGATCGTCGGCGGGCAGCACGACGCGCATCTCGTCGAGACCCAGGGTGCCGATCTCGAAGTCTCCCTGCCAGGGCGGCAGATCGTGCGCGCCCATGGCGACGGCGACATCGATCGCTCCGCTGTCGAGCAGTTCGTGCAAGGCGCCGGGATTCTCCACGCTGAGGCGGATCTGCACGTCGGGATGCTGCCGCACAAAAGGCGCCAGCCGGTAGGGCAGAAGATAGCTCGAGGGTGTCGCGCTGGCACCGATCCGCACGGGCCCGCCGCCGCCGCGCATGCGCGCCATCGCGCGGTCGAGGCCCTCTACGCCCGCAAGTACCCGATCGGCGTGCCGCAGCAGTTCCTCCCCCGCGACGGTGAGCCGGATGCGCCGGTGGGAAACCTCGACGAGCGACACCCCCAGCTCCCGCTCGAGCGCCCGCACCTGCATGCTGATCGCCGGCTGGCTGCGCCCCAAGATCTCTGCCGCCGCAGTGAACGTCTGGCTCCTTGCCACCACCTGGAACACGCGCAACTGCCCGAGCTGCAAGCCCCTCACTCCGATAAAGTGCTCTTATGGTAAGGCGAAGATACTATAGCATTTTTCTTTCCCCTCGGATGCACTATGCTCTTTGACATGCAAAACAACGCGGTTCAAGTCGAGACAGGTCTTGCCGAACGCCCGTGGCTCGCCGTCGCGACCGTCTGCCTCGGGGCCGCGATGGCCGCCATCGATGCCAGCATCGTCAGCGTGGGAAACCCGACGATGCAGCACTACTTCCATACGACGACCAGCAACATCGCCTGGGTCTCCCTCACCTACCTCCTCGTCCTCACCACGATCGTCGTGCTCGCGGGTCGCCTGGCCGACGGCATCGGGCGCTCGCGCATGTACCGCTTCGGCTTTATCGTGTTCGGCGTCGCGTCCGCGGGCTGCGGCTTCGCGCCAAGCCTCGGCGTGCTGCTCGTGTCCCGCCTCGTCCAGGGCGTCGGAGCCGCCATGCTGCAAGCCAATTCGGTCGCCATCGTAACGTCCAGCGTGCCGGCGTCGATGCGGGGGCGCGCGATCGGCGTCCAGGGCGCCGCGCAAGCCGTGGGGCTGGCGATCGGCCCCGTGCTGGGCGGCTTTCTCATCGCCGCGTTCACCTGGCGCGCCATCTTCCTCGTCAACCTGCCCATCGCCGCGATCGCCCTGATCGTCGCTCCCTACACGCTGCCCAAGGACCCGTCAGGGCGCGTGATGCCGCACGTCGACGTGCTTTCGTCCGTTTTGATGGCTGTCGTCCTGGTGCTGGCGCTTCTCACCCTGAATCCATCGCTGCCTGGACATCAGTTCTGGTATGTCGAGTTGGCGATAGCCATCGTGCTGGCGTACGTCTTTGCCCGCCGCCAGGGTCTTGTGCCGACGCCGCTCGTCGAGCCGGAACTCGTCAAGATCCTCAACGTCACCGGCGGGGTCGTGCTGGGCGTTCTCTCGTTCAGCGTGCTCTACGGCATCATGCTGCTCGCGCCCTACTACTTCGAGTGGGTCCGCCACCAGTCCACGGCTAACGTCGGCCTCCTCGTCATGGCTCTCGCGCTTGCCATGACGGCGGTGGCCCCCCTCGCGGGCACGCTCGCGGACCGCTTCGGCAACCGCAGAGTGGCCGTCGGCGGCCTGGTCATCCTGGCCGTCGGATCGCTCGCCATCTACCTCTGGACGCCGCTCATCGCGTTCGGCTTGACCGTACCCGCGATGGCCCTGGTCGGTGCGGGCGCAGGCGTCTTCACGCCGCCCAACAACAGTTCCGTCATGGGCAGCGCCCCGCCCGAGCACCTTGGCGTGACGGGCGGCCTCCTGAACATGGGCCGCTCGATCGGCATGAGCCTCGGCCAGGCGCTCGTCGCCGCCGTCTTCGAGATCGAATCCCTGAAGGGCGGCTACTATCAGGGCTTCCGCGCAGGCGCCATCCTGGTGCTCGCAATCGCCCTGGTTGCGCTCGTCCTGCAGTGGTTCATGCCCAAGGACACCGGCAACGCGGGCCACGACATGCCCTTCCTGCCGGACTGACTATCTGCGTCCCCCCGGGTGGTGCGGTTCAGGCGTGCGCGACCAAGGTGAAGAGCACCATGATCGCCGTCGCGAGAGCCACCTCCTGGCGTCCCATGCGGTTCATCTCCAGCCATGGCCGGCCACTGCCGAGCCAGAGATACGCGCGCACCATCTGCGGCAGGAGCGGTACGGCCGCCCAGATCGGCAGGTAGCCGAAGAGGCTGACGACCACGACGCCGACCGTGATCAGCGAGGCCGATCCCGCAAGCAGGATCGTGCCCTGTCGCACCTCGGCCGCCTCCATGTGCGTGCGGGCGGCCACAATCTGCAGGCGGAGGAAGCCGACGCCGTAGAGGAAGTGCAGAACGAGGCCGAGATACACGATCCACATCGCCATGTCCGTGGGGAGGCCGAGGGCGATCCAGGTGCCGGGAACGGCGAGCAGGAGGCCCCACGTGGCCACCAGTTCCCGCAAGGTGCGCCAGCGCTCGCCCCAGAAGCCGAGCAGCATCGCGACGGCGTAGAACGGCGCCGCGATGAGCGGCATGATGTAGATCGTGGGGCTGTGCGCGCTGCTCGCAGCCAGGCTGCCGAAGAGTCCCGACAACACGAGCTCGGCCAGTAGAACGCCAAGGCAGCGCAGGCGCTGGCGCGCCTCGCCTGCCTTTGCGCGAAGGAGCCGCTCCAGCGGCTCCTTCGCCATCAGCAGCAGGATCATCGCCGGCAGCAGCCAGAGCGCCGCCGGCGTCAGCGCGTCCGCGACGGCCACGGCCGTGATGTAGCCTGTGAGCAGCATGGACCAGGCGCCATACTCCCGCGGCAGGAGCCACCAGAGGCCCGGACGCGGCGGCGTGGTCGTGGAGAGCGCCTGTGCCGTGTACATGCCGGCCTCAGGCCCGCACCGGATCGGCGCTCGCGCCGGCCGGGTACTGTTCGAGGTACTGGATCACCTCGCGGGTGATCGGGCTCGGTGTCGAGGAGCCGGCCGTCACGCCGACGGTCCTCTTGCCTTCGAGCCAGGCCGGATCGATCTCGTGCACGCCGTCGACGAGATAGGCGGGCCGCCCGGCCTGCTCGCGCACCACCTGCACGAGGCGGTTCGAATTGTTGGAGCGCGTATCTCCGACCACGATGACGAGATCGCAGTTCTCGGCCTGATGCACGGCGGCCTCCTGCCGGAGCTGCGTCGCCAGGCAGATCTCGTTGAAGACCTCGATGTGGGGGTAGCGGCGTCTGAGTTCCTGGATCGTGGCGTCGGTATCCCAGCGCGACAGGGTGGTCTGCGTCACCACCGCGAGCTTCTTGCCGTTGAGATCGAGATCTTGCGCGTCCTCCACGGTCTCGATGAGGTGCACGTGATCCGGCGCCTCGCCCATGGCCCCTTCCGGTTCCGGGTGGCCGCGCCGCCCGATGTAGAGGATGGTGTAGCCGTCCTGGGCCAGGTTGCGGATCAGGTCGTGCGTCTTGGTCACGTCGGGACAGGTGGCGTCGACGACGTCGAGTCCCTTCTCCGCGGCGCGGCGGCGCACCGCCTCCGACACGCCATGGGCGGTGAACACGACGGTTCCCTCATGGACCTGCTCGATCAGCTCGAGCCGGTTCTCGCCATCGAGCGAAACGACGCCGTAGCGATCGAGTTCCTCGACGGCGTGGCGGTTATGGACGATGAGGCCGAGCACGAAGATCGGCTTGCGCGTCTTCGGGTCCTCGGCCACCTGCCGAACCAGCTTCATGGCGTCGACGACGCCGTAGCAATAGCCGCGTGGCGTGATCCTCACGACCTGCACGGGCGATCTCCCCCTCGTCAACGTGCGAGAGCGCGCCTAGCCCACTCGTGCGCGTAATAGGTGACGATAAAGCGGGCTCCGGCGCGCTTCAAACCGATGAGCGACTCCTGCACGACCTGGTCGCGGTCGAGCCAGCCGCGCTCGGCGGCCGCCTCCAGCATGGCATATTCGCCGGAGACTTGGTAAGCCCCGACCGGCACGCCGACGCTGCGGGCGACCGACGAGAGCACATCCATGTACGGCATGCCCGGCTTGACAAGCAGCATGTCGGCGCCTTCCGAGACGTCCAGACTCGCCTCGCGCAAGGCTTCGCGCCCGTTGCGGTAGTCCATCTGGTAGCCTGATCGGTCGCCATGTTGCGGCGCGGAGCCGGCCGCCTCGCGGAACGGTCCGTAGAACGCCGACCTATACTTCACGGCGTAGGAGAGGATCGCCGTCTGCGTGAAGCCGGCCGCGTCCAGCCCCTCGCGCAACGCGGCCACGCGGCCATCCATCATGTCGCTCGGAGCGATCACGTCGGCACCCGCCTCGGCCTGGCTCACGGCCGCGGCCGCCAGAAGCGGCAGCGTCTCGTCGTTGTCGACCATGCCGTCCGGGCGCAGCACGCCGCAGTGCCCGTGGTCCGTGTATTCGCAAAGGCAGGTGTCCGCGATCACCAAAAGCTCCGGCACCGCCTGCTTGATCCGGCGCGTCGCGTCCTGAACCGGCGCGTCGAGCCGCGCGGCCCAGCTGCCCAGTGCGTCCTTCTCGGGCGGGATCCCGAACAGGAGGATCGCCGGCACGCCGGCGCGGTAGATCTTCTCGGCTTCGCGCGCGGCTTCGTCTGGCGAGAGATGTTCCTGGCCCGGCAGGGCGGCTATCGGCCTGCGCACCCCCTGGCCCGGGACGACAAAGAGCGGCTGGACGAGGTCCCTTGCGCGTAGGTCCGTCTCGGCCACCAGGTCGCGCATCGTCTGGCTGCGACGCAGCCGCCTCGGCCTCTCGATCAGTTCCACGAGACTCACTCCTCGAAGATCATTCGTTGGCATCGTTCAGCACCTGGCGCAGCGCCGCAAGAATTCCGGCAAGGCCCGGCGTCTCGGACTGCGCGGCCACCTTCAGCCCAAGTTCCAGGCACGCGGCGCCCGTCGTGGGACCGATCGCCACGGCGGGCACCTCGGCGAGAAACCTCTGCGGCAGGGCGGCAACCGTCGCCTGGACCGCGGACGGGCTGTAGAAGAGCACCGCGTCCGGAGCGCCCGCACGCGTCAGCGATGCCGCCAAGTCCTCCGGCACCCCGCGCAAGGTGCGGTAGATCGGGACCGTGTCGACCTGCAGGCCCTGGTCCCAGAGCGCCTGTACGAGCGCCGTATCCGGCGGCTCCGGACCCAGCAGCAGGGCACGGTCCCCGACGCGCACCCTGCCATGGAGCTGGGACGAAAGTCCCATGGCGGTGCCGACGCGGGCGATCTCCGCCACGAGGCCGCGTGCCCTTAGGGCCAAGGCGGTCGCCGCGCCGACCGCGAGCAGGCGCGCGTCGCCCAGGCGCCGCACGTCGACCGCTTTGGCGTCCAGGGCCGCAAAGAAGTTCTGCACGGCGTTCTGGCTGGTGAAGAGGATGTAGCGGTAGGTCCCGACGCGCTGCAGGGCCGCGTCGAGCGGCCGCTGATCGAGCGCGGGGGCTATGCGCAGCGACGGCAGAAGCACGGGCGCAGCTCCGCGAAGGCGCAAGGCTCCCAGGAGCGCCCCGGACTGCGCCGCCGCCCGCGTCACAAGCACGCGGCGGCCGTAGAGGACCGGCGCCCCAAGTTCGGGCCCGGCCGGTCCGAGCGTTGGCAAGGTGGTCGCCTCGTGGCCCCGGGCCACGAAATCGGCGGCTTCGTCCGCCAGATCCTCGCCGTCGCCGTAGAGCCGCGCAACCATTCCTTCCTGCCTCAGCATGGCGATCCGCGGCGAAACTTTCTGCGCCTGGGGGTGCAGGTACAGCTCGAGTTCGGCCGGCAGGGCCCCGGCCGCCGCCACCACCGGCGCAGCATCGAGCAGCTCCGACAGCAGCGGCGTCGCGGCGGGGTCCCAGTAGGCGTAGAAGATCTCAGCGGGCATCGCCTGCCGCCTCCCGGAGGATGCGCCCCGCCCCGCCCAGGAGAAGCTCCTTGGCGGCCGTGCGGCCGAGATCCGCCGCGTGGCCACCCTCGAGCGTGACGCGGATGGCCGTGCTGCCGTCTGGGGCGAACACCCCCGCCGTCAGTCGCAGGTTGCGCCCGTGCGCGGTCGCGAGGGCCCCGACGGGCAGCGTGCAGCCGCTGCCCAGTTCCATCAGCAGCGTGCGCTCGCAGAGCGCCCTGCGCTCGGTCGGGGGGTGGCTCAGGCGGCGCAGCATCGGGAGCAGATCCTTGCGGTCGGCCGCGGCCTCCACGGCGATGATGCCCTGCGCCGGCGCGCCGAGCATCTGCTCGGGTGCGAGGTACTGGGCGATCGACGCTTCGCGGCCATCCCGCAGCAGGCCCGCAGCAGCCATCACCAGCGCATCGTACTGCCCGTCCGCCAGCTTGCGCAGGCGGGTGCCGACGTTACCGCGCAGCTCGAGCACCTTGAGGTCCGGGCGCTGATGCAGGAGTTGGGCCCGCCGCCGCGGGCTCGACGTTCCCACCCTCGCGCCGTAGGGCAAAGCGCCAAACGTGAGACCCGGCGGGCCGACCAGGACGTCGCGCGGGTCCTCGCGGCGCAGGAGCGCCGCGAGTACGAGGCCGGGCGCGAGCCCCGTCGGCAGGTCCTTGAGACTGTGCACCGCGACGTCCACCTCACCGCGTCGCAGCATGGCCTCGATCTCCTGGGTGAAGACACCCTTGCCGCCAATGCGGACCAAGGACTCTTCCTGCCGGATGTCGCCTTCGGTCTCCACGGTCACGTAGCGCACCAAGACATCCGGCCGCGCCTGGGTGAGCACGGCTGCGAAAAGCTCCGCCTGCCTCCTGGCCAGGGGGCTGCGCCGCGAGGCGATGCGAATCTCCACTCAATCACCCCTAGGTGACAGGCTCAGCCGGGAAGCCCCGCGCTGGGACTTCCCGGCTGTTTGATCAGGCTTCCTGCGGCCAGTCCGGGCCATCCAGATGGAAAATATCGGCCGCGAGGCGCAGGCAGCTCTCGCCATCCTCGCGCAAGGCGCACTCCTTGAGGGCCAGGGTAGGTTCGTTGAGCAGCTTGTTGACGATGCGGGACGCCAGCTGCTCGATCACCTGCCGCTCCGTCTCCGGCAGGTCGCCCAGTCGGTGCAGGGCGCGCCGCACTTCCTTATCCCGCACTTCCTCCGCCTTGCCGCGCAGGGAGCGGATCAAGGGCAGGGCCTGGCGCTCGCAGCGACGGCGTTCGAAGTCCGTGGCGGCCGCGAGAACGATGGCCTCCGCGGCCTCGGCCTCCCGCAGGCGTTCCTGGCGCTGGGCCTGGCTGATGGCCGCAAGATCGTCGAGGTTGCGCACTTCAACCCCTGGCAGCGTAGCGCAGCCAGGCTCGATGTCGCGCGGCAGCGAGAGGTCGACGAGGACCATCCGCCGACCTCCCCGGCGGCGCATGGCCTCCTTGATGTCGCGCGCATAGAGCACCTCGTGCGGGGCGCCCGTCGAGCTCAATACGATGTCGGCCTTTTCGAGACACTCGTCGATCTGGGCCCAGCCGACGGACGTTCCGCCAAATTCCTTGGCGAGTTTCGCCGCGCGCTGACGCGTGCGGTTCGCGATCACGATCTCGACGTCCGCCGCCTCCCGCAGATGCTGGCAGCACAGCTCCGCGACCTCGCCCGCGCCGATCAGCAGGACGCTGCGGCCCGAAAGGCTGCCAAGCGACCGCTTCGCAAGAGCGACGACGGCGCTGCCGACCGACACGGGATGCTGGTCCATGCCCGTCTCGCGGTGGGCGCGCCGCGCCGCGGCCAGGGCCGCCTGCACGAGCATGCTGACTTCCTTGCCCACCGCCTCGGCCGCCGCGGCACGATTGAAGGCCTGCTTGATCTGGCCGAGGATCTGCGTCTCGCCGACGATCTGGGCCTCAAGGCCCGCCGCCACCATAAAGAGGTGGCGCACCACGTCCTGCCCGTCGAGACGGAAGGCGTAGCGGGCCAGGACGGCAGGCGCCATGCCCGTCACCTCGGCGAAGGTCGTCCGCAGGCAGGGAGCCACCTCCTCGACGACGCCGAAGGCGTAGATCTCGCTGCGGTTGCAGGTATGCAGGACGAACGCCTCGTCCGCGGACGCGAGCACTCGGCGGTAGACCTCGTCGACATGCGGTTCCAGGGTCAGTCGTCCGCGGGTGTCGAGGTCCGTGCCTTGATGGCTGATGCCGAGGAATGTCCAGCCCGTCCTCATGGCGCTGCCACCCCCCGGTGAATTGCGACCGATCCAAGGGTCAAGGGCCACGCCTTGACCTCCGTGAAGCCCGCCTTGCGGTACATCTCCGCAAGAACGACGCGACCAGGGAACTTGCGATGCGATTCCGGCAGCCAGGCGTATGCCGCGCCGCGGCTGCCCGCGAGGCGGCCAAGCACCGGCACGATGCCGTAGAAGAAGAGCTTGAAGCCGAAGAAGACGAGACGGCTGGTCGGACGCGACACCTCAAGCGACAGCGCCCGCCCACCCGGCTTCAGGACGCGGCGCATCTCCCCGAGCGCCGCCTGCAGGTCCGGAAAGTTGCGCAGTCCGAAACCGCAGGTGACAAGGTCGAAGCTGGCGTCCGCAAACGGCAAGTCGAGCGCGTTGCCTTCCACGAGGTCGACGCGTGACGCAAGCCCGCGTTCCGAAACCTTGCGCTCGGCCACGGCGAGCATCTCGCGGCTGAGGTCGAGGCCGGTCACGTGCATGTCGGGCTGCATGCCGGCGAGAAGGATCGCGAGGTCGCCCGTGCCGGTGGCCAGATCGAGGCAACGCTCACCGGGTCCGGGCGCGACCAACTCGAGGAACCGACGCTGCCACCTGCCCCATTGACCAAGGGTGATGACGCGGTTCATCGGATCGTAGACCTGCGCGATGTCGCCGAAGATGCGGCGGATCTTGGCGTCATGCGAATCGTGGCGGGCCAAAAGGGATCCTCCCATGCTTCAACTTCCCCGCTCAGGATCGTTCGCATCCTTGGCCAGTACATAGGCGCGCTGACCGGAAGCGGGATGCTGCCAGACATCCACCGTACGATTGCTGGTCGGGTCGACGAAGCGCTCACCGGTAAAGACGTAGCCGGGAGGCGGCTCCGTAAGCTCCGCGCGGTAGCGCGGACCGACCAGGAAACCTGCCAGAAGCAACACAATACCGATCAACGCGAGATAGGCCGCGGCGATCGATGCTGTGGCCAGAAAGAGGATGACGCCTGCCACGAGGCCGATGCCGCCGAACGTCAGAAACCAGCGATTGCGCATGACGAGATGCCTCCAGCGGGCAGCCCGACGACTCCTTGCACAGTTTAGCACAGGTTCGCTCTGCGCGTTGGTCGCACCACTCGCCAAGTGCTGGGGTCTACGTTATATTAGCCCCATCGTCCAAATTAGCGTTGTGCATGCAAAAGGTAGAGAGGCATTCGATGACGGATCGGCCAATTTGGCGAATCGCTGGGGTGACGGTGCTATTGGCCCTGCTCGGCGGTTGCGGCGGGCATAGCGCGGCGCCTGCGCATAAGAAGACCGTGTCGCACAAGACCGCGGCCAAGGCGGCGGCCGTCCCGGCCGGCACCCCTGTGGCCGTCGACGGATATACGGCCTATCTGCCGCAGGCCGTGCTCGCCAACACGCCCGGCCTGGACGTCGCCCTGACGCCGTACGGCCTCGTGTGGAGTTCCTACGCCGACGCCCAGGACGCGGGCGGTACGTTTCTCATGCCCCATCCGTTCGCCGTCGAGATCTCGCCGACGCCCGGAAGCGGCCCCCTCGCAGGGAGCGGCAGGCTTGTCGCCGAGATCCCGGCCAGCGCCGGGCTGCAGTCGGCCGACTTGCACTTCGTCGGCACGTCCGGTCCCTACCTCGGCTTCACCCTCGACCTCGCCGGCACGGCGACCACCATCGGCGCGGGCATGCTCGACCTGCGCACGGGACAGATCATCATGGCGCCCGAGTACCTGACATCCAATGCGGGTGTCGTCGTGGCCGGCGAGCGCATGGGCATCCTGGCGCCGAACGCCACGTACGTCATGGACCCTCGAACGGGCAGCCTGCAAACGTATTCCGTGGCCGCCGGATCCGATCTCTGGCTGGATCTCGCGTATGGACTGCCGATCGGCCAATCGGCCGTGCCGGATCCGACAGAGCCAGGCGTCGTTCCCTACGCGGCCGGCAGCATCACCCTGTACGGTCCGCCGGCCTGGCAGGAGACGAACCAGCGCCTGGGCGGCGGCTTCACGATCTGGCGCCTCCGAGACCCCAATGATCCTGCCGCCTTCGTTGAAGTCGAAACGGCCCCGTGCATCGGCTGCAGCGTCGTCAGCCTGACAGATGGAGCCCTGCCCGCGCCGCAGGTGGTGCTTCCCGACGCCACAGCGACACCCGACGTCTCCGAGCATTGGTTGTCCGATTACGTCATCTCCTACCACGGCACGGTCAAAGGCTACCACTACCCCGTCTGGGGTCTTGCCATCGCTCCAAGACCCGGGCAAAGCGGATTCGAGGAGGTCGTCGTCACGCTGCCGACGGCGGAGGCAAGCCTCGCTCAGGATATCCTCGGGCGCTATCCCCTGCCCCGCTGATTGTCCGGCGCAGACCCTGTCCGGCTGGTGTCGAACGGCCCGAACGCCGTCAGATCGTGGCCGAAAGCGGCGCTCCTCAGCGTGCCGAGGAGCCGCTCCACGGTCTCTTTGCCCGTCGTCTCCGCGCGCCACCACACTTCGCACGTCTCCACCGTGAGCGGGCGGAACGCGAGCGAGCAAGCCGCGGCGGCGGCGGCGCTCGCGATACCCACGTCCGCCTTCCCGCGCGCGATCGCCTCGGCCACCTCCCAGTGGCCCGGGAGTTCCCTGTCGTAGCCGAAGACGCGTGCGGGCGACAACGACGCCTCCCCGATCAGGCGGTCCAGCAGGCGCCGCGCGCCCGATCCGCGCTCCCTGTTGACGATCCGCAGCCCCGGCCTTGCCAGGTCACCCGCGTCTTCGAAGAGTTCCGCACCCTGGCGCGCGACGATGCCCATCTGCCAGCGCGAGAGGACAATCCGCTCGACCTCTGGGGCCGGCTCGGGCGGCTCCTCGCCCTCGGTCCAATGCACGGCGGCGAAGTGCGCACGCCCTGAGCGCAGCTGTTCGCGCGCCGCGCCGCTTCCCGCCGTGAACCAGAAGGCGCGCGTCCCCTGGCGCTGCAAATGATCCGCGACCAGTCCGAGGGCAGGATCGCAGCCCGCGATGAAGACGGTGTCCTGGCGACGCTCGCCAAAGCGCTCGAAGGAGACGGCGCCGTAGGCATCGACCTCGGCCAGGCCGTCCGCCGCGGCGGCCGGCCAGCGGTAGGCGCCAAGCTGTCCGAGCCCCCGCAGCACCTCGCGGCCGCCGATCACCGCCGACAGCACGCGCGTCGTCCCCGCCTGCGGCAAGAGCCCCGCGTCGGGCGTGTCCTTGATGCGCAGGGAGAAGATGTCGTCGATGGGCACGTCGAGGGCCGTGGCCAGGCGAAGGCCGACCTCGAGGCTAGGACCGTAGTCGCCAGCCTCGATGGCCCCTACGGTCTGGCGCGTGAGACCCGCACGCTGCGCCAGGACCTGCTGTGTCAGACCGTGGGCCATGCGCACCTCGCGCAGGCGATTACGAAGCTGCGCCATGCCTCATCCCTCCCGGTCCTGATGCAAAGTGTAGCATACGTAGATGTAAATGATTCTTGCCCGATGCGCTGTGTGGGACTAAGGTAGAGACATCTCCTCTGTTGGAGGTTCTCCCCTTGTACAAGCGGCCTGCGCTGCCCGCCCTTCTTGGCCTCCTTGCCCTGACGCTCGCCGGCTGCGGCCAGAGCCCCGCGAAGCAGGCGTCCGCACCCAGCCAGGTTTCTGTCGCCTACGCGGGCTCGCTCGCCTACATGAATGACCAGGTCCTCGGCCCTGCCTTCACCAAGGCGACCGGCGTCGCCTACGCGGGGCGCGGCGGCGGCTCCTGGGCCCTCGCCCACGAGCTTTCGGGCGGCGTGATCCAGTCCGACGTGTTCGAGAGCATGGGTACGGGGCCAATCGCCGCACTCGGAGCTTCGCGCGCAACTTGGGCCATCGGCTTCGCAACGAGCCCGCTCGTGGTCGCGTACAACCCGAGGAGTCGCTACGCGCCAGAGTTCGAGGCCATTGCCCGGGGCAAACGACCGATGGCGGACCTCTTCACCCTGCTCGCGACGCCAGGGCTGCGGCTCGGCCGCACGAACCCCGCCACCGATCCCCAGGGCCAGACCTTCTACCTGATGGTGCAGCTCGCACAGAAGATCTATCACCTGCCCGCAGGCACGGCCGAACGTATCCTGGGTGCCTGGGACAATGCTCAGCAGGTGTTCTCCGAAGAGGGGCTGCCGACCCAGCTCCAGGCGGGTGGTCTCGACGCGGCGTCGGCGTTCCTGCCGCAAGCGCGTCAACTTCACCTGCACTACATCGCACTGCCGGCTGCACTCGACTTCGCGAACCCGAAAGACCTGCCGCTCTACAGTTCCGTCGCGATGACCATCCCGAAGGTGGGAACCGTGCGCGGTCAGCTCTCGCTGCTCGCTCTGACGGTCCTCAAGGGCAAGGGCGCGGCGGCAGGCGACAGCTTTGCCCGCTTCGCGTTGGCCACGGTAGAGAGACACCTTTGGCAGCGGGAGGGCTACGAAATGATCTCTCCCGTGATCTGGGGTCGGCGCGACGCGATTCCCGAGGGCTTGCCGCACTAACCGCCTGGCCTCGGGACCGGGCGCATTAGCGCAGCTTTACCGCCGTGCCGTAAGCGACGACCTCGGTCATCGTCTGTCCGATCTCCGACGAGTCGAAGCGCATCGCCACCACCGCGTCGGCACCCATCTTGCCGGCGTTCTCCAGCATGCGGTCGACGGCTTGGCGGCGCGTGTCCTCAAGAAGTCTCGTGTACTCGTGGATCTCGCCACCGCCAAGGCTGCGCAAGCTGGCGAGGATGTTCCCGCCGAGACCCTGGCTGCGCACCACGACGCCGAACACCGTACCCAAGGTCTCCCCGATCTCCCGTCCCGCAACCTCGAACGCCGTCGTGACGACCACGGCCATCTCTGACGCCTCCGTTCACCATCCCTGTGCGATGCGGCATTCTGCACGTCCGCAGCGGACTCCTCGTGGCGAGGTCACGGCTGCAGGTGGACAGACTTGCCTTGGCGGTGATCGCCCTCTGCGAGCGCCATGTCACCTATCTCTCTCCGTCCACTTGGCCAGATCTCCTTGCCACATGGCCCAAAGCTGGGTTCCAATTTAAGCATCCGCACACAAGGAGGCATCGATGATGCACGCGTTCCGCTACATCCTGGTGGGTGGCGGCATGGCCGCAGCAGCCGCCGTGGAAGGCATACGCCGTCACGATCCCCATGGCAGCATCGGCCTCTTCAGCCAGGACCGCTATCCGCCGTACAGCCGCCCGCCGCTCTCGAAGGGGCTCTGGCGGGGCAAGCGGCTCGAGACGATCTGGCGTTACAAGGATCCTGCGGCGATCGGCGTCACGGAGCATCTGAACGCGACGGTGACGGCCATCGCACCGCAGGAGCACCGCATCCATCTGGACGACGGGCGATCCTTTACCTACGACCGCCTTCTTCTGGCGACCGGCGCAGAGCCGCGGCGCCTGCCCGGCGACCCTGCCGGCGTGCAATATCTCCGCAGCCTGGACGACTACCTGAATCTCTTCCGTCTTGCGCGGGGCAAGCGCTTTGCCGTGATCGGCGGGGGCTTCATCGGCGCAGAGATGGCAGCGGCGCTACGCGATCAGGATAAGGATGTGCACATGGTCTTCCCCGAGTCCGCCATCCTGGAGAGCATCCTGCCCGCCGACCTCGCGCAGGCGGTCTCGGGCTACTACCAGGACAAGGGCGTCCGTGTCTCGGCGGGCCTTGGCGTCGAGGCAGCACGCGCGGGAGACGGCCAAGTATCCCTGCGCCTCAGCAACGGCGAAGATCTGGCGGTGGACGCCGTCGTCGCCGGGCTTGGCGTCCTGCCGCGCACCGAGCTCGCGGAGGCGGCCGGCCTCTACGTCCAGGACGGCGTCGTGGTGGACAGCTTCGGACGAACCAGTGACCAGGACATCTACGCCGCCGGCGACATCGCCCGCATCCCGGTACCGGCCCTCGGCACGACCCTGCGCGTCGAGCACGAGGACAACGCCGTCAGCCGCGGCCGCGTCGCAGGGGCCAATATGGCGGGTGCGGGCGAGGAGGCCGTGGACGCCCCGCTCTTCTACTCGGATCTCTTCGATCTCGGGTTCGAGGCGGTGGGCGTGCTGGACAGCAGGCTCGAGACGTACGCCGACTGGGTCGAGCCCTACCGTCGCGGCGTCGTCTACTACGTCCGGGACGGCCAGGTACAGGGGGTCCTGAACTGGAACGTCTGGGACCAGGTCCCGGCCGCAAGGGCCTTGCTTGGTACGGCTTGCAGCAGCCCTGCCCAACTGAAGGGCAGGGTGCCGCTCGGTTAGCGCGGAGCTGCCCTTGCGGTCCTCGGTTCCGTGATCAGGCGATCGGCGCGCTCGAACGTCACGTAGGCGTAAGCCCAGTGCCAGAGGACAGCGATGCGGTTGTCGAAGCCGATCAGGTAGAGGATGTGCACGAAGAGCCACGTCAGCCAGGCGAGAACGCCCGTGAGACGCAGGCCGCGGATCTCCGCGACGGCCGCCCGGCGGCCAATCGTCGCGAGCGCGCCGCGATCGTGGTAGACGAACGGCTGGGTCGGCTGGCCCGCGATGCGCCGGATGACGTTCCGGGCGGCCAGCCGGCCTTCCTGCATCGCGACTGGGGCAAGACCCGGCATGACCCCGCCGTTGGCGCCACGCGCCAGGGCAAGGTCCCCCACCAGGAACACCTCGGGGTGACCCGGGAGCGAAAGATCCGGCAGGACTTCGATACGCCCTGCCCTGTCCGCCGGCGGGCCCAGCGAGCGCCCCAGCGGCGACGCCTCGACGCCCGCCGCCCAGATGACCGTCCGACTCTCGATCCATTCGTCGCCGAGACGTACGCCCTCCGGTGACACGTCCGACACCGCCGTGCCAAGACGCACTTCAACGCCCATGGCCTCGAGCGTAGCCTGGGCCCTTCGGCTGAGGTCAGGCGGAAAGCTTGGCAGCACCCTCGATCCGGCCTCGATCAGGATCACGCGCGACGTGGTGGGATCGATGCGGCGAAAGTCCCGGCGCAAGGTGCGGCGGGCGATCTCCGCGATTGCCCCTGCGAGTTCGACACCTGTCGGACCGCCACCAATCACGACAAAGTCCAGCAGACCAGGCAGACGACCGGGATCTGGGCAACGCTCGGCCTCCTCGTACGCAAGGTAGATCCGCCTGCGGATGTCGAGCGCGTCCTCGATCGTCTTCAAACCCGGTGCTGCCGCCTCCCAGCCTTCGTGACCGAAGTAGGCGTGCCGTGCACCGGTCGCCACGATCAGGTAGTCGTACGGGATAGGGCCATCGCGGTGCACCACTTCCTTGCGCTCGAGATCGATGTCGTCCACGTTCTCGAGCAGCACGGAGATATTGGCTTGGCCGCGCACCACGCGCCGGATCGGCGCCGCGATCTCGCCGGGCGCGAGGCCGCCGGTCGCCACCTGGTAAAGAAGCGGTTGGAACAAATGATAGTTATTGCGGTCACAAAGCGTGACATCAGCCGGCGCGTGACGCAGAGTCTTGGCCGCCTCAAGGCCGCCGAAGCCACCACCGACCACGACGACGCGAGGAATCTCCCCGGACATGGAATCCGCCTCCCCCAAGTCGAAAACGCCCCGGGCCTCCCGCCCGGGGCGTCTTCCTACGTGGGGTCTACTTGTGCAGCTTGCGCACGAGTCCGCCGAGCGGATCCCAGTAGACGTCCGCGACGCGCTCCTTGAGCGGGATGATACCGTTGTCGGTAATGTCGATCCCCTGCGGGCAGACGACCGTGCAGCACTTCGTGATGTTGCACATGCCGACGCCCGCGGCGCCCTTCAGGAGGTCCAGCCGGTCGCCGGTGTCGAGCGGGTGCATCTCGAGCTCGGCGATGCGGATCATGAGGCGCGGGCCCCAATAGCGGTCCTTGGCGTCGTGGTCGCGCAGGACGTGGCAGATGTTCTGGCACAGGAAGCACTCGATGCAGTTGCGGAACTCCTGGATGCGGTCGACATCCCGCTGCTGCAACGTGAACGGCGCCTTGATCGCAGGCTGGAAGGCAGGTACCTGCCTGAGCTTTTCATAGTTCCACGAGACGTCCGTGACAAGGTCCTTGATCACAGGGAAGCTGTGCATCGGGCGGACGTGGATGACCTCGCCGACGTAGTCGTCGACGCGAGTCTTGCAAAGAAGCTTCGGCGAGCCGTTGATCTCGGCGCTGCACGAGCCGCAGTGCGCGGCCTTGCAGTTCCAGCGGACGGCGAGATCCGGCGCGTCGTGAGCCTGGATGAAGTGCAGTGCATCGAGCACGACCATGCCGGTCTGCATCGGCACCTTGTACTCGACTTCCTGGCCGCCGCTCTTGTCGCCGCGGTATACGCTGAGGGTGATCTCGTCAGGCATGGCCGACTACTCCTTCCTGGCCGAATTCGCGAGGCCGGGAGCCATGCCGAGCTTGAAGAGCCTTGCAAGCTCCTCCGGCATCTCAGGCACCGGCTCCGGGTGCAGCTCGATGCCGCGATCGGTGAGGCGCTGCACGTAATTGACCTTGCCCTGGTCCTCGAGCTCGTCGGGGAAGTCCGTGCGCCACTGGGCGCCGCGGCTCTCCTTGCGCTCGATGGCGCCACGGATGATCGCCTCGCCGAGGAGCACCATGTTCTGCACGTCGAATACGCCGTGCCAACCCGGGTTGAACTGGCGCGATCCCTTGGCCATCTGGTGCTCCGTGCGCTCGCGCAGCTCCTGGATCTTCCCGAGGCCCTCTTCGAGGCTCGGGCCATTGCGTTCGATGCCCGCGTGGGCGGCCATGATCTCCTGGAGATCCTCGTGCAGCTTGTACGGGTTCTCTCCCTCGGTGCGCGAGAGCGGTGCAAGCACACGCTCCACCTCGGCCTGCACCTCGGTGTTGTCGATCTTCGGCATCTTGGTGTCCTTGGCGTACTCCATCGCCCCGGCGCCGGCGCGACGGCCAAACACGAGGATGTCCGAGAGGGAGTTGCCGCCGAGCCGGTTCGCGCCGTGCAGTCCCGCGGCGCACTCGCCTGCGGCGAAGAGGCCGGGCACGCTGGTCGCGCCGGTGTACGGGTCGACGCGCAGGCCGCCCATCGTGTAGTGGATCGTGGGCGCCACCTCGAAGTGGGACTTCGTGATGTCCACGTCCGCGAGGGAGAGCAGCTGCTCGTACATGCCCGGCAGCTTGCGCTTGATGAACGCCGCGCCCTTGTGGGTGATGTCGAGCCACGCACCGCCGTGCGGTGTGCCGCGACCCGCCTTGACCTCCTTGTAGATGCCGCGCGCGACCACGTCGCGCGAGGAGAGTTCCTTGCGCGCCGGGTCGTACTTCTCCATGAAGCGCTCGCCTTCGGAGTTGAAGAGGAGACCGCCCTCACCGCGCACGCCCTCGGTGACGAGAATGCCGCGGGCGCCCGGCGGCCAGGTCATGCCGGTCGGGTGGAACTGGACCATCTCCATGTCGGCGAGCTCCGCGCCGGCGCGGAACGCGAGCGCGGCGCCGTCGCCGGTGCTCTCCCAGGAGTTCGAGGTCACCTTGTAGGCCTTGCCCCAGCCGCCTGTGGCGATCACGATCGCCTTGGCGGTGAACACGGCAAAACGGCCGTCTTCACGGTAATACGCGATGCAGCCGGCGATGCGGTCCTGGTCCTTGAACAGCTTGGTGGCCGTGATCTCCTGGTAGACGTCCACGTCGAGCGTCATGATCTTCTGCTCGAGCGTGCGGATGAGCTCCTTGCCCGTGCGGTCCCCGACGTGCGCCAAGCGGCGGAAGCTGTGGGCGCCGAACGGGCGCTGCATGATCTTGCCTTCCGGCGTGCGGTCGAAGACGGCGCCCCAGTACTCCAGCTCGAGGACGCGGTCCGGCGACTCCTTGGCGTGGATCTCCGCCATGCGGTAGTCGTTGATGAAGTGCGCGGACCGGCAGGTGTCGTAGAAGTGTGTCTCCCAGCCGTCCTGCGGGTCGACGTTGCCGAGCGCGGCCGCGACGCCGCCCTCCGCCATCACCGTATGAGCCTTGCCGAGCAGGGACTTGCCAAGGACCGCCGTCTTGAGCCCGCCCTCGGCGGCCTCGATCGCGGCCCTGAGACCTGCCCCGCCCGCGCCGATCACCAGTACGTCGTACTCGTGGTACGCGATGTCCTCACTCATCAGAAAAACCTCACATCGTGGATTACGCCGTTCATCAGGAGCCGGATGTATACGTCCGTGAACCAGACGAAGAACATCGAGATCCAGGCGTAGGTGCCGTGGTGCTCGTTCCATTCGGAAACGCGGTTCCACCACTTGTAGCGCGTCGTTGGACGGCCGTCCGAGCAGGAGAACTTCTGCGAGCCGCCGCCGATCAGGTGCCTGAAGGCGTGGCACGAGAACGTGTAGGCCGTCAAGAGGCAGACGTTGATCAGCATGATGATCGAGCCCAGGCCAATGCCGAAGTGGCCATTGAAGATAAAGGCCTGGACCGCGTCGATCCATAGGAACACGAGGACGATGACCGCCACGTACCAGAACCAGCGGTGCAGGTTCGCCCAACTGAACGGGAAGCGGGTCTCACCGAAGTAATACTTGCGCGACTCAGGTACCGCGCAGGATACAGGATCGTGGAAGAAACCGCGGTAGATCTCCTTGCGGTAGTAATAGCACGTCGCACGGAACAGAAGCGGCGACCATAGCACCCAAATCGCCGGCAGGACCTTGATGCCCCACGATTCGGTGGGAGAGAAAAATGGCGAAAGATAATTGTGGAACTGACCGCTCGACTGGAAGAAGACAAGCCACAGGGTGTACAGGCCGAAGAGCCCCAGGGCTACGACCGTAAAGGTCGGCTCCACCCAGTAGGGCAGAGCGTGGGACTTGCGCTTGGTTGGCTGCAGCGACTCCGCAGTTTGCGCCACCGATCGTCCTCCTCGCTCGGAAAGGTTGCTCCGTACCGTGCGCCGACGCGGTGCGCAAACTCAAGGTACCGCCGCGCCTCGCCGCTTCAGGCCCTTGGGCAGACAGTTACCCAGCCTTTAGGCCAACAACGCCAGTATAGCGCAGACGCCATTGCGGCGCATGGCCAGTCTGTGCCCGATTTGCTACAGTGCGACGATGCCATGTGGCCGCCCCTCGACTGGGACCAATTGCCCTTCGGTGACATAAAAATGTGACGACAGGTTCTCGAGGAGGGATCGACCTTGGCCGACCTCGCCACAAGCCTGACCCGCCTCTTTGTCCTGGCGTACATGTCCCAGACCGTCTCGCAGATCGGCGAGCGTCTGGTGCCACCCGGCGTCATGAGCCAGCGCGCCCGCGAAAGTCTCGGCGAGTGGATCTCCACCGCTGCAGGCGTCGGCCTCACGTTCGCGGCGGACGCCGACATCCTCGGGGACCTCGGCCTGCCGTTCGAGCCCGCGATCATCGGCGTGCTCCTGACCGGATTGATCGTCGGCCAGGGCGGACGCTTCCTGGCGAACTGGGTCGCCGGG
>JAJZVM010000037.1 GCA_021845645.1 Bacillota bacterium
GATCGTCACGCTGGTGGCATTGCCTGTCGTGGTGGTGAAGTCCACCTGCCAGTCAGATGTCTGACTGGGCGTTGTCGGCGTCGCCACAAAGCTGACGCCGCTGACGGACGTCGCCGCCATGACCTGCGCGATCTGCTCCCCCGGCAGCATGCCAAAGGCCAGCAGCCCGCCGAACAGTGCGGACAGCACCGACCTGCCCGCCCGATGGGCGCAATTCTTGGCAATCCCCTGACTCCCTCGCCGCATTCTGTCACACTCCAATCCAAAGGTTGGTGGCAAGGTTCGCACCACATTGCCACGGGACGTGAGACGGCGGCTTGGCATCTCGGCCGATAGTTGCGGCCCACGCGTCAGGTGCGGCTTCTTCCGCACCTGACGGCGCGGACCAGAGATGTTGAGACTCCTGCTCTCCCCTCATCACGGCCCACTTTCCCGGCCGACGGCTCCCCGTACCCAAACTGGCAGGTCCCGGATTTGAACCCGGTCCCTTCACTTCAGCGGTAACACAGAACGAGATCACCCCGGGGTATGGATAAGGCCGCGACGCCATCACCCCTGGGGGGGACCCTGTGTCGTGGCCAGCAGAGGCCGGTATGCCCACCATCCGGCGAGAAGGTTTGCGTCACGCCCGCCCGAGCCCCGACGCCAGAACTGCTGGCTGGGCCTGCAGCATACCGAGGCAGGCGTGATCCCGGATGGCTGGGTGCCGGCGACGGCGCCGCGCGATCTGAAAGCGGCCGCTCATCGGCGCGAGCAGTTGATCACCGCTCGGACCCGGGAGGCCAACGGCATCCGCGTCACCTGCCAGAGAGCCGGTGTGCGCATGAGGACAGGCGAGATCTTGCCGCAAGCCAGATCCAGCGGCTCTCGCCTCCAAAATCAGTGGGACAGACACTTGCTCGCATACCAACGTGTATGGTATCGTAATTTTTTTGCTGTATTCACTCGTACGTGGTACACTTCCACTGCAAAGAGTATGGAAGGGGCTGCGGTCCATGGTGACCAAGCGCCCGAGCCCGACCTTTCTAACCATGAAGAGGAGTGCGATGGGCGGCGCTCACCGGGGCATACCCCCCCGCACGCAACTGCCTATGGCACTGCCCAGCGTGGTGCAAGCCGCCAGAACCCCGCTTTGCCTCCGGGGATAGAAACGAAAGTGTTCTGAAGCGCGAGGTGTGGGCGCCAGCTTCCACGCCTCGCGCTCTTCTCTCCGGGGCCGATGGCGAATCCGCCGCCGGCCCGTGGTCCGCAGCGCCTGCAAGCGTTAGGAAGGTGTCCTTATGGCGTACTTGGGTACCGTGGCGCGCTTTGCCTTGAGCGTGGTCGCCCTCATGCTGATCGGCTACGTCTTTCCGGGCTTCAGCCACATGACATTCGGCGATGCCGCCTTGGTCGCGCTCGTCATCGGCGTCCTGGGCTATGGTATCCAAATCTTCTTCCGGCCCAAGATGCCCAGGAACGTCCGCGGTTTCATCGGTTTCGTCGTGGCGGGTATCGTGATCTGGCTTGGGCAGTTCGTCGTGCCACAGCTGCACGTGTCGCTGCTCGCGGCGCTGTTTGCCGCCGCCTTGATTGGCCTCGTCAACTTCGCGGTACCCGACGCGATCGTCTGAGACGGTCTGCGCAGCGCTACAGAGCGTTCCTGACGCACAAGGAGGCAAGGCCGCAATGCCGCGGGACATTCCCCTGGGAAACGGGCAGATGCTCGTCAACTTCGACCTCGATTACCATCTTGCCGATGTCTTCTTTCCCTATGTCGGCAAGGAGAACCAGACTGACGGGCACGTCTGCCGCCTAGGGGCGTTCCGGGCTGGCGGTTTCGCCTGGTTGCCCGAGGACAGGTGGCGTCGTGTGCGCCAGCAGTACGCCAAGGACACCCTCGTCAGCGACTGCTGCTTCGAACACGACGGGCTCGGGGTGCGGCTCAGCATCTCGGACGCCGTCGACTTCCACGAGAACATCCTGGTCCGCGCCCTGCAGGTGGAGGACCTCTCCCCGGATCAGGGCGGCGAGGTACGTCTCTTCTTTCACCATGACTTCCACCTGTCGCAGACCGCGATCGGCGACTGCGCTTACTATGACCCGACGAACCATGTCGTGATCCAGTACAAGAATGACCGCTACGCCCTCATCGGCGGCAGTTCCGGCAGCACACCGGGCATCCTCCACTATGCCGTCGGCGGCAAAGATGTTTCGAACCTGTCGGATGGCACTTGGCGCGATGCCGAGGATGGCGTCCTGGACGGGAACCCGGTCGGCGTAGGGTCGGTGGATTCGACGGTGGAGCTACGCGTCAAGCCGGGCGAGACCGCGTACCTCTGGCTATGTCTCGGCACGAGCGAGGACGAGGTCCTACGCCTGCACGAGGGTGTACTGCGCAAGTCGCCTGAGCAGCTCCTGCGACGGACGGCGGACTACTGGCGGGCGTGGCTCCACGCCGAGGGACACGAGCTTCCCGCGGACCTCCCTGCAGAGATCCGCGAGCAGTACCTGCGCAGTCTCCTGATCGCGCGGACGCAGGTCGACCAGCATGGCGGCATTCTCGCTGGCAACGACTGGAGCATCACGCACCTCAACAGCGACACCTACAGCTATGTCTGGGCCCGCGACGCGTCCTTCGCCGCCGACGCCTTCGACCGCGCCGGCTACGAGGAAGTGGCCCGCCGATTCTTCGACTTCTGCCTTGGCACGATCAGCCCGGGTGGCTACTTCCTGCCGAAGCACAACCCGGACGGCTCGCCTGGCTCCACCCCGCACCCCCGACTGATCGGCGCGCGTTCTTGCCTGCCGATCCAGGAGGACGAGACTGCTCTCGTCCTCTGGGCGCTCTGGCGGCACTTCGCCCGCCATCGGCACGTCGAGGAGATCAGTCGTCTGTTTCGTGCGCTCATCGTTCTGGCGGGAGACTTCCTGGCTCGCTACCGCGACCAGGAAACCGGTTTGCCGCTGCCCTCCTACGACATCTGGGAGGAGCGCTGGGGCGTCAGCACCTTCACCGCTGCCGCGACTTGCGCCGGCCTCGAAGCAGCCGCCGGCTTCGCCAGGACCTTCGGCGAGGTCGCAATGGCGGAGCGCTACACTGCGGCCGCGCAGGGGGTCCACCGTGCTACGCTGCAGTACCTCTACCGTCCGGAGCACGGGCGATTCGCCCGCATGGCTTGCATCGACCCCAAGACCGGCCGCATAACCGGCTATGACCCAGTACCGGACATCAGCCTGCTTGGCCTCGTCGACCTCGCCTTCCTGCCGGTGGAGGATGAGCGCCTGCAGCGGACCGTGGAGCATGCCATCGCGACGACGCAGGTGCACACCACCATCGGCGGCTTCGCTCGCTACCCCGGGGACGCCTATCAGCGAGCAGAGGAGTCGGCGGACGTTCCGGGCAACCCCTGGGACATCGCCGCGCTCTGGGTAGCCAGGTGGCGCATTGCCAGCGCAACCAGCCCGGAGGACCTGGATGCCGCCCTCGACCTCTTGCGCGGCATCGTCGGGCACACGCTCCCATCCGGCGTGATGCCCGAGCAGGTTCACCCCCGCAGCCACGCGCCACTTTCCGTCTCCCCCCTCACCTGGAGCCACGCCTTCTTTGTCGCCGCCGTCCGGGACTGGGTCGAAAAGCGGTGCTCGCTCAAGGGGCAGGCATGAACGCTGCGGGCATCTCGCGACCGACGGACGTCCTGATGCTCTCCTGGGAGTATCCACCGAATATCGTGGGGGGGCTCGCGATCCATGTGGCCGGCCTCAGCCGTGCGCTGGTCCGCCGCGGCGATCTCCGCGTCACGGTTCTGACGCCAGGCGGCCATGGGCAACCGCATCTGACGCGGGAAGACGGGGTGGAGATCATACGGCTCGGCTGCAACCCCTTTGACCGCCTTCCGGCCCTGAAGGCGGCCGCGGACATGAACGACAGGTTCATTGCCCTGGCAGAGGGCCTTGTCGGGGAGCATACGGTCGTTCACGCACACGATTGGATGACAGCCCAGGCAGGCTGTGCCCTTTCCCTACGCCATCACCTGCCGCTCCTCGCGACTTTCCACTCCTCGGAACGCGGGCGCTCCGCGCAGCCTTCGCAGGCGCGGCTGCCCAATCCCGAGATCCAGGCACTGGAGCGACAGCTCTTCCTGGGCGCGCACCGGCGCCTTGCGCCGAGCGTCGCCATGGCTCGCGAGATCGCGGCCAATTACGGGAATCGCCGCACACTAGTCGTGCCGAATGGTGTCGATCTGCCGACGCCCGCACCTGAGGCTCGTCGTGTACCCGGTCGGATCCTCTTCGTCGGGCGCCTCGTACGGGAGAAGGGGCTTGAACATCTCCTGCAGTCGCTCGCTACGGTGCGCGCGGCGCTGCCCGAGGCGCACCTGGCCATTGTGGGCGCGGGGCCAGAGCAACCCGCCCTGCTTCGCCAAGTGCATCGCTTGCAGCTTGACGCGAGCGTCGAATTCCTCGGACAGTTGCCGCCGGATGCCGTAGCACAGCAGCGCGCGACGGCGCAGGTGGCCGTGGTACCTAGCAACTACGAGCCCTTCGGACTCGTGGCGCTGGAGGCGATGGCCTGGGGCATCCCGCTCGTGGCGAGCGACGTCGGCGGACTGCGGGAGTTCACGGAGGACGTGGCGATCCTGGTGCCACCCGCGAACGCGGCCGCGCTGGCACAGGCACTATTGCGCGTCCTGTCTGACGCGCGGCTACGTCAGGACCTCGCGCGGAGGGGCAGCGAGCGGGCACGCGACTACACGTGGGACCGCTGCGCGGATCTCACCGCTGCCGTCTACGGCGATGTCTTGCAAGAGCAGAGCGCTGCTCTGGCGGTTGGCGACTGATCATCGGCCGACGCGGCCGACATCTCACCAGTTGAGTCTCTCACCCGATCGGATCCGCTCAGAAAAAGGGAGATGGAGAACGTGAACGTATCTGTCGCGGTCATCGTCGTCGTTGTGGTGCTGTTGCTCGTTATGTCTTCAGCACGGGTCGTGGAGCAGTACCAGCGCGGTGTGCTGTTCAGACTGGGAAGGGTGGTCGGTGTTCGCCAGCCCGGCTTCACTCTGATCGTTCCGTTCATCGATCGCCTGCACAAGGTCTCGCTGCGCATCATGACCATGCCGATCCAGTCCCAGGGGATCATCACCAAGGACAACGTCAGCGTGGACATCTCCGCCGTCGCCTACTATCGGGTCCTGGATCCCGTCAAGGCCGTCGTAGCCATCGAAAACGTGGAGTCGGCCATCAACCAGATTGCTCAGACGACGCTGCGAAAGGTGGTCGGGCAGCATGCCCTGGATGACATCCTGGCGGAAACCGACCGCATCAACGCCCGCATACCGGAGATCCTCGATCCATTGACGGTCGATTGGGGTGTCATCGTCACTCCAGTGGAACTGAAGGACATCCAGCTGCCGGACACCATGAAGCGGGCCATGGCACGCCAGGCGGAGGCGGAGCGGGAGAAGCGCGCCAAGATCATCGCCGCCGAGGGCGAGCTTCTGGCGGTCGATGCGCTCAGCCAGGCCGCGGAGATCATGCAGAAGCACCCGGTCACGCTGCAGCTGCGTACCCTGCAGACTCTGGCGGAGATCGCGGTGGACAAGAACTCCACGGTCGTATTCCCGGCTCCCCTGATGACGACGATCCAGGAGCTGGGATCGTTCTTCGCCAGGGAGGCGAACGCCGGCTTGCCGATGTCTGCCGCCGGTCGTACGACCGCGGCGAAGGAACCGTCCAACGCCGACCACGTTCGGAGCCCCGGCGGTGACGCACACTCGGACGCTTGAGCCATGTCCCGGCCTGGACTGCAGGCCGAGTGCCCGCTCGAGGCGGCGAGCACTCGGCAGGCGACGCTGGGACCGGGCCTCGCAGCCGTCCCGATCAGTTCCGGGAGTCGCAGGCGGTCCACGCTCCTGCAGGCGCAGCGCAAGTTGCGCGCCAGTCCGTCCGCCCCTCTTCAAGTTCACCAGGAGTCAGGTGTGGTCATGCTGTATTTCGCTTCCGCCATGCGTTTCGTCATTACCGTTGTCGTCCTGTCGCTGATCGGCTACTCGATCCCGGGTTTTGGCCACCTGCTGTTTGGTGACGCCGTCTTGGCCGCTCTGGTCATCAGTGTGCTGGGTTATGCCATGCAGAGCTTCCGCGGGTATCGGACCAAAAAGTACCTTTGCGGCGCCGTCGGATTCGTCGTCACAGGGCTCGTCATCGTTGGCGGGCAATCCGTCCTTGGGCACGTACACGTGTCGCCGCTCTCTGCCCTGGTCGCGGCTACAGTGGTCGGCCTGGTCAACTATGCCATTCCGGCCAAAGATCTGGTGGCCTGAAAGGGAGTGCGGCACGCGGTCGCACAGGATGCGCGGCGCCGGACCGGGGCGATCCCTTTTAGGCAACTTCTCCAGGGATAGGGCTGTCGATCGCGGCAGAGTGGGCGCAGGGCCACAGCGCGGGCCTGCATCGGCGCCCAGGCGGGAACCGGGCAGCGAAATCCGGTGCGGAAAAGACCATTCCGCTTGTCGACGGGCTTTGTTTCGCACCCCGGCTCGCGGTCTGCCCCGGGGCGCGTCCGGCAAACATAGGAGCGACCATGAGTCACAAGTTTTGGATATTTGGCCACCCCATTCGCAGCAGGGACGTCGGCACCCTCAAGGTGGGTGTCTGGCAGGGGCTGTCTCTGCTGTCGCCGGACGCACTCTCCTCGGTGGCGTACGGTTCCCAGGAAATCCTGATCATCTTGCTGACGGCCGGCGTAGCTGCCCTCTGGTACTCGCTGCCGATCTCCGCCGTGATCGTGTTCCTGCTGCTGTTCCTGATTGTCGGCTACCGGCACATCATCCAGGCCTACCCCGGAGGCGGCGGGGCCTACGTGATCGGGCGGGACACATTCGGCGACACGGCCGGCCTGCTGGCCGGCGCCGCCCTTCTGATCGACTACACCCTCACCGTGGCGGTCAGCGTCACAGCAGCCGTCGCGGCTCTGGTGTCGGCATTCCCGGGCATGGTTGGCTACCAAGTCGCGATCGCGGTGACGATGGTCGTTCTGCTCATGGGAGTCAACCTGCGCGGCGCGCGGGAGACCGCCGAGCTTTTTGCGCCCCCAACCTATTTGTTTATCGTCATGATCCTGGGCATGGTGGCCGTCGGCCTGTTCAAGTCGCATGCTGGCGCGCCGAGCGCGCACGACTACCTCCGGCCGCAGCTGGGCACTTCGATCGGCATCTTGATCCTCCTGCGCGCCTTCAGTTCGGGGTCCTCGGCACTGACGGGCGTCGAAGCAGTCTCGAACGGAGTCCCCCTGTTCAAGGAACCGGCGACCGGGAGAGCTCGCACGGTTCTCGCGCTGCTCGGACTTTTCCTCGGCGCCATGTTCATCGGGACTTCCGCCATCGCCTTCCGGTACGGCATCGTTCCGAGCACCCACACGACCGTGCTCCAGCAGTTGGCCCTAGCCATCTTCGGCAAAGGGCCGTTCTTCTATGTGCTCGCCCTTGTCACCATGGCCATTCTGGCCATCGCCGCGAACACCAGCTTCGCCGGCTTCCCGCAGCTAGCCAGCATCATGGCCCGCGACCAATGGATGCCGGGCATGTTCATGGCCCGCGGCGATCGCTGGGTCTACCAGAACGGCATCATCGCTCTGGGCGTTGTGGCGATCTTGCTCATCGTTCTGTTCGGCGGGGATACGAGCAGATTGATTCCGCTTTACGCCATTGGAGTCTACATGAGTTTCACCATCGCGATGCTAAGCCTGGCGCGAAAGCATTGGGTCGCCCATAGATCCGAGCGTGGTCATGGTGTCGTCGTCATGGTGGGTGCTGTCGGCGCCCTGCTGACTGCAACCGTGGTGGTGATCTCCACGGTGACAAAGTTCGTCGACGGAGCGTGGATCGTGGTCGTCGCAATCCCTGCGCTCATCTGGTTCTTCCACCGGGTCAAGCACCACTACCAGGAAGCCGCCGAGGTGCTGCGCATTTCGGAAAAGGCAGTCAAACCGGAACCGCACGGCCTGACGGTGGTCGTCCCCATCAGGAATCTCAACCGAATGACGCAAGCGACACTGGCGTATGCCCTTTCGATGTCCTCTGACGTGATCGCACTCCACGTGGCATTCACAAAAGAGGAAGAGACCGCTTTGCACGCACAATGGCAGGCACAGAATCCCGACGCTCGTATAAAACTTGTCGTGTTGACCTCGCAATTCCGATCAGTGCTGCGACCCGTCCTGCACTTCGTCGACCATCTGACGAGTCATGAGGAGCCGAACAAGCATGTCGTGGTGCTGATTTCCGAACTGGTGGTCGAGCACCTGTGGCAAAACATACTCCACAACCGCATAGGCACAAACCTGGAATCCGCGCTGGTGTACCACAAGAACGTGGTGGTGGCGAGAGTGCCATATCGGATGATGCCCATGGACTAGGTGTTCAGCGAAAGCGGCTCCGTGAGGTGGGCGCCGCCTTGCGTCGTCTCGCCGGGGCCGACGCTTTGTCAGCAGTCACCACCCGCCCGGCATCTCGTCCACCCCTGCCACAACCGGCACTGGCCTTGCCTGCCGGCGGCCGATTCCTGCCACGGACGTCAGCCGAGGCACCCGCTTCCGGCAGACCGTCTGTTCCTTTTGCGTACTGACGTGACCTTGCGCTCAAGGCGGGCATAGGTGCTCTCCAACCTTCTCCTGTCCTTGACCCCCCGCGCCCGCCGACCCAAAGTCGCACATGAGATGGACCAGCCCGCTCAATGGGCTCAGGGATAGGACTGCAGGACGCGCGGTGCACCCTTTGCCGGGAAAAGCACAGCAGCGTCCCGATTCCGGTAGCGTGCGACAACGAGTGTCCCTGATGGGAAGGGCCACGCGACAACCGAGTCTGCCGACGTTGCCAGGCCGTCGCCGAGCAGCCATCCCGCCACACGTCCCCGTAGGCTTGCGGTCAGGCTGCGGCCCCGTACCATCTCGACCGTGGGACCCTGCGCCGGGGGAAACGGGATCTCCCAACCGTCGCCGCTGCCCAGCCACTGACCGGGGGAGTACGGGAAAAAGGCATCCTGGGCGACCAGGGCCGCTTTGCCAGCTTGACCGAGCACCATCAGCACCCTGATCTCCCGGGAGACGGTAGACCGGTCCTTCGACGCCATCACGCGCACGGGCGTCGCCGCGGTGTAGAGCGCAAGAACGTGGTAACTGGGAAAGAGCACGTCCGCGGCGTGCCGCGCGGCACGCACGCACTCGGCACGCGACGGTGCCCGCGGCGTCAAGCTCCGCTGCAGGACGCCCTGCTCCACGAGATGCAGCCCGAGCGCGGACGCCGCGCCCACGAGCATCAGCGCGAAGCCGCAAATGATCGGCCCCGATCGGCTGCGCGCTCCGGCCATCACCAGGCCCCCTCGCTCTCGAACGAGACGCCGGCATTGCTCCTGGTCACGACCCAGACCAGGTCGTACCTCAGCGACACGTAGAGAAGGTAGCCGGGAAAGAGCACGGGGCCGTAGAAGGCACCTTTGGGTGCCTGTACGCGCGCATTCAGCGCGGCGAGGGACGGCAGCCCGGAGCCTTGCGGCGCGTAGTCGCTGTTGAACTGGAGGTTCTCGAGGTGGATGACGCCGTTCTGCCAAGTCGCCTGCAATTGGTACTCCCGGCTGTCCGGCCGGTGTAGCCACACTTCGTACGTGCCGCTCGTGGAGACCAGCGAGCGCCCGACGACGAGGGTGGGGAACGCAGTGCGGAACTGCACCTCGGCGCCGGACGGCAGGCGGGCGAAGCGCAGGGATCTCTCAGGCGACGTCATCGCCCATCGCACGGGTGAGACCGTCAGGCGAATGGGAGTGTATTCGGCAGGCGGCCAGAGCATGGTGAACACTGCGCCGCAGAATGCGAACGCGATCAGCGCTAGCCCCATCCAGAAGACGCGCGGCAGCCGCCCCGGCGCGACGTTCGGCTGCCCCAAGACCGCCAGCCACACGGCACTTGGCACGCCGACCAGCAACAGTGCCAGCAGGATGAAGAAGGCAGGCGTCAGGCCATTGCCTTGTGGGGTTGCCACCATGGCAAGGGCGATAGCCGCCGCGACGCTCGCCACGGCGAGCGCGATGCCTACAGCGCGCCTCACGATCGGTCGCCGCGCAGCGTGCGCAGCATCTCCTCGAACTCCGACCGACTGATCGCCCCCGCCGCGTAGCGCTGTTTCGCCGTCTCCTCGGGGCCGAGCGGCGCCGGCACCGAGCCAAAGTACTGCACGAGTCCGACGATCACCAGCACAAGGCCGACCGGAAGCGCGAGGACAAGCAGCTCCATGAACAGCGTGACCAGCGACAGCCAAACCGGCACACCCGTTCCTGTCACGTGCAATCCCCCAGTCTCTGCCAGCAACATAGCACTGGCTGGAGCTGACTGGCAACCAACCTACGCCAGGCGTCAGCGTGCTCGTGCTAATCTACGTATGGGCTGACCCGCGGCGCGATGATCCTGCGCCTCGCAGCCTGCACGACAAATGCCCGCAGCTTCATGCTGCGGGTTTCACGACAGTGGAATGGGTATGCACCGCTTTCGACCTTCACCGCGGGCTGCCCTGGCGCCGGATCTCCCGACCCACGTCGGCGAGGATGCGATCCTAGAAGACCGAGACTTCGCGGTAGGTGCCGAAGACCGACCGCATTGCCCGGATGATTTCCCCCTCCGTCGCATACACGCGAACTGCGTCGATGATTGGCTCCATCAGGTTCTGATCCCCGACGGCGGCGTTGCGGATCGCCTCGAGCGCGCGGTCCACCGAGGCCTGGTCACGCCGCTGGCGGACCGCCCGCAGGCTTTCGAGCTGTATGCTCTCGACCTTAGGGTCAATGTGCAGCACCGGAATGGTCTCCGCAGCCTCCTCCTGGAAGGCATTCACTCCGATGATCAGGCGCTCCCTGCGGTCGACCTCCTGCTGGTAGCGATACGCGGCATCCGCGATCTCCCTCTGGAAGAAGCCCTCCTCGATACCCGCGAGGACGCCTCCCTTCTCCTCGATCTTGCGGAAGTACTCCTCCGCCGCCTCTTCCATTCTGTTCGTGAGATTTTCGACGTAGTACGAGCCGGCGAGCGGGTCTACCGTGTCGGTGACGCCGGTCTCATAGGCGATCACCTGTTGGGTGCGCAACGCGATCCTGGCTGCCTTCTCCGTTGGCAGCGAGAGCACCTCGTCCATGGAGTTTGTGTGCAGCGACTGCGTCCCGCCCAGTACCCCAGCGAGCGCCTCGAAGGCCGTGCGGACGATGTTTACCTCCGGCTGCTGCGCCGTCAGCGTGCAACCGGCTGTCTGCGTGTGGAACCGCATCACCCATGACCTCGGGTCCTTGGCGTGATACTTGTCGCGCAGCCGCTTGGCCCAGATGCGACGTGCCGCCCGGAACTTCGCGATCTCCTCGAAGAAGTTCGCGTGTGCGTTGAAGAAGAACGAGAGGCGTGGTGCAAAGGAGTCCACGTCGAGTCCGCGTTCCATGCCCGCCTCGACGAAGGCGAAGCCGTCCGCTAACGTGAACGCCAGTTCCTGCACTGCCGTCGATCCTGCCTCGCGGATGTGGTAGCCGGAGATGGAGATCGTGTTCCAAAGCGGCACTCGCTTGGCGGCGAACTCCATCATGTCGATGATCACCCGCATCGATGGCTTCGGCGGGAAGATCCATTCCTTCTGGGCGATGTACTCCTTGAGGATGTCGGCCTGCAGTGTGCCGCGCACCTTTTCCCAAGGCACTCCCTGGCGCTCCGCAACAACGAGGAGCATGGCGAGCTGGACGATCGAGGGCCCGCTGATCGTCATCGACGTCGAGACATCTCCCAAGGGAATGCCTGCAAAGAGTCTCTCCATATCCTCAAGCGTATCGATGGCCACGCCCTCGCGCCCAACCTCCCCGAGGGAGCGCGGATCATCGGAATCGAGACCCATGAGGGTAGGCATGTCAAACGCAACGGAGAGACCCGTCTGACCGTGGCGCAACAAATAATGGAACCGTTCGTTCGTTTCCTTCGCGGTGCCGAAGCCGGCGAACTGCCGCATCGTCCAAAGTCGGTCGCGGTACATGCCCGGATGGATGCCGCGCGTATACGGGAACTCCCCGGGATCTCCAAGATCACTTGCGTAAGTGACCGATGCATCCTGGGGCCGATACACGGGCTGTATCTCCATCCCCGAAAGGTTCCGGCGAACGTCGCTCACGCTGTCGCCTCCACTTTATGCGCCGTTTGGGCTCTGCTCTTGCGCACGGGGGATATCTGCTGGACCCTCCGGGTCCATTCTACGCGTACCCAACTGACCGGACAACGAAAGGGACAAGGGCCACCAGCGCACGAAGTGGCCCCAAACATGTCGAACGGGAGCCAGTCTACCGACCCTGGAAGCGAGGCTTGCGCTTGGTCCCGAAGGCATCCACGCCCTCGCGGAAGTCCTCGCTGGTGCGCAGGAGTCCGTACATCACGCCTTCGAGTCGCAGTCCCATCGCCAGCGGCCCTTCAAGCGTCTCGTTGATGGCCGTCTTCGCGTAGCGGAAGGCCAGCGGAGAGAAGGCGAGCATCTCGTCGACCAGGCTGTCCACCGCCCTGTCGAGTTCCTGCGGCGGCACGACCTGCGTGAGCAGTCCCCAGCCTTGCGCCTCGCCGGCCGCGATTCGACGCGCCCGCAGGATCATGTCCTTCGCCCGGCCGAGTCCCGCAAGGCGGGCGACGCGCTGCGTGCCGCCACTGCCGGGAATCATGCCGAGGCGCATCTCTGGCAGCGCGAGCACGGTGGTATCTGCGGCGACGCGGAAGTCGCAGGCGAGCGCGATCTCCAGCCCCACCCCGAACGTGAAGCCCTGCAGTCGCGCGATGACCGGCTTTGAGCAGCGCTCGGGCGCCGCAACGTCCTCCGCGAGGCGACTCAGATACTCAGGGCTCGCGTCCAAGAAGGCTCGAATGTCACCGCCGGAGGAGAAGGCCTGGTCTCCCGCGGCCCGGATCACCACGACGCGCACCGCGTCGTTCTGCTCAATCTCGCGGAACACAGCGCTGAGGTGTTCGCGCGTCGGCACTGTAACGATGTTGAGTGGCGGGGCGTCGAGCGTCAACACGGCGATCGGACGGTCGGCTGGGTAGCTGACGCGCAGGATGGAGCCTTCGAACTCGGCCAAGGTGGTGAACCCCCTCGTGCGGCTAGCGCAACTGCTCATACTCTCCCGACTGCAGCTTGCGCCGCAGGATCTTGCCAACGGGCGACTTCGGGATCTCCCGCACCATAACATAGCGGCGCGGTCGCTTGAAATTCGCCAGCGACTCGCTCTTCAGGCACCAGGCGTCGAGTTCCTCCTCCGTCACGCTGTCGTCTCTCGGCACCACGAACGCCGTTACCACCTGCCCCCACCGGTCGTCGGGCAGGCCGGCCACCGCGACTTCCAGTACGCCGGGATGCTGCGCCAGCACATCCTCGATCTCCAGCGGGTGGATGTTCTCGCCGCCCGAGATCAGCATGTCGTCGACGCGCCCGAGAACCCAGAGGTCCCCCTCTTCGTCCTGCATGCCCACATCTCCAGTGAAGTACCAGCCGCCGCGCAGCGCCTTGCGGTTCGCATCGTCGCGCCGCCAGTAGCCGCGAAACGCTTCCGGTGATGAGAGGTTGACGATGACCTCCCCGGGCTCCCCTTGCGCCACCAGTTCGTCGGGCCCGGCCTGGGCGGTCGGGTCGGGGGTGACCACCCGGATCTGCTCGTTGAACCCCGCGCGGCCTGCGCAGGTAGGTTTTCGATCGAGCCATGAACAGATGCTGAACGTGTACACCTCGGAACTGCCGAAGTGGTTGACGAAGACGTCAGGTCGGAAGCGCTCGAAACAGTTTTTCGTCAGACTGGATGTCATCGCCGCACCTGCGTAGCCGATTTTGCGCAGCGCGGAGAGATCGTAGCGGTCGATCGCAGAATGGTGCAGGAGGTCGTAGAACAGCGTGGGAACGAGGTAGAGGCTACTGAGCCGCTCTTCCTGGAGAAGCGACAGCGCGATCTCGCGCTCGAAGTCGGGTAGCAAGGCGAGCTTGCCGTTCAGAAAGGTGGTGGCAAGTAGAGAACGCATGCCCATCGTGTGGTAGATCGGCATCACGCCGAGCGTGCTCTCAAAGGTCGAGTAGTTGTTCTGAACGATGTGGGCGATCGCGGCCGTCGCCTCGTTGTCGTGCGAGCGGGGCACGCCCTTCGGACGTCCTGTCGTGCCCGACGTGTAGAGCATGATGGCGGTAGCATCCCCCGGCGCGTCAAAGACCGGTGGCGTTGCGTTCGCCTCCCGGCGCAGGCGCTCGAAGCTGTCGACCCCCCGCCTGCCCCCGACCGCGAACGTCTCCGCGCTGCTCTTCGCCTGACGCATGGCCGCTTCGATTGTCCCGCGCAGGTCCTCCTCGTACACCACGGCCACCGGCTCCGAATCGGCAACGCAGTAGGCGACCTCAGCGGTCGCCATGCGGAAATTCAGCGGCGTGTAGACAAGGCCCAGGTACTGGCACGCCCAGTAGGTGACAACGTTCTGCCAGCGGTTCTTGAGCACGACCAGAACGTGGTCGGCAGGCCGAACGCCGAGGCTTTGCATGTTCGCCGCAACAACTTCCACTTCGTGCAGCAGCTCTGCGTAGGACATGCGCACGCTCCCCTCGATCAAGGCGTCGAGATCGGGGAAGCGCTGTGCCGAGATCTGCAATCTGTTGGCAAGGTTCACTCCGTTCCCCCCTCCTCCAGTGGAAACCACCGGGACCGGGTGCGGTGCAACGATCCTTGGCTGCTGGCGACCATCTCCTCCCATAAAGATTGCGGGCATTGGCTGGCCCTTGGCGTTTCGAGCCTGCTCGGCGAGCACTGCGAGCGGCTGCGCACGCGCGGCAGATCGGTGCCGTCGGACGCATCGCGGGGTCAGGCGGCGCGCCAACCCGTCACCCCTCGCCTCCCGGACCACAGCGATGCCCTCTGCCGCCCGAGAGCACGCCTTTCACCACCTTGTGTGCCTCGCGCAGGATTCTGCAGCCCCCCCTCGGCGCACCCCGACGACGGTGGCAACAGCACCGGGCGCCCGGTTGCTGCCGACTTGCAAGTTCCGAGTTCAAACCCCTCCGCCACGCAACCACCCCTGCTCGCCTAAAGGCCTAATATGGCCGCAGCATTGCTTGCGAGAATCCGCTCCGTCCCTTCCACAGGCAGCGGCAGGGCCCGGATATCCGCGATGTTCTGCGCGATGCTCCGGATGCCCGGCCAGTCCGAGCCGAAGACCATCTTCTGCGTCAACCGCCGGGTGTTCGGCAGGTAGCGCAGCAGGTTCTTCGGCGGCAGCCCCGCAATGTCCAGGTACACGTTCTTGTGCAGGCGCGCGAGGAACTCCGCCTGGCTATGCCAGAACGGACGCCCCGCATGGGAGAGCAGGATGCGCAGCTCCGGGAAGTCCACCGCGACGTCGTCGAGCAGCAGCGGGTCGCCGTACTTGATGCGCGATCCGGGAAAGACCGACGTTCCGGTATGGACCATGATGGGAACGCCGAGCTGCTCCGCCTTCGCGTAGAACGGGTAGAGCACGCGGTCGTTCGGATAGAAGAGGTTGTAGGTGGGGTAGAGTTTGATGCCGCGGATGCCCTTGGCAACGAGTTCGCCCAGGTATGCGGGCAGGTCGTAGCGCAACGCGGGGTAGACCGTGCCGAAGGGGATCAGCGCCTCCTGGCCGGCGCACATCTCGATCACGGCCTCGTTGTCCACCATGCCGGTGGTTGGCGTCTGCTCGGCGAGCACGACGCCGTAATCCACCCCCTGGCTTTTGAGGTAGGCAGCCAAGCCCTCCCCCGTCTCGCACTGCCGGCGCAGGCTCTCAAGTTCTTCCGCGCTCCATGACCCGTGCAGGTAGTGCTCGAACCCCGATGTGACCTCCTGCCAATGGAGCGGGTGCACGTGAAAGTCGATTACCATGCCTTCTCCCCCCATGGACGCGACGCCACGCTAGGCCTGGGGCAACTGGCTGCGCATCGCCTTGAAGAACTCTCCCATCATGAACTTCGCCACTCCGCCCAGCACCCGCTGACCCACGGCTGCGATCGTCCCCCCTACCTTAACCTCGTACTCGTACTGGACGAGCGTACTGGCTCCTCCCTGCGGCGCAAGCCGAATCGTGCCATCGATCTGGACGTAACCCGGTCCACCGGAACCCTCGATGCGGAGCCTGTAGTGGTCCGTGGGCACCTGGTCGGAGACCTGAACGCGCGCCTGGTAGTTGCCTCGGACGGCGGCGATGCCCAGCTTGAGGTTGGCCTCGTAGCTGTCGGGCGCGACCTCGACGAGTTCCTGGCAGCCCGGGATCGACTTCTGCAGGGCGTTCCGGTCCAGAAGCACCGACCAGACCACATCCTGCGGTGCATTCAATTCCACCTGTCCACTCAGAACCACGAAACTCCATCCCCTTCCGCTTGGGAAAGCGCTAGAGCCAGTTGCAGGGGGGCTATGACCGATACAGATCCGGACGGCGCTGATCGCGGTACGGGAATGTCCGGCGGGTGCTTTCGACGCGGGACCTCTCGAGACTGGCGAGCACGAATTGATCTGGCTGCTCCGATGCCACGGCGATCGGTACACCGAGCGGGTCGGAGACCAGGCTGCGTCCGACGAAGCCGTTGCCGGCCTGATCGCACGCAGCCGCGTAGATTCCGTTCTCCAGCGCGCGCGCGCGTACCAGAAGTTCGAAGTGCATCTCCTTCAGCGGCCCGGCGTACCATGCGGATGGGATCGCAAGGAGGTCGGCACCGCGCAGCGCCTGCGTACGCGCCACCTCCGGGAAACGGAGCTCGTAGCAGACCAGCACGCCGAGTCTCCCGAATGGCGTCTCGATCGGGTTGAAGATCTCGTTGCCCGGGACGTACTCTTCTGATTCCTTATGCCCGAATGCGTCGTAGAGGTGGCTCTTGCGGTATACGCCCGCAACCTCGCCGGACGGGGCAACCACCGCCACGCTGCTGTATACCCGCAGCAGAGGGTCCTTCTCGCCCGGCCGCTCGTACATCCCGAAGACAGCCCAGACGCCGTGATGCGCTGCGAGTTCTCGCATCTCCCGCACGGCTGGGCCCTCCATAGATTCGGCCGCCTCCCAGCGCTCAGCGTTCGACGCGGTGGACGGCAGATAGGCAAGCGCCACTTCCGGAAACACCACCAGTTGCGCTCCGCTCGTCCGCGCGGCTGCGAAGGCACGTCCGAACTTCTTCAGGTTCTCTCGCTTGTCGGCCTCGACCTCAACTTGAGCGAGCAGGATGGTCGGCACCGAGGTCACCCTTCCCATAGGACACGTTGACCAGCACCTCGAGCGGTCCGACAATCTCCTCCGAAAGCGAGCGGGCCGTGTTCAGCAAGTGATTCGCCAAGGCCTCCACGGCCTTCTCCGCATTGCGTTCGGCTACAGCGTTCAGAATCACGTGATGTTCGGCCAGAACCGCCTCGCGGCGACCAGGCTGGGTAATCGCCTTGCCGCCCAACAGCACGATCTGATCACGGAGTTCGGTGAGAAACTGGGCCGTATGCTGTAGCCCGGCGCTGCGCGCGATCTGCACATGCAGGTGGCCGTCCAGATCGAGGAACTTCGCACCATCGCCGTCCACCATGGCGGTCTCCTGCTCGTCGAGCACACGCCTGAGCGCACGGATCGACGCGTCGTCCGCGCGCTCAACGACCATGCGCAGCGCCATCCACTCCAGTGTCACGCGCAAGAGGAAGACTTCGAGGATCTCTGGGGTCGTAGGCTGGCGTACCACGTACTGGCCACGCGTATCGACCTCCACCAGGCCCTGTTGCTCCATGATCTGCAACGCCTGCCGCACTGGAGTGCGCGATATCCCGAGTTCGGTCGCCAGTTCAACCGTGTTCAGGGTGCTGCCGCCGGGATATTTCCCGTCGAGCACCTGGCGGCGCAAGATTCGGTGCACCTGATCTGTCAGGCCGATACGGGTCAATCGTGAGCCGGCGGTTTCCGGCGAATATGAAGTGGGCACTCCCGTACGCTTCCTTCCTGAATCTCTGTCCGCGCTATCCTCCTAGGGTTTTGGGTTGCTGTCCTGTGCCGCGTAGCGAACCTCGAACGTGATGCACCCCTGGGGCGCCTCCCATGGTCCGTGCGGCATCCCAGGCGGCCGACAGGCATACATGCCCGCGGTGAATGTCTCACCCAGGCGCAGGTCGGTGAGGCTCCCTTCGAGGATCCAGATCTCCTCCCAGAAATCGTGGCGCAAGACGTCCTGCGTCCGGCAGCCTGGACCGAATCGCAACAGGCGAGTGCCGTTGCCGGACTCATCCATCGCGAGGATCTTCTCCCACTGCATCTCGTTGCCTGGAATCTGTCGCCAAGGGATGTCGTCTACCGCGCGAAACTCGATTTCGGGTTTAGGCATGTTCCGTGCCTCCTCAGTAGGTTGGACGCTCCGCCGCGCCTGTTGGCTGCGGCGTCGATCGATAGGAGAATGAAAGCGAACGGCTCGTGCGAGGATCCCTGAGCGACCCGGCGAAGTCCTCCGCGAAGCCGAGCTTGCCGCCGATGACTGGAAGCGTCCCGAGAAACAGGACCAGATCGCGACCGGCCGGCCGCATGCGCTCAAGCGGATGCGCCGCATAGGGCAGGAGGTCGGCCAGCACGCCGCGCTGGTAGGGTATCCCTCCGCTCCAGCCTTCGAGGATTAGTTCGTCCCAGTACTCCTCTACTTCCTCCAACGGCCAGACCGTCGTACCCATGACCTTCGGTCCGAGCAGCTTCGACAGCTCTACGGACTGGCGCTCGGTGTCCCGATCGGTATGATCGCTGCCAACTCCGACGTACACCCCGCGCTCCGTGACGACGAGCACGGGTTCAGCCTCGCCGGACGTGTGCTCGCCCATCACGTCGTACTCCCCGGGCCCAACCAGCAGGTACTCTGGGACACGATAGTAGGTCGGAACCGTCTCGGGCGCCGGTACGCCTTCCTGGGCCAACTCGTCGATGTGCTGCTGCACCAAGGTCCGGTCTCGCCCGGCGAATCCCACCATGATCAGTACCGGCCTGCGCAGCGTCAGCTGCCGAGCTTCACCCTGCAGGCCTACTACCATCAAGTCCAACCGCATCAGCATCCTTACTGCGTGGGCTCTTGCTTGACAAAGTTCTCGGTGGCTGTGTATACATGGATTGGATGAGCCATGGATACGGCACGAGTGTACCTTGATCTCTGGGTACTGTCAACGCGGCCACGCGTCATAAACGGCCTGGGAGATACGGTTTCCGGGTCGTCCCTTTCGTTCGGAGTGGAGGCACAATCGATGGATCTGTATCGAGTAGAAGACCGCCGGCTTCTGACGGGCCACGGAACATTTCTCGATGATCTAAGCACCGTGCCCAATGTTCATCACGCTGCCATTCTGCGCAGCCCGTACCCGCACGCGCGCATCCGCAACATCGACGCCTCCAAGGCCCTGGCAATGGAAGGCGTCGATGCTGTTCTCACGGGCCGGGATGTTGCCAAGATGAGCCGCCCCTTCGCTTCGGCCCTGCCGCGCCAGGCCGCCTATTACTCGTTGGCGGTCGACAAGGCGCGCTTCGTCGGCGAACCTATCGCCGTCGTCGTTGCGAAAGACCGCTATCTCGCAGAAGACGCGCTGGCGCTGATCGACGTGGACTACGAACAGTTGCCGGCCGTCGTCGACCCTGAGCAGGCGGTCATCGACCCCGACGCGCCGATTCTCCATGAGGACGTCGGCACGAACGTCGCGCTCCACCGCACATTGCGCTACGGAGACCCCGAAGAGGCCTTCCGCCAAGCGGACGTCGTGGTGAAGCGACGGCTGCGCTTCCCCAAGTACGGCTCCACCCCACTCGAAACGTTCGGAGTGGTGGCAGCCTGGAACGCCGCGGAAGACACGCTGACCATCTGGTCCAACTTTCACGGGCCGTTCTCGATGCACCCCGTCGTCGCACAGGCTCTCGGCATCCCCAGCAACAAGCTGCGCTTCATCGTTCCCGGCGACATCGGCGGAGGCTTCGGCATCAAGACAAGCATCTACCCGTACCTCGCGCTGATCGGACTCGCGTCCCGCTTCTCCGGCGTGCCGGTCAAGTGGATCGAGGACCGCCAGGAGAACCTGATGGCCTCCTCGAGCGGCACCGACCGCGTCTCCGAGGTGGAGCTCGCGGCCGCGAATGACGGCACGATCCTTGGCGTACGAATGAAGATCTACGACAACGTCGGCGGCTATTTCCGCCCACCCGAACCGGGGTGCACCTTCCGCCCGCTGGGCAACTACGTCGGCGGCTACAGCTTTCGCAATCTCGATGTCGATGCGTACATCGTGTTCACGAACAAGAGCCTCACTGGACCGAATCGCGGCTACGGCTGCCCTCACCTGTACTTCGGGCTGGAGCGCGTCGTCGACGAGATGGCGCACAAGCTGGGGCTGGACCCTGCGGAGGTCCGCCGCCGCAATCTGATCCCGAAGGCCGCGTTCCCGTACCGGACTCCGACGGGCGGCCTGTACGACGCGGGTGATTACGAGGCCTGCCTCGACACCCTCCTGGAGACGGCCGACTACGAGGGTCTGCGCCGTATGCAGGCAGATGCGCGCCAACACGGCAGGCTTGTAGGTATCGGGTTTGCCTTCGGCGTCGACCCGTCCGTCTCGAACATGGGGTATGTCGACATCGCCGCCACACCAGAAGAGCGCAAGCGCCGCCGTCCGAAGTCCGGGGCCACACAGGGCACCACCATTCAGGTCGATGACCTGGGCAAGGTGACCGTGGAGATCTCCACCACGCCGCAAGGCCAGAGCCATGAGACAATGGTGCGCCGCCATATCGCCCAGGAACTGGGTATACCGGAGGTAGACATCACGGTCATCTCGGGCATGGACACGGCGACGCGGAGCTGGACCATCCCCTCGGGCAGCTACTCCTCGCGCTTCGCGTCGATCGGTATCAGTTCCGCTGTGGTCACGGCGCGCAAGGTGCTTGAGAAGCTGGGCAGAATCGCCGCCCACCAACTCGAGGCGGACCCCTCGGACGTCGAGTACGTGGACGGCAACTTCCGCGTGAAGGGTGCACCGGAGCGCTCGCTTGCATTCCGCCACGCGGCGGGCATCGCCCACTGGGATCCCGCGTCCCTGCCGCCGGGCACCGACCCCGGCATCTATGTCACCCACTTTCACACGATGCCCACGGCTCTGCCGCCCGACGACGAGGACCGGGTCAACTCCTCGAACACCTACGGTTTCATGGCGGACCTTTGCCTCGTCGAGGTCGATCGCGAGACGGGTGAGGTCGAAGTGAAGAAGTACTGGGGTGTGCACGACTCGGGTGTGATCCTCGACCACAAGATCGCCGAGGGGCAGATCCAGGGGTCTTTCGTACACGGCCTAGGCGGCGCGATGTACGAGGAGATGGCCTACGACGAGGATGGAGCGTTTCTTACCGGAACCTTCATGGACTACCTCTGCCCGACCTTCCTCGAGGTGCCCCCGCTGGAGACCCGCTACGTCGAAACTCCCTCGCCCTTCACGGTGCTCGGTTCCAAAGGCATCGGCGAGAGCGCGACGGAGACGGTCCCGGCCTGTATCGCCAACGCGGTGACCGACGCCCTGCGCCCGCTGGGCATCGAGGTCAACGAGCTGCCTGTCACGCCGACCAAGGTGTGGAACTGGCTGCAGCAGGCGCAGAGCGAGGCCTGAACCCCCACACCCGGCCACGCCGATCGAACGCCACGAGGAGGAGAGCCGCATGAAGCCCGCGGCATTCGGATACCTGACGCCGCGCACGCGGGAAGAGGCGATTGAAGTCCTCTCCCGTTACGCAGGGGACGCAAAGGTGCTGGCTGGCGGCCAGAGCCTGGTGCCGCTGCTGAACTTCCGCCTGACCAGCTTCCGCTACCTGGTGGATATCAACCGCATCCCGGACCTCGACTACATCCGCAGCGAGCAGGGCTATCTGGCGATCGGCGCACTCGCGCGTCACCGCTCGGTCGAGCAATCGGCCGAGGCCGCCCGGGAGTGCCCACTCCTGCCAGAGGCGCTGCAGTTCGTCGGCCATCCCGTCATCCGGCAGCGCGGCACCGTCTGCGGCAGCATCGCCCATGCCGATCCCTCCGCGGAGCTGCCTGCCCTGCTGACCGCCCTCGGTGGGTCCGTGGTGCTTGAGGGTTCCTCCGGCCGCCGCGTCGCCGATGCCGAGGAGTACTTTCTCGGCTACCTGATGACGGCGCAACAACCCGACGAGCTGCTCGTCGAGGCCCGCTTCCCCAAGTTGCCCAACGGTTCCGGCTTTGCGTTCGAGGAGCTGGCGCGACGGCACGGCGACTTTGCGATCGTCGGCGTCGCCTGCGCTGCGCTGCCCGACGGCAGCGTGCGCCTGGGCGTCTGCGGGGCGAACTCCGTCCCGTTCCGGCCGCTGAAAGCCGAAACCGCCGCCGCACAGGGCGACCTGCAGGAGGCTGGACGCCTGGCCGCAGCCGACTCGGACCCCGACAGCGACCTGCACGCAACCGCCGAGTACCGCCGCGCCATGGTCTCCAAGCTGGTAGAACGCGCCGTACGCCACGCCCTCGAACGAAAGGAAGGAAACGCACGTGGCTGAGATGCGCACGGGACACCTCGAGGACGCACTCTTCGAAGCGCGTGAGATCGCCTGCACTGTCAATGGCAAGCTCTATCGCGCCATGGCAGAACCTCGTCGCCTGCTGAGCGACTTCATCAGAGAGGACCTAGACCTCAAAGGAACCCACGTCGGCTGCGAGCACGGCGTGTGCGGCGCCTGCACCATCCTCTTCAACGGTCAGCCGGCGCGTTCATGCCTGATGTTCGCAGTACAGGCAGACGGAGCCGAAATCGTCACGGTGGAGGGCCTTGCCCGGTCTCCGCAGCAGCTTACGCGACTGCAGGAGAGTTTCTCGCAGGAGCACGCGTTGCAATGCGGCTACTGCACTCCCGGCATGCTGATCTCGGCAACCGCGTTACTCAGCGAGAATCCCTCGCCCACCGACAGCGAAGTCAGGCACGCGATGGCGGGTCAACTCTGTCGCTGCACGGGCTATGAGCAGATCGTACGCGCTGTGCTGGCGGCTGCTGACAGCGACGGCAAGGGGGGTGAAGGCGGGAACCACGCGTAGACCGAGAGACCGACGAACGCCAGCAGGAGGTGCACAGATGGCGGAGCTTCTTCATCCAAGGTCGCCAGACGGAACGTACTACGACGAGCGTGAGACTTGGCCTCGCGATAAGATGCGCGCATGGCAACTCGAACGCATCCAGGCCCAGGTGGCGCACGCGTACCAGAACAGCGCCTTCTACCGACGCAAACTCGATGCGGCCGGCGTCAAGCCGGAGGACATCGTGACACTTGACGACATCCGCAAGCTGCCGTTCACCACCAAGGATGAACTCAAGCAGGATCAGCACGACAACCCCCTCTACGGGACTGTCTCGGCCCTGGGGCCCGAGCATGCCATGCGCCTGCACTTCACGTCCGGAACCACCGGACGGCCGGTACACGTGCTCGACACGGCGAATGACTTTCAGGGCTTCTACCGGTCCTACGCCCGCGGCCTCTACGGCATGGGCATACGACCGGACGACGTGGTGATGTGCGCCTTCGGCTACGGTCCCTGGATCGGCTTCTGGTCCGGCTTCTACGCCGCCCAGGACGTCGGCTGCCTGGTGATCCCCGTCGGCGGCATGACGACCGAACAGCGCATCGACATCATCGAGGCATACGGCGTAACGGTGTTGGGATGCACTCCTTCCTACGCCCTGCACATGGCGGAGACCGCAAGGCAACTCGGCAAGGATCTCTCGAAATCGAAGATCCGCATTACTTGGCACACCGGGGAGCCGGGCGCCGCGATCCCCTCGACGCGCAAGAAGATCGAAGACGCGTACGGCGCTCGGGTCTGCGACCTGCCTGGGCTGACCGAGATCGCGGCCTGGGGCTTCTCCTGCTCTCACGAGTCCGGGCTCGACCACGTCCACGAGGACTACGTCTACCCGGAGGTCCTCAACACCGAGACGGGCGAACCGGTCGGCCCCGGCGAGGAGGGCGAACTCGTCTTCACGTCGCTCTACCGCCAGGCCCTGCCGCTCCTGCGCTACCGCACGCGCGACATCGTGCGCGTGGCGGACCGCCTGTGCTCCTGCGGCCGCACGCTGTTCTCGATCGAGGGCGGCGTGATCGGGCGGCTTGACGACATGAAGAAGATCCGCGGCGTGATCGTCTACCCGACGTCGATCGAGGAAGCGGTGCGCCGCTACCAGGAGGTCGAGGAGTACCAGGTGCGCATCTGGCGCAAGAACAACCTCGATGAGGTCACCGTGCTGATTGACACTGGCAATCAAGTCGCGAAGGAGAACCTGCAGCAGGTCGTCAAGACGATGAAGGACGACCTGCGGAAGAAGATTGGCATCCGCATCGAAGTGGAGGCCACCGAGCCGGGTTCCCTGCCGCGCTGGGATCACAAGGCACGCCGGGTCAAGGACGAGCGAAACGAGGTGCCCTTCTAGGATGTCGGCAACCAGGGAAACCCCGGCAGAACTGCAAACCCGGGTCAACGCGAGCCCCTTCTACCGGTTGCTCGGGTTCGAGGTGGTCGAGGTCGGCGAGGGTATGGCGCGTATACGCATGCCGTTTCAGGAGGACCTCCTCCAGTTCCAGGGGGCAGTTCACGGGGGAGCGATCTTCTCGATCGCCGACGCCGCAGTGGCCGTGGCCCTGCTCACCCTCGCGGAGCCCGGTGAGGAGGCCGTTACGATCGAGGGCAAGCTCAACTACCTCGCCAAGGTAACCGAGGGCGAGCTCGTGGCGGTCGGCCGGGTCGTGCACCACGGGCGCAGCGTCGCGCTCGGCGACACGGAGGTCTTCCGTTCCGACGGAAAACTCTGCGCCAAGGGCCTTATGACTTACACCCTGATCCACAAGCGCTAAGAAGCGGCATGGCTACTGCGCGGCAGCTCAGGCGGCTGAGGATCCCAGGCCCCGGCATCGAGATCTCGGCACTGCGTGCCGACCGGAGCCCGATCGTCTACCTCCATGCGCTCAACTTCGACGCCTGGACGTTCGAACCGTTCCTCCGCACCGTCGGCGGCACCGCCATCGACCTGCGCGGCCACGGCCACAGCAGCGCGCCAGCGGAAGGTTACTGGCTAGGCGCGCTCGCGGCAGACGTCGGCGTCGCACTCCGGGCGGTGGCCCGCGGCCCGGTCACCCTGATCGGCCAGTCCCTGGGTGCTCGGGTGGCGCTCGCTGTCGCCGCGACCTTTCCCTGGGCGGTCGGTCGCTTGGTCTTGATCGAAGGCGGTGTCGACCTGGCGGAGGATGTGCAACGTGCGTTGCATGGACGCATGCGCGGATTCCCGACGACGTTCACCGATTCCGCGCACGCCTTGGCCGCCCTGCGCGCAGCCTACCCATTGCTCGACCTGCCCGCCGCGCGCGCGATCGTACGGGCCAACTACGACGGCGGACATTGGCGCAGTCCGACCCACGCGCGCACCGGCATCGTGCGTTCGTGGAACCTCGCGAGCGAGTCGCTTGCCCAGGATGTCAGCGCGCCAACGCTTGTCGTGCGGGCAGACGCTTCGCACCACTGGACGCGGGCCCAGGCCCTAGCGCTGGTGGACCGCTTCCCAGGCGAGCGGCGACTCGTAGAAACTCCCGGCAACCACTACCTGCTGCAGACAGCACCCGGCGCACTGCTCTCGCTGCTTGCAAACGAGGGCGTACTGCCGATCAGTGTTGGTGGTACGACGGGTCCGCAAGGGAGGTGAGGGGCACCGTCGTCTGAGCATGACATCGAGAGGCGATCTGATCCGTAGCTTCAGAGGGGAGATGAGCTGATTGTCCACTGCTAACCCGACGAAACCCGCATCGGTGGATCCGGCACCGCTGGCCCTGGGAGCGTTCGCACTCACCACGTTCCTCCTCAGTTGGATCAACGCGGGGTTCGCCAGCCCCGCACTGCTCGGTACCGTGGTTGCGACGGCCTGGTTCTACGGGGGCATCATTCAGGTGCTCGTCGGGTTCTGGGAGTTGAAGGACGGGAAGCTGTTCCCAGGTGTCACGTTCGCATCCTTCGGTGCGTTCTGGATCTCCTTCTCGCTGTTCAACACCCTGTACGTGAGCCACATTCCTGCGGCAAGCGCGGGCGCGGCGAACGCACTTTTCCTCTCACCCTGGATCGTGTTCACGCTGTACATGCTCATCGGCTCCTTCCGGACCAACGTCGTACTGGTCATCGCCTTCATTCTGGTGGAACTTGTGCTTGTACCCGCAGTGATGGGTTTCTCCGGGGGCAACGTTGCGATGTTCCATCTGTCCGGTTGGTCGGGACTCCTGCTTGCCTTGGATGTCTGGTACCTGGCCGCATCAGACATCCTGGCCCACATGTACGGACGCGTCATATTGCCGGTCGGCGCGTTCAAGGTCTCCGCGTAGCGGAGCGCAGTGAGCGCTCCTTGCAGAATCTCCTAGCTGGGGGCGCGACGCCCCCAGCGCCCACTCCCCGCAGGGATGTTCGTTGCCCTGGCGGCTTCACAGCCGCCAGGGCAACGAACCTTTTGGAACCGATGTGCCCCGGTGTGGGCCATCCTGCCACGACTGGGCGGAACGTCTTACAGCTGGCAACAATCGCCGATCTTCGCACACATGTACACCTTTCATCGTATCGCCCTGTGTAAGATCAAACCTTGGCAGACAGGTTTCTCGGGTCCCTGCGGCCGCGGCAAAGGCGTCTTGCGGGTCGTCGGGACCCGTGGCCTTCCCCGGCAAGAGGAAAGTCCACGCATGAGCATAGCCGTCCCGTGCGCGGCGCGGTCCCGTCCCCCTCCGGCAACGCCCGCAAGCCACAATCTCGCTATCAGCCGGTAACATCGATACCGAAAAGCTCGTCGAGCGCCCCGAGTACGCTCTGGCGGTCGGTGACGCGCAGGCTGCGAAAGCGCGGATCCGCAATCTCCGCGAGCGTGCTGCCGAGCCCCGATGGCCGCCCGTGCGGGCGCACCTCGACATAGGCGAAGAGGCCGATCAGCGGCAGCATCCCCTGCACCAGGTCCCGGGCAAGACGATTGTCCGCGTCGCCCCAATTGTCGCCGTCTGTGAAGTGCAGTACTATAGTCTGTTGACCCCGGCCGTGCGACTGCGCGCCATACTCGGCCGCAAGCCGGTAGGCCGCGGAGACCTTGGTCCCGCCCGATTCGGCGCGCCGGAAAAACTCGTCCTCGCTGACGCGCTGTGCTTCGGTGTGGTGGATGATGTAGATGATCTCCAGCGGCCCGTACTGGCGGCGCACGAAGCCCGTGAGCCAGTAGAAGAAACTGCGGCAGAGTTGCTTCTTCTCGTCCCCCATGCTGCCTGACACGTCGCGCAGGGCCACGATGCGGATGTCCGGCGCCGGCGCGCGCCGTGAGGTCACGCTGCGGAATCTGAGGTCCTCGTCCGCCAGGGTTAAGGGCGCACCTTTGGCGCGAGCGCGCCTCAGGGCAGCCAGCATGGTCTCCCTGCGCGCGATGCAGGCCCAGTTCCCCACGCGCGAAATGCCCTCGGCTTCCGCGCGCTGCACTCCTTGTCCGCCAGGACGTGCCAGGTCCGGCAGACGCCAGCGCCGGTCCAGTACCTGGGCGATCTCCTCCCGCAGCCAATCGAGCACACTGTCACCCGGCGCGTCGCCGGCCCCACTGCCATGGCCCGGCCCCTCGAGGATGAGTCCGCGCGCGGAATCCGCGAAACGCAAGCGTCGCTCGCGCAGGACCGGATAGGCAACCCGCAGCGTGTGCTCATCACCGCCCACGATAGCCTCCTCGGCCACGAGCTCTCTCAAATATCCGGATAGCGCTGCGCGGACGCGCTCCTCGTGTCGTACCGCGTCGCGCTCGGCGCTGCGCTCGAGGAAGTAGTCCTCCAAAGTGGATCCCCCCGCACGAGCGGCTAATGGCCAGCCTATGCGGAGGGATCGGCGGCGGTGCAGACTCCCGGCAGGCGCACGGCGTCCGAGACGCGGGTTCGGCCAAAAAAGCCGCCGATCATCAGCAGGTCGCCAGCATGCGCCCGCTCCCGTTCCAGGAGGGTGTCCGGATCCAGCAGATGCACGTACTGCAGGCGGAAACCGGGGATGCGCGTAAGTGATGCGGAGGTGCGCCCCAAAAGGCGCGTCACCTCGTACTCGCCATGATCCGCAAACAGACTTTGCGCGTCGCGCAGGCAGGTGTGGATGCGGGATGCAGCTTTCAGCTCGTCGGGCATCAGCTTGGCGTTCATGGCCGAGTAGGCGAGGCCATGCTCGTCGCGGGCGGTCTCGACGATGTGCACGTCGCACTTGAGTCCGAGATCCCGGAGGGCCCGGCCGACGCAGCGAGCCTTGTACCAGTCGAGTTCGCCGAAATAGATGGCCTGGGCTCCCGCCAGGCTCAGCAGGCGAAAGGTCAGGGTGACCTGGGAGCGCAGCACCTCCGGGTGAACGACACCTGCCAGCGTGCGCTCGATCGCCGGTTGGCGCAGCTCTGTCGCAAAGTCCGGCGGGTACACATCGCGCTCGCCGATTTGCCAGTAGATGTCCACCCCGTACGCGCGGGCACGCTCCAGGTCGCCTGCCAGGTCCCGTGGGTAAAGCGAAGGGTTGTCGCCCGGGGCGAACTGGCGCGGGTGGAGAAAGATGCCGAGAACCGTGGCAAAGCCGTCGGCCTTGGCCCGGGCCACGAGCTCGCGGTGCCCGGGGTGCAGGAATCCCCGCGTAAGGATGAGGGCCATCTTCCGACCCGTCCCCACCGCCGCCTGCAGTTCCTCGAACGAATGCACCGCGTCCGTCGAAGCCACCTCCGCGAGGCTGCTCATTTCGACAGGAAACTACACCTTCGGAGACACAACTTCCTGCATGCCCTGTTTCCTGACGCTGAGCGCGAGCTCGTTCATCCTGCGCTCTATGCCCTGCTTGCTCTCCGTCAGGAAGATCTCCAGCAACTGGCTCTCGAGGGGCTTCTCATGTTCAAGGTGGCGCAGGATGACATCGAGATCGCCGATCACCCGCCGGAACATGTCGATCTTCTCGTGCAGGAGCCGCAGAACGTGCTCCTCCACAGTGTCGCGCGCGCAGAGATTGAGGATGCGCACCTCGCGCGTCTGACCGAGCCGATGCACGCGCCCGATCCTTTGCTCGACCCGCATCGGGTTCCAGGGCAGGTCGTAGTTGACGACGACGGCCGCCGTCTGCAGGTTGAGGCCCTGACCGCCCGCCTCGGTCGCGACCAGCACGCCGCCCCGCTTGCGGAATGCCAGGATCTCCTCCTGGCGTTGGCGCTGGCTCTGACCACCGTGCATGTAGCGCACTTCGAGACCTGCGTCTTCCAGCTGACGGCCGAGGTACATCTGCGTCGCACGGTACTCGGTGAACACCAGAGCCGGCTCGCGCAGCCCGCACAAGAGAGCGCGCGCAGCCTCTGCCTTCTGGTTGTGGCGGATCTCTTCGGCGCAGCGCAGGAGGTCTCTGGTCTCGTCCCCAAACCAGGACTGGCCCATGCGGCGCAGCGTGTCCGCCAGCGCGAAGCTGGAGGAACAGAGTTCGCGCTGGATCAGAACGAGCGGCAGAATCGTCTCCTGCTGCGCGCGGCGGGCCTGGTACGCCTGCACGAGCAACCGGGTCGCCCTGTCGTAGAGCCGGCGCTCCGGCGGCGTCAGATCCACCATCAGCAATTCCGCCTTCCGCTCCGGCAAGGCGATCCTGGCCTCCTGCCGCGTGCGGCGCACCATGACGGTCGAAAGCTCCTGCCGCAGTTCGTCGACGTTGCGGGGGCGCCGGGGAGCCAGCAGGAAGCGGCGGTAGAACTGCATATACGAGCCGAAGACCGAGGGTTTGACGAGTGTCACAAGATTGAACAGTTCCGTCAGTTCGTTCTGGATCGGCGTCGCGGTGACGAGCAGCATGCGACGCCGCGGCAAGCCTGCCACGAAGGTGTGGTTCTGGCTGCCCCGCGACTTGAGGTGGTGCGCCTCGTCGACGATCACCAGGTCCCATTGCCGCGCTTGGTACACCGTCGCCTGCGGCGGGCGTTTCGCCCAGTCGAGCGACGCCAGGACGATGCCCGTGTTGGGCGGTACCCTGGGCTGCAACTCGACCTGCCTGCCAAACTTCGTCCGGAGTTCCTCGCGCCACTGCACCAGCAGCCCTGCGGGACAGAGGATCAGGGCGAGGTTCGCCTCGCCCCGAGCCTTCAGTTCCTCGAGGACGAGGCCAGCCTCGATCGTCTTGCCGAGGCCCACCTCGTCCGCCAGGAGAGCCGAACCCTGCAGGCGGTCCACGATCTCGCCAGCCGCCATCAGCTGGTGGGGGTAGCGCACGACGCGCGCACGACGCCAGATGGGTTCCAGTCGCGGCCAGGCGCGCAACCCCGCTGTTGCGCCGTCCGTCAGACCGTCAATAGGACGGGCCACCGTTCATGTCCCGCCCGCTCTCGGCGAGACGTTCGCCATGGGAACCGGGTCGAATCCAACTGCCGATTTCCTGGAGCAGCTCGGGCGCTTCGTCGAGGACTCTGTCGAGCACCGCGTTCTGGTCGACTGGCACCAGGTGGACCTCATCCTTGTGCAGCACCAGGAAGCCGACCGGCTGCACGGACACCCCCGCTCCCGAGCCGCCGCCGAACGGCAGGTGCTCCTCGTCGCCGGCAGCTGTGCGGCGCTCCGGACCCGGGCCGCCGTACTGCCCGCCACCTGCCGCGAATCCGAAGCTGACGCGCGAGATGGGGATGATCACACCGCCGCTCTGCGTCTCCACCGCGTCCCCGATCACCGTGTTGACGTCGATCATGTCCTTTATACTCTGCATGGCTGTGGTCATCAGACCTTGGATCGGGTGCTCAGACATCCCTCAACCGCCTCCTCGGCTTAGGGATGCTCACGTTGTTCAATGCCTACACCTGAGGGCATATGGCGAGCGTGGCAACAGATGGTGGCACCGTTCATAACGTGCTCAAATTGGGCTTCCGACCAGCTAACCTCTGGTTTCTTGCATCCACCGCAGGGATATGACGAGCGCATCGCTGATCCAAGACCGCGCTGCGAGGACGGCGTAAGCAAGGAAAGGCCCGGCCCGGCCGAACCTGGGGAATCACTTAGGGCACAGGGCTCGGGCCGGGCCCGCGCTACGTGGCTTTGGGCGGCAGGAAGCGGCGTGGCAGTGATTGGTATGGCTAGTCGTCGAGGAGCAAGAGGAATTCTTCGACGGACAGTTCGGCAGCCCGGACAAGTTTTCGAAGTAGCCCACGATCGAGTGTTCGGTGATCCGGAACTGACAAGTTGACCGGCACGCCAGTCTTGATAAGGATGATGTGGCTGCTTTCGCGCCGCGCGATCAGCCACCCGGCCTTTTGGAGTGCTCGGACCGCCTCACGCCCCGAGATAACGGGAAGAGGTGGCATCAGAGTGCCACCTCGACCAACTTTCCGCCAGAAGGTTGCCCGCGCTTATCGGTTTCAACCCTAAGCCAGGACCGTATCGCATCCTTGATGTTCGTCAGAGCTTCCTCTTCAGTTCGCCCTTGCGACAGGCAACCGGGTAGAGCGGGGCATTCTGCGATGACCCATCCGTCCTCACCGGCCTCCAGGATAACGGGGATCTCCATCGCCCTCACCTCGGTTTGATTATACCGTGGCAATGCTCGAACGCACGGCCCCGCACCGGTGTCTTCAAGGTAGGAGGTGAGCCGCACGACGCTCGACCAGTTCGTAGAGCGCTACGGGCCCGACGTCTACCGCGCAGCACGCCTCTACACAGGAGATGCCGCACTCGCCGAGGACGTGGCGCAGGAGGTCTTGATCGCGGCCGTGCAGACGTTGCACCAGATGCGGGAACCATCCCGATGGCTGGCGAGAGTCACCCATAACAAGGCTCTGAACGCATTGCGCGCTCAGGGACGCCGGCGCGAGGTGTCGCTGAATGAGGAGCACGACGCACCAGTCGACGACCCGGCCGACCGCTACGAAGAGAGTGATGTTGTCCAAGCAGTGCAGCAACTGCCGGTACCCTTGCGCGAGGCTGTTGTCCTACGCTACGAGCTAATTTCGCTGTCGGGAAACCCGCTCTGGGAGCGAGGTTGCGGGCACGGAGAGAATGAGTTTCCCCCACAAAACAACGCAGGACAGGCCAGTTCAGCAATAGTCAATGGGAGTGTCGAGCAAATCCACCCCATGTCCTACTGTGCATGAACGTTGTGTAATACTCAGTTATTCGATGAAATATAGAGCGCAAGCGGTCCCAATCTGGTAGAATAGTGGGTGACAATAGCCACAAATCTACAGCAGGGAGGACTCGCTTGCATGGCCATTATACCACAGATCCCGCTCTTCTCGTGGGAACACGTTGAAGGTCTCGGCGACTTGGATCGTCTGCGGCTGGCCCTGGACTACATGCCGGACAAGACCTTGATGGAGCAGCTGGAATGCGACCGGGGTCGCGGACGTGACGATCATTCGGTGCGGGCTATGTGGAACTCGGTTCTCGCTGGCATCGTGTTTCAACACCCAAGCATCGAGAGCCTGCGGCGGGAGCTATCCCGCAACGGCCAACTTCGCTACCTGTGTGGGCTGCATGGCGTGCCGTCCGCCAGCGCCTACACGCGGTTCCTGCACGGTGTCATCCGGCATGGGGCAGAGATCGACACCATGTTCGAGGCGATGGTTGAGAATCTGGCGACACTGCTGCCCGGGTTTGGGGAGCGCGCGGCCATCGACGGCAAGGCACTCCCCTCATTCGCCAAGCACAGGGCGAACAGCGATATCCCGGACGGACGACGGGACACCGACGCAGACTACGGCAAGAAGACCTACAAAGGCAAGCACAAGGACGGCACCCCTTGGGAGAAAGTCGTCCGGTGGTTCGGCTACCGGCTGCACCTCGTCGTGGACGAGGAATACGAACTGCCGATCGCTTACTCCGTCACCAAGGCCAGCACCGTGGACCTCCCCGGCGGGAAGGACCTGATCGCGCAGGTGGCCGAACGTCAGCCCAAGGTCATCGAGAGGATGCAGATCCTGACGGCGGACAAGGGCTACGACGACACCAAGTTCACCGTCACGCTGTACGACGAGCACACGATCAAGCCCGTGATCGACATTCGCAATTCATGGAAGGACGGCGAGCAGACCCGCCTGCTGCCGGGGCACACGAACGCGACCTACGACCTGCACGGCAACGTCTACTGCTATCACCCGCAGACGGACGAG
>JAJZVM010000190.1 GCA_021845645.1 Bacillota bacterium
GGACCAGGGACTCAGCCATGGTCTTCCCCCCCCTGCGCATGGTCTCCCTCCATGATAGCCCAGGTGCCAGGGGTCTCCAAGTTGACGTTCTTCTCGCCGCCAAGGGACTTTTGATCCATAGCGAAGGTACAAGTTCCATGACCTAACTCTAGCACTACTCTCCACCAAACTCAATAAAACGCTAGATGTTATCGAGCAGTAACTACCCCCACGGCTGAAGGCGGGGGATTCCTCGCTTGCCCGATGTCGAACGCGGTGCCCGACTTGTCAGAGTTCCGCCGCAGCATTCGAGCCAGGAGTGCTCGCAATAGAGGCATGTCGCATCGGGGGACCGGACGACGCGCGATCTGGTTCCTCGACCATACCCTTCGCCGAGCGCGGTGTTCCCGATACGCAGGCCTTGGAGCACGATCGGAGCGTGGCTATCGCTCCATCGCGTCGGGACCTTGTGCAGGAGGGAGAGCGCCGCATGGCACCCTCCCTTCGCCGACCCGGCAGCCTGCCGCACGGCATCGCCACCGACCATTCTTTGCACACGGCATGGCCCCTGAGAAACGGCGGAGGCAAATGGCGCGGGCATCAACACCGGGCGAAGGCTGTGCCCAAGTCCCGGATGCGTAGGTGCGCGGCGCGCGTCAGGGACGATGCGCATGTCAACAGGTGAGGGCTGCAAGGCGTCTTCACATACCCGCGCACTGGCCGTCAGGCCGATCGCAACGGGCGAGACGGAGCGTCCAGCCTCTGGCGAGCCGGACAACGCTGCCCGGAATGCAGAGGATCGAACGGCGCGGCAGACGGACAGTCTGAAGCTGCTCGCCACGGATGGCAGAGCGGTCGCGCTGGAAGGCGAGGGTCAGGTTGCAGGCCAGGAGCTTGAGCAGGCGGCCGGCGCAGTTGGCGTTCCAGTTGCGGCTGCTGAACTCGTCGCTGGCGAAGCAGTCCTTGGCCTCGCACACGAGGCGCTCCCGGCACGCCGCAAGGATTGCTAGACGTCTTCGGGGTCCTCCCCGCGCGTGGTGGCGATGCTCCCAATCTCCTCCGGACGTCGCCCTCCACCTCGCGGCCAAGGCCGCGGCACGGCCCGACGCCATATGAGCGTCTCGTCTACTTCGCGGCCGGCGCCCGCAGCATCGAGCCCGGCACCCACTTCGCAAAATCAGCCAGGTGTCCCCAGGCGCCTTCGTACCCGGTGAAAAGGAAAATAACCGCGGCAATGCCGAGGAGCACGGCCGCCGCGAGCGCGAAGAAGCGGCGCGAGCGCCAGTTGATCGCCGGGAGCGTCAGCATGCCGCCGAGGCCGGCCGTGATGTACCCGGTGGCGGCCAATGCGGGCGCCGAGGTCAGGCCCAGGTTTGCGATGCGGAGGCCGACGACCACGGCCAGCAGGCCGCCGAAGAAGCCATAAAGGGCGGGGATCAGGGGATCCCACTTCATGGCGAGCGTAATGGCCGCGCCGATGAAGGCCACGCTCAAGTAGAGTGCGGGTTCGCCAAAGGCGATGTTGTAGGCGCCAGGGAGCGGCCAGATGACGATCATGGGCACGGAGGTCAAAAGTCCGAGAAGACCGGTGGCGAAGAAGCCGGATGCCCAGGCCTGGCGCTCGCCCGGTTCGGGGTTGCGGTAGAGGTAATGGGCGAGAATGACGAATCCAGCGGAGAGGCCAACCAGCATGACGGCCAAGTAATCGGTGAACAGTTGCGGCTCCCCCTTTTGCGTCAAATAATGGGTTGATCGCTCTCAGAGGGATTGGCTGGCAAGATCATGATTCCTGCCAGCCAATCCCTCAACAGCCTTGGAACCGCTCGTGTGGAGGCGGTAGTTGGCATCTTACCCTGCCGCCTCGATTTCCCACGGCGAGCACTTCGCCCAAATCTCTGACAAACAGGCGGCCGTCCAATGAAAAACCCTTGCCCAATTCCACGAAAGAAGCCCTACCCGCTGTCCATTCTGCGTGAACGGCAGCGAACAAGGCACCGCTGAGCCGAGGCATTGGCATTGTTAAGTGGTGGCGGGATTGCAGGAAACCCGTTCCAGGACGCGGCGGGAAGAGATCTGCCGCGCCGTAGCGAGACTGTTCTACGAAAGCGTGTTCCGCGCGACATCGCGGCGCACCGGGAATGAGCATGCTGACCCTGTACCACTTGTGTACCAGCCATACCGCCGATACCCGCATACCGGCACGTACGGCTCAGGTCGGCCTTGTCCCCATGGCTGAAGCCCGGCTGAAACCAGGGGCTTGCGGCCGGTAGCCTCGGTCAGCCACGCGTAAGCTTTACGACGCGGGTGTCGAGCAGCATGTCGTGGAGCGCGAGCCGATCCTTCGCCACGAGGGCCACCAGGAATCCGCCGCAGAGCAGCACGAGCTCCACGATGTAGAGCACAGGACGCAGCAGCACCTGCCACAGGCGCAGGCCGCCGCGCTCCGTACGCTGGCCGACCACCCTCAGCCTCAGAAGGATCTTGCCTGGCGTGCGGCCCTTGAAGAGGAGCAGGGACACGGCCGTGTAGGCGACACCGAGCACGGCCCAGAGCAGGACCGGCCAACCGAGCAGGTGGCCGATCGCGGCCACGAGCAGCAGGTCGACGAGAAAGGCGAGCAGGCGCTCGCGAAAGCGCGCGGTCCTCATGTGGGGTCCACCTCGGACAGCACCGACTCGAACAGCTCCGGCGCGATGTTGCGGCCGCTGACGACGACTGCGGTCTCCAACTCCGGCACCATCCCCTCCAAAATCGCCGCGACACCCACAGCGCCCGATCCCTCGGTGACGATGCGCTGCTCCCGGAAGAGATGGCGCATCGCGCGACGCGTAGCGGCTTCCGTAACCTCGAGGACGCCATCGAGATGTTCGAGCGCGAGCGCGACCATCTCAGGGGTGGTGTCACCGTGCAGTCCGTCCGCGATCGACGGCCCGTACTGCACCGCGATATGCCTTCCCGCCTTGTAGGATGCCACAAGCGGCGCCGACGCCTCCGTCTGCACCCCGTAGACCTTGACGCCGGGCAGCATGGCCTTGAGGGCGATGGCGGAGCCGACGGCCAGACCGCCGCCCCCCGCCGGAATGAGCACCTGTCGCAGCGTCGGGCGCTCGAGCGCGATCTCCAGGCCCACCGTCCCCTGGCCCGCGATCACCGCGGGATCGGTGAAAGGGTGGATGACGTGGCGACCCGTCTCGCGGGCTACGGCCGGCCACGCCGCCTCCGCCTCGTCGTAGTCCTCGCCGAGCAGCAGCACCTCCGCGCCGAGCGCCTGGACCGCCGCAACCTTGACGCGCGACGCGTTTTTCGGCATGACGATAAGAGCGGATATGCCCGCCTCCTGCGCGGCAAGCGCGACTCCCTGCGCGTGGTTGCCGGCGGAGACCGCCAGCACGCCGGAGCGGCGCTCCGGCTCGCCCAGGCGCGCTATGGCGTTCGTGGCACCGCGCACCTTGAAAGAGCCGGTGCGCTGCCAGCATTCGAGCTTGAGATGGACCGGCGCGCCGAGCCTTGTGCCAAGACCCGGCTCCATTAGAAGCGGCGTCGGCCAGACGCGCCCCTGGATACGGCCTTTCGCCGCCACGACATCCGCGGGACCGATCCGCAACAAGAGCACCCCCAGACGGCCGCTGTCCAATCCAGCGATTCTAGGCCGGCAGCGCGATCCCTTTCCGCCGCGCGGGGCCAGCGGGTCAGATGAATAGGTTCACCGAGACAACGTCAAGGAGGGGACCCGCACAAGTTGGAACCCGACGTCCGGCTGAGCGATATCCTTGCCGCTCAGGCGCGGCTCGCGCGCTATCTCGTGCCGACACCGCTTCAGCCATCGGTCGCCGCCCGCGAGGCGGTCGGCGGCGATGTGCTGTTGAAGCTGGAAATGTTCCAGCCTATCCGGGTCTTCAAGATTCGCGGGGCGCTCAACCGCATCCTCCACCTGCGCGAGGAGGGGCATTCGGGCGGGGTGATCACGGCGTCCGCCGGCAACCACGGCATGGCCGTCGCCTACGCCGCGGAGCGCTTCGGCATGGCTGCCACCGTCTGCGTGCCGGCAAGCGGCAACCAGGCGAAGGTCCGCGCCATCCGTCGCCTGGGAGCGCGCATCATCGCCGAAGGCGCGGACTTCCAGGCTGCCATGGACAACGCCACCCGCATCGCGCGCGACGAGCACCTGACCTTCGTGCACGCCTACGACGACGTCGACGTCGTCGCCGGTCAGGCGACGCTCGGCATGGAACTCCTGCTGCAGCCCCAGCCGTTCGACGCCGTCCTCGTGCCGATCGGCGGCGGCGGTCTGCTCGGCGGCGTCTCGCTCGCGATCAAGCGTCACAGGCCGGACGTCAAGGTGTACGGCGTCGCGATGTCCGGCGCCGACAGCATGGTGCGCTCGCTCGACGCGGGCCGCGTCGTCGCGCTGGATGAAGTGCGCACGATCGCCGACGGTCTCTCGCCGAGCCATCCCTCGGACCTGACGCTGTCGCTCGTGCAGCGGTTCGTCGACGACGTCGTGGTCATCGACGACGAGGACCTCTACGGCGCTCTGCACCTGCTGCTCTTCGAGGAGCACCTCGTGGTCGAGCCGAGCGGCGCGGCAACCCTGGCGGCCCTCATGCGCTTCGGTCCAGGCAGGTTCGGCCAGAAGCCGGTCGCGGTCCTCTCGGGCGGCTTCTGCGCGGACGAGGTCGTGCGCCGTGTAGTCCAAATGGACCAATAATGGTCCATTTGGACACCTCCTTAAGTCCATTCGGTCTGTTGCTCCTTTATCCTGAGCGCCGTACTATGGATTCGAACAGGCGCGGCGCACGCCACGCCCGCACGGCGCGCAAGGAGGCGGACCACTTGGCAGTGCAGTCGATTCTCACCCGCCAGAGCGACCTCACTTCCGTTGTACCGGCATTTCGGGACCTTCCAACAGACGCGCGCCACTCCCTCGACGACATCGTATCGGTGCGCCGCTACCGCAAGGACGCCTACATCTTCATCGAGGGCGAGGAATCCGAGTTCGTCTCCTTCCTGGTCGACGGCGCCCTGCGCACGTTCCGCACGTCGGCGGACGGCCAGGAGCAGACCATGCGCATGATCCGTCCCGGCGAGGTCTTCGCGCTCTCAGGCTTCTTCGGGCGCGAGCCGTACGCCGCGACGGCGCAGACGATCGAGCCCAGCACCGTGGCCTTCCTGCAGACGCGGGCCCTGCGCGCCCTCGTCCAGCGGCGCGCGGAGGTGGGCTGGGCCTTCCTGCAGATCTTCGGCGACCGCCTGCGCGAGGCCCAGGAGCACATGGCCGAGCTGTCGGGCCGCGACGCGACCCAGAAGCTGGCCGCAGCCCTGCTGCGGCTCGGCGAGGAGAGCGGCGTGCCGGACGGCGGTGGCATCTTCGTGCCGCAACACTTCACGCATCGTCAGCTGGCGCAGCTGATCGGCTGCTCCCGCGAGACCGTGACGCGCGTGCTCCGGGAGTTCCGCCAGGAGCGCAGCGTAGACCTCGACGCCGAGGGCCGCCTGCGCATCGACCCGAGCCGCCTGCAGCGCCACACCGCCTGAGCTACACCTCGCGCAAGGCGCCCAGGAGCTCCTCCCCGAGTACCTGGCGACGCGCCACGCTGTTTGCGAGCCGCGTCGCGGCCAAAAGATCCAGCCCGCGCGTCAGGCCGGCCAGCAGGCCGGCCGCGTGCGCGTCTCCGGCCCCCGTCGTGTCGCGCGAGACGCGCTCGCCGCCGCCGACGCGCACCGCCGGGCCCCGCTCGGCCAGAAAAGCCCCTTCCGCCGTACTGACCACGACCCCCCGCTCACGGCCGAGCGCCTCGGCGGCGGCCAGGGGCCCGTTCTCGCCGCTGCGCCGCTCGGCCTCCCCGAGATTGAGGCGCACGACGTCGGCGCGGCGCCAGGCGTCCTGGAGCTTCCCAGGCTCCGCGCCGCGCGGCCCCGGGTCGAGCAGCACAAGGACGCCGGGCGGCAAGGCGGAGATCGCCGCCTCGAGATCCGGCGATGCCAGAAGCTCGTAACCCGACACGTAGACGGCCTTGGCGCGCCCGACGTCGGGCGGCAGGTCGCGCGCCCCGACCGAGACCTCCGCGCCCAGTGCGGAGACAAGGCTGCGCTCGCCGCTCGGCTCGACCAGCGTGACGGTGACGCCGCTCGGCCGCCGCGAGCGTCTGCCCCGCACAGGCAGCCCCAGCTGCCCGAGCTCGCGGCCGACCAGCCTGTCGAACGGACCCTCGCCGCGGTGCAGCACGAGCAGGGGGGCGCAGCCGAGGGCGAGCAGGGTGCGGGCGACGTTGACGGCGCTGCCGCCGACGCGGACCTCGAAGCCGTGCGCGAGGACGTCGCCGCCCGATGCGGGCAGGCGGTCGACGGCGAAGCGCAGCTCGAGCAGGGCCGCGCCCACCACCACGATCGTCCCTTCGCCGATGCCCCGCGGGCTCACGGTCAGTCGAGCAGGCGGCGCAGGTAGCTCGACTCGTCGAGGTCGCCGGCGCCCGCTTCGGCGTGCGCGCCGTAGCGGGCGAGCGCCGGCCCTGCGAGCGGCAGCTCCACGCCGGCGGCCCCGGCCATCTCCACCGCGAGACGCAGGTCCTTCAGCCGGTTGCGCACCGAGAACCCCGGCTGCCACATGTCGTCGCCGTAGCGGTCCATCAGCTTGCGCACCTCGAACGACTGCGCAGAGGAGTTCGGCAGCACCTCGTCGAGCAGCGCGAGCGGCAGTCCAAGCCTGAGGCCGAGCGCGATCCCCTCGGCCGCCACCATCAAGGTCAGGCCCGAGACGAGGTTCGCGACAAGCTTCATCGTCTGGCCCTGCCCGATGTCGCCGATGTGCACGATGCGCTTGCCCAT
>JAJZVM010000191.1 GCA_021845645.1 Bacillota bacterium
GGGTGAAGGGAGCCCTTGCACTTGCAGTTGCTACAGGTGGAGATCTTCGCACTTCGCATGCGGCTGAAGCACCCGTTCGAGACCAGCTTTGGCCGCGAAGACGATCGTGAGTTCCTGCTGGTGCGCGCCGAGACGGCCGATTTCGTCGGCTGGGGCGAAGTGACCGTTTCCCGCGACCCCTTCTACTCCTACGAGACGGTCGCGACGGCTCAGTCCGTGCTGCATGACTACCTGGTTCCGTGGGCCCTCGCGAAGCCGATCGAACATCCCGACGAGCTCGTGGGACGCTTCGCGCAGGTGCGCGGCCACCAGATGGCCAAGGCCGGACTCGAGGGCGCAGTCTGGGACATCTACGCGCAGGAGCTCGGGTTGCCTCTCGGACGCGCGCTCGGCGGCACGCGGGACGAGATCGAAGTCGGCATCTCGATCGGCATCGAATCCACCGACGAGCTCCTTCTGAAGCAGGTGGAGCGCTTCCTGGGCGAGGGCTACCGGCGCTTCAAGATCAAGATCAAGCCGGGCGTCGACTATGACCGGCTCAAGGCGGTGCGCAGACAGTTCGGGCCGATCCGCATGATGGCCGATGCCAACTCCGCCTACACGCTCGACGACCTGCCTCTCCTGAAGCGTCTCGACGAGCTCGACCTGATGATGATCGAGCAGCCGCTCAGCTACGACGACATCATCGATCACGCCAGCTTGCAGCGCGAGCTCAGGACGCCGATCTGCCTGGACGAGAGCATCCACGGCCCGGCGGATCTGCGCAAGGCGATCGCCCTGGGCTCCGGGCGCATCCTCAACATCAAGATCGGCCGCCTGGGCGGCCTGAGTCAGTCCATCAAGAGCCACGACCTCTGCGTGGAGGCCGGATGGCCCGTCTGGTGCGGCGGCATGCTGGAGTCCGGAGTCGGCCGGCTGCACAACGTGGCGATCACCACCCTGCCCGGCTTCACCTTGCCGGGAGACACGGCGGCCAGCAGCCGCTACTGGCAGGAGGACATCATCGAACCTGAAGTGACGGTCTCCGACAAGGGAACCATACGGGTGCCGGATGCCCCAGGCATCGGTCACCACGTGCGGGAGGACCTCATCCGCTCGCTCGCCCACGCCCACTGGGCCATGCGCAACTAGATGCCGCGGGCCAGGACGGACGGGCAGGCCGGGCGCCGCGAGGATCTGCTGCGGGCCGCGGCGGCCGTCTTCGCCCAGCACGGCTACCACGCGGCCACGGTGGCGGAGATTGCCAAGGGCGCACAGGTGGCGACCGGGACGTTCTATCTCTACTTCCCTTCGAAAGAGCAGTGCTTCGGGCAGTTGATCGCCCGCTTCTACGAGAAGGTGCTCGTCGAGGTGCGGGAACGCCGGCGCGGCGCCCCCAGTGTCGCGGTGAAGTTCGACCGCTCGGTCCAGGCCGTGCTCCAGTGCTTTCGCGAGGAGCGCGACCTCGCCGAGATCGTCCTCGTCCAGGCCTCAGGCGCGACGAAAGTGCTGCAGGAGCGACTCGGCCTGATCGAGGCGCAGCTCGTTCAGCTCCTGGCGGATGACTTGGCCGAAGCGGCCGAGGCCGGATTCATGCCGCAGGGAGACGCGGCCCTGCGCGCCCACCTCGTTCTCGGCGCCATGCGCGAGGCGCTCGTCTACGAGCTGCGCGAGGCGACCGGGCCGCAGGCCGCGGACCAGGAAGTGCGACGTTTCCTGCTGGGGGCAGTTGGTGGGCTCCCAACTCGTCAGGAAGGCGGCCGAATTTCGTCTTAGTGGGTGCAGCTCCATGACTGGAGGTGTCTTGTTGCGGCGTCTCGCCAGCCTCGCATTCCTCGTCTGCCTGCTGTCGCCAGCCTTTGCCAGCCCGGCGCTGGCCGCAGCGTCCGCGTCTTCGGCACCGGCTGTCCTCAGCGTGGGGGTGCTCGGCTCGCTAGGCAGCCTCAACCCCGTGCTCTACACCAGCCCGGCGGCGGCGGACGTTCTTGCCGCGACCTCGGACGGGCTTCTCCGCTACCGCCCTGTTGGCACGGGCAGACGTCTGCGTTACACGTGGCGTCCCGACCTGCTCTCCTCCCTGCCGCAGATCAGCATCGTGGGCGTCCCGGGGCCGACTGCCGACGTGACGATCACCTACCGCTTGCGACCTGGCCTCCGCTGGTCGGACGGCAAACCGTTGACCTCCAGCGACATCCGCTTCACATGGCACGCCATCATGGCGCCGGCGAATGGCGCCTACCAGGCGGGTTACAACCAGATCACCGCAATCGACACGCCGAACCGCCTGACCGCGGTCGTGCACTTGCGCGGCACCTTCGCCGCCTGGCAGACGCTGTTCTCCGCCCTGCTGCCCAGGCATGCCTTGCAGCGGCGCGTAGGGTCGATCGTCACCGACGTGTCGTACAACGACCACCCGCTCGCGACCGGCCCATATGCGGTGCACAGCCACAGCCAAAACACGCTCGTTCTTGTGCCGAACCCGTACTACCGCGGGCAGGATGGGCCCAGGCCGGCTTTCAAGGCGATCTCGGTGACCTTCTATCGCCACCGGTCGAGTCTGCTCGCCGACCTTGCGGCCCACAAGCTGGCAGTGGGCGATCTTCTCACGCTCGATACCGCGACAATCCATCAGCTGCGTTCGGCAGGCCTTTCTGTCGCGAGCGCACCGAGCACCGTATTTGAGCAGTTCACCTTTAACCTGCGCGACCCGATCGCTGGAGACCTGAGCGTGCGGCGCGCCTTCTACCTCGCGCTGGCCAGGCACGAGATGGCCGCGCAGATCTCCGGCGGGCGCTGGCGGGTGGCGACTTCGGACCAGCCGCCCTGGAGCTGGGCCTTCAATCCGAAGGTGCCCGTCGTGCACCAGAACATCGCCAAGGCGCGCGCCATCCTCGTGCAGGACGGCTGGCAGATCGGCAAGGCAGGCTACTTCCAGAAGAACGGCCAGCTCCTCGTGCTCAACGTCTCGCTCACCAGAACCCCGCTGCATAAGGCCATCATGAAGCTGGTCAGCGCCGAGGAGGCGCAGGCAGGCATAGATGTCCTGCCCGCCTACTTTCCGACCCAGGCCCTGTTTGGACCGAATGGCATGCTGGCGCAGGGCACCTTCCAGGTGAGTGAGTTCGGTCTCATGGACAACCTCGATCCGGACGACGCCGCCATCTGGAACTCGGACCTCGGCAGCCCGTACCACGAAGGCGACGACTTCTCGAACTTCCAGAACCCATCGGTCAACGCCTGGACCACGGATGCGCTGCGCCAGATGAACCAGACCCTGCGGGCCCGGGACTACCGGCAGGTGCAGATGCAGCTCTACAGCGATCTGCCGATGGTACCGCTCTTCTACACCTCGATGGAAACCGTCTACGACCCCACCCGGGTGCGGCACGTCAGCGTGAGCAGCTTCACCGGCAGCCTGTTCAGCGCCAGCGCGTGGCGTCCACCAGCGAAGTGACGCCCGCGCAAGGCCCCGCCGGCCTGCCGGTGGGGCCTTATCGTCGTGGCGGCAGACAGGTCATGGGGACACACCTGCCAGCGCCGTTGGTGGTAGCATGAAGGACACAGGTGATGTCCGCATGGCATAGCCATATGGCACGTTTGCCGCCATTCTTCCTACGAAGGGAAGGAGCCCGGGGCATCCGGGCGCTGCCTACGCAAGACTTCCAACGCCTAATGGCCAACTGGGCGACCGGCGTCACCGTCGTCACGAGCGTCGGACCGGGCGGACCGCACGGCATGACGGCGAACGCCTTCCTGTCCGTCTCGCTGGAACCGCCGCTCGTGCTTGTCTCGGTCGGTCACGCGAATGACTCGAACGCCATCATCCGAGGATCGGGGCAGTTCGCCGTCTCGATCCTCTCCGCTGAGCAGGAGCATCTCTCGCGCCACTTCGCGCAGCGCTTCAAGGATCCCGCGCAAGCCCTCACGGGCATCGCCTGGTCCAGGAGCCCTGGCGGCCTGCCATGGCTCGACGGCGCGCTTGGGCACCTGGACTGCGAGGTGCGGCAAACCGTCGAGGCACAGGACCACACCCTGTTCCTCGGGCGTGTCCTGCACCTCGACACCGCGAGCGACACACCGCCGCTCGTCTACTTCCGCTCGCGCTATACCAGCATCGAATGAGGCGACGCTCGCCCCGTAGGCCCGCTCCGCACCCGACTGAGATCACCGGGCGGGTGGTTGTCTCGCCAGGCGCGCCAGGAGCCGGTGCGCGGCGGGACCGATCGTTGAAATCAACGGGGCTGAAGGGCTGTGGCGGAGCGGCTGGGCTTTTCGGAGCCCTTGCCGCGGGCGGAGCCGCGGCGCAAGCAGCAGCGGGGTCGCCAATCGCCGCGGGCGACCCCGCGCATGGTCGTGCGCTGCGTGCGGTGTCCGGCGGCTCAGCCGCCGGACACCGCACGCAGAAGCCAGATCTCGTCGCCGTCTCGCAGCGGCGTGGAGAAGGGTTGCGTGCGGCCTACGCGATCTTCGCCGACAAAGAGGTTGAGGTGCGGACGCAACCTTCCCCCCGGCTCCGATATGCGCCGCAGCACACCGGGTGCCTCGCGCTCGACGGCGTCGAACAGGTCGCCGACAGTGGCCGCGGCCGCATGCCGGGACCTCGCCGCAATGCCGATCTCGTTGGCGAGGTCGTCCGGCAGGTGCAGGACGATCACGACGGCACGGCGGCAGCGCGCACCGAGAAGATGCGCGGCAGGTGCGCGGCAAGTTCCTGCCAGTTCCGGCCGCCGTCCGCCGAGGCGTATACGCTGCCCGACGTCGTGCCGAAATAGAGACCGATCGGATCCTGACCGTCATGGTCCAGGCCGTCGCGCAGGACACTGGCGTACGACCGATGCGGCAGGCCCGAAGCGAGAGGATGCCAGCTGGCGCCCGCGTCCTGGGTGCGCCAGACGCAGAGCGCACCCCCTTCAGCCCAGCGTTGGCCGTCAGCCTGCAGGGGAACGACGTATGCCGTGTCTGGATCATGTGGGTGGGCCAGGACAGGGAAGCCGAAGTCGCCGGGCAGGCCCGCGCCAACGTACTGCCAGCCTGTGCCGCCGTCGTCGGAGCGATAGACGCCGCCGTGGTTCTGCAGCCACAGCCGCCTGGGTTCGGCGCGGCAGGCGGACACCTTGTGCACGCACTGGCCTGCGATCGGGTATCTTTGGCCCTCCGGCATGAAGCGAGCCTCGAGGTTTTCGTTGACCGGCGCGAAGCTCTCTCCGGCATCCAGCGTACGGTAGGCTCCACCCGCCGAGCAGGCAGTCAGGATCGTCTGGCTGTCGCTCACCACGACCGTGTGCAGGCACTTGCCACCGTATCCCGGCATCCAGAGCTCGTGCGTCGGATGTTCACGCAACGAGCGGACCTCCGTCCAGGTATCGCCGCCGTCGCGGGTACGGAACAGTCCGCTCGCCTCGACCCCCGCGTAGAGCGTGAGCGGCTCGTCGTCCGCTGCGGGCGCGATGGCCCAGACGCGCGTGACCTGCTCCGGGTCATCCCCGCCGTAGCTCAGGCCCTCGCCGCCGTTGTCCCAAGTTGCCCCAAGGTCGCTCGACCGCCGGATTGAGGCGCCATAGAACTCCGAGTTGATGCCCGCATGGATAACCCCGCTGCGCGGATCGAGCACCGCGGTATAGCAGGGCGTCTGAGGAAAGTCGGGACCTGCGCTCCGCCAGTGGAGGCGGTCGGACGAACGGAAGCGAAAAAGCCCCTTGGCCGTGCCAACGAGCACAATGGTATCCGCCAACGTGAACCCCCCTCTTGGTGCCAGTCACGTTGGCAGTGGGATACGACAGGCGGTCCTGCAGACCCTGCCTCGGTTAGGCGTCGACCGTGCTCGCGACCCTCTGCGGCAGCATGAGCGACCCGACAAATCCCGCGACGCCGAACAGCCAGAGCAGTCCCAGGACCTCCTGCACGCCGACGGCATCCGCCAGCTGCCCCAGCCAGAGCATGATGACGCCGCCAATGCCGATCGCGAGTCCGATCGTCAGCGACGCGGCCATGCCCTGCCGGCCCGGCAGCAGTTCCTGCGCCAGGACGATCGTGGTGCTGAAGGTGGCGACGATCGCGAAGCCGAGCACCCCGAGGTCGACGAACTGCCAGATGTCCGGCAGGCGCGGCAGAAGGTAGAGCAGCGGCGTCGTGGCCGCCCAGCTCCAGAGCATCAGGCTGCGCCGGCCGAAGCGGTCCGAGAACGGTCCGCCGGCCATGGTGCCGAGAGCGCCCATGATGAGGAAGAAGAACAGCACGGCTCCGGAGAGGCTGGGTGACAGCCGGTGCAGGTGCGTCAGGTAGAGCGGGAAAAAGGTCAGCACCCCGTATTGGGCGGTGCTGCGCAGCACGACGACCAGCACGAGCAAGGAGAGGAGCAGCCATGGCACGGGCTTCGAGTTGGCCTGGCGCTGCGGCGGGCGCTCCGCCTGGCGCGGAGCGAAGACCGTCAGCACGGCGATGGCGAGCACGCCAGGGACGAGAAACCAGGCGACGCCGCGCAGACCGAACAGATGCGTAGCCACACCAGCCAAAAGCGGGCCGAAGGCGAAGCCGATGTTGCCCCCGACCGAGAAGATGCTCATGCCGGACGCGCGCCTTGAACCCGACGCGAAGTACGCGCCCGAAGCACCCATCGGGTGGAAGGCGGCCACCCCGACACCGCTTAGCGCCACGAGCAGGACGAACGTTGCGTAGCTGCCGGCAACGGCGTACGAAGCCGTCGCCACGGCGGCGAGGCCAAGCGCGAACGGCAACAGCCATTGCATCGGGCGCTTGTCTGCCAGGAGGCCGAAGATGGGCTGAATCACGGACGACGTGAGGTTCGACACCAGGATGATGAGGGC
>JAJZVM010000038.1 GCA_021845645.1 Bacillota bacterium
CGAGTCTGGGGCCGCGCAGTCAAGCGACGTCATCTTCAGTGCCGTAAGCGCGAGCGCGACGCCTGGCACCTATACCTTCACAGCGACCGACGACACGCAAGAAAGCTTCACGGTGTCCCTGGCTGTTACCGGCATGACGGGTTCCATCTCTGCATCGCAAGAGACGGTGACCCAAGACCTTACCGTGACGACGACCTCACTCCCGGGCGCCACGGCGGGAACCGCCTACTCCGCAGCGCTCTCGGCCTCTGGCGGAGTACCGCCGTACACCTGGAGCCTCGCCACGGGCAGCCTGCCGCCAGGACTGACGCTGAGCGGCGATGCGATCTCCGGTACGCCGACTACAGCCGGCAACTACACCTTCACCATCCAGGCGCTGGACCAGGACGGCAATGCGGCCACAGGCAGCCTCGGCATCACGGTCGTACCGCACCCGGTTTACAGGCCACCGCAGCCGGCGATCGCCAGCCTGAGCCCGACGGCCGGCCCCGCGGCGGGCGGTACGGTGGTGACCATCACGGGCAGCGGCCTCAGCGGGGCCACTGCAGTCCTGTTCGGCACGGCGCCGGCGACAAGCTTCAGCGTACAGTCCGCATCTGAGATCACCGCGGTCTCTCCCGCCGGCAGCGCAGGCACGAGCGTCGACGTGTCGGTGACGACGCCTTATGGCCTGAGCCCGGCGAGCACGGCGGACGCGTTCACCTACCAGGCCCCACCGCCTCCCGCCTTCACGGACGTGCCGCAGGGCTACTGGGCCTATCAGGAGATCGAGGCGCTGGCGGCGAAGGGCATCGTCGGAGGATACCCAGATGGGACCTTCCGGCCGGACATGGCAGTGACGCGGGCGCAGTTCGTCAAGATGCTGGTGCTCGCGCTCGGTCTGCAGCCCGGTAGTGGAACCACGGCCTTCGCCGACGTGCCGCAGGGCTCGTGGTTCGCCCCCTACGTCGCCGCGGCCGTGCAGGCAGGTGTCGTGCAGGGTCTTACCCCGAGCCGCTTCGGACCCGGCGAGACGATCACGCGCGAGCAGATGGCGGTGCTGATCGCAAGGGCGTTCAAGCTGACGAAGACCGCGCCGCTGCACTACCGCGACGCCGGGCGGATCGGCACCTGGGCCCTGCAGGGCGTGGAAGAAACCGTGGCTGCGGGCTACATGTCGGGCTTCCTAAACGGCACCTTCCAGCCGCTCGGCACAACGACCCGGGCGCAGGCAGCCGAGGTGTTGTTCAGAGCGTTGCAGAACACGAGCCCCTGAACGGGGGCGTGCCCGCCGGCTTCGCCGCGTTGCGGACCTCTCCCTTGGTTGAGGGGGGTCTGCTCCGCGTTGATGCGTAGTGCATTGCAAGAAGCTTTTCCACGGGCGTGCGTTCGGATCAATATCCTTCCGCACTGTTGCCCTTGAAATCCCGACGCGCATGCAATGACGAAGCTCACCGAACCGATCGGCTCGGTCGAGAGCATAATGCTATCGGTTTGTTCGGGAAGGGCGAACCTGGCTCACCCCGCCCGGGCTCGGCGAGCGCCTTGGTACGTGCAGGTATGGCTAACGGCAGTAGCCCAGATCCGCGGCCAAGTACGCCGAATCGGGTGGCGCTTTAGGGCCACCCGCACGTCTTCCGGCGTCAGATGCAGGTAAACCTGGGTGCTCGCCAGGCTCTGGTGGCCAAGGAGCTTGCGAATCGCCTCCAGTGGCGCGCCGCGCCGCAGCAGGTGGGTCGCGCACGAGTGGCGCAGCATGTGGGGATGTACGTGACAATCCAGGCCAGCCGCTTCGGCGTGCCGCGCCACCAGGAACTCGATGGCTCGAACCGTGAGCGCACCGCGCTTCTTGCTCACGAAGAGCACCTCACGCGCTAATGGCTCTGTCGGACGTACCGCAAGATAGGCGCGTAGCGTCTCGGCCGCCAGCGGATGCAAGGGCACGGTGCGTTCCGACCCGCCCTTGCCCTCGACGCGCAGGATCTCTCCCTCCCAGTCGATCGAACCGAGAGTCAGGCGGCAGACCTCGCCCGCCCGCAGGCCGGCCGTATAGAGGAGCACCAAGATGGCACGGTCCCGGCGGTCGAGCACCGAGTCCCCGTCCGGCGCCGCCAGGAGCTTCTCCACCTCGGTCTCCGTGAGCAGCCTGGGCAGGGTCGTGGGTGGAGTTTGCAGTCGCGGCAGCTTGCTTCGCGGATCGGCCGTGCTTTCCATCTGACCGTCGACCAACAGATAATCAATCAAGGCCCCAAGGGTGGCCAGCTTCCGCTGAACAGCGCGCTGTCCATTTCCTCGGTCGGTACGCAGGTAACGAATGAATCCGAGAATGCAGGGCACGTCCAGCGCTTGCGCCGGGTGATCCGCGAGGAAGCGGCGAAAGACCGTCAGATCGCGGCGGTATGCCCCCACCGTGGCTTCGCGGCAGCCACGGATGACACGGCTGTAATCGCAGAAGGCCTCAACGGTCACCGGCTCCAGCATGAGGTTGCGCCCCCCCTTGGTCGCCCGCTTCCAGAGGCAGTTGCCTCACGACCGCCCGCAGCTCCTCCATCCCCACGTGGGCGTAGACGCTCGTCTCGCGCAGCGTGCGGTGACCGAGCAGCGTCGAGACCGCCTCCAGGCGCGCGCCGTGCGCCAGCAGGTGCTCCGCGCAGGTGTGCCGCAGGACGTGAGCTGTTGCCCCCGGACCCAGCCCCGCCTCGGCCATCCTGTGCGCGACGTTGTCGGAGATCTGATGCGGCGACATCCGCCGGCCACGGGTATCGAGGAAAAATGGCTCGTTCCGGTCGCGGCCCGCCACATGCCGGCGCAGCTCCGGCAGCACAGCCTTCGGCACCGGCACCCGCCGCAGCCGATTCCCCTTGCCGTGTACGGTCAGCCAGCCCTCCCGCAGGTCGAGGTCGCCCACGTCGGCGGCGCTGGCTTCGCAGGCCCGGATCCCCGTGGCGTAGAGCAGCAGGAGCAGCACGAGGTTGGTGGAGCCCCATGCCGTCTCCCGGTCCGGTACCGAGAGCAGGCGGAAGACCTCCTCCTCGGTCAGCGTCCTGGTCTCGGGTGAGTGTCCCTTCGCCAGCCGGATTGGCATGGCTGGGTCCTCGTCAATCCAGCCCACCATGCGCGCGTAGCGAAAGAATGCTCGCGCGGCTGCGAGCTGGTGCCCCAGGGTGACCTGTGTGAGGCCCCGTCGCCGCCCGTGCTGCAGCCAGGCCACGATGTCCCGGCTCCGCACCGCTTCGGCGCTCTCGATGCCGCGCGCCGCGAGGAAGTGTCCGAGATCCCGAAGCTGGACGACGAACCCGTTCTGCCTGGTCCGTTCGGAATAGCGCGCCGTCGTGAACGGCGACGCGAGGAAATCGGCGACCTGCTCGCCCCACCGCCCCGAACTCGGCGGCAGCTTCGGGCGCATCACCCGCCGCTTCGTGCCTGCCGCCGAACGCATCGGCTTTTGCCGCTCTGCCATCGCCGACCCTCCCGTCCAGTGGTTCACCGGATGGCGCCGCATGGCGAGGGCCAGGTCTGCCGGCCTCAGCCGTGCATACAGCATCGTGGTCCGCAGCCCGGCGTGTCCGAGGAGCCCGCGAATCGCCTCTACCGACACGCCTCCTTGCAGCAGATGGCTCGCGCAGGAGTGGCGTATCTGGTGCGCCCGCACCTCGAACCCGAGCCGTTCGCCCCAATTGTGCAGGATGTTCCGCACGTCGGCGGTCGCCATGGCCCGCCCCCGTTTGTTGAGGAACAGCGGGGCATCCGGCGGCACTGTCCCGCGTTCGGCCAGATAGGCCGTGAGGGCGGCCGACACCTCTGCCAGCAGCGGCACGATGCGCTGTCGGTGTCCTTTGCCGTATCGCACCAGCAGCGTTGCCGAGACAAGATCCGCATCGGACACCGTAAGCCCTACCACCTCGCAGCTGCGCAGCCCCGTCCCATACAGCAGTGTCGCCAAGGCGAGATCGCGCCGGGCGAATCCGTCGCGCCGCCGGGCCAGCTTCGTCAGGAACCGCTCCACCCGCAAGGGCTCCAGCACCGGCGGGACCTGGGCCAGGCGGTCCACTCGCGGGTGATCCAGCCACTCGCCCGGACTGTCCTTCCTTTGTCCCGTGGCCTGCAGGTAGCGGAACAGGGCGCGCAGGTTGCCGACTACTTCCGAGCGCGTGCCCACCTTCAACCCTCTGAACCGCTCGCCCTCGTACTGTTCGATGTCGGTCAGCGTGGCCTGTACCACGTCCCGTCCGCGAGCGCGCAGAAAGGTGCCTAGGCGTTCCGCCTCCAGAGCCACATTCCGTGCTGTCTCGGCTGAGAGTCCAAGAACCTCGACGAGGTATGCTTCCGCTGCCATAGGCAGGTCTCCGAGCGCTCGCCTGCGTGGCCGATAGGGTGCGCCGCAGGGGTTGTCCGCTCGCAGACCATGGACTCGCAGGTACTCAAACCATGGCCGCAGTTTGCCGGCCACGGTAACCCGGGCCCATTCCCCCCGTCCGGCGCAACGCTCATCAAGGTAGTGGGCCACATCCTCCGCCGTGGCCTCGTTCAGAAGCCGCCCATCTCGCTGCAAGAAGGACCCCAGCCGCGCCGCTTCTACGGCCATCAAATGCGCGTGCCAGGCAGTACAGCCTTGCCTCTCAACCACGTACGACTCGAAGGCGGGACCCATGTCGCCAAGCGACGTCGCTCGACCACCATTCTGGCGAGGAACGGGCTGGCCGCTCCGCAGCCCGTGGGCTTCGAGGAATGTAAACCCTACGCGCAATCGCCACCGGATCGTGTCCTGCGCACGGCATCCCCCAGCGGCCACACGATACTCCTCATACCGGACGATGTCCGCGGCTGTGGCTTGCAATAAGCTCGTCCCATACGCCTGCAGATACTTCTCACACTGCGTCGCCTCGAACAGCACGCTCCGCGTCGTAGCCGATGTGTACTGCCGTTCCTGACAGAATGTCTTTAGTCCAGGGGCCATCTCTTCTGGATTGATCGTCGGTCACCTCCCCGAGTGCAAGTCCTAAGGGGAGGATATATCGCGAAATCGGTCCAAGCGCCAGACGAGGATCATGTCCACCTGGTGCCTCGCGGCGTGCTGCAGCAGCTCGCGCCATTGCCCTCTTCGGCGCAGGTCTGCCGCCGGCGCCTGGTCGATGAATTCTCCGGCAGGCTGCCAGGCATGGTCCGCGATGAACTCCCTCAGGGGCAGGATCTGTGTTTCAGGGTGCTGGTCGCGGTCGTCGGTGGAGACGCGTGCGTAGATTGCGACGCGTGGGGAACGCGTGTCAGCCATGATCGGTCCTCCTGGTAGGAGACACGTATTTCGTGCGAAAAGAACCGGCTCCCGCTGTGGGGAGCCGGCCTTGCGGGCCAGTCGTAGACGGTCAGCGGTCGGAGCCGTCGTCGGCGCGATCGCTGCGCCGTTCCTTTCGGCTGTCTTCTACCTCATGCGCTGGTTCGAGGCCTTTGAGCAGCATGCCCGCGCTCCGTGCCGAGGCCTCGGCGAAGAGCCGGGTAATCGGCCCGAAGTGGCCCTCGTCAGCGTAGCGCAGCGCGGCGAAGTAACCCTTTCGGGCAGCTTGGTCGGGCAGAAGGATGGCCACGGGGTAGCCGGCTCTCAGCAGCTGAAAGTTGGCGGCGAGCCGCGCCGTGCGCCCGTTGCCGTCCGCAAAGGGATGGATGTGGACCAGTCGGGCATGGAAGCGGGCGACCAGGCTCACGGGATGCTCGTGTGGTAGTGCGGCGTAGAACTCGCGGAACAGGTCGGCCATGAGGGCCGGAATCTCTACGGGTGAAGGCGGCATGTGCGCGCTGCCGCGGATCCACACCTGAATGTCGCGGTAGCGGCCGGCGTGCTGAGGCGCTGACCTCTGCAGCACCAGGTGGTGGATGGAGCGAAGGTCGCCCTCGGTGAACGGTGAGGTACCTTGCGCTAGGTCGAGCATGAAGTCGAAGGCTTCGGCATGGTCCAGGGCCTCGAGGTGGTCGCGCAGGGGCTTCCCGCCGATCGTCAAGCCCTCGAGCACGAGACCTGTCTCCTGCCGAGTCAGGCTGTTGCCTTCGATTGCGTTGGAGGTGTAGGTGACCTCGACCCGAAGCCAGTCGCGGAAGCTGGCGAGCGACTCAGGCGGCAGCGGCCGCATGGCATCGAGCCGTTGCTTGTTGCGGTCCAAGCGGGCGAGGATCTCGTCCAATGTCATACGCAGCCTCCTGCCGTGATTATAGCCGCCCAGGTCTGCCGTACGTTGGAGTGTTTTCTGTGATCGTTCCGACTACCGGGCAATGCCGTTCGCGCGCGGCCTTGGGAGGCTGCGGGGCTTCTGCGCCAGTTCGAGCGCGTGGCGGTAGAGGCGGGCGGCACGCCCGAGGTCGTCGCCGGCACCGAGACGCGCGGCGGCGTAGAGTGCAGCGTGTGGCGCACCTTTCCTGGCCAGCTCGACGAGGGCCGTGAGCTTGTGGCCGTCAAAGGAGGAGTCGAGCAGCTGCCGCAGCTGCGGGCGCTCGTGGACGAGCAGGGCTTCGAGCGCCTGGCGGTCTGCCTGCGGGATGGTCTGGTCGACCTGCGGATAGAGATCGGGATGGCCTGCGATCCACGCTTGGGCCTTCGAGATGGAGTAGCCGAGGTAATGGTCGGGAGCACCATGCGCACGGTACTTGACCCCGATCGCGAGTTCCGGGCACGAGAAGATGTCTCGGACGCGGTCAGGGGTGGCGCCAGCGCGCAGCAACGCGACGATCACCCGCTGGTCGCTCTCGGAGCGCTCGCCAGCCGCTGCCCCGTGGCGAATGAGATCCAAGATGGCCTCGCTGACGGCAAGGCCCTCCAGCAGCTCCCGCGCATCGCGCGACTCCGGGGCCGCGGCTGAGAACGCGACGAACTGACGCGACGGAAGCCTGTCCGCTGGCCGCTGATGGCCCTTCACCACGTCCCGAAAGGCGCTCGGCCGATACTGCCGGTGGCTCTGCCACTCGACCTCGCACGGCTGTGGCGTGGCGTACTTGGCCTTGATGTTGGTCGTGCCGGGGACGCGCAAGAGCCGTGCCAGGTCGTGGACCACGTTCGCCTTCGGTGCGAGACCGAGCGCGTCGCCGATCGCCCAGAGGGCGTCTCGGATGTTCTGGCGGCGGTCCGCGCGAGCGGCCGGCAGCGCCAACGATCGCTCGAGCAGCCAATACGCGTGACGGCCGCCGCCGCCGGAGCGCACGAGGATCGATGGCGGCCAGCCGTCGACCGTAAGGACCGCTAGGCGCTCCATGATCTCCTGTTCGCCGCCGGCGTAGTCTTTGGCGTCGAGGTCAGCGAAGAGGCACTGGATCGAGGTGACGTCGGCCTCGCTGCCGTGCGGGTTGGCGCGCGGGTAGACGCCGAAGTAGACGTGGTAGCGGCCGGTCGCGGCGAGCGCGTAGTCCGCCGCTTCGGCGATGGCGGCGGGGAGGGGGAAAAACTTCTGCGCCGCCGTTTTCCCCGATGCCTCGTCGAGCAGCCGGATCTCGAGGTGGCCGGTGCAGCCTCGAAAGAGTCGCGCAAAGAACGCATGAGTGTCCAAGACCCAGTCCTCCTTTGGGACAAAGTGAAAGGCGGCCCGTTGGCCGCCTGCACTACGTGTGAAGCTGGTATTCAGCTGCGTCTGAAGCGTGGACCGTGCGGACTCGAGGACGTATTAGCGGCAATTCCTCCTGGCGCGCTGGCGGAGCCGCTTGGGGAGCAGCTCATCGCCCCCTGAAGCCTCTGCGATGAAACGGTCGATCTCCTTGGGTGTCAAGGCCCCTTCCGGATCCGCCATTTCCTGCATGACTGCCAGGCGCTCTGCGGGAGTATCTGCGTAGATAGCACGCTTTAGCCACTCGTCGAAGGCGGCGAGCTGATCGGGCGGCACCTTGCTACGGACCTTCCTGAATCCCTCGATGATGGCCTCTAGTTCGGGGTCCATCGCAAACCCCCATCACAGATGCGATACGTAGTTCTTTCCGGCACAGGCTGAATTCTCCTCCCAGGCTTGGCCGGACCGCGGACTTGCCTGCGCCCCGGGAGTGCGGTCTGCCTCTCATGGGAGCCCTTGAGCGCATGGAAGGTGGCAAGGTGGCCAGTGCAGCCGCGAAAGAGTCGCACAAAGAATGCATGGGTATCCAAGCGGATCCCTCCTGACACAGGTGGTCGTGGCGGCTTACGCCCTCATGGTGACGGGCGGCCTGCTGCGCGCTCGGCGGGCGTTTCCCTGGCGAGGAGCAAGGCCAGGCGATCGCGCCAGAGCGTCGGGGCAAGACCCTTGAGCTCGAGGACGTCCGGGAGCGGTGGAATCTGGGAGGCCTGCAGTGCAGGCATGGTGCGAAGGTGTGCCCGGATCTCGCGGTCCAGGATCTCTCGCTCGGCTTCGGGTAAGGCGAGGAATCGCTCCGCGATCTCCCGCCGGCCAGCATCGTGCTGCGCATGCTGCGCCGCGCGAGCTTCCTCGGCCAGACGGGCGGCCGCGGCTTGCTCTTCTCGCCGGCGGGCACGCTCGAGTTGCTGCTGCCGACGCCGGTAGGACGCGGGCGGACGCGGCCACTCCAGGCTGCGGCGGAACCACGCGCCGGGCGAATCGATCGGGGGGAGCTTGGCGGCCGCCCGGGCATCTCGTTCCGCCTCGTACCAAAGGAGGCGCTCGCGGATCTGGGGTTCTCCGGCCTGGCGGACGAGCAGTTGCGCACTTGCGGCCGGAAGATCGGGCGCGAGCTGTAGAAGGTGGCGCAGCACCTCGGCCTCGTCCTCCGCTGTTTGGCCTGTTAGCGGCCTTGGGGTCGAGGGTGTGTCAGATGCCGGCTGAGTCGGCGCAGCCGACTGGACAACAACGGTCGTGGCCGCTTCCGCGCGCGCGTGCGCCTGCGCGCTGTTGTTGTCTGTATTGATCTCCGGAGAAGTACTGATAGGGTGCCACAGGTGATCACGCTGACTGATCACCTGTGATCTCCCGGCGTGATCACCAGTGATCACGCCGGGCGTCGTGCCGGGCAAACCCTCTTCCGGGGACGCTCCATGGGCTACCTCGGGTGTGTCCCGCAGCGTGTAGATCGTGCCGACGCGCATCCCGCGGGCGTCGTTGCGCGCGAGCGCGGTCACGTAACCAGTATCGCTAAGTTCTTTGAGAGCCCGGCGGATGGTTGGCACGCTGACCCCCATGTCTGCGGCGAGCCGCGCATGGGCCGGGAAAGCCTCAAGGGTAGACCAGTTCGCATAGCTGTCGAGGAGTAGGAAGACGCGTACGGCGTGGCTGCTGATCTCGGGCGATCGCAGGAGCTGCACAGGCACCATGGCGTAGCGCTCGTACCGGCGGACAACCCTGTCGCCTTGCAGAGCTCGGGAATCCGAAGGTGCAGCTGCGGACACTGCGTTCCCTCCTCGGGTAGATGGCTGTCAGACACGGTCAAGCCCGTAGGCGTGGGGCCTACGGGCCTGAGGTGGGCTTAAGCGTCAGACGTAGCCGAATCGAGTAGCTTGTTGTGTCAGACGACAAGGAAGGTAAGACCCGTGACGCCTTGTGACGGCGCGGGTTTGGCGTGTCGGACGGCTCTGCTTAGGGCGTGCCGCCGGCAGGCGTGACGATAACGTACCAGTCCGTGCCGGTGATGGTGAGGGTAGCGGCTGCGGTGCCGCTCTGGGTCGTTTCGGCGGAGAACCACTCGGTCTTGCTCGTGCAGCTCTTGGTGCCGTCCGCGAGCACCGTGCAGGACTGCACGAGGCGCGAGTGGCGGTAGTCGATGCGCATGGTGTACTGGGCGCTGATCGTACCCTGCCAGGTCATGGTCTGCGGCGGCTGGGGCGGCGGGTAGCCGCTCCAGTTCTCGAGGAAGTTCGCCTGAGCCGTCAGGCCGCTTGGGACCATGCCCTGCTGAACGCTGGAGATCCAGAACGCGTAGTTGGGCGCTGGGCCCGAGTTCCCCGTGGGATGCGTCACCGTGGCCGAGACGAGATAGGCGCCTGTGATCTGATCCCCCGCGGGCAGGGTTGGCTCGGGCACGGTCAGGGTCGCGTAGATCTGGTCGCCAAGCTTCGCCGTGAACGGTGGGTGCGGGTAGCGCATGCCAGGCAGCGCGTAGGCCTGCAGGGTCAGCTCTCCCCCACCTTCCTGGGCGGGCGGAGGCGGCGTATTGGAGACCACGGTAAGCGATGCGTCCGCTGTGTAGGTTTGACTGAAGATGTCCGTGGCCGTGACCGGTATCGTGTATGTGCCCTGGTCCGGCGCGTTGAAGGTAGCCGACCAGACGCCGGGCTCGTAGGCCTGGCCGTCGACGACGATCGGCAAGGGCCCGCCGGATGCTCCTGTCGGCTCCGGGACACGGGAGAGCTGCACTTCTCCGATGCCGGGGACGTCGGCGACGACGGAGCTCGTCGTGCCATGCCCAGGCGTCCGGGCCGTGAGGGTTTCGGGCGTGGCCGGCGCGGCCGGGTTCGGCTGCACCTGCGCCGTGAGGGCGTACGGCTGCGGATACCAGATCTCGAGACCGCCTGACCCGCCCGTCGTGAGCGCGTTCGACCAGACAGCCACGACGTGCTGCGGGCCGCCGTCCACCATGACGGCGGCATAGCTCGGGTTCGTGGCACCGACCGTCTCGTTGATCCAGTAGGGCGTCGCGGGGTTCTGGAACGCGGCGTTCATCACGTAGCCGGCGGCGTCGTTGACCCACACCTGGTAGACACCGCCGGCGTAGACGACGGACGGCGAGACGAGGCCGATGATGCCGGCGCGATCCACCACGCTCGCGGTGTCGAGCAAGGCCGCCACTTTGAGGTTCGAGGCGTTCAGGGCGTAGAGGTCCTGGTAGCCGGCGACCACGGCGAACACGTACTGGCCGGCCACCGCGATGTCGGAGATGTCCATGCGGCCGTCGCCGAGAGACGTGTTTTCGGCCACCAGCGAGCCGCTCTGTGTGAACTCGTAGATGTCGCCGTAGCGGTCCGGCACATAAAGGTTCCCGTTGGGTCCGAGGACGACCGAGGAGCTGATGCCGTAGCGGATGACCCCGTCGCCGATCGAACGGTAGGTGCCGGTGGTTGGGTTCATCACCACGACGCGCGGGTGGTAGGTCCCGCTCGCATCCGAGCCGTCGACGCCAAAGGCGACGTCGCCATTCGGTAGGACCGTCGGGGACGAGGTGATGATCGCGTAGGCGCCTGGGTACTGGTCGGAGGTCGTGTATTGCGAGACCGAGGTGACGAAGGCGATGTCAGAAGGTTCCTCAAGCGGCATGCATGTCACACCGCCGTTCCATGAGCCAACGCAGGCGTAGGGACTTGTCCACTGCTCGCTTGCGCCGCTGGTATTGATGCCCTGAGCGGGCAGCGGAGGCGTAACGGCCGGCGAGGAGTCCACCTGGTTGGGCTGCTGGTTACGGTTGCCCTTGATGACGTACCACTGCTCTCCAGTGACCTGACCGTTGCTACCTGGCACACCGATCGGCCAGGTGTAGAGGTACTGGCCGACGCCCATGGCCATGTACTTCCCGTCCGGGGAGACGGACGGCGCGGCCACGCCGGCGACCTCCTCGTGCGTCGAGCCGTCGAAGGCCATGGCGTAGGCCCAGGCCTTGGTGGGCGGGCTCTGCGCGACGTCGTAGGCGAAGAGATAGCCCTTGGTGCCCGTGTCCTGGTAAGCGTACTGGTAGAGATAGCCGCCGTACTCGACGGGCGTGCTGTAGCTCTGCACGCCGGCGACCTGGACATCCACGGGCACGTCCGCATAGATCTGGCCGTAGTTGTCGCCGGTGTCGAGGGTGCGGTCGCGCAGGTAGTCGGTGCCGAACGTCGGGACGTCGGCCGCTCTGGCGGGTGGCGGGAGCACGAGGGCAGTGAGCGCGAGGGCGAGGACCGCGGCAAGGGCACGCAGACGCAAGGAGTCCGCCTCCTTCGGATACGCCGAAGGCCTGCCGCGAAGGGCAGGCCTTGGAGTTTCGGTTTGTCAGGTGGTCAGGCGGCCCGGTGGGCCGTACGGTAGCGTCTGAGTCCCAGCGCTCCTCCAAAGAGAAGCAGCAGTAGGGCGACCCCACCGGCTACATCGCCAACCGGGAACGCGTCAGGTGGCATAGCCGCGTGGGGCTTAGGCAGGGTGTTACGGTGCGTGAGCGGGGCGCCTGGGACCGGCAGCGGGACGTTGCGCAGCTCGGGCCCGACAGGCGGCATGACCACGCCGCCGCTCTTGATCTGCCCCTGCAGCTGTTGCTGTCCGGTCTGGACCTGCGACTGGTAGGCCGGACCGCTCGGCTGCGTCGGCGCGGGCTCCGTGACCGTCGTCGAGGTGGTCTGCGTAGTCGGCGTTGTGGCGGAGTGGCCGGCGGGCGTGGTTGGCGCCGGAACAGGGTGCGTCGTGCTGGTCACAGGTTGCGGAGCGCTCGTCACAGGCTGTGTCTCGCCGGGAGGGATGTCCTCCCCGCCGATGGCATCCGGGTTCCAGTTCGCGGCCTTGAGCACCGCCGCGACCTGAGGCGAGAGAATCGTCACGTAGCCGTCGCTCGACCCGAAGAACTGCTGGCCAGCGACGGGATCGGGCGTAGCGAAGTAAGCCTCGATCGGGGCTAGGGAATCGACCGACGTCCAACTCGCGTCGTTCGTGTGGCCAACACCGAAGTTCGGAGGCAAAGTGAAGATGCCTGTTCCCTTGAGCCCATGGCTGTTCAAGTAAGAGAAGACGATAACGTCGCCGCCGGCACCTCCCTGGTGCGCGGGCACCCAAATCCATCCCTCGAGGGTCTTAGTGCCGAGGGTGGCGGCCGCGGCCGAAGGGGCTGGAGCGGCGGCGATCGCCAGCGCCAGCAGGCCGCCGAGGACGAAGAGTTTGTGCATGTCCTCACCTCACATCCGTGCTAATAGTACCACATCTTGGGTCGAGACGAGCATTACGACTCCCCCACCAGCATGATCGTCAGGACGGGCTCTCCTTCGTCACCGGGCCCGCAGAGGGCCTTCACCTGCACCAGGTGCCTGCGTCCAGCTCCGCGTACGAAGGTCACAGGGAAGCGCAACTCGCTCCCTGATGTCTTGCGGGTCGCCCACGCGAGTAGCGTGAGGACATCCCAAAGCCTCCCCTGCTCGCTCTGCCCGAACGACCGGGCCCGATCGTCAGGGACGATCCACTCGCCCCACAAAGCCTGTGAGATCGCAACGGGATACCGAATACCCGCCTGCCTCGCGAGCTCCGAGACGTCCACGAGCACGCGGTCCTCGATCGCCTGCGCGCGACTGTAGCCATATACCAGGTCGTCCGCACCGAACATTCCGGTCCCTCCCCTTGCCGGCTGGCTTCTAGCAGCCCGCCCGGCCTGGCCAGAGCAGATCCCCCGAGCGGAGCGAGGGGTTGCCCCGGTGCCGCGAGGCCAGGAGGCGCGCAGCGCCAGAGAGGGATACCGGAGCGCCCGCAGGGCGGGAGGATATGCTCGCGATCCTGGCCGGAGCGGACGTCCGGGGCGATATGCTCAGGAAAGGCCGGGCACTGCTCCCGTTCGGAGACCTGCGGTCCCTGCCAGCGGGCTCGGGCGAAGGCATCGAGGCCCGCCCAGAGGACGCGGACGCCGGCAGCGCCGGCGTCCGCGCGCATGGGTTTCACAGGAGTTGGAATTGGGGCTATCGTGCAGCGGCTCGGTCGTCCGTATGCTCGGCTGCGATCTCGCGCTGGTAGCGACCGAGCACAGCCTTGTTGAGTTCGTCGCGGTCCTCCCTGGTGGTGGGATAGGCGATGTCCTGGTATTCGCCGTTGCCCTTCTGGTGGCTCGGCAAGCTGACGAAGGGGCCATTCTGGCCCTGGACGATGCGGACCCCACGGACGGCCCATTCTCCGCCGAGGGTGAGGTCGCAGATCCCGAGCAGGTGGTCGTCGCGGTTCTCGAAGACGTTCATGTGCTTGACCTTGATGTCCATGGCAGTCTCCCTTCTAGCGGGCGCCGCAGTAGACGTGGGCGGCCCTCCCGACGTCGCACGTCGGGAGGGCCGTTTCAGTTTCGCCGGGATCAGGCGCCGGCGGCCATGCCGCGATAGGCCTGCAGCACTGCCGCGTCCAATGATTCGCGGATCTCCCTGCGCAGCGGGTGGACGACGTCGTAGTAGACGTCGTTGCCGTCCTTCTGCGTCTTGCGCTGCGGCAGGGCGACGAAGAGCTTGTCGCCGGTCTGGACGACGCGTACGCCGTGGATCATCCACTGACCATCGAGTTCCACCGTGGCGATGGCCACGGTAGGACCGTCGTCTCCGACGCGCTGGATCTGCTTGACCTTGAGGTCCAACTGACACACCCCCTTCCCTGTACATGGGCGCGGGGCTGGCGCGGTGCAGCCGCCATCATCCTTTCGGTGGTGCTAGCGTGAGGCGGGGGCGACCTGGGGTGCCACGGGCTCGGGCTCCAGCCCGAGCCGCTTGGAGCGGGAGGGCACCGGCAGGCGGTGGAGGCGTTCGATGGCCTCAAGAATGCCCTCGTCGAAGCCGCCGATCTGTGAGCGCATGAGTTTCAGGGCCCGCACGGGAGCCAGGGCTTCCCGGTATGCGCGGCGGCTCGTGAGCGCGTCGTAGACGTCGACGGCCCGTGCCAGGCGCAGGACGAGCGGCACCTGCGGTCCGCGCAGGCCGCGAGGGTAGCCCTCGCCGTCGGTGCGCTCGTGGTGGCCGCCGGCAATGACCGCGGCCACGGTCCAGAAGTGGGAAGCATCCGGATCGCGGGGGCGCCAGCGTTCCGCCAGGCGCCGGAGCGCCTGCTCACCATAGGAGGTGTGCTGGCGCACGAGGGCTATCTCTTCAGGCCCGAGCGATGCAGGTTTGCGCAGAAGCGCGGCGGGGATGCGGAGCTTGCCGAGGTCGTGCACGGCCATGGCTGGGGCCCAGATGCCGGCGTCTTCCGGCAGCGCCGTGTGCTCGCGCAGTCCCTCGATCAGGGTGGCTGCGAGCTCTTCCACGCGCAGTGCGTGCGCCTGGCCGGAGCCCGCGTACCCCTCTTCGTGGTACGCGACGAGCTCTGCGAGGAAGCGGGCATACTCCTGAGGGTCGTGCGGCAAGGGGTGGGCCTCCTTCTTGAGGGCGGTTCAGCCGCCGTGCCAGTAGTTGCCGGGGCTGTTGAACCGGTTGGGGCTGCCGAGCGCCGCGATGCGGATGTCTCCGACCGGCAGGCCGAAGTATTGGGCGCTGATCGTAACCTGGACATAGACGCTGGCACCTGGAATGGCCCCGCCGACGTCGGAGGGCGCCGGCTGGCCCGCTTGGTCCACCGTGTAGATCTGGAATGCGGTGACGGTGTAGTCCGATGCCGGCAGGCCGCTCATCTGCGGCCAGGCGGTCGCGAAGGCCGCGGCCGCGGCCGAAGGATCGATCTGGGCCTCGCCCTGGGCGAGGCCCTGCGGGTTGACCTGGTCCGCTGCCAACACGGCGGCGCTCTGCAACTGCACTGTCAGGCGGTCGCGCGTGGCGAGCGCCCCGTGCAGCGTGACGAAGAGAGCGCTGCCGGCGAAGACGAGGACCATCATGCCGAACGCGAGGAGCGGGGTCGCGAAGCCCTGCTCACGGCGGAACACGGCGCAGAGGCGGTGCACAGCGAGGCCTCCCCTATTTCGCGCGGAATGTCTAGGGCCTCGGAGAGGGCGCCGGCGGCGCCTTGGACGTGCTCGTCGCGGGCGGCAGCAGGGGCTGGGTTGAGACCTGCTGTGTCGTGCTGGAGGAGGTCGCCCAAGGAGCGATCGTCAGGAGCAGCTGGGCGCCCTCGTAGCCATCCAGCATGTTGGCCTGCGCCGGCTGGACCGCAAGTTCGACCGCGGCCGGCACCATACTGGCGGACAGCGTGCTGCCGGCGCTGTATCCGGTGATGGGCTGGCCGCTGGCGTTGTAGACGTTAACCACCCGTACGTGCGTGAGGATCGGCACGGTGCTGCCCGTCGTGGCTGGCTGCATTGACGTGACGACGCCGGAGGACGTCTGACCGGGCACGACGCGAACGTTGACGTAGTCGCCGGGCAGCGCGCCGCCCGAGGAGACCAGGTCGGCGGGGATGGTGATGCCCTCCTCGCCTGGACGGAGCCCCTGTCGAACCGGAGTGCCGAGATCCCCGCTCACCAGGACCTGGCCCGCGACCAGGTCGACGCGAGCTGTCCGGCCCACGGCACCCGTGAGGGTGGTGATGGCGTCCTGGGCGACGCCGCGCGGTGCGCCGGCGACGGCCGTGAGGTCGCTCGGGGAGATCGTGGCGCCCGCCTGCACGGCGCGGCCCAGGACGAAGATGCTGCGCGTGCCGGCGTGTGCCGAGGTCTGCAGCAGGAGCACCGCGACGCCGCCCAGGGTGATCGAAGCGACGATGGCTTGGGTGCGCGAGAGCTTGCGCATGGCTACTTCCCCTTTCGCGTGGTCTCTGGGGGCTTGGCCGCGTGAGGTGCAGAGAGGGCCGAGACGCGTTCTAGGTGCGTGAGGATCGCCGAGATGCCGATCGCCCGCTGGACGTGACCCTCTGGATCGACCCAGACGAGTTCGGGCGCGCGTTGCACATACTCGCGGGCAGGTCCGAGCTGCACAGCCCAGGGTGCCGTGACGGCCGCCCGCTGCAGGTAGGCGGCGGTGTCCTTCAGGGCGACCTGAGCGCTGGACGTCGGGTAGAGGGTGCCGACAAGCATCAGGGGGCGCTTCGTACCTGCGATGGCCGCGTAGGCGGCAGCGACGCGGCGCAGGCCGGTGTCCTGGTCCTGGGGGCTGAAGAACAGCACAGGGTAGAGGGACGCGTTTAGGAGCATCTCCTGTCCCGAAGGTGCCAGGGCCTCGATCATGCGGTAGTTGCGGGTGCCCTGGATGCCGCTCTCGACGACGGAGGGTTGGGACGGAGGGCCGGGGTGTACCAGCAGGGCGCCAGCATCGAGGAGCAGGAGGAGGAGGCCTGCGACCAGCGCGGCCGGCGCGAAGGGGCCCCGTCGCCGGATGGTTGCGAAGCCGTAGGCCAGAAAGGCCAGAGTCAACAGGGCCATCAGCATGTGGACGAGGAACATGGGCGCGTCATCTCCCGTCAGTCGGAAAGTGGACCCAGGAGCCCTGACAGGACAGGGCTCCTGGGATGGGGCTGGATTCGTGGTTCGCGCTTACCAGTAGATGACCACCTGGCCGTTGCCGCCGGTGCCGCCGCCTCCGCCTGGTGTGCCGTAGCCCCGGCCGCCGCAGGCGCCGGAACCGCCGCCACCGCCGGCCGCGAGACCCGTGGCGTTCGCGCCGGGCAGGCCGTCTGCCGCACCGCCGTAGCTGTCGCCGTTAGCACCCGCCCCACCTGCGTAACCAGGGATGGCACCACCGTTGGGAGAGGGACTGCCGGCGCCGCCGCCGCCCGGTTCGGCGTAGTAGGTGTACGTCGCGAGGCCACCGGACCCGCCCGGACCGCCGCCGTTGAGCCCGGCGGCGCCGGGGCTGCCCTGGCTCTGGCTCGAGGAGACGCCGGCTATGCCGCCGGGCGATCCGGCGATGCCCACTGTGACCCCGCTCTGCGGAGATCCGCCGGGTCCGCCGCCGCCCGCGGACGATCCCGCTCCTCCTCCTCCGCCGGCGCCGCCGGCAGCTGTGAGGGTAGCGAGAGAGGATGATCCTCCGGCCGTCCCCCATGATCCGTTGTTCTCGTACGCCCAGATGCTGCTCGGTGCGGCGCCGCCGGGGCCGCCTGCACCGCCCGCTCCCACGTCGACCGTGATGCGCTGCCCCGGCGACACGTCGAGCCAGCCCTCGGTGAAGGCGCCAGATCCTCCGCCGCCCCCGCCCTGGCCACCGCCGTACTGGTACATACCTTCGCCGCCGCCACCGCCGCCGCCACCGCCCCAGAGGTCCCCGAGCAGGCGCGTGACGCCGTTCGGCACCACGAAGGTGTAGGTGCCGGGCGTGGTCCAGGCCTGGGAGCCCGGCGTCGCGAGCGTGGTACCCAGGAGGGCGAAGCGGGTGTATGTCGTCTCGGGACTTGTGGCCACGCCGTACGAGCTGCCACTTGGGACGAAGCTGAGATCGTAGGCCCCGGCCGGGAAGCTGCCGAGAGCTTGCCAGCTGGGCGAGGCCGAACCGGGGAGCGACGGGCACGTGCCGCCGTCGTAGGCCGTGCAGCCTAGGGTGGCGGTCGCACCGGGCACCTGGTTGCCGTAGCCGTCGAATCCGATGCCAGCGACCGTCGCCGGGGAGCTCGTGAAGCCGCCGTAGTCGTTGGTGGGTCCTTGCGCGGAGGAGGAGTCGTTCGTCCAGCTGTAGCCCGAAAGCCACTGGTCGCCCGAGTCGCCGAGCACCGGGTAGAAGTAGCGCAGGGGCCCCGGGTCGACCGTTACAGGCCCCGAGGACGCCAGCCCGCTGACCGACTGCCCGGCCGCGGAGGCAATGGCGACGGAGCCGCTGCCCGCCACCGTGGACGTCAGGCTGCCGCCGGCGGCGCCGCCCGAGCTCGTGAGCCATGTGGCGCCAGACGATCCCGGGAACGACACGACAACCGGCTCGCCGGCGGCGAGCGGAAAGCCGTAGCCGTCCAGGAGGGTGACCGACGCAGTGAAGAGCTGGCCGGCAGACACGGGGTTGGGCGTTGCCGCGGCCCAGGAGGCGACTGCGGGAGCATTGGATGTCACCGTGAGATTGAGCGTGGCCGAGACACCGAGCGCGGCACTCTGGCAGTCGACGGTCTGGGCGCCAAGGTAGGGTTCGAAGGCCACCTGAGCCGTCGCCTGGCCCTGGGTGTCCGTCGTCAGCGTCAGCGTAGCGGGGCCGCTCGGCGTCGGGGATGAGGTGCTCCAGGCGCTCGCCCCATCTGACGAGGTGACGGAGCACGAGACGCTGGCACCGCTCACGGGGAACGAGGACGCCGTCCCGAAGGCGGTCAGGCTGACCTCAAGCGTTGCCGGCGTGCCAGCCGAGACGCTGGCACCGCTGAGTGAGCTCAGGGTCAGAGAGTAGAGGTTCTGCACGACGGATAGGCTCGTATCGCTGTAGGTCTGCGTATTGGAGCCCTGCGCGGTCTGGACCATGATCGTTGGCTCGTAGGGCCCGCCGATCGCGACCGGGGTGAGCGTGATGGCGAAGTAGCCTTCCGCGTTTGCGGTGCCGGTGAAGTCGACGCCAGGATCCCAACCGCCCGTGACCGTCACGGCAGCACCGGCGACCGGGTTGCCGTACTGGTCGAGCGCGACGCCGGTGATGACCGGGTACGTGCTGCCCCCGTCCAGGGTACTCTGCACCACGCTGGGCGAGATTTCGGGCGGATCGACCGTGTCGGGTACGGTGGGCAGGACGGTGACGACGGCCGACCCGACCGACCCGGAGGGGTTGGTGTCCACCTCGAGCGTCTGGGCGCCGGCCTGCGTGAGCGGCCCGAGCGTCACCTGGGCGTCACCGTTCGCGTCAGTCGTCACCGTGGTCTGGGAAAGAACGGACTGCCCCTGCGGGCTCTCCGTGAGATCGAGCGTCTCGCCGGGCACGGGGTTCCCGTGCTGGTCCGTGACCGTGATGGTGGCGGTCGTGCTGCCGCCGGCGGCGATCGTGTCCTGCGAGAGGGCGACCGCCACGTTATAGACGCTCTGCGCCAGCACGGAGAGCTGCGCGCTGCCGCCGACGAGCGCCTGGTTCTGATACGTGGCTTGGACGTCCGTTGTGCCGGCGCTGGTGGCCGTCGTCGTGACGGTGAAGGTGCCGTTGGCTGCCGTGGTGGCGGACGCCGATGCGATCCCCTGGCCGGAGACGGTGACTTCCGCATCCGGCACGGGATTGCCATAGGAGTCCTCGAGGATGCCGGAGACGGCGACCTGCCCCCCCACCTCGACTTCCTGCGGCTGCACCGCGAACGAGGCGACCTCGGCCGGAGCCGCGGGCAGTACCTTGACCGTGACCGAGGCAGGCTGTGAGATGCCGGCTGATGTCGCCGCGATCACCTGCCCGCCGGCGGCGGTGAGCGTGGCCTGCGCGGAGTAGGCACCGGCCGCTGTCTGTGCCGTCGGGAAGGTGTCAGTCGAGTCGGTCGAAGAAGAGAGCGCCACCTGGGTGCCGTCCGCTACAGATGTGTTGTCGGGGCCGGCGAGGTCGCCCGATAGCGTGACTGTCGCGCCGGCCGTCACGGTGATCTGGGAGCCCTGTTGGCTGCCCTGACTGGCCTCAAGCGTGATCGTCTGCGCCGCGCCCGGGTCCACCTCGATGCTGGCCGTGGCCGTCGCGGCCGCCGCGGTGAATCCGAGCTGGAGGGCGGCAAGTGAGGTAGGCGTGTAGCTGAAGGAGAACGTGCCGTCCGATGTCGTGGCGGTCGTCCCGGCCGGGATGCCGGGGCCCGAGATGTCGACGGCAGTACCGTCCGACACCGGATCGCCCACCTGATCTGTCACAGTGCCCGCGATCGTGATGGGCGACCCGACGGTATCCTTCTGTGGGTACTGCAGTGCGATCGCTTGGGGTGTGCCGGCGGAGACGTCGAGTGTGGCAGTGGCCGATGCGCTGCCGGCCGAGGCGGCGATGATCACGTTGCCGCTGCCCTGGGCGACGAACGACACGGAGTAGTCGCCAGCCTGCGTCGTGGCGGTGGTGATGCCACTCGGGCCCGTCACGACCACCTGGGTATTGTCCGGAGCGGGTGAACCGTTCTCCGTCACGGCTCCCTGGAAGGCGACGGTTTCCCCTGCTGTCGCGTGTGTAGGGCCTGAAAGGGTGACGGTCGCCGCATCGGACGGGCCAGAGACCCCGCCGGTGGCCCCGGTCGTGTCGCCGCCCGTCTGGCCGGAGAACGCGCTCAGCACGCCCGAACCTGTCGCGCACTGCGAGGTGTCGCTCGAGGCGCCGGCGACGTATTGGGACGTCTCCGCCGGCACAGTGTACGGAATGTACTCGTGATAGGCGGAGACGCTGAGGAGCGGCACCTCGAAGTCGAAGTCGTAGCCAAGCGAGTAGGAGAGGCCGCCGGAGCCGTAGCCCTGGCGGCCTGACGATACGGACAGGTAGAGCTTTGCGGGATCGAGGCCGTTCTGCGCTGCGTACTGCGCCAAGCTCTGCAGGTTCTGGGTCGTGAGGCAGCCGTTCTGACTGAGGTAGGTGCTGATCTGGCTGCCGACCTGACCGACGGCCGTCTGGGCACTCTGGGCGCGGACCCAGACCCAAGAGGCGCTGCCGGCGGCCAGCACGAGGACGATCACCGCTGGGATGGCCACCGCCTCGTTGAGGGCGCCCCTTTCGTCGCGCGCGAAGGCGACCAGGCGGCGGAGAATGCGTCTGAGCATGCGTATCGGCCCCTCTCAGAGACCCATTAGCTTGGTCCAGAGGGTGGTCAGGTAGGTGGTGTAGTTGGCGTTCAGGAAGGCGACCAGGAGCCCGATGACGAGGATGACCACGATCATGTAGCCGAGCTCGTTGGTGTGCTTGTCCACGTTGAAACCTCCATTCGCAAAGTCGAGGCTGGGATGCGGAGACGTCGGACGGGAGAGGGCGGCGGGAAGCGCGCAAGCCCACGTATCACCCCCCGAACAGCTGCATGGCCATCGTCACGACGTAAGGCACGACGACGACCAGCAGGAGCGCAAAGATCGCAGCGATCATGGTCCAGTTGAGGGGCCCGTCGAGCCGTTCCACTTCGGCGAACTCCTCGATGACCGCGAGTCGCGCCATATGCGAAGCGAGCTGTGCGAAGGGCTCTTCGTCCTCCGGCAGCCCGACGTTGGCGTAGTGCTGAAGCCTATAGACGACGCCAGCGAGGTCCGGGTTCTCCGCGCGCTCGGCGAGCGCCCCGAGGGCGTCCTGCAGCGGGGTGCCAGACTGCCGGCTATGGTTCATCTCCTCCCACATGGCGCGCAGACGGCTCTGTGGCAGGAGCTTCGGGACTTCGTCTACGGCGCCGGCGACGGTCTCCCCGGCGCGGAAGAGGAGGTGGAGGAAGCGCACGAGCAGCGGCAGCCCCTCGGCTGCGTTGCGGCGGGCGGCGACCTGCATTCGGCGTAGGCGCCAGAGATAGGCGAAAGCGCCGACGGCGGCGCCGGCCGTCAGCCCAGGCCAGTGCGCGACGTCCCAGCCGATCAGGCCCACAGCGCCGGCCATGGCCGAGAGGTAGAGGAGGAACTGCACCCGGCTGACTCCGATCTGTTCGAGGGTGCGGGTGTCGATGTGCAGGATGCCGCCAGTGAGTCCCTCGACCAGGTCGTGGGCGTAGGCGGTGAGCTCCTGTAGGTTCGGGATCTGGATGACGCCCCTGCCCTCGATGGCCATGCGGTAGGCTTCGCCGCGCGACGTGGAGCTGGCCGCCACAGCGGAGTAGGCGGCCAGGATGAAGAGCAGGGATGCGAGGACGGGGATCACGCTTCATCCCTCCGCTTCGAGGTAGACGACGTAGCGCCGGAGCTGAAAGAAGATCCAGACGAAGATCAGGCTGCCGGCGATTGCGACGCCCTGACCGATGGTGGTGGCCGTGAGGGTGTGCCAGACCTGCGGCAACCAGATGCGTTCGACCAGCATGGCAATGGGAATGAGCGCTGCGAAGGCAAGGAGGTACGTCTGATAGAGCGAGACCTTGGCCCGCTTGTCAGCGAGGATCTTGTCTCGTTCTCGCAGGAGCCACTGAAGCTCGCGGAAGGCGGGCGCCCCGTTGCCCCGCTGCTGGTGCAGCTCCAGGAAACGGGCGCCGAGCTCGAGCGCGGGGAGGAACTCGCTGCGGCCGAAGCGGCGCAAGGCAGCAGCGGCCGAGGTGAACCTGGCCTCCGCTCGGGCGACTCGGAAGCGGTCACGCAGCGGGTCGCCGCAACGCGTCGCCGCGCGCTCGAAGGCGTCACGGGCGGTCAGCCCCTGGTTCACGCCATCCGCCAAGAGCGCGACGAAGTCGACGGCGGCGCGGCGGAGCGCCGCGAGTTGGCGGACGCCGGCGGACTCGACCAGGAGACGTGCCGCGTGGTAGCCCACGAACCCGAAGATGGCCCCGACCAGTACCGTCCGCGCCAAAAGCATGCCAACGCCGAAGCCGAGAAGGGCGCCGGCCGCGCCGACGCCCAGCAGGAAGCGATCGGACAACTGGAGCAGGCGACGCGCGGCCTCAGGAACGCTTGTGGGGTCCCCGGCGCCGACCGGCACAGCAGGTGGCCCCGGGGAAGCGCGGCGCGGAGGGTCTGGAGCCAGCAGCCGCCATGCCGCGTAGGCGAAAGCAGCTGCCGCGATGGCGGCCCAGATCAAGCGCTCACCTCCCCCAGCGGGCGCGCGCCGCGCTCCTGGACGAGGCGGTTGATGAGCTCCGCGCTTGGGTCCTGCAGGTGCTCGAGGCGCTCCCCATTCCAGCGGAAGAGCGTGCGGAAGGGCTCGGCGGAGCGGGACTCCCCCACTTCCACCATGGACGTCACGCGGCGCTGGCCGGTCTCGAAGTCCCTCGAGACGAAGACGAGGAAGTCTAGCGAGGAGTGCAGCAGCTCCAGGAGGTAGTCCGGCGGCAGCGCGAGCCCACCCAGGAGGGCCCGGACGACGAGCAGGAACATCGCCTGCCTGGGCGATCCGGCGTGCATCGTGGCCAACAGGCCGTTGTGGCCGGCGGCGACCGCCATGAGCATGGCGGCGGCCTCATCGCCGAGAATCTCGCCCACGTAGATGCGATCCGGGCGCTTACGCAGCGAAGCATGGAGAAGGTCTGTCAGCGAGATCTGCACGGAGGTGCGGTCCACCTTCTGCATGCTCAGGAAGTGCGGGTGCTGGGCGTTCACCTCGTGGATGTCCTCGGCCGTGATGATGCGTTGGCTGGCGGGCACGCCGAACTCCGTGCCGATGCGCAGGAGCGTCGTCTTGCCGGAACCGGTAGGGCCGCAGACGAGGAAGTTGGCCATCGAGCGCACGGCCCAGAGATAGGTCTGCATGAACTCCTCGGTGGCCGCTCCCGTGGCGACGAACGCCGCGGGATCGTACGAGCGGGTAACCTGCGCTGCCTTGCGCAGGTTGATGGCCGGCTGGTCGGTGACGGGGTAGATCGTCACGTTCAGGCGTGCGTGGTCGGGCAGTTCGGCGTTGAGGATGGGGTTCGTCTCGTCGAGCGGCTTGTGCGCACGCTCCGCGAGCCGGTGTGCGAAGGCCTCGTAGCTCGCACGGCTGGGGAACGAGACGCTGGCCTTGTGCAGGCGGCCGTCCCGCTCGAACCAGACGTCATCGAAGGCGTTGACGAGGATCTCCGTGACGCTTGGGTCGTCGATCAAGGGCTGCACCGGACCGTAGCCCGTGAGGTACTGGCCGAGCTCCGCCTCGAGCCGGCCTCGCTCGTCCTCGGTCAGTGGCTGTCGAGCCACGAGATCGGCAATCGCGTGCTCGAGCTCGCCGCGGTGCGTCTCGATGTCCTCAACGAGCTCCTGGTGGGCGGTGGCGAGTGTCGCCTGGACCGCCGCTCGGGCGCGCTCGACGGGATCCGTGATGCCGGCCGCCGTGCGCGAGGCGTGCAGGCGCACCTCCTGGGCCTTCCTTCGCTCTGCCGCGAGGTCAATGGTCTGGGGCATGCGGGCTCCTCCTTCGGTATTTCGTGCGGAATGTCACTGGGCAGCGGCGCGCTGCGCGCCGCGACGGAAGGGCCAGAAGCTGCGCCGGCGTTCACGCTCGGTGCGGATCTCGCGGCCCTGCATCAGTTGCCCGGCAAGCGCTGGCCAGGGGTTCTGGCCGCCCTTGGGCGGTTGGTAGGGTCGGTGCTCGTTGAAGATCGCACGGTAGCCCTCGAGGTCGAATGGGATGACGGCAGCCGCGCTCAGCTCGAGGGCCTGTTCCACGAAGGCGAGGGAGAGGCCGGACCTGGCCACCTTGTTCAGGACCAGGCGCGCCCGCTCGCGCGGCAAGCCGAAGTCGTCGGCGTCCGTCAGGAAGCTGAGGGCGCCATCCAGGGCGCGCTTGGTGGGCTCCGTGACCAGCAGGATGACGTCGGCGCGCTGGAGCGCCGCGAACACGGGTAGGTCCTCGAGCCGCGCGCCGCAGTCGGCGAGCACGAGGTCGTGGCTGCGTAGGGCAGCACCGAAGAGGGCGCCGGCGGAGGTCAGGTCGTCGGTGGTCAGCGTGCCGTGCGCATGCGCCGGCAGAACTGCCACACCCGCCCGCGTGGCGCGGGTGACGCTCGGGAGCACCTGGCGCAGCGTCTCTTCCGAACGCCAGGCGTCCGCGGGGATGCCTTCGATGCCGGGCCCCGAGTCGACGTCCCAGAGGCGCGCCTGTGTCGGCTGGCCCTGGTCGAGGTCGATGACGAGTGGCCTAAGGCCACGTGCGGCTGCCTCCTGCGCAAGGCAGTAGGTGACGGTGCTCTTGCCCGCGCCGCCGATGCCGCCGCTGAACACCGCGATGAGCTGGGGACGGTGCAGTACGGCGGTCCTCTCGACGACGCGCACTTCGGTGGGGCCCGCCGAAGACGCGGGTCCCCCGGGTGCCAGGGACGGGTCCAGCCAGCGGGCTGCGTCCTCGAATAGGGGCTCTCGATCGATCGCCGCCGAGAGCTGGTCCAGCGAATCGACGATGTTGTAGACGCCGACGCCGACGACGCGCGCCACTTCGGGGTCGCCGGGGGCGCAGCCAGGCACCAGCAGGACGATCCGCGCAGCCGGCCGTGCGATGCGAAAGCGGGTCAGCCCCTGCGCCAGTGCAGGACCTGTGCGGACATCGACCAGGAGGAGGTCGGTAGCCGCGCGAGTGGCCTCCTCGATGACGAGGGGACCTTCACCCTGCGCGACGACACGGAGCAGCGCCGACTCGACCCAGCCGCGCGCCTTCATCTCGGCAAGCACGGCAGCGGCCGCGTCGGTGGTGATAACGGCACTGACGAACAAAGGTCACACCTCCGGGGATGCACTGCGCCCCCGACTGGTAGCCGGGGGCGCAGGCCTCATTGGAATCAGGCGTCGGGCACGATGCCGAGGAGCTCGAGCTCGTACGGGGAGGGCTCGACGCGCAACTTGACGCGCTGGTTGCCGGCGATAAGCAGTCCCTCGCCGGGGGGCGCGTTGCCGAGGAGTTCGGCTTCCGCATCGCTCAGGTGCAGAAGGGAGCGGAGGACCTCGAGGTCCCCCGCCTCCTGGCGCATGAGGAACTTGACCGAGGCGTTGTCGATGATGGGCTTGCCAAAGCGGGCGAGCTCTGGCGAGAAGAAGTCGCCGATGTTCTGGGTGGAGACGTTGAGGCTGCCGCCGTACTTGCGGATGCGCTTGCTGAGGTCGCGCAGGAAGGCCAAGGCTTCCGGCGTCTGAGGGTCGGCCAGGATCCACGTTTCGTCGCTGAGTAGGTGCGTGCGCTCGCCGTGGGCTCTGCCTTCACGCACCATGTCCCAGGCGTAGCCGAGGATCGTGAAGTACTGGGCGCGGCGGACGTTCTCGGCCGCATCCATGAGCTCATGCAGGTCGAAGACGATGAAGTCGCCCCCGGCCGGTATGGCCGTCTGCCCCTGCCACAGGTGGCTGTCGGCCCCTTCGGTGGCCGACTTGAGAAGGATGCCGACGCGCTCCCCGCCGGCCATCGCGGAGACGTGCCGGCGCACATCGGCCAGGGTGGGCCACTCGGCAATGCTGGCAGGATCGGTGTCCCAGGTCACGCCGAAGTCCGCGTAGGCGGCCAGGATGGCATCCTCGAGCAGGGCGCGCTCGAGGTCGTCGAGCGAACGCAGGTAGAGGCCGAAGAAGGCCTTGAGCCGCTGCATCTTGCGGGCGAGCGGGCTGCGGGCCACTTGCGCGGAGTCTTCCCCATCCTCCTCGTCGTAGCTGTCGGGAATGGGGCTGATGTGCAAGGGGTTGACCTTCCCCTGTCCCCCGGCGGCGTTGATCCAGGTGCCGCCGAGCTGACGGCAGATGCTCCGGTACTCGCGCTCCGGGTCGAGGACGATGATGCGGGCGCCGAGTGCGTACTCCCGCAGGAGCACGATCTTCTCCGTGGTGGACTTGCGGGCGCCGGAGGTGCCGAGGATGTTGGAGTTGGCGTTCGCCATGCCCGAGTCGGGTGGCCGGTTCCAGCGATCGATCAGGACGACGCCGCCTTGGCTGTCGCGCCCCCAGAGGCAGCCGCGGCCGTGGTTCAGACCGCTCGTGACCCAAGGATAGGCGGCGGCGATCGTCTCCGCCGGCATCTCGCGGCCGACGGCCTCGTTCATCTCCTTGTGGAAGACGGCCCAGGGACCGGCCGAGAGTAGGGCCGGCTCCTGGCGGAAGGTCGCCGCGCGGGCGCGCATGCCGGCGGCGGCGCACGCGCCCTCGACCCGGCGGATGCGCTGGCGGATCTCCTGCTCGTCGCGGCCCAGCACCAGGAGGAAGACGGCCACCCGGAAGACGCGGTGGCTTTCCTGGTCGATCTTGCGCATGAGCTCTTTGGCGTCCTGAAGGCTCTGCGCGGAGCGTTCCTTCTGCAGGGGCTGGCCGCTTTGGGCCGCCAGGCGGGACTGGAACTCGACGATCGACTTGTTGAGGGCGGAGACGAGCTCGAGGGTGTCGGCGGGCGCGATCTGCATTGAGAGCGAAACGCCGGGAAGCTTCGCGAGCTGCTCGAGCCAGGCGGGGCCAACGCGCGGAGGGTAGTCCGTCACGACCAGAACGGCGCCGACCTGGTCGCCGAAGACGATGGTGTCCTGGCGGAACGAGAGCGCCTGGGGCGCGATGAGGTCAACGATCGGCATAGCTCCCACCTTCCGTGACCGTGACGAGAACAGGGACTTGGGGACGCTCGAATGCCGCCTGCGCCGGGTGCAGGTAGACAAAGAGGAGGTCGAGATTTTCGCGATCGCTGGCAACGTGGGCGGATATCTCGGCGCGCTTGAACGCCTCGGCCAGCTCATGGGCCTGGCGGCGGAGGTCCTCCGCGTCGCGCACCGGCGCCGGCAGAAGGATGTAGAAGCGGTGCTCGATCGTCTCGCCGGAGCCTACCAGGCTGCGCACGTACGCAAGGTACTTTGCGAGCAGCGGCCGGCGGGATGCGTCTGCGCTCCCCAGCAGGTCCTGCAGGGACTGGAGGTACGCATCGAGGTCGATTGGGCGCGGCACGACGAGCAGCTGCGCATTGCGGGCGAGGCCTTGGAAGGCCTCCACCGCGGCCATGATGCGGCGGCCCTTCTCAGGATCGGACAGCAGGTGGAATGCGGACGGTGCGATGCGCAGGACTAGGACCCCGTGGCCGTCGCCGCGGAGCATCAGGCCTCCCTGGAGGTCCTGCACCGGAAGCCAGCGCTGCACCGCTACGGAGCCCGGGGGTGCAGTTGCCTGGGTAGGCCCGCGTTTGGGCCCCTTGGTCCGCTTGATTGGTAGACTCGGCAGTTGCATGGTAAGCGCCTCCAGTGAGGGTCCTGGTGAAAAGGAAAGCGGGCTGGCTAACCGGTGTGGCCGCCTTTGGAGTGGCGATAGAGGTAGAGGCGCGGTTTCTGAAGCCAGCGGCGGCGGGCCCGGAGGATCTGCAAGGGCGACTCGCCGGAGAAGCCCTGCTGCGATATGAGGTAGGCAAACCCGGGCGGGAAGGGAAAGACGAAGACCCGAGCGAGGAGCCCCCAGTAGTTGTGGAAAGGGAGGGCAACGAGCAGGCCCAAGATGTAGCCGAGCACGGCGCCGCCGACGATCATGCCGAGTTCGGTCCAGCCAACGCCGGGGAGCAGCTGCACACGGGCCTTCACGCTGCGTGGGACGAGGTACTGCATGCTCGCACCCCCTACATCACGATGGCCTTGGCTGCAGCCGAGAGGACCATGCCGAGCCCCTGGTTCATGACGCCGCCGGCACCGGAGTGGTAGGAGTACTGACGGATGACCGAGGGTGCGCGCAGCGCCACCCACAGCGCTGCGATGCCCCAAAGGAGCCCCCAGATGCCAAAGGTGGCCGCATTCAGCTCGAGCTGGGACGGGTTCACGACGAAGGAAACCGCGAGAAAGACCATGAGCACTTGGATCGCCTGCGCGCCGCAAATGACGAGCAGTTCCCTCAACCAGGCGTCGGCGGTCCCGCCCCCGCTCATGAAGCCAAGCGCAAGAACAGGCGCCAAGACGATGAGCACGAGCGCCTCGAGGGAGCGCACCAGCGCTGAGATGAGCACAATGGGCAGCAGCAGGGCGAAGACTGCGGCGACCAAGATCATCCCGATGTCAGCGGTGGCACCCCCGACCAGGCCTGTGGCCATGCCGGTCAGAGAGGACTGCAGAGCCCCCGGCTGCGCCGCGACGCCGATCAGGCCGGCGATCGCCGCGGCCAGGGAGTTCGCCGCGAGGAAGGCCTGCTCAGCCAGGAGCGGGCCCACGGCGATGGCGACCGCGGCGGCCACGGTGCGTTTGAGGAGGCTACCGGGGTCGGTGGTGACACCCTCGGCCCGCAAGGTAGCGTTCTGGTATGCCTCCCATGCCAGGCGCATCGCAAGCAGCCCGGCCGCGGCCGCCTGGGAGAGATGGATGGCCGACTGGGCGAAGTCGTAGCGCCAGAGCGCGGTGATCTGGCCGACGTCCGCGAGCGAGGAGAGGACCACAGAAGCGAGCCAGACGGCGATGTGCTGCCAGAGGTAGCCGAAGAAAGCGGCGGCGGCGGCTTGCACCCAAGTGACCGGGTTGAGGAGCGAAAGCAGCCCGCTGCCTCCGCTACCGGTAGTCGTTGACGTGGGTGGCGGCGGAGTCGCCGTCTGCGCCGCTTGGTGCAGGGTCGTGGCCACTGCGAGCAGCTCGTGCGGGATCATGTGACGCCTCCTTGGCGGACGCGCGGGCGGCCCACTGAGGGCCGCCCGGCGGCGCGATCACTTGACGTAGGAGAGGATGGCGGACGCCAGCCCGCCAGCGACTGCGGTGAGGCCGCCATAGATCAGGGTGGTGCGGATCGAACGACTGTGCTGGAGCCCGGTCATCTCGTCGGTACTGAGCGAGCGCATCCAGGAGTGCCAGCCGACCATGGCGCCAGTGGTGATCACGGCGAGACCGGCAAGGGCAGCGGTTATGCCGCTGGCAAGACTTGTGACATCGGTCGTGTACTGACCAAACATAAGGGACCCTCCTCGAGACAATTTGTAGTAGCTCGGGTCAACGGCGGAACGTAGGCCCCGGATCTTTGACGGGTAGTGGCTTTGGTGCGGGCACGGGTGCAGGTTTGGGTGCGGGCATGGGTGTCGGCTCAGCGGCCAGCGTCTTGACGCCGGGGTAGCCGTCGTCACCTTCCGGAGCCCAGGTGACGATCTTCTCGACCCTCGCCGCCTGTGGGACGGGGCCGGGGGTGAAGGCGCGGGACGCCTCGCGCCAGGCCGAGAGATCCTTGAGCGGAAGACGCGCGGGGTACTGCCCTGCTTGCAGCAGGAGAGACTCGCCGAGCGGCCAGCGCAAGACCTCGTCCGGCGTCAACAGCGGCCTGGCCGTTGCACTCTCGGTGTCGCTCATCGTGGAGGCATAGCCGCGCGACGAGTGCGAGAAGGTCTGGACGGTGTAGGTGCCGGCCTTGGCGCTGATCGCCTTGGCGGTCGCCTCGTCCGCCGCACGCAGGAAGATCCAGGTGTCGCAGTTGCCGGCGATGATCTCACGCACCTGCGGCCCATACACCTGGTCGATCTGGGCCATGGACTGGACAGCTAGCAGGAACCGGATGCCGCGACCGGCGCTTACGGTGAGCTTCTGGCCAAGGTCAGGGAGCTTGCCGATGTTGCCGAACTCGTCCAAGAGGAACCAGACCGGCGTCGGCAGGGTGCCTCCGTTCTCGCGGGCCACGAGCGCGAGCGAGCTGTAGGCCTGTGCCGCGTAGAGGGTGATGATCGGCCGTCTGGCGGCCGCCTCGTCCGGGACGAGCATGAAGATCGCCATCGGCTTCCGCCCGGCCTCGGCCGGGTCGTGGTCGGACTCCGCGGTGAGCCAGGCAACCCCTGGATCGCCGAAGAGTCTCAGGTGCGCCGCAGTGCCGGTGTAGATGGAGCTGCGCGTGCGGTCTTCGCTGAGGGCAGCCGTGCCGTAGGCTCGCCGTGCTGGGTGGTCGGGATCGAGCGAGGAGAACCAGTCGTCGAGGTCGTCGCCTCCGTCGGCTCCGAGGTCCGAAAGCATGCGGTAGGCCGTGGCCGGGTGGCGGGCGTTGGGTGGAGCTTCGATCGCCGTGCCGAGCGCCAGCGCCGCCAGCAGGCTCTCCTCCGCCTGCGGCCAGATCGGGTCATTGGCGGTGCCCTCGCCCCACGCGAGGACGTTGCCGAACTCCCAAGCCAGGCGCGATGCCTCCTCTTCGTCCCCTGCTTCGTACGCGCGCACGATCGCGCGGTAGGGATTCCACCGGTTGCCCCTAGCCGGTCGGAGGAGGTCGATGAGGACCACCTCGTAACCCTGTTCGCGCAACCAGGCGGCGGCCGCCGCGTGCAGCTCGCCCTTGGGGTCGGTGAGGATCATGGACTCCTTGGCGTGGCCGATTGTGAAGATGGTCGGCAGGATGATGCGCCGACTCTTGCCGCTGCGCGTCGCCCCGTAGACGAGGACGTGCGGATTGCCTACCGTGGGCTTCGTTCGCCAGGCCACCTTACCGTCCGCGCAAACGATCACGCCGGCCCCTTCCGGGGAGGCGCAGCGGATGCGCGCCAGTGTGGCAGGATACTCCTTTGGCTGACGCCAGCGGCTGCTCCCGTGGGTCGCGACCGCAGCCGCCTTCGGCTCCGTCCGCCGGCTTGGCCAGCCGGATGTCCATGCCCAGTGGAGGAGCGGAAACCCGAGGAAGAGCCAAAGCAGCTGGATGAACCAGAAGCCCGCCGGCCGATGTCCGAGTAACCAGATGATGCTGATGAGCCCCCATGGTTGATGCGCCTTGTTCCAGGTTGCCTGGGGCACTGTGTTGAGCCAGCTGAGCAGCGCCGGCCAGGTGGTCTTGGGATGGAGCAGCGGGAGGAATACCTGCGGGGCGTGGTAGAGCAGCGGCAGCGTGAGGAAGTCCGTTGCCAAAAGGACCGCGAGAAGGTAACCGGTGAGGACCCGCTGCCACGTGAGGATTCGATGCCGGAAGAGCAGTCTGAGGATGGCGAGCGGCAGCGCCAGTATGCCGAAGAAGAGCAGGACCAAGCTCTCACCTCCTAGTCGTCGTCCATGTGCCAAGCCCCGAGCGCGGCTATCGTTCGATCGGCCGCTGCAGTCCCGGTCGTGTCCTGCGCCATCGGTGCGATGATCGGCCGTTCTCCTTCGGATAGGAGCCGTTCGATCCGGTCCAGCCGCTCGACGAGCGGAGCGAGACGCGCGGCGATCAGGATGGCGGTCCGTACCGCTTCGGACCACGAACCCCGAGAGGTCGCAAGTAGGACAAGGGCGGCACGGGCCTCTTCATCCAGCCTGAGCGTCAGACGCGCGGGCGGGCCTGTGGTGGGCTGTCCGCCGCTCTCGCGCATGGGCTCCGTGTCAGACACGCGGGTGACCCTCCTTCGGGTGGC
>JAJZVM010000039.1 GCA_021845645.1 Bacillota bacterium
TCGACGCGCAGGATACTACCACTATCCGGGCCATGCCCCTCCATCGTGGCGGTGCCGCGCGTGAACCCCCCGGTGGTGCGCCGTAGGACGTCCCGGATCTTTCCACGGAAGAGGACGGCGCCGCGCATGCGCTCGAGAAGACGCCGGATTCGCTCGTCGGCCCCTTGACCCGGCGTTCCGACGATATGACCGATCTCAATGGCGAGGCTCATCGTGCCGCGGATCGCCGCCTGCCGCACCTGGGCCGTAGTCACCGGGTACGGGGCGGCGAGGGCGCTTCCGCCCATCTGCACCGTGGCCACGCGCGCCAGGGCCTCCGTCCACTTGTTGTTGATCGTTTCGATGGTGACGGAGTTGCCCTTGTCGTCCACAAGCACCATCGGGGTGGCGGACACGCCGTGGATCGTGAAAGAGGTCATCTGCACTTCGGGGAAGGCCCGTCCCATGCTGTCGGCATCGACGAGCGGCAGACCCAGTTCGGCCGCCAGCGCGAGCGGGACAATCGAGTTCAGGCCGCCGGCCTCGATCGACATGATGGCCACCGTCTTCCGGTCCAGCAGCCGCTCCAGGGCTGCGAGCGCCTTGCGCATCTCCGAGCCATTGGGAATCTTCTCGACGATCACCGTCGGAGCGCCGATCATGGCCGCAGGAATCACGAGGCCTTCTTGCGGCAACTCATCCACGGCCAGCATGGTGATCGGGCCGTGGGCCGCCACCGCCGCTTCCGCCATCAGGCGGCCTATGTACGGGTCGCCGCCGCCACCGGTGCCGAGGACAGTGGCACCAATGGTCAGGGCGGCGAGGTCGTCATGGTTGATGGTGCGCATTGAACCATGCTCCTCTATCGTGATGGACTGGGTGCAAGGGGGGGTCTCCGGGAAGCTTGGCAGCAGATTGGGGGGACGATCTCTGCCCGTCCTGAAGCGGACGGGCGGCGCGCGGCTGATCGCTGTCGGCCCGATGCCGGCCATGCCCAGCGGTGCCCGAACTGCTGTGTCGCGGAGCAATTTCCACCCCTCTCATACGCGGATAGCCGCACCATGTGCCGCAGCGTTGGCCGAATGCCCACGTGCTCTCGGTACCGGCAGTTGCGCTGTTGGGCAGGTGTCGTACGACCTGTAGGGCTTTCCCTACAGGGCCACCCGGCACATTCGGCAATGTGCACGAAAATCGTCGTCAGTTTTGGTGCGTCGTGTTGGGCTCGGGCAGAGCGCGCACCAGCAGGTGCAGGACCAGTCGGACGCTTGGGTCGCTCAGGTCGATACGCAGGAGTTCCTCAATGCGACCAAGACGGTAGTTCAGCGTGTTGCGATGGATACCCAACTGGCGGGCGGCCGCGGACTTGTCGCGCGCGTTGAGGTGGACGCGGAGGGTCCGCAGGAGGTCGGCCGAACTGTGGCGGTCTTCCTGGATCAAGGGGCGCATGAAATCCTCGGCCAGATCGTGTGACCGTGGCGACGACATCCACCCATAGAGGAAGCGGTGAATGCCGAGGTCGTTGAAGTGGGTGATGGAATCGGGGCCGAACTGGCTCGTCCCGACGAGGAGGGCCTCCCGCGCTTCCTCGAAACTCTTGCGCAAGCCGCCGGAACCGGCATACGCGAAGCCGACCCCCGCCGAGATGCTATCCACGCCGTAAGATCTGAGCAACTGTTGGAGGTCGGCCCGCAGGTCGGCCATCGCTGCATATGCCTGGTTCGGCTCGCGGTCACGTCCTTCACTCTCGGCGATCAGCACGAACTCGTCCGAGTGGGGGAGCACCCATACCCGCAAGAAGCGGCGGCGTGCGCTACTCTCGAGGCGTTCGACGATGTCGTGCTTGAGGTGCAGGATGCGCACTTCGTTCATGTCGGGGCGGTGTGACACGGTGGTGAAATCGTCGATATCCCAGAGGGCCGCGAAGTGCTTCCTGCCGAGGTCCAGGCCGAAGTGCTCGGCGGCCCGGATGACCGAGCCACCTGGCGACTCGCTCACCAGTAGCTCGAGCAGGAATTCGCCCCGCACCCTGATGTTAGACTCAATCGCTACAACCTCGCGGTCGATGCGCATCGCGACGAGAGAGGCGACGTGCCGCAGGAGGTCGGGCAACACCTCGTCGTCGAGATCGTGGGGGAGGTCGATCACGAGCGCTGTGCCCAGGCCCTTACCCCAGGGCAACTCGACAGTGTGCCGATACGGTTGTTCTGACACGGCAGGATCGACAGCGGCGTCGGCGAACGCGATCCGTCCGCCCAGGACCCTGCCGGCGCTGTCCAGATAGGCTTCGAGCGACGGGGCGGCCAGCCATGCGTCGAGAAGGGCGCTCTTCAGATCGGCGACGCGCTTCAGATCCGCGAGGTGCAAGGCGTCGATGTGCCGTCGCCACGTCCGCAGCGACTCGTCCAGCTGTTCGATTGCGATCGTCACGAGCGTTAGGTCGAGGCGCGCGGCGAGGAGGCGGGTGGACGCCATCAGCCGTCCATGAGGCCCCACCTGCCCGCGCGGTACCACGAGCCCTGCCGCTCCCTGCCGGTGAAGTTCGAGCAGCAGGGTATCGAGAAGAACCGAGCCCAAGCTGTCGAGGTCCGGCAGGACCCACAGGATTCCGCGCGCGGCTGGCGGCAGTGCGAGGGAAAATAGCACGCGGACGTCTTCGACCTCTTGCCCGCCCTCGCTGCCAGCGACAACGCGCGCGGCGGACCGTTCGGGGTCGAGAAGCGCGAGAAGTTCGGCAACGCTGGTACGCACCCCGCAGGCCTTCCCTCCGGCGGTGTCTCCACCACCCTGGACGTAAAGTTACATTCGCGCCGGTGCGTTTCGTTCCCTTGGAAGGCGTCCGCGGCAGAATGGACCTTGGGCGGCCCACACGGCAAGGAAGTCCCGCCGCTTCGCACCCTCCGCTCGCTTCGCTTTCGGGGTGCGAAGGGCTGCCTTCTCCTTGCCTCTGCCTGCCGGGGTGCGGTATATCCATCACGTTTCGTCCCGAAGGTGTCAACGGCCAATGCCCGCGTCTTCTCACGTCTGGTGGACGAGCAGAGCGCAGAGGCAATCGAGGTTGCCCCCAAAGCCGGGATCACGGTCTACATCCGCATCCAACACCCGCAGGGCGGTTTGCGCGTCATCTCCATTTGTAACGGCCCCACGGGCGGCATCGACATGTCTTGTGGTGTCGTGTAGCAGAGGGTATCGAGGAGGTCGTGCGGCAGCAGATCCTTAATTGGTTGCGGACTCCCGTCTTGTTTGCCGAATAGCTCCGCCGGACAGCGAACACCACACTGATCGAGGGTGAGATGGATCGGCACAAGGAAGCGGGCGTGACAGTGAGGAATATGCCTACGTTGGTTCTCAAGCTGTGTCTTGGTCGGGGATGCGCGCCAAATGAAAGATTTGATACGTCTGCCACATGGGAAGTCGCTTCGGGGAAGCCGCCGGGATTCATCTCTTTGGTGGATCGCCCGGCCGCTTGCCGTCGCATATGTTGTCTTGGCCGCCCTGGTCGGTGTCTTGGCCGGTGGGTCAACATGGCAGGACCTGGTGCGTACCCTGGGCTTAGAACTCGTACTGCTGGCGCTGGTGCTCTGGGTCGCTCACCGACTGGTCATAAAGCGCGTACTCGATCCTTTGCGGCACAGGGCGCAGGTGGACGAACTGACCGGCCTACTGCGTGCCGGCGAGTTCTGGGCGCAGGCTGAAGCGCAACTTGATGCCGCATATCGCGCTCACGCGGTGGTCTCGTTCGTGTTTCTTGACCTTGACGACTTCAAGCAGGTCAACGACACGCTGGGGCACCATGCGGGGGACGCGGTTCTGCGGGAGATGGGTCGCCTCCTGCGCGATCACGTTCGCGCGGGCGACATTTTGGGACGGTTGGGTGGCGAAGAGTTCGGCTGGCTTCTGATAGATACGGATCCTGATGCAGCGCGGCATGCCGCAGAGCGGCTGCTCGACGGCTGCAAAACGACCGAAGTTGAAGGTGTGCATGGCTTCACCTTTTCGGCGGGAGTGGCGGCGATCACGGGGATGGAGCGCGACACTGTCAGCGTATGGGACCTCGCGCGCGAGGCGGATCGGGCGCAGTACCGAGCCAAGGATTCGGGCAAGGGCAGGGTCACACTCGCTTCGACCTAGCCCATGTCTCCTGCCGGGCTGCTCCGGCCTTGGCGTTTTGATGATTCGGCAAGATCCGAATGACAGCAGCTACGACGCACCGACGGCAGATGTGGCCAGACTGCAAGCAACACGCAAGATTGGTTGCGGCGGACGGCCCGGTGTAAGTGCCCGTTCCAGTGGAGACATTGGCCGAATTCCGCCGGTGGCATCGCGTGCGGGTGCATGCGCTCTTCAGCTCCGCCCTGCGAGACGACGGCAGCGAGCAAAGCGATGTGGACGTGCACATCGAGCCGGGCCCCGACCACTGGCATAAAAGCGCTGGGCTCGTGCAAATGCAGTCGGAGCTTGAGGCCGTCTTTGGTCGCAAGGTCGACCTCGCGTACAAGCATCCGCCCAGGAGGTGCATTCGCAAGACGTTCTTGGGCGGAGATCCACGGCTACGCAGAAGACCTTGAGATTGTGTGGAACGTGCTCCCGTGAGTGTTCGAGGTCGACCTTCCCTGCCTGAGTGACCAGCTTGAGCAGGTGCTATGCTGAACGCAAGCATGTCGGCAGTCACCACGTGCAAGAGCGCTTGGCGGGCAGGAAGGCTGGCCAGGCTACTTCGGACACGAGCCGAAGCGGCCTTTCTGCAAATCTTCTGTTGCGGGGGCAAGTGGATGAAGGCAGTTGGCATTGTCGGCGGCATGGGACCCGAAGCCACAGCCGATCTCTACGCGAAGATCATACGGAACACCAAAGTGGAGAGAGACCAGGATCACATCCGGGTCGTCATCGACTCGAATCCGGCGATTCCGGACCGGACGGCATTCATCCTCGGCCAAGGCCCTGACCCGAGGCCGGCCATGATTGCAGGAGCCCGCAACGTCGTGGCCATGGGCGCGGAGATTGTCGCTGTTCCTTGCAACACGGCACACTTCTTCCACGACGACATCCAGCAGGCCGTTCACGCGCAGGTTCTTCACATCATGCAGCTGGTGGCGGCGCATCTGCAGGGGAGAGTCCGCCGGGTCGGACTGCTGGCGACGTCGGGCACCTTGCGCACCGGGCTGTACGAAGCGGCGCTGCAGGCCGTTGGGGTGGAGACCGTGGTGCCAGACGGCCCAGGTCAGGAGCGGGTGATGCAGGCGATCTACCAGGGGGTTAAGGCTGGCAGGATCGACGCCGCGCGCCAGGACATCCTGCCGGAGGCGGAGGCACTGGTCGCGCGAGGGGCGGAGGCTGTGATCGCCGGCTGCACGGAGGTGCCGCTGGTGCTGCACGGCGGCGACATACCGGTTGAACTCGTGGACGCCACGGATGTTCTTGCGCGTGCGTGCGTGCAAGCAGCCGGCGGTGCACTGCGGCAAGCCGCCTACGGAAGGCCGTGAACGCGTCGTTGCCGGATTGATCAGACTTTTCGCCGGCGCGGACACCCCTCCCGCGGCGCCCGCTCACCTCTCGGCGGACCATGGCGCAAGCCGGGATTCATGCCTACCCTGCCGCTGGCGCGCCAGGGTGGAGCTGGGTCAAGCGGCGCCAGAGCGTTCTCTCACATCCCAGAACGTCGGATATCTCAGCGGCGAATCGCAGGGAGGCTGCGCGAGCGTGCGGAATTCCGAGAGCGGAGGTGCTCTTTTGTGCAGCGGACAGCGATGGCCGAGCCCACGGCCCGGATGATTGCGGGCCGGCCAAAGACGAAGCTTTTGGCAAAGCGGCCGCGCCGTTTCCCGTCGCCCTGCCTCGGTGTACGTTGGGCGGGCCTGCCGACTGGCTGCACCGCTGGCAGCCTATGTTGAACGAGGTTCGGCTGGAGCTGACAAGGGCCCAGGTACTCACGTTCAGGCGGCAGGTTGGCGCACTCGAGAAGCGGCTTCCGCAAGGGGAGTCAGCGCTTCGGCACGCGGCTTGGGCCGGGCTGCAGGACAGCATGCCGCGAGCCGCGCTCCTGTCAATCCATGCGCGGGTGGAGAAGACAGAGCCATCCACATGGCAGGATCCTTCGCTTGTTCAGATCTGGGGGCCGCGGTTCAACGTCTTCGTCGTCGCAAGGCGCGACCTCGCGGCCTTTTCCCTCGGGACGCTTCCCGATGACGCCAAGGGCCGAGCGAGGGCGCAGGATCTCGCCGACCGCCTCGAGACAGTGTTGGCCGGCGGTCGCATGCTCGACGGGGACGCGGGGCGGGCGCTTGGTGTCCACCCTAACCGGCTCAGGTACGCGGCCGCGACCGGCAGGGTCCTGATCAGGTGGGATGGTGCCCAGCAGCCGACCATCTGGATGGTGCAGGCCCCCGAGATGGACGCTCGCGCGGCTCGCCTCGAACTCGCTCGCCGATACCTGCACATTTATGGGCCCACAACGCCGGAGGCATTCGGTCGGTGGGCGGGAATCGGCCGTCGCCGCGGCGGCGAGGCGTTCTCTTCGCTGCGCGCATCGCTCACGCCGGTGCGGACACCGATCGCAGACGGATGGATCCTTGAGCAGGACGAGGCCGCCTGCCGCGCTGCAACCGGGCCTCCGGCGCCTGCGCGACTGCTGCCGAGCGGCGACGCGTATTTACTCCTGCAAGGGGATGATCGCGCGCTCCTTGTGCCGGACGCGGATCGGCGGCAAGAACTCTGGACACCCCGCGTCTGGCCCGGTGGCCTCCTGGTCCGTGGAGAGGCGGCGCGCGGATGCCGTGATGACCGTGCGCACGTGGCGCAGACTCTCCGCGGCGGAGCGGGATGCGGTGGAGAGCGAGGCGGGAGCCTTGCCGCTGCCCGGTATCGGAGGACGCATGACGGTTCGCTGGGAAGGCGCATCCCGGGACGACTGACCTTTAGCATCGCGCTCCGCTTGGAGGAGGTGTCGAAGCATGTATGAGGCCATCGGCTATCGCCACGCGGCCGCGACGGCGCATCCCCTGGCCACTAGGGCGGCGGCCGGCGTGCTGCGGGCGGGGGGTACGGCCGTAGACGCCGCCATCGCCGCCAATGCGGTTCTGGCGGTGACCCAGCCTGACGCCTGCGGCCCGGGCGGTGATCTCTTCGCGCTGGTTTACACGCGGGGAAGCGGAGCCATCCAAGCCTACCTGGCAGCGGGGCCCGCAGGGTCGCGGGCGGATCGCCAAAAGCTGCGCGAGCGGTTCGATCGCATTCCGCCGCGCAGCGCCATGGCCGTCACCGTGCCTGGCGCAGTTCGCGGTTGGGAACTGATGCACCTTAGGCACGGCCGCATGGCATGGCGGGACCTGTTCGAACCCGCCAGCGAGATCGCCGACCGCGGCTATCCCATTACCCGCAAGGTAGCCGAGAGCCTGGCCCTTGCCGAGACATTCGCCGACGAGGCTCTCCTGGCCGCCTTCCTGCCTTCGGGACCACCCAAGCCAGGCAGCCTGCTGCAGCATCCGCAGCTCGCGGCCACACTGCGGGCGATCGGCAAGCACGGTGCCGACTGGTACTATGAAGGCCCGTTTGCCAAGGCGCTTGCCGAGACTCTGGCGGCGAGCGGGGGCTTTGTGACCGTGCAGGACATGTCCGCCTTCCGCGCAGAGGAGGCGATACCCCTCAAGGCGACATACCGGGGCCGCACCGTGTGGGTCACGCCGCCGCCCAGCCAGGGTGTCGCACTTCTGCTCGAACTGCGCATCCTTGAGGGCTTCCAGCCAGCCGCCGACAGCTACGAGGACCCGCGCTGGCTTCACCTGTCCGTCGAGGCGAAGCGCCGGGCGTTCCTGCTGCGCGACCGCCTGCTTTCGGATCCTGCCGCAACGCCGCGCGACTGGCAGGCGCTGCTCGCCGACGAGACGATCCAGACGGCGCGCGCCGACATCGACGAGACGATGAGCCGCCTGCCGTCAGGGGCCATCCTGCCCGGCGACACCACGTTCCTCTGCACGGTCGACGCGGAGGGCAATGCCTGCGCCTTGGTGCAGAGCCTCTACATGGGCGTCGGGAGCGGCGTCATGGTGCCTGGATACGGCGTCCACCTGCAGAACCGGGGCTGCTACTTCAGCCTCGAGGATGATCACCCCAACTCGCTCGCACCCGGCAAACGGACGGCGCACACGTTGATGGCGGCGCTGGTGACCGAACGGGATGAGCTTGTCGCCGCGCTAGGCACGATGGGGGGCGACGGTCAGCCGCAGACCCTGCTGCAGGTGCTGAGTCGCATATACGACTTTGGCGAGGAGATCGACGGGGCCGTCAGCGCTCCTCGCTGGTTGGATGGCGGACTGGGCCCGCCTGGCCTGCAACTCGAGGCCGACCTCGCGCAGGTGGCTGCCGAGCTGCAGGCCCGTGGCCACGCGGTGCAGGTCGGTGCCCGACGGATGCACGCGATGGGCCACGCCCAGGCGATCGTGCGCAGGCCGGACGGGCTCTGGCGCGCGACGGCGGACCCGCGTGGGGATGGCATCGGCTGGGCCGAGTGAGCTTCGCATTGGCCCTGCTGCGGGGCGACGGCGGCTCAGGCCTGCAGCCGGATGACAGGATCTGGCTGGCGCGAAGAGAAGTTCCCGTTACATGAGGCGCGGACTGGGGGCGGGACATGGACTTCTCGCTGAGCACGGACGACCGGGCGATTCAATCTCTCGCGCACGACTTCGTCCGCCGTGAGATCGTGCCGGTGGCCGCGAGACACGATCTGCTCGCAAGTTTCCCCCATGCTGTGGTGGCGAAGGCGCGCGAACTTGGTCTCATGAATCTCGGCCTTCCGCCAGAGTATGGCGGATGCGGGGCCGGGGCCCTGACCGTGGCGGCGGTCGCCGAGGAGCTTGCCTGGGGCTGTGCGGGCATTGCGGCCTGCATCATGCTCAACGACATGGTGGCGCTGCCACTGCTCCTTGCGGGCACATCGGACCAGCAGGCGAAGTACTTCGACCTACTGCGCGGTGGAGTCGCTGCCTACGCACTGACCGAGCCCGATGCGGGCTCCGATGCGGCGGCCATCGGTACGCTGGCGACGCGAACTGCACGGGGCTATCGCCTGACCGGCCGCAAGACCTGGATCAGCCATGCGCCGGAGGCTGGCTTCTTCGTGGTCTTCGCGAAGACCGACCCCGAGGCGGGAAGCCACGGCATCAGCGCATTCCTGGTCGATCGCGCCTTTGCGGGTGTCAGCGTTGGCACCCCCCTGCCGAAGATGGGTCAGCGGGCGTCGTCGGCAGCCGAGCTAACGCTCTCGGATGTTGAGGTGCCCGCCGAGGCACTCCTGGGTGCCGAGGGGGAGGGGTTCACCCTGGCCATGAATGTATTCGACCGTTCGCGTTCGATGGTCGCCGCCTTCGGCGTGGGCGTCGCCCAACGCGCTCTCGATGAGGCGGTGGCGTATGCGGACACCCGCGTTGCCTTCGGCCGCCCGATCAAGAGCCACGAGGGCATAGGTTTCAAGCTGGCGGAGATCGGCATGCGCACCGAGGCAGCGAGGCTGCTGACCCAGAAGGCCGCCTGGCTTGCCGACGCTGGCCGTTCGAGCACCCTTGCGGCTGCGTACGCGAAGACGTTCGCCGCAGATACCGCCATGTGGGCGGCGGTGGAGGCGGTACAGGTGTTCGGCGGCCACGGCTACAGCCAGGACTACCCAGTCGAGAAGCTGATGCGGGATGCGAAACTGCTGCAGATCTACGAAGGCACGAATGAGATCCAGCGCGTCGTCATGGCGCGAGAACTGACGGGAGGACGAGCATGGCAGAACCGGTGATCCTGGACGCCTGCCGCACGCCGATCGGTCGGCGCGGCGGCAGTCTGCGCGGCGTACAGCCGACCAGCCTCTATGCGCATGTCCTGAACAAGCTCATCGAGCGCACGGGAGTCGAACCTTCTCTGGTGGACGATGTCATCACCGGTTGTGTAACGCAGGCCGGCGAGCAGGGGGCGAACATCGGCAGGCTCGGCGCCCTGCTCTCGAACCTGCCGTCCAGCGTGCCGGCGACGACGCTGAACCGCATGTGCGGCTCCTCGCAACAGGCGGCCCATTTCGCCGCGCAAGCGGTGGCCGCGGGTGACGCGACATACGTCATCGCCGGCGGTGTCGAGTCGATGACCCGGGCGCCGATGTTCAGCGACATCGGTGGCGGGTTCGAGCGCCTGGATCCCGACCTTCTCAAAAAGTACGAACTCGTCCATCAGGGCGAGTCGGCAGAGAGGATCGCGAGCCAGTACGGCCTTGGCCGGACTGCGCTCGACGAATTCAGCCGCGAGAGCCACCGCCGGGCCAGCCTCGCAAGGCGTGAAGGCCGCTTCGACCGTCAGATCGTTCCTACCCCGGGTCAGGACCAGGACGGCCGCCAACGACTGCTGACGTACGACGAGGGAGTGCGGGAGGAGACCAGCGCGGAAGCGATGGCGGCGCTGCGCTGCGTGTTCCGGCCGGATGGGGTCGTTACCGCGGGCAATTCGAGCCAGATCTCCGACGGTGCGGCCGCCGTGCTGATCGCCAATCGGGAGGTCGCGCAGGTGGACGGTCTTCGCCCGCGCGCCCGGTTTCGGGCCAGGGTCGTGGTCGGCGACGATCCGACACTCCAGCTTCTCGGCGTGATCCCCGCGACCAGGAAGGCCCTGGCACGGGCGGGCCTGTCTATCGCGGACATCGACGTGGTGGAGATCAACGAGGCGTTCGCCAGTGTGGTTCTCGCCTGGCGCGCGGAGATCATCCCCGCTGGCGCCGACACCCTCTTCGAACGCGTAAACCCGAACGGCGGGGCAATTGCGCATGGTCATCCGCTTGGCGCGACGGGAGCGGCCCTCCTGGCGAAGCTCGTTTGGGAGCTCGAGAGGCGGGACGGGCAGTTCGGCCTGCAGGTTATGTGCATCGGCCACGGCATGGCGACAGCCACCGTGATTGAGAGGATGTAGGTCAGGGAGGGGTGCCCGGTGCAGAGCGAGGGGCTTGTCGCCATCGTCACCGGCGGGGCCTCGGGGCTCGGTGCGGCTACGGTCAGGGAACTCCACGCCGCAGGGGCGAAGGTCGTGATCGCGGACTTGAACGAAGGGGCGGGTTCGGCGCTCTCGGCGGAGCTTGGGCAGGATGTCGTCTACGCGTCCACCGATGTGACCGACGAGACATCGGTGCTTGGGGCGATCGCCGCGGCGGAGAGCCTCGGTCCCCTCGGCCTCCTGGTGAACTGCGCCGGTGTAGGCATTGCCCAGACGGTGCTGGGGCGTGAAGGCGCTCGCCCTCTGCAGGACTTCGCGCGGGTCGTCCAGGTGAACCTGATCGGCACCTACAACGCCATCCGCCTGGCGGCCGACGCCATGCGCAAGAGGAAGCCCGGCCCGGACGGCGAGCGCGGCGTCATCGTGACGACGGCCTCTGTGGCGGCGTTCGAGGGTCAAATCGGCCAGGCCGCATACAGCGCCTCGAAGGGAGGCATCGCTTCGCTGACCTTGCCCCTCGCGCGCGAGTTTGCGCGTTACGGCATCCGAGTTGTCGCAATTGCCCCGGGCATCTTTGACACACCCATGCTGGCGGGTCTCCCGGAAGAGGCGCGCCAGTCGCTGGGCCAGCAGGTGCCATTCCCACCACGGCTCGGCCGGCCCGCTGAATACGCTGCACTCGTCCTGCACATCCTGCGGAATCCCATGCTGAACGGGACGGCTGTGCGCCTGGATGGTGCCATGCGTATGGGGGCCCGCTGACGTGGAACGACCGCTCGTGCTCGACCTGACACGACTCCTGCCCGGTCCCCTGGCGGGCCGCATTCTGTGCGACCTCGGCTACAGGGTGCATCGGCTGGTGCCGCCTGGCGGCGATCTGATGGAAGGACATGCTCCCGAGACTTTCGCCTGGCTGCATGCCGGCAAGACCGGGGAGACCCTGGATCTCAAGGCCGCGGCGGGCAGGCGAAGGCTTTTGCAACTGGTCCGGGAGGCGAGGGTCCTGCTGGACTCGAACCGGCCCGGCGTCATGGAGCGCCTGGGCGTTGGTCCTGAGGAACTGCGCGCTGTCAATCCGGCCCTCAGCTATGTGCGGATCGCGGGGCACTCCGCCGCGGCCTTCCGGCAGAACCCTGGTCACGACCTCACGTATCTCGCCGCTGCAGGCCTGCTCGGCCGCTTCGAAAGCGCTTGGCCCCAGGTGCAGCTTGCGGACAGCGCGGGAGCCATGTGGGCCGCGCTGGCGGCGCAGCAGGGGATCTTGCAGGGTGGCGGGTTCTTTGAGGTGCAACTCGAACGTGCGCCGCGCGTTTTCGCCTATCCCGCGGTGCCCGGTCTCGGCGGCAACCTAGTTTGCTACGCGGTCTACGGCGCGAAGCAGGGCCGGGTGGCGCTCGCTGCCTTGGAACCGCACTTGTGGCAGCGGTGCTGCGAGGCTCTGGGTCATGCCGAGTGGGCGAGCGAGAATTATGGTCCCGCATCTGCGGTCAACGACGTGTACAGGGAACTGCAGGCGATCTTCATGCAGCGCACAGCGGCCGAATGGGACGAGTTCGCCCGAATTGGGGCGCTGCCGCTGAGAGCGATCCACCCCGAGGCTGTCGCCGACCCCGAGGACACCATTGTGCCGTGGGTGCAGGAGAGTGGTGTCAACAGCTGAATGGTCTGGACGTGCCGGCATCGACAGATGGTGCAATGCGCAGGCGCACTGTGCGTGCAGCGGTTACGGTGTCAGGGCTCAACCACTGGCGATCGCCTCGAATCCGGTTCTTTCGTCGCTTCCTCGACGTGGCGGCGAACAGGCTGCGATTGCCTGCCATCCAGTCTTCACGCAAACACGGCGATGATCGCGAGCATGTCCTGCACAAGTTCCCGGGTTCGGGGAGCACGACCGGCCCAGCCAAGACGGCAACGCGGACGCCGCGTGCCGGCGTCGCCCCGGGCAAGGCAGGGCGCGAGAGAGGGGCGCAAGCAGGGCGAGCGGCCGCTTGCCCCGACGCGTCTAATATCCGACGGCGACCACCGCGTCCACGATCACCATGTCGTCCGTGATGTCACCCTTGTCCGCGAGCAGCACGCCGCTGCTCGCAATGAGGCCGCCGGATACGACCCGCACCTTGACCTTGCCGTAGGGGAAGGTGCTCTCGACGGCGTTCAGATCCACCTGCTGCGGCTGGCCTGGCACGCCCAGCGTGACCTCCACCTGCATCTGGTTGATGTCGCCATCCGGAAGCACGCTGCGTATGCCAGGCATGGAATTGTGGCCGATCGCGCTGTGGCAGGCCCGTACGCAGGCTGAAGTGACATCCTGTCCGTGCAGGTCAATGCCTTGGCCGATCTCGACGAACATCACGCGTTCCAAGTAAATCGCCTCCCGTTCCTCTCATCCTCCCTCAGTGCCCCCTCCACCGCAACGGCAGCGCGCCGCAAGGCTCCGCCTCCCTGCCATGCGCCGCCTACTTGAGCACGTACGCCGTGACACCTTGGATGCCGAAACTCGAGATGCGAGACGCGCCCGCGTCGATGAAGATGTCGATCCGGGCGCCCTTGATCGCGTCGCCGGTGTCGACCGCCCGCGCGAGGAAGCCGTCCGCCGGCAGGATGGACGACTTGTAACCGGTCACCCAGAGCAGGGTGCCGAGCGGGATGACGCGCGGGTCCACCGCGACATCTCCAGCGACAAGGGGGTTCCCGTAGTAATCCACGGCGCTGTAAGGATAGTTGTCCCTGGCGCTCGGCCCATAGGCGGTTGCGGCGAGGCGCAAGCGCCCTGCAACCTGGTGACCGTCGAAGGCCTCGGCCACCCGAGCAGGGGCAGCCATCGCTGCCTGCGCTGCGGGACGATCCTCGCGCTTTGGGTGATGCTGAGGCGGGCCCTGGTGCGCGATTGTCGCGTGCTGGGCCACGGCCGCGGAGTGCGCAAGGGCGCTGGCCGGCACGGCGGTCAGCAGAGCCATGGCGCCTGTGACGGCGATCAGCCGCTTGAAGTCCTGATGCACTGCAGTCGCCCTCCAACCTTAGTATGGCGGTCGGTTGTCGGACTGAGTCTACGCGGACGTGGCACGCATGTCATTTCGCAGAAACGGGCCTGAGTTCGCCATGGCCGGGCTGACATTGCGGAATGCGGTCCGGTGCGGAGTTGCGTGCAGCATTCTTGCGACGTGGGTCTCAGCGGCATTCCTGCTGCATTGTGTGTGGCATGCTTGAGCTGATGGCATGAAGAAGGAGGCAACGCCGTTGGCATGCTTTTTAAGCGAACTGTTTAAGCCCTGTGGACGCGAAGATCAGAGCCGCCGGCTCATGGGCCGGTATTGCGCCGCCAGCCGTGCTCGGCTACGACGTATCGGGAACGTTTGTGGAGCTCGGACCTTGCGCGAAGACAATCGAGGTCGGCCAGGACGTCTATTTCACACCTGAGATTTACGGTAACCACCATGGCAGCGACGCGTAATACGTCGCCGCACCCGCCGCGATCGTGGCCCCAAAGCCGTACGGTGTCGGCCATGTCGAGGCCGCGGCCATCCCGCTTGCGGGAGGCACGGCGTGGGAGGGCGTGGTCCGCAGGCTGCGGATCAATCCTGGCGAGACAGTGCTCATTCTTGGCGGTGCGGGTGGCGTCGGCACGTTTGCGGTACAATTCGCCAAAGCCTGTGGGCCGCAGGTGCTCGCGACAGCGAGCCAGCGCAACCACGCCGCACTCGAGGAACTCGGCGCGGATCTCGCCATCGACTACCGCGACGAGGACGTCGCGGCCCGGGTGCGCGCCGCAACAGCGGGGCACGATGTCGACTGCCTGTTCGACTGCGTCGGCTCGGTGGCGCTCTACCCGGCTTTGCCGGCCGTGCGGCCGTTCGGGCGCGTCGCGACCATCCTCGGCGGCAGCGGTGACATTTCGCCGCTCGTGTTCCAGAACCAGACGCTGCACGGGATCTTCCTGACGCGCGAGCGGCGACGCCTCGAGGAGATGGTGCCGCTTTTCGCCTCAGGACGCGTCAGGTGGCTGATCGATGAGGTGCTGGACCTGCGGCAGGTCGCGAAGGCCCATCGGCGTCTCGACTCGGGGCATGGCAGGGGCAAGATCGTCCTCGAAGTCGGCGGGTAGATCCCGGGTTTGCGGCGCAGGCATCGCGGACCTCTGGCGCGAAGCCCCGGGGGATGGACGCCCGACGATCGAAAGGGGCCACATGCGTGCGCAAGCTTGAAGTAAGGCAGGTGGACGCCTTCACCTCGCGGCCGCTCGAGGGCAATCCGGCTGGGGTCGTGCTCGAGGCGGGGGGCCTCTCGGCGGACGAGATGCAGGCCATAGCCAGCGAGATCAACTGCTCGGAGACCGCCTTCCTGCTGCGACCGCAGCACGGCGATCTGCGCCTGCGCTACTTCACCAGGACGCAGGAGGTGGACCTTTGCGGCCACGCCACCATCGCCAGCTTGCAGGCTTTGCTGGAGGAGGGACGGGCCGCCGGGACGCTCACGGCCGAAACGCGGGTAGGCGTCCTGGAACTCGAGATCGGTGCGTACGGAATGCACTGGATGCGTCAGGCCACGCCGCGCTTCAAGGACTGGCAGGACGACACGGGCGAACTGCTGGAAGTGCTCGGTCTGACGCATGGGGATCTCGACCCCTCGATACCGGTCGGACTCGCTTACACCGGCCTCTGGGACCTTCTCGTGCCCGTCCGGGATCTTGCAGCACTCAATGCAGCGGGACCGGATCCACGCAGGCTCGGCGCGCACAACAGGCGGCGGGGCATCGTCTCGACGCATCTCTTCTGCCGCGAGACGCAGCGCGCCGGCAGCACTCTGCACACCCGGGACTTCTCGCCCGCGGCGGGCGTGCCCGAGGATCCGCACACGGGAACGGCAAGCGGCGCCCTGGGCGCCTACCTGGTCAAGGAGGGCGTGCTCGCCCCCGGCCGCCATATCTTCGAGCAGGGCTGGACCGTGGGTCGGCCAGGGCTCATCCACGTCGATGTGGCCGAAGGCGCGGCGACGGTGCGGGTCGGCGGCCAGGCGGTAACGGTCATCGCCGGCAAGTTCTCGCTTCCGGATCCGGCCTGAGAACGTCTGCGATCGCTCGGGACGCACCATTGCACACAGCCCCGGGGACAACCCGGGGCTGCGCCCTTCCTTACCCTTCAGCGTGTGCGCGGGAAGCCGAGGTCGACAGAGCTCGTGGCGGGATCCGGCCAGCGGCTCGTCACCACCTTGCCGCGCGTGTAGAAGTTGATGCCTTCCGGGCCGTACATGTGCGTGTCGCCGAAGAGCGACTGCTTCCAGCCGCCGAACGAGTAGTAGCCGACAGGAACGGGGATCGGCACGTTGATGCCCACCATCCCCGCCTCGACGTCGAACTGGAAGCGCCGTGCGGCGCCGCCGTCGCGGGTGAAGATCGCCGTACCGTTGCCCCAGCGGTTTTCGTTGATCAGGTGGACGGCTTCCTCGTAGGTTTCGACCCGCACCACGGAGAGCACAGGGCCAAAGATCTCGTCGCGGTAGCAGTCCATCTCCGGTGTCACATGGTCGAGCAGGGAGACGCCGAGGAAGAAGCCGGGACGCGACGTGACAGGGTCCGCGCGGCCGTCGACGACCACCTGCGCGCCCTGGCGGTGGCCGGAATCGATGTACGAGGCGACGCGGTCGCGGTGCTCCGAAGTGATCAGGGGACCCATCTCAGAAAGGGGGTCCCTGCCGTCGCCGATGCGCACCTTCGGCATACGCCGCTTGATCGCGGCCACGAGGTCATCGCCGACGGAGCCGACCGCGACGACAACGGAGATCGCCATGCAGCGCTCCCCCGCCGAGCCGTAGCCCGCGGAGACGGCGGCGTCGGCCGCCATGTCGAGGTCGGCGTCGGGCAGCACCACCATGTGGTTCTTGGCGCCTGCCAGGGCCTGAACGCGCTTGCCCGCGCGGTTCGCCGTCTCATGGATGGACCGTGCCACAGGCGTCGAGCCGACGAAGGAGACCGCCTTGACGTCCTCGCTTGCCAGCAAGGCATCCACCGCCACCTTGTCGCCCTGTACGACGTTGAAGACGCCGTCCGGCACGCCAGCCTCGGACAGGAGCTGCGCCATCAGCAGCGACGGCGACGGATCCTTCTCGGAGGGCTTGAGCACGAAGGTGTTGCCGCAGGCGATTGCGTTCGCGAACATCCACATCGGCACCATGGCGGGGAAGTTGAAGGGCGAGATGCCTGCCACGACACCGAGGGGCTGGCGCATCGAGTAGACGTCGATGCCGGTGGAGGCCTGCTCGCTGTACGATCCCTTGAGCAGGTGGGGGATGCCGCACGCGAATTCGACGTTCTCGAGCCCGCGGGCCACTTCGCCCATGGCGTCCGAGAGCACCTTGCCGTGCTGGGCCGTCGTCAGTTCGGCGATTTCCCTGCGGTGTGCGTCGAGCGCGGCGCGCACGCTGAACAGGATCTCCGCGCGGCGCGATAGCGAGGTCGCCCGCCAGGTTGGGAAGGCCTCCCGCGCGGCTGACACGGCCGCCTGCACCTCTTGTGGGCTTGCGAAGTCCACCTCATGGGTCTGGACGCCTGTCGCCGGATTGTAGACGGGACCGCGCCGTCCCGAAATGCTGCTCACAGTCCTGCCGCCGATGAAATGCGAGATCCGTTCCAAGCGAGACTCCTCCTTGGCTGATGCCGCTCAGTCGGCCCGGCGCCGCACCCCTTCGAGCACCACCTGAAGCGCCTGGTCGAGATCGGCCTCGTCGATGACGAGCGGCGGCTGAAGGCGCAGGACGTTGCTGTCGACGCCGCCGACGCCGATCAGGACACCATGCTCGCGGCAATAGGCGCGGACGGCCTTCGCCTGTGCCGCGTCGGGCTCTTTGGAGCCTGGGTCCTTGACGAGTTCGACACCGATCATGAGACCGAGCCCCCGCACCTCGCCGACCCCCGGAATGTCCTGGGATGCCTGGCGCAGCCGCGACATCGCCTGCTCGCCAAGACGCGCCGCCCGACCCGGCAGGTCGTCCTCGAGCATCACGTCCAGGTTCGCGATCGCGGCGGCGCAGGAGACCGGGTTGCCGCCGAAGGTGGAGAGATGCTCGCCGGGCTTGAAGCTGTCGGCGATCTCGGGCCTTGCGATCGTGGCCGAGAGCGGGAAGCCGTCGGCGATGCCCTTGGCCGAGACGAGGATGTCGGGCTCGACAGCGAAATGCTCGACGGCGAAGAGGCGGCCCGTGCGCCCGAAGCCGCACTGCACCTCGTCCGCGATCAGCAGGATGCCGTAGCGCTCCAGGATCGCCTTGACCTGCGGCAGGTAGGTCTTCGGAGGCACGATGATACCGCCCTCGCCCATGACAGGCTCCGCGATGAACGCCGCCACGTCGCCGCTCGTGTGAAAGCGGATGACATCCTCTACAGCCGCGGCAGCCTGCTCGCCGATCTCCTCGGGGCTGCCCTTGAAGCGCGAGCGGTAGGGGTAGGGCGTTGGGGCGAAGGCGACGCCCGGCAGATACGGGCCGCCGCGGGTCTTGCGAGAGAGGTTTCCCGTCAGGCTGAGGGTGCCGACCGAGCGTCCATGGAAGCTGCGTTCGAGGGCGATGAACTCGTGCCGCCCTGTGAAGGACTTGGCCATGCGCATGGCGGCTTCGATGCCCTCGGCGCCCGAGTTGGCGAAGAAGGTCTTCTGCAGCCTGCCGGGCGTGACCTGGGCCAGGCGCTCGGCGAGATCCGCGACGGGCTCGACATAGTAGGTGTAGGAACTGGCGTGGATCAGGCGGTCGATCTGGGCCTTGGCGGCGTCCCGCACCTTGGGGTGGACGTGACCCGCATTGACGACCGAGATACCCGCAAAGCAGTCGATGTACTGGCGCCCGTCCTGAGCCTCGATGCGCGCTCCCGCGGCGCGGGCGACCACCACCGGTTCGAGACCGCCCGTGAAGCTCGTGTTCACGTAGCGGTCGTACTTCTCCCTCGTGTTCGTGGCAGACCCTCCTTCAGCCTCAGCCTAGTAGAGCGATACGTCCTGCGTGAGGGACATGACGTCAAAAGTCGGCGCCCTGGCCCTTTACACCGTGTCCAGTTCACGTCTGCCGATCTGCAGGTGGGCAAGAAGCGCGAGCATGAGACCTGGCCGCCTGTGGGGACTCAGGAAGTCCTCGCCGAGCAGGGCCCTGATCCGGTCGATCCGGTAGTAGACCGTCTGGCGCCGGATGCGGAGCCTGCGGGCGGCCTCCTCCTTCTGATCGCACTGCAGCAGCACAGCGAGGCTGCGCACGAGCTCCGTGCCGTGACGACGGTCGTAGGCGAGCAAGGGGCCGATCTCCTCCTCCACGAGGCGGGCGAGGTCGAAGCCGTCGCGGAGGTTCGCCAGCATCTTGAGGGCGCCGAGTTCGTCGTAAAGGATGCTGCTCTCCCCTTGGGACCACTGTCCCGCGTTCAGTGCCAGTTCCGCCTCGCTGACGCCCCTGGGCAGTTCGTCCAGCGGCAACCGCGACGAGACGCCGATCTGTGGGGGCACACCTCCGGAACCTTCCGCGACGCACCGGAGGCCGTCTGCGAGGCGTCTCAGCTGAGCCGCGCCGAACGGGTCGAAGAGCAGCATGGCGACAGCGCTGCGGTGGACGCCGACCAATGCCGCCCGTTCCGTGGCCGTCACATGCCGGCGGATTTCCGCCGCAAGTTCGCCAAGCGACGCGCCGGGGCAGCGCAGCAGGATTAGACTTGCCGCTGCAGGCAGGCGCCCCAGGCGCCGATAGCGCCCCAGATCGTCTGAAAGCAGGCCGGGCGGCTCCTGGCGAGTAAGCAGGCGGGCGACGACGAGGTCGTCGTCTGCTGCTGCAGCGAGAGGGGGCCGCGGCACATGCGGCGGCGCCTGGGCGAGGGCCGCGGCTGCGAGGTCCAGCGCCATGCCCGCCGCCACCCGGCCGTCTCCGGCACAGGCGACCGCAAGCAGCCCGTATCGCCCGTCCTGCTGCGTGATGAGGCGCGAGACGACGGCGCTGCCGTCGCCGAGAGTCGCGTCGCGCATGCTGGCGTGGCCGTCGCGCAGCTCGCGCAGGAGTTCTTCCGACATGTCCGCAAGGGCACCTGTGCGCTCCGGCGGTCCCGATGTGAGGGTTCTGCCCGCGGCAGGCAGAAGGACGGCCGCGTCGCCGAGCCAGAGGCCAAGCCGCGCGAAGATTTCCTCTTCGCGCGCCGCTGCGCCCTGCAGGCGGCGCAGGTCCTCCGCAAGCTGTTGCAGGGAGACAAGGGCCTGCTGCTCACCCTGCAGGATCAGTCCATGCACGTCGCGGGTGATGTCGACGAACCGCACCGGCGTCGGGAATGTCACGAGGGGCAGCGAAAGCCGGTCCGCGAGGCGGAGCATATCGTCCGGGACGCTCCTGAGGTACCTGCCGAGCTCGACGCAGACCCCCGCGACGCGGCAGTCCGCGAGCCGCTCGAGGTAGCGCCGCCGATCATGTGGCTGGCGCAGGCCCACGCCCGTCGAGAGGATGAGCTCCTGCCCACGCAGGTAGCGGGCGATGTCCGGAATCTCGCCGACATGCACCCAGCGTACGGGCGCGTCGAGACCCGCCCTGCCGGCGAGGAGCTCCGCGCCCTGGAAGGCCGGGCGCCGTAGCACCTCGCGCAGCGTGGGCAGGACGGCGGGACTCTCTTCGGACATCGTCGTCACCGACCTTGCGCGACCCCTGGGGCAACGGCATGGGGAAGGGCCGGGGCACGGCTCTCAGCCGAGCGAGGCGAGGAAGTGGCCATAGAGCGGATGCGACTCCCCAAGGGCTTCAAGGGCGCCGCGCACCCCTTGCACGATGCTCTCCGACTCGACCGGCGAGCACCAGCCGGCGACCGGACCGAGTCTCGCGAACGCCAGCGTCAGCGTCGCCACGTCGCAGGTGCAGTAGGCGGAGATGTCCTGCGATCTGCCTTCGGCGAAAAGCTGGCGGACATCCCCGCCGTCGACGCCGAGTTTGCCCGGGATGCCGAGCATCGTCGCGAGTTCGTGCTGGCTGAGAGGGGTGGAACTGCCGTAGTCCGAGAGAACGTCCATCACGTCGAGATGCGCCTCGCGGAACCTCTGCCTGTATTCGCCCCGCCAGAGCGCGGCGGGCGAGACGCCATGCCAGATCGCCCTCTGCACCAGTACCGGCATGTCGAAGCGGCGGCCATTGTACGTGACGAGCCTGACAGCGGGGGCTCTGTGCGCGAAACCTGCCCAGAAGTTTTGCAATAGCTGTGCCTCGTCGCCGCCACCAAGCGGGCGCAGGACGTCGACGCTGCCGTCCGGGCCGATGACACAGACCGAGATCTCGACCACCTGGTGGTAGAGTGGCTTGGGAAAGCCGAACGCCTCACCCTCCGATCTGGGCGGGGCGACAAGCGGCATGGCCTCGGCATCGGTCAGATCGGGCTTTGCCAGCACGCGCCTAGCCATGTCGGGGTCGACGACGGTCTCCACATCGAAGACCAGCGCAGGCCTCAAGGCGGCACCCCTTCCTCTTTTCCTTCGAGCACGCTAGCGGCTTCCGCGCGGCGGCCTCTATTCCTGCTCGCCGTCCCACGGCGGGAAGCTCCGCCTGCGGCCAGGTCCTTCTGGTACTCTGGTACAATGACCCAGGACATCAGGGCACGGCTATGCTGGGAAGAGACGCTGCGGACGATTGGGGGGATCGATCTGGCCAGGAGCGAGTTCCTGCGCCTGCAGGAGGTCCGCAAGGCCTACGGTGACTTGCGGGCGGTCGATGGCGTCGACCTCGGTATCGAGCCGGGACAGATCTTCGGTCTCTTGGGACCGAACGGCGCCGGCAAGACCACGACGCTCGAGATGATCGAGGGGCTGAGGCGTCCCGACGCGGGCCGCATCACCTACGGCGAGCACGATCTGGTGCGCGAGCCGAGGGTGGCGCGGGAGCGCTTCGGCGTGCAGTTGCAGACCTCGGCGTTCTTCGAGCTGCTGCGGGTCGACGAGACGATAGACCTCTTCGGAAGCTTCTATAAGCACACCATCCCGACCGATCGGCTCATCGAGCGGTTCGAACTCGGCGAGAAGCGCAAGGCCTACGTGCAGAACCTGTCGGGCGGCCAGCGCCAGCGGCTTGCGGTGGCGCTCGCACTGGTGAACGACCCGGAGGTCGTGTTTCTGGACGAGCCGACGGCGGGCCTCGACCCGCAGGCCAGGCGCAACGTCTGGGATTCGGTGCGTGAGCTGCAACGGGAGGGCAGAACGGTCGTCCTGACAACGCACTACATGGACGAGGCGGAGGCCCTGTGCGACCACCTCGCGGTGATGGACCACGGCCGCGTTCTGGACGAGGGCCAGCCGCAGGAACTGATCCGGCGGCACCGCCCCGGGGCGTTCATCGAACTTGCGGCGGAGGTGCCGATCGACGACGAACTGCGCCTTCCCGGACTTGAACGCGTGTCGCGGGACGGAGCGAAGACGATCCTCATGACGCAGCGCCTCGACGAGACGCTGTCGGCGCTCGCCGAATGGGGCAGGAGCCGCGAGGTGCCGCTTACCGGTCTCGCGACGCGCTCCGCGACGCTCGAGGACGTCTTCCTGCAGCTGACGGGAAGGAGCCTGCGCGACTGATGAGACAGCTCTTGATGGTGACGGGGGCGCTCTTGCGTTCGATGGTGCGCAACCGGCAGGCCCTCTTCTGGACGTTCTTCTTTCCCGTCCTGCTGATGGTGGTGTTCGGCTTCCTCGGCAACTCGAATTTCAAGCTGAACCTTCTCATCTCGGGACCCAAGTCGGGAACCGAGGCCAGGATCGTGCAGGCGTACAGGAAGATCCCGTACTTCAGCGTAAGGCGCGAGGACCGCAGGCAGGCCCTGCACATGGTGCGCATCGGCCAGGCCGATGCGGTGCTGCTGCTGCCCAAGGCCGCGACGCCGCCGCCCTGGCACGCGACCCTCGTCTACAACAGCGCCAACATGCAGACGGCCCAGCAGGCCGTATCGGCCGTGACGTCGGCCGCCGCGCAGATCAACCTCGCCATGGCCGGGGCGCGGCCCGTCTTCTCCGTCCAGCCCAAGGCCGCCTCCGGCAGCCGAAGCTCCACGTACCTCGACTTCCTGCTGCCGGGTGTCCTGGCGCTGATGGCGATGCAGAACAGCCTGTTCGGCGTGGCGGGGAGTCTCACGCGCTGGAAGGAGAAGGGGGTATTGCGCCGCTTTCTGGCGACTCCCCTGACGCCGCTGCAGTTTCTTGGCGGCGTCGTGCTGTACCAGCTCGTCTTCGGCGTCCTCAGCGCCGCGCTGATCGTGGCGATCGCCATGGCGCTGCTGCACGCCACTGTCAGCCTGCCTCTGCTGCCGCTTCTCGCGACCGTCATCGTCGGCATGGCGGCGTTCCTCGCAATCGGCTTCGTCATCGCCGGCTTCGCGAAGACGGAGGAGGCGAGCATGCCGATCATCAACGTGGTCAGCTTTCCGATGATGTTCCTGAGCGGCGTCTTCTTCCCTGTCACGAGCTTGCCGCCGATGCTGCGCTCCATCGTGCACTTCCTGCCGCTCACCTATCTCGTGGACGGCGTGCGCGGACTGATGTCGGGACAGTACCTGCCATGGGCACAGTCAGTGCAGGGCGACATCCTCGCTCTGGCCGTCTGGTTCGTCATCCTCGCGTTGATCTCGAGTCGCACCTGGCGCTGGGAGTAGCAAGCCCTGACCGTCCGTCCTCGGATATCATGGCGGGAGAAGGCGGTCCCGCAATGGAGGCGAACGGATGGACGTGCGGCTCAGGCCAGCGCAGGAGACCGACCTCCCTTTCTTCTACCGCTGGCAGGAGGAAGATCTCGGCTGGGAGCGGTACACCTGCCGGCCGGTGGAGTTCGTGCGTCCGTACCCGGTCTTCCGCGCGCGTTACATGGAAGCCCTGCGCGGCGGTCGCGAGGTGGTGTTCACCGTACTCAGGGACGGCGAGATCGTCGGTCGCACGGTCGCCCAGAACGAAAACCCGCGCAACCGCAGCCTGGAGATCGGCTACTACCTCGCCGCCGGCGCGCGCGGGCAAGGTGTCGGCCGCGAGGCCGTCAGGACCTTTGTCGGCATCCTCTTCACCTGGCCCGGCAAGATGCTGCACAAGCTCTATGCCACGACGTCGGCCGACAACGGGCCCTCGATCGCGGTGCTGGAGGCCGCCGGATTCCGTCTCGACGGCCGCTTGCGCGAACACTACCTGATCGATGGCGCGTTCAGCGACGAACTCTACTATTCGCTTTTGCGGCGCGAATGGCGGGCCCCGGAGCCTTAGCCGGATTTGGCAACAGCCGAGCGAGATCGGCTGACGCGGCAGTCTTACAGGGCGTCGCGTCTCTCAGGCGTTTCACATGCGGCAAGGCTGCACATTCACTGTATTTTCAGCCGCGGTGGGTAGACTGACCAACAGGTCTCAGCGGGGGGGACGTATCTATTGTGTGGCATCGCCGGGGTCGTCGGACGAGAGTCTCGCGAGGTCGCCCAGGCTGAACTGGAGCGCATGCTCTCGGCTCTCAGACACCGCGGGCCCGACGACGAAGGAACGTATTTCGGACCGGGCGCCGCGATCGGCATGCGCCGCCTGGCGATTGTGGACCCCAGGGGCGGTGCGCAGCCCTTTTTCAGCGAGGACAGGCGCATCGTCGCGGTGGTCAACGGCGAGATCTACAACCACGCCGAACTGCGCCGCGACCTCGAACGCCGCGGACACCGCTTTGCCGGCGGATCGGACGCGGAGGTGGTGGTTCACCTCTACGAGGAACACGGCCCCGCCTTCGCCGAGGAACTCTCAGGCATGTTCGCTGTGGCCGTCTGGGACAGCGCAAGGCGCAAGCTGGTGCTGGTGCGGGACCCGCTCGGCATCAAGCCGCTGCTCTGGCGGCGGGCGCACCATGGAGTCGCGTTCGCTTCGGAACTGCGCGCGCTGCTCGCCCTGGGCGATGTCCCGCCGCTCAACCTCGAGGCCCTGGACCGCTATCTCCTCTACCGGACTTCCGTCGGCGAGGAGACGATCTGCGAGGGCATCCGGCGGGTGCCGCCAGGCAAGGCGCTTGTGTTGCACGCCGACGGACGCACGGAACTGCTGCACCTCGGCCAGCCCAGCCCGGCATTCCCGCAGCTTACCCTCGACGAGGCGACAGAGGAACTCGACCGCAGGCTTGCGCGCTCGGTCGAGCGCCATCTGCAGGGCGATCAGCCGATCGGTGTGCTACTTTCCGGCGGGGTCGATTCTGGGCTCGTGCTGCACTATGCGGCAAGTCTGCTCGGCGGCTCGCTCAGGGCCTACACGGCGGGCTTCCCGGACTTCGGCGACGAGGGTGAGGAGTTCGCGGTCACGGAGGCGACCGCGAGGGCGTACGGCGTGCCGCTGACGCGGCTCGAGATCGACGCCGGGGCAGCGCAAGAGCACCTGCTGATGCTGACCCGGGAAATCGACGAGCCGAACGGCGACCCGACGGCCTTGCCGCTCAGGGCGATCGCGCAGCGGGCCGCGCAGGATGTACCGGTCGTGCTGAGCGGCGAAGGCGCGGATGAACTCTTCGCCGGCTACCCCGGCTACGACGAACCGCTGGTGGTCGGCCGCTTCAGCCGATGGCTGCCCATGGCGCTGCGCCGGACGCTCGCAGCTTCGCGCCTGCCGGGGCGCGGCCTGGCCGCGCGCAGCCTGACGCCTCTCGGGGAGCGCTACCTCGGCATCGGCATGTGCTGGCAGGACGGCGAGCGCGAAGCCCTGTACCGACCGGATGTGCGGCGGATGCTCGCCGGGAGCCATCCGGGCGGCCTCGCGGCGGAGGCCTTCGCGTCCGCCGCGGCGCGGGGTGGCGACTGGCTCAGGTCGATGCTGCAGGTGGACCGGGAGGTCTGGCTTGCGGACGAGGCGCTCATGAAGCTCGATCGACTTACGATGGCCTTCGGACTCGAGGCGCGGGTGCCGTACCTCGACCGAAGCGTGGTGGAACTCGCGGACGCCCTGCCCTGGAACTACAAGGTGCGCGCGGGGCAGGGCAAGTTCGTGCTGCGGCAGGTGGCGCGGCGGCATCTGCCGGCCAGGGCCGCCCTGCGCCGCAAGCGCGGATTTCCATCGCCCATCTCCCGGTTGCTCGCGGGCCCCATGCGCGACTTCGCCTACGACGTCCTGACGGGCGATACGGCAAGGAACAGGGGCCTCTTCGACGGGACTGAGGTGCAAGGGGCGCTCGGGCGCCTGAGGGGCCGCCCTGGGCAGGACGGCCGCCATGTCTATGTTCTGCTGGCGCTTGAACTGTGGCTCAGGCAGGTCTACGATGTCGCACGCAGCGGCGCGGCGGCCAAGGCGGACTACGGCAGCTGAAAGACGACTCAGGTCCTTGAAGGCTTCGCGAACGAGCCGCCGATGGCGCCGCAGGCCGCGCCGAGAACGGCGCCCGCCAGCACGGCGCCGACGAGCGCGAACAGCACGGCGAATGGCGGCCAGGGAACCAGCACATGGCCTGCGTGCGGCCCTGCGAGATAGCGCAGGTAGCTGTCGCTGAGCAGCAGGATCGCGCCGCGCGGGAAGCCCGCGAGCAGGGCGCTCGTCAGACCGGCCACGAGCCCTCCGCGCAGCGCGGAGAGATCGTCGAGGCCGCGTCGCCGCAGGCGGAACCCGGCGCCTGCGAAGAGCACCACCTCCGCTGCGAACACCGCGATCGGCACCGGGGCGCCGTGCACCGTCATGCCTCTGGTGCCGTCGCAGGCGAGGAAGATGCCCCACGTGACCGCGGCGATGGCGAGGCCGGTCAGGAGCCCGGTGCGCACGGCAACGCCTCGCATGCCGCAACCCGTCACGCGCTTCTTCCTCCTTGATCTGGCCCGGCGGCACGGGGACGGGCTGGGGGCGCCGTTCGCGACCTTGGGCTACAATGGGCCGGGGGGCTATGATGGTGCGACGCAGCTTCCGCGTGCTTCCCGCCACATATGGCATTCTTGCCGTTCTCGTCGTCATGTACGTGCTCGAGGGCGGTCTCGGCGGTTCGCCCGGCATCATGCGCATGGTCAACCTCGGCGCGCAGGTGAACATCCTCGTGCTGCAGGGCCAATGGTGGCGCGTCGTCACTGCCATATTCCTGCATCTGAACCTGCTGCACATCCTGCTGAACGGCTACAGCCTGTTTGTCATGGGCGAACTCGTGGAGCCGGCGTTCGGCTGGCGCCGCTTCATCGGTCTCTTCCTGCTCGGCGGTGTCATGGGCGGACTTCTCTCGCTGGTCGCATATCCGCCCTATGCGGTGCTGGTCGGGGCTTCCGGCGCCATCTTCGGCCTGCTCGGCGCCACAGGCGTGATCGCCCTCGAGGCGCGCGGGCCCATGCGCGGCTCCCTCTTGCGCTGGCTGGGCAGCATCCTCGTCCTCAACCTGGCCTTCGATTTCATGTATCCTGGCATCGGCGTCTGGGACCACGTCGGCGGTCTCGTCGGCGGTTTCCTTGCCGCCTACATGATGGGTGGCGTGCGGCGGGTGCGGGGCACAGGCGCAAAGCTTGCGGGGGCCCTCTACGTCGTGGTCTGCCTCGGCCTCGTCGTCCTGGCACAGATGCGAGGCTAGGCGGGATCGGACCGTTCCTAAGATATACCGGCTCGCGCAAGGGCGACAACGGCCGGCAGAACCGTACCAGTGTGCTATAATGCTGGCAACTTCGGCGAAGGGGCCACGTCGTGCTTTCGAAGTTGCGCCCGCACCTTTACCTTCCGTCGGTCCAGAGCGTGGATCCCCGGTTGCTCCGTCGCCGGGGCATCAGAGGCGTCGTGCTCGATCTCGACAACACGCTCGCGGGCTGGAAGTCGCCCAGGCCTTCGCGCGAGGTGAAGGCCTGGGTCCAGCGGTTGCACGGACACGGCATCGACGCCGTCATTCTCAGCAACAACGGCCATGGCAGGGTACAGGACTTTGCCGGCTGGCTTGGCGTGCCATTCATCCCGCATGCGCGCAAGCCGTGGGCGCGGGGATTCCGCGAGGCAATGGCTGTCCTCGGCACGGTGCCGAAGTCGACGGCGGTGATCGGCGACCAGGTCTTCACCGACATCCTCGGGGGCAACCGTGCCGGTCTCTTCACCATCCTGGTGACGCCTCTGTCGCGCCAGGAGTTCATCGGCACCAAAGCGGTCCGCCGCCTGGAAGACGTCGTCCTCCACCACTTCGAGCGCACGGGCCTGCGGGCGCCGTCGAGCGCCGGCTAGTCGTTTTCCGGCACCTGGCGTCGGCGGGCGGAGGCCGTCGGCGTCAGGCGCTGTCATCCTCATGATCTTGCGTGCGAGGCGGTGCGCCCGTGGAGCTTCTGGGCCTGTTCGGCCGCGATATCGAGGGTTCGCTCTCGCCGGCTCTGCACGGCGCGGCTCTGCACGCGACGGGACGGGACGGGCAGTACATGGTCTGGGACATCGCCGCGGAAGACCTTGGTGCCGCTTTGCGCGGGGCACATCTGCTGGGTGCGCGTGGCGCGAACGTGACGAAGCCACACAAGCAGGCCGCCGCCCAGATGGTGATGCGCCTGCACCCGTGGGCGAAGCGCATCGGCGCGGTCAACGTGCTGCGCCGGACGAAAGGCGGCTGGGAGGGCCACAACACGGACGCCGACGGCTTCTGGCAGCCGCTGGCCGCCCTCTCCAGGCCGATCCGCTCGGCATTGGTGCTCGGCACGGGCGGGGCGGCCCTGGCCGTCTGTGCGGTGCTGGCCCGCGAAGGGATCGCCCTGCGCGTCGCGGGACGCAACCGGGAGATGCTCGGGCGGATGGGCCGGGAGTTCGGGGCCGAGACGATCGACTGGCGCCAGCGCGGTCAGCGCAGCGACGTCGATCTGGTCGTCAACGCGACGACGGTCGGGACAATGCCCTCCGACTCGCCGCTGGACGAAACCGATCTGCCTGAGGGCGCCATCGTCTACGACCTCATCTACCGGCCGCAGACGACCAGGCTGCTTCGCCTCGCGCAACTGCGGGGCTGCCGGACGATCGGCGGCGCCGGCATGCTGCTCGGACAGGCTCTGCTGTCCTGGCGGCTCTGGTATGACGAGGAGCCCCCGCACAGTGCGATGGCGACTGCCTTGCAGCAGGCGCTTGCGCGCACGCTCGTGACTGAAGGAGGGTTGTAGGCTTGCGCTATCTGACCGCGGGAGAGTCCCATGGACCAGCACTCGTCGGTATTCTCGAAGGCATCCCCGCAGGCCTCAGGCTCGCCGCTGCAGACGTCAACCGCGACCTCATGCGCCGACAGGCCGGTTACGGCCGGGGCCAGCGCATGAGCATCGAGCACGACGAGATCGAATGGCTCGCGGGGGTGCGTTTCGGCGAGACGCTTGGCTCGCCGATCGCCCTCATGATCCGCAACCGCGACTTCTCGCGCTGGCAGGAGCGCATGGCGACCGAGGGCCCGGAGACCGGGCCGATCTTCACGCGCCCGCGGCCAGGTCACGCCGATCTGGCCGGCGCGCTCAAGTACGACAGGCGGGATGCCCGCGACATCCTCGAGCGGGCCTCCGCACGGGAGACGGCAACGCGCGTCGCGCTCGGGGCGATCGCCAAGGCCTTCCTGCGCCACTTCGGCATCGAGATCATCTCGCATGTCGTCGCGCTCGGCGATGTGACCGCGCCGCCGCCGCCGAGCCTGGACCTCGAGGCGATCGACGCGTCTTTGGTGCGCTGCGCCGATCCCGAGGCATCGGCGGCCATGGTGCAGGCGATCGATGCGGCCCGTCTCAAGGGCGACACCCTGGGGGGCGTCGTCGAGGTGCGGGCCGTTGGCGTTCCGGTTGGACTGGGCGCGCACGTGCACTGGGATCGCAAGCTCGATGGGCGCCTTGGCCAGGCGATGTTGTCCGTGCCGGCCATCAAGGGACTCGAGATCGGGGCAGCCAACTGGTCTGCCGGCGTGCCGGGGTCCCAGGTGCACGACGAGATCGTCTACACGCCCGAACAGGGCTTCACGCGGCCTACCAACAGGGCGGGCGGCAGCGAGGGCGGCATCTCGAACGGGGAGCCCATCTGGGTCAGGGCGGCCATGAAGCCGCTGAGTTCCCTGCGCCGTCCGCTGAAGTCGGTCGACATGGCGACGAAGGAGCCGTTCCTGGCACAGGTCGAGCGGTCCGACATCACCGCCGTGCCGGCGGCGGGCGTCGTTCTGGAGGCGGTGATGGCGCTGGTGCTCGCCGAGCTCGTCCTCGAGAAGTTCGGCGGCGATTCCCTGGGGGATGTCGATCAGGCTTATCGCTACTTTCTCGGGCGGGTCCGTCCTTGATCGTCGCGCTCGTCGGGCTGCCCGGCGCAGGGAAGAGCAGAATCGGCCGGGAGCTGGCGCAGCGCCTCGGCTACGCCTTCCTGGACACGGACCAGATGCTGCAAGAGCGGTTTGGCGCGCCGGCGGGCGAGCTGTACGAGCGACTCGGCGAATCCGCGTTCCGCGATGAGGAGACCCGCTCGCTGCGCGAGGCCGTGCAGGGCACCGACACGGTCGTCTCGACGGGCGGCGGCACGGTGCTGCGGCCAGACAACAGGCGCCTGCTGCGCGAGGTCCGCGTCCTGGGGCTGACCGCGCGGGATCCACAGTTGCTCTCGCGCCTGCGCGGCGGCAGGGGTAGACCCGTGCTGGCGCCGAATCCTGCCGATCGCCTGCAGGCCCTGCGGCGCGATCGGCTGCCGCTTTACGAAGAGGTCGCCGAGGCCTGGTTCTGGACCGAATCGGCCCCGTCCCGGGCGGTCGACCGCATCACGGACTTTCTTGCGCTGGGGCACCTCGCGCCTGGCGTCTACTTCGGGCGCGGCGCCCGCCGCTTCGCCGGTTCGTTCACGGGCTTCGGGCGAAGCCTTCTGCTCACGCAGCCGCCACTAGCGGACAGTTGGGCGAGGTCTCTCGTCGACAACCTGCGCTATGGCGAGCGCCAGGTGACGCTCGAAGTGGTGCCGGACGGCGAGGCGGCGAAGGACTTCGCGGTCTACCGGAATCTGCTCGGGCGCATGGCGTCGCTCGCCATGACGCGGGACGAGGCCGTGGTGGCCCTGGGCGGCGGGGCCGTGACCGACCTCGGCGGTTTCCTTGCCGCCAGCTACATGCGTGGCGTGCCGCTCGTGAACGTGCCGACCACGGTGGTGGGACAGGCCGACGCAGCACTCGGCGGCAAGACAGGACTCAACCTGCCGGAGGGCAAGAATCTGGTGGGAGCCTTCTACCCTGCGCGGGCCACGCTCATCGATCCTGAGACCTTGCGGACCCTGCCGCTCGCGGAGTTCCGCGATGGCCTCGCCGAAGTCCTCAAGTGCGGTGTCGGCCTGGACGCGGAACTCTTCGAGGCGTGCGCCGGGTGGCGCCGTCCCCCTGCCGGACCGGCGCTCGACTTCGCTCTGGCGCGTGCGGCCAAGGCGAAGCTCGGACTGGTCGCGGCGGATCCCAAGGAATCGGGCGTTCGCGCCAAGCTGAACCTCGGTCACACGGCGGGCCACGCTGTGGAAGCTGCAAGCGGTTACGCGCTATCCCACGGAAGCAGCGTGGCAATCGGGCTGTCGGCGGTGGTGCGGCTTGCGGAGCAGCGCTACGCCTTCAAACACGCCGATGCCGTGCTCGGGGTGCTGCGCCGCCTTGGCCTGCCGATGCACTACCAGGGCGACGCGTCGGAGCTCTGGGGCTACCTCGTCCACGACAAGAAGAACGGCAGCCAGGGGTTCCGCATCGTCGTGCCACGGCGCATCGGCCAATGCGAGGTGGTAAGCGTCGATGAGGAGGAGATGCGGGAGTTGGCCGTCCTGGCCTGCACGCCGGTTGGATAGATATACTTGGGTGGCGGCCCCCCGAAAACATGCTAGACGACACGAAAACTATCCTATTGACAGCGATCTCTCCACTTGTTATTTTCTATCTGCATAAGAATACCCCGCGAAATGGCAAACGGCTCGAAAGGGTCGGACGCAAAGCCACGGGTCTAAGGCCGAAAAGGCTATGATCGCCGGGTTGCCGAAGGGAGAAGGTTGGACCTCCCAAGGCTGATTGGGAGGCCTTTCGCTTTTTCGGGGCGGGGAGAGGAGGGGCATCATGTTGATGATGGCTGCGGTCCGATTCTCCACGTTCCTTCGCCGAGTACGCGACCCAAGGGGCCAGAGCATGGTTGAGTATGCCCTCATCATCGCTCTTATCGCCGTCGTGGTTGTCGGTGCCGTCTTCGCGCTGGGCGGGAAGCTCGGCAGTGTCTTCGACAGTATCACGAACAGCCTCTAAGGCTGGGGGGACGCCGCGGCGGCCCGGGCTTCGCGACCGGAAGGGTCAGGCGGCGGTGGAGCTTGCCCTGATCCTTCCGGTTCTCGTCCTCCTGCTAGATCGGA
>JAJZVM010000192.1 GCA_021845645.1 Bacillota bacterium
TTGTCGAGGGTGAACGACTCATCGGCATCATCACGAACCGCGACGTGCGATTCGAGGAGGATCTCGACCGGCCGCTCGACGAGGCCATGACCCGCGAGGGGCTCGTCACGGCTCCCGTGGGAACCACATTGGCGGAGGCCAAGCAGATCATGGCGCGGCGGAGGATCGAGAAACTGCCGCTCGTCGACGACAACTACCGCCTGCGAGGTCTGATCACGATCAAGGACATCGAGAAGGCGCAGAAGTTCCCGAACTCGGCCAAGGACGGGAAAGGGCGCCTGCTGGTCGCCGCCGCCATCGGCGTCGGCCATGACAAGCTTGAACGCGCCAAGGCGCTCGTCGACGCAGGCGTGGATTGCCTCGTGCTTGACACGGCGCACGGCCATTCGAAGAACGTGCTCGAGGCGGTGGGGGAGATCAAAAACCGCTTCCCCGACGTCGAGCTGATCGCCGGCAACGTGGCGACCGCGGAGGGAACGAAGGCTCTGATCGCTGCGGGGGCGGACGCCGTCAAGGCGGGCGTCGGACCCGGATCGATCTGTTTTGGTCCCGAGGCGCTGATCACGATGGCCAACGGCTCGGTGCGCCCGATCGCGCAGGTCATGCCAGGCGACTTCGTCGTGACGCACAAGGGCCACATTCGCGAGGTGTTGACCGTCTATCGCCGGCCCTATGCAGGCCCCATGGTGCATATGCGCATCAACGGCGCCCCAGGCACCCTGCGCGTCACGCCCAACCATCCCTTCTATGCGCTGCACTTCGCTGCGAGCGGCGCACAACGGCGCAAGGCGGGGGGCAAGTTTTCGAAAGCCAAACACAACCACGGCCTCGACTGGGTGGAGGCGGGCAGGATCGAGTCGCAGGACGTCCTGTTCATGCCCCTGCGCGAGGCTCGCAACCACCATGTCACCTACGACCTCGGATTCAACGTCCCCCGCTATCGGGTCGACGGCGATTGGCTGGTGGGGCCAATGCCGCGTGGCAACCAGAACGCGGAGAACCGCAGCACGATAGCCGATCGCTTCGGCACGACCGAGCGGATCGTCGCCAGCACCGCGCTTGGCCAGCGCCATGTGCAGGACGCGTCGCAGGCGACTGCGGCGGAATATCTTCAGGAGGCCAACTGCGAGCGGCCTGCTCCGGTGCATCGCGTCCGACGCGCGGTCGAGCTGGACGGCAGCCTCATGCGGCTGATCGGCTATTATGTCGCCGGGGGCGACTGCGGGGGCAATGCCGACAACAGGCAGCTCCGCTTCGCTTTCCACGAAGACGAAACCGAGTACCACGCGGATGTGAAGCGCCTGGTCGCGCAGGTATTCGGCTACTCCGGATCCACGGCGCTCCACAGCCGAAGGGGCAAAGGCGTTATGGTCCTTGTCCGCAGCCATGCGCTTGCCAGGTTCTTTTCGGAGCTTGTCCCCGGAGGCGCCCCGGAGAGGTACCTGCCGCAGGAGGTCACGGAGCAGGCGCCCGAGCTCCTGCACCAGCTCTTGATCGGCGCGTTCCGCGGCGGCGGCACCTTGCGTGAGAGAGGCCGCGTCGCATACAGGACGACTTCGCCGTCGCTCGCGAGCCAGATCGCGGAGGTTCTGATGCGGCTCGGCTACACGCCGAGCGTTCAACGGGCCGAGCCTGCCCGCCCGGGCCGGCACGCGACCTACGCGGTTCGGATGTCTGGCGCCCAGGTCCTGCGCTTCCTCAGCGAGTTCCCTGAACTGCGGGGCAAGGCGGCGCAGGCGCCTCTCGCCAGGGGCCAGCAGGGCATGTGGCAGGGTGAGGGCGGCTCGTATGCGACGGTCAGGGAAGTCGAGGTAGTCGACGAGAGTCTCTACGTCTACAACCTCGAGGTCGAGGAGGACGAGAGCTACATCGCGAATCGCGTGGCGGTGCACAACTGTACGACTCGCGTCGTCGCCGGCATCGGCGTCCCCCAGATCACAGCCATCCTGGACTGCACCGAGGCGGCCGCGGCAGCGGACGTACCGGTGATCGCGGATGGCGGCATCCGCACGTCGGGCGACATCACGAAGGCTTTGGCTGCCGGTGCCCACACGGTGATGCTCGGGTCGCTTCTGGCAGGGACCGAGGAGAGCCCAGGCGAGATGGAGATCTACATGGGACGCAGCTTCAAGAGCTACCGTGGCATGGGCTCCCTCGGCGCCATGAAGGAAGGCTCCAGCGACCGGTACTTCCAGGAGGGCCAGAGCAAGCTCGTGCCGGAGGGCATCGAGGGACGCGTCCCTTACCGCGGAACGCTCGCGGACACGGTCTACCAGATGGTGGGCGGACTGCGCGCCGGCATGGGCTATGTGGGCGCGGCAACGATCGAGGACCTGCGCAAGGAAGCGCAGTTCGTGCGCATCACGCACGCGGGCCTGCTCGAAAGCCACCCGCACGACGTCGACATCACGAAGGAAGCACCGAACTACCGCCGCTAGCGGAGTGCGGCCCAAGGCAGTATCCTGCCTGTGGGGCCCGCAAGGCTCACAGCATGCGCGCCGAGCAGCGCGAGGAGAGACTGCCTTGGCCTTCTTTGCGATCGAAGGCGGGAATCGCCTGATCGGTTCCGTGCCAGTGAACGGAGCGAAGAACTCGGCCCTCCCGATCATCACCGCGGCCGCCCTGGCGTCGGAGGGCGTCTCCATTCTGCAGAACATTCCTAGCTATACCGATATCCTCGATCTGATCGAGATTCTGCGGGCACTTGGCGCGAAGGCCGAATTCACCGCGCCAAAGACGCTCGAGATGGACGCGAGCGGCCTGAACCAGCATGTGGCTCCCTACGACCGGGCCGCTCGTCTGCGCGGCTCCACCTACATCGTGGGCCTTCTCCTGGCCCGCCTTGGGCGTGCGGAGGTGGCGGTGCCGGGCGGGTGCGACATCGGCGCCAGGCCCGTGGACTTTCATCTGCGCGGCTTCCAGGCGCTGGGTGCCAGGGCCTGGGTGGAACACGGCGCCATTCTCGCGGAGGCCCCGGGCGGTTTGAACGGCTCGCGCATCTATGTGGACCGCAAGTCGTTCGGCACCACTTGCAACCTGATGATCGCCGCCTCGATCTCGTTCGGCACAACGATCCTGGAGGATGCCGCCCAGGAACCCGAGATCGTCGATCTCGCGAACTTTCTCAACGCGATGGGCGCTCGGGTGCGCGGCGCCGGCACGGACGTCATACGCATCGAGGGAGCCGACCGGCTTCACGCCGCAGTGCACGAGGTGATCCCGGACAGACTCGAGGCGGGCACCTTCCTGCTGGCGGGCGCGGCGACCGGTGGGCGCGTCAGCGTCAGCCCGATCATCCCGGAGCACCTGCGCACCCTCATCGTCAAGCTTGGTGAAGCCGGGGCGCGGGTTGAGGTGGAGGAGGACTCGATCACCGTCGACGCGCCCGAGCGCCTCAAGGCGATCGACTTGCAGACACAGCCGCACCCCGGGTTCCCGACCGATCTGCAGCCGCAGCTCGTGGCCGCCCTCTGCCAGGCGGACGGCGTCTCGGTCGTGGAGGAGACCATCTTCGACAACCGCTTCGGGTACGCCAACGAACTCGTGCGCCTGGGGGCGCAGATCAAGATCGAGCGCAACACCGCGCTCGTACGCGGGGCGACTGTGCTCACCGGCGCTCCGGTGGTCGCGCGGGACATCCGCGGCGGCGCCGCGCTGGTGATCGCGGGTCTCAGTGCGCAGGGGCGCACGGAGGTGGACGGGGTGCGGCACGTGGCGCGAGGCTACGAACGGCTCGCGCAGAAGCTGGCCGCCCTCGGCGCGGAGATCCGCGTCGTCGAGGAGTGACGGAAGGAAGGGCGGGTTAGCATGGCGGAGACGTGGGTCGTTGCAGCGAAGCGGACGCCGATCGGAAAGTTCGGCGGCGCCTTGAAGGATGTGCCCGCTGTGGAGCTTGGTGCGCAGGCGATCCGCGCGACGGTCGCGCAGTCTGGCATCGACGGCAGGGAAATCGACTACGCGTACATGGGCCTCGTTGTTCAGGCGGGCGTCGGGCAGATCCCGTCGCGTCAGGCGACGATCAGGGCCGGACTACCTGTCGAGCTGCCTTCCGATACGATCAACAGGGTGTGCGCATCCAGCCTCAGGGCCGTGAACCTGGGAGATATGTCGATCCGGCTGGGCGAGGCCAAGGTGGTGCTGGCCGGCGGCATGGAGAGCATGTCGCAGGCGCCGTACCTGCTCTACAAGGCGCGCTACGGCTACCGCATGGGCAATGGCGAGATCGTCGACTCCGTGGTCCACGATGGCCTGTGGTGCGCGTTCGGTGATGTGCACATGGGTGTCCACGGTGGCCGCGTCGCACTCGAACTCGGCGTCACGCGAGAGCAGATGGACGAGTGGTCGTACCGCTCGCAGATGCGGGCGAAGGATGCCATGGCGGCGGGTCGCCTCGACGACGAGATCACGCCTGTGCAGTACGGGAAGGCGGAGCTGCGCCAGGACGAGGGCCCGCGGCCCGATACGACGCTCGAGCGCCTGCAGCAACTGAAGCCCGTGTTCGACCCGAGCCACGGCATCACGGCAGGCAACGCCCCCGCCCTGAACGATGGCGGCTCCGCGATCCTTCTGATGGATGGTGCCGAGGCGCAGCGCAGGGGCATGAAGCCGCTCGCGAGGATCATCTCGCATGGCGCGGTCTCGCAGGAGCCCGCCTACCTCGCGACGGTGCCGGCCCTCTCGGCTCAGCAGGCCCTTGACCGCGCGGGCCTCACGGCGAAAGACCTCAGCCTTGTGGAGATCAACGAGGCGTTCGCGGCCGTCGCGATCACCTCGACCAGGATGCTCGGCGTCGACGAGGAGATCGTCAACGCGAACGGCGGCGCCGTAGCGTTCGGGCATCCCGTCGGCGCCTCCGGCGCACGCATCCTGATGACCTTGATCTACGAGCTGCGCCGCCGCGGTGGCGGCTACGGCGTCGCCGCGATCTGCTCGGGCGGCGGTCAGGGCGAGGCCACGCTCGTCCGGGTGGATGCCTGATGGAACGGGTGCTGGTCGTCGGCGCCGGCCAGATGGGCAGCGGCATCGCTCAGGTGGCGGCGCAGGCGGGCCGCAGGGTGACGGTGCACGACGTCGCGCAAGACTTCCTGGACCGTGGGCGCGAGACGATGCGCACATCGCTCGCGAGACTCGCGAAGCGGGGCCAACTGAGTCAGGACGAAGCGGCCGCGGCACTCGCACGCGTCACGTTCAGCCTGGACCTCGAGCCGGCACGTGAAGCGGAGCTGGTCGTGGAAGCCATCATCGAGCGGTTCGAGGACAAGGCCAGGCTATGGCGGTCGGTGTCGGACATCGCCTCGGAAGGGGCCATCCTCGCGAGCAACACCTCGTCCCTGCCGATCACGCGCCTCGGGGCCAATGTGCGACGTCCGGAGCGGTTCATCGGCATGCACTTCATGAACCCGGTGCCCGTGATGCAGCTCGTGGAGATCGTGACGGGCATCCAGACGTCCGAAGAGACCACGATCACCGTCGAGGCTGAGGCCAGGGCATACGGCAAGACGACTGTGCGCGCCAAGGACTTTCCTGGCTTCGTCTCCAACCGTGTCCTGATGCCCTTGATCAACGAGGCGGTCTTCGCGCTCTACGAGGGGATCGCTAGTGCCGAGGACATCGACACGGTGATGCGCCTGGGCATGAACCACCCGATGGGGCCGCTGCAGCTGGCGGACTTCATCGGTCTCGACACATGCCTTTACATTCTCGAGGTGCTGCAGGAGGGCTTCGGCGACCCGAAATACCGGCCGTGTCCGCTCCTGCGCCAGTACGTGCAGGCTGGTTACCTCGGACGGAAGGCGGGCAGGGGTTTCTACAACTACGCCTGAGGTCCGGCGATGGGGGATGGCGATGCTGCGATCTGAAGCGGGCGGTGGGGCTCGGCCCAGCCACTTCGACGAGCGCGGGCAGGCGCGCATGGTGGACGTCTCGGGCAAACCGGAAACTGAGCGTGCGGCTTTGGCGAGCGGTCGCGTACGCATGGCCGACGCGACCCGCGAGGTGCTCTTCCGCGGTGCCGCGGCCAAGGGCGATGTACTCGCCGTGGCGCGGATCGCAGGGATTCAAGCCGCGAAGCGCACCGGCGAACTGATTCCGCTTTGCCATCCGCTGCCCTTGACGGAGGTGCGGGTTGACTTCCGCGAGCAGGGCGATGGCGTCCTGATCGAAGCCGAGGCGCGCACCGTCGGTCGGACCGGTGTGGAGATGGAGGCGCTGACAGCCGTCTCGGTGGCTGGCCTGACTATCTACGACATGCTGAAGGCGATCGACCGCGGCATGGAGATCCAGGACGTCCGGCTCGAGCGCAAGGCCGGCGGCCGCAGCGGCGAATGGCGCCGCGGATCCTGAGGGGGTAGTTACTGCTCGATAACATCTAGCGTTCTATTGAGTTGGGTGTAGATTACTGCTAGAGTTAGGTCATGGAACTTGTACCCATTCGTGTAGCTGCCAGAGAGCTTGGAGTCCGAAGAGA